>CAMTXB010000030.1:0-67791 GCA_947085575.1 uncultured Caulobacteraceae bacterium
CCTGAAGGCCATGGCCCTGGTGACCGCCTTCCGACTCTCGGTGCAGCCGGTGAGCGCTGCGGAGTGGGCGCGCATCATGGACTGTGTCGGAATGTCCTCCACGGGTTGACCTGGGTCGGCTTCGGGCCTTGATGCTGGGACGGGGCTTCGCCGACAAAGGAACGCCGAAAGGGACGCCATGATCGCGCCGCCCGCAAGGCCGGCGCGCCGGTGGTGGGTCATATCGCCCTCGACCCCCTGGACCCGGAGAGCCGGAATGCGGCGGCCGAGGCGGTGGCGATCCTCGTCCGGGAGACATTTGGTCGCCCCTAGAGCGTGAGACGCGGGGTCCAGCGCCACCGGATCGGGGGCGCTTGAGAGAGAGCTTGCACGGCAAGGCTTGCCACGGCGCTCGCTATGGCGAAGTTTGGCTCAGAATCGCGAAGGGGTGAGCCAGATGGCCGTGCAGTCAGGGGTCTTGGGATTGATCGAGAAGGTGGGCAACCGCCTGCCCGATCCAGTGGTCATCTTCGTCTGGATGATCGCCGCCCTGTTCGTGGGCAGCATGATCACCGCAGGGCTTGGCGCCTCTGCGGTCAATCCGGCCACCGGCGAGACCCTGACCGCCGTCAGCCTGGCCTCACCGGAGAATCTGCAGCGGCTGTTCGTGGACATGCCGCGCACCCTGACCAGCTTCGCCCCCTTGGGCTTCGTGCTCACCGTCATGCTGGGGGCCGGCGTCGCCGAGCGGACGGGGCTGTTCTCCGCCGCCATGAAGGCCAGCATCTCCAAGGCCCCCAGGGCCCTGCTGACGCCGATCATCATTTTCGTGGCGATCATCGCCAACCATGCCGCCGACGCCGCCTATGTGGTGCTGATCCCCCTGGCCGGGGTGGTGTTCGCCGCCGCCGGTCGCCATCCGGTGGCGGGCATCGCCGCAGCCTTTGCCGGGGTCTCCGGCGGGTTCTCAGCCAATATCTTTCCAGGCCATCTGGACGCCCTGCTGCTGGGGATCACCGAGCCCGCCGCGCGGCTGCTGGACCCCAGCTGGACGGCCAATATCGCCGGCAACTGGTGGTTCATCCTGGGGATGACCATCATCTTCACACCCCTGGGCTGGTGGGTCACCGACAAGATCGTCGAGCCGAAGCTCGGGCCCTGGGTCCCGCTTGCGCCTGCGATCGACGCTGCCGAGGCTGAGGTGGACGCCGAAGGGGCCAGCGCCAGGGAGCGCAGGGGCCTGATCTGGGCGGGCGTCGGCGCGGTGGTGGTCATCGGCTTCTGGACGGCCATGACCCTTGGGCCCGCCGCACCCTTCATCAATGCCGAGGGCGGGCCGGGCGAGCGGCTGACCCCGTTCTATTCCTCCCTGGTGGCGGGCTTCTTCCTGCTGTTCCTGGTCTGCGGCGTGGCCTATGGCGCGGCTGCCGGCACGGTGAAGAGCCAGGGCGATGTGGTCCGCCTGACCGGCCAGTCCATGGCCGAGATGGGTCCCTATATCGTGCTGGCCTTTGTGGCCGCCCACTTCGTGGCCATGTTCAACTGGTCGAACCTCGGGGCCATTGTCGCCATCCATGGCGCCGAGGGCCTGCGCGCCTCGGGGCTGCCGACTCCGCTGCTGCTGTCGGCCATCGTGCTCCTGGCGGCCACCATCAACCTGTTCATCGGATCGGCCTCGGCCAAGTGGGCGGCCCTGGCCCCCATACTGGTGCCCATGCTGATGCTGTTGGGCGTGAGCCCGGAGATGAGCACCGCAGCCTATCGGGTCGGGGATTCCACCACCAACATCATCACCCCGCTGATGGTCTATTTCCCCCTGATCCTCGGCTTTGCCCAGCGCTATCAGAAGGACTTCCGGGTGGGCTCGCTGATGGCGGTCATGATCCCCTACTCGCTCACCTTCCTGGTGGCGGGCCTGATCATGGTCCTCGGCTGGACGGCGTTCGACCTGCCGCTCGGCCCTGGGGCCGGCGTCAGCTATGTGCTGCCCACCATCAGCGCGCCTCAGGATTGACAGCGACCTATCGCACCCCTGACGGGTGATCAGGCTGATCGCCCGTCGGCGGCTCTTCATTTCCCCGCAACGGGCGCCGATATAGGGTGAGCCAAAATCCTCCTCCCTGCACGGTCCCCCGATGAAGCAGTTCCTGACCACCATGGCTGGCGTCTTCGCCGGTCTGACCCTGTTCCTGGTGGGCGTGCCCTTCCTGCTGATCGTGATTGCCGCCGGCGCCATGGGGCCGACGCCGGCGCCGGGGGCGGTGGTCCTGCAGCTGGATCTGCGCAGCGGTCTCACCGACCAGGACTCGCAAGGGCCGCTGGCGGCCTTCGGCGGCGGCCCGCCCTCGGTGATGTCGATCATTGAGACCCTGCGCCGGGCCGAGGACGACCGGCGGGTGAAGGGACTGCTGGTCCGGCTGCCCGAGGTGGGGATGGAGCCCGGCGCCGCCGACGAGATCCGACTGGCCCTGCGCCGGTTCGAAGCCGCCGGCAAGCCGGTGATCGCCCACAGCCAGGGCCTCTATCAGGCCGGTGTGGTCACCTCCACCTACATGGTCGGCGCCGCCGCCGGCGACTTCTGGATGCAGCCGGGCGCCGGCCTGCAGGCCACGGGGCTTGCGGTGGAGGACGTGTTCTTCAAGCGCTTCTTCGACCAGTACGGGGTCGAACCGGACTTCCAGCAGCGCAGGGAATTCAAGAACGCGGTCAACGCCTATCTCCACAGCGACTACACTGCGGCCCACCGCGCCGCCCAGCTGTCCTGGATGAACTCCGTCTATGTCAGCACCCTGGGTCTGGCGGCCAGCGACCGGGAGATGGAACCTGCCGTCCTGCGCCGCCGGCTGGAGGGCGGACCCTACAGCGCCGCCCGCGCCCTGGAGCTTGGGCTGATCGACAAGCTCGGCCACCTGCACGAGGCCCAGCAGGCGATGCTGGAGACCGCCGGCGACAATGCCCGGCTGCTGGACCTGACAGCCTATGGCCGCAGCGCCGGTCCCGCGGAAGGCTCCGGACCGACCATCGCCCTGATTGAGGCCGAAGGTCCGATCGTCACCGGCCGGATCGGCCGGTCGAACCCCCTGGCGCCGGGCGCCATGATCTATTCCGATGATGTGGCCCAGGCGCTCTATGCCGTCGCCGCAGACGACAACATCAGGGCCGTGGTCCTGCGGGTCAATTCTCCGGGGGGGTCGGACACCGGGTCGGAACAGATCCTCGCCGCCGTCCGCGCCGTCAGGGCGGCCGACAAGCCGGTGGTGGTCAGCATGGGGACCTATGGCGCCTCAGGGGGATACTGGATCGCTTCGGAGGCCTCGGCCATCATCGCCCAGCCCACCACCCTGACCGGCTCCATCGGCGTCTATGGGGGCAAGCTCGCCCTTGGCCCGGCCCTGGCGGAGTTTGGCGTCGACATGCGGGGTCTGGGTGTCGGGGGCGAGTTCGCCGGCGCCTATGGCATGGGGGGCGGCTTCACGCCGGCCCAGGAGGCCGCCTTCTCGACCATGATGGATGACGTCTATGACGCCTTCATCCTGCGCGTCGCCCGGGGCCGGGACCTGACGCCCGAACGGGTGGAGGAAATCGCCCGCGGCCGGGTCTGGACCGGCGCCCAGGCCAAGGCTCTCGGCCTGGTGGATGAACTGGGCGGCTTCTACCAGGCGGTGGACAAGGCCAAGTCCCTGGCCGGCATTGAGGGTGACGTGCGTCTTCGCCGGATGACCCCGCATGCCAGCCCGATCGAGGCCCTGGAACGGGCCCTGGGCATGGGGGCGGTTTCGGTGAGGACCCTGGCGGCAGCCGCCTGGGTGCTGGGCGACCCCCGGGCCCAGGGCGTGCTTGACACCCTGGCGGCCGAGCGGCTGCGCGCCCAGGGGTCCGCCGCAGTGCTTGCCCCGACGCCCCTACGCTAGGGCCATTTCCACCCTCCCCTTATTTCCACACTCCCCTTGTTTCCACACTCCCCTTGTTTCCACACTCCATGACACACGAAAAAGGGCGGCGGACCGAAGTCCGCCGCCCCCTCTCCAGGACTGAAACAGGGTCTTCTAGAACCGCAGGTTCAGGCCGACCGCGAAGATGCGGCCGAGGGTGTCATAGGCGCTGGGCAGGGTGTTGCCCGAGTTGGCCGAGGTGGTCGCCGCCTCGTTGCCGAGCACCGGGGGATCCTTCTCAAGCAGGTTCTGCACCGAGAAGGTCACCTTGGCCACGTCGTTGAAGGCGTAGCTGGCGGCCAGGTCGATATAGTTATAGGCCTCAATCTCGCGGAAGGCCGCGAAGGTGCTGGGCTGTTGCACCGGCTCAACCTCGACCTTGTTCATGTGACGCCACAGATAGGACAGCTGCAGGTCGCCCATGGTCCAGGTGGTCCGCTGGACGAAGCGGAACTTGTGGGTCGGGTTGCCGCAGGCATTGCCGTAATAACCCAGGCAGTCGATCTCCGGCACGGTGACGCTCGAGCGCGACTCATTGGTCAGGTAGTAGTTACCGGTCCAGGAGACGGCCAGGCTGCCCCAACGCTCGCTCAGGCCCAGGGTGTCGAGGTCGAGGCCGAAATTGACCGCCGCTTCGATACCTTCAGCGCGAATATAGTCGAGGTTGGTGGTGAAGCGCTGGACGCCCGAGCCCGGCGAGGCGATGTCGCCGTTCACGCGCACGATGCGCTGGCAGAACTGGTTGATGCCGGCGATGTAGCAGCCGTCCAGGGTTTCCTGGGCGGAGAAGGCGCCGATATAGTCCTTCACCTCGATGTCATAATAGTCGACCGACAGGACCGGCGAGCGAAGCGCGGTCATGAAGGTCGGGCTCCAGACGAGACCGACGGTGGTGGTGTCAGCCAGTTCCGCGCCAGGCAGGCTGGTCAGGTCGGTGCCTTCGAAGGTGTTGATCTGGCCGGAGACGATGTCCTGGATAGTGCCGACCTGGGCGGACGTCATGCCGGTGGCGATACAACGGGCGCGGACGTCAGGGGTAATGGCCCGACGGGTGCCCAGCGAGCAGGGGTCGAAGTCGGCATTACGCAGCGCAATCACCACCGGCGCGGCGAGTTCGCCGACATTCGGGGCGCGGGCGGCGCGCTGACGCATGACGCGCAGCAGCAGGCCGTCGAAGGGCTCGTAGTTCAGACCGGCCTTCCAGGTGCTGTAGGTCCCGGTCGGGTTATAGTCCGAATAGCGATAGCCGAGTTCCAGGCCCAGGGAATGAGCCAGGGGCTGGTCCATGGCGATCGGAACGATCATTTCGCCGAAGATTTCGTGGGCGTCGAAGCCGCCGACGATCGGCAGCTGGTTGCCGCCGGCGCCGCCGAGGCAGCTGATCGGCGGGAGCTTGAGGCACTCGTCAGGGGTGGAGGCGCCGAACTCTTCGCGGTATTCCACGCCGAGGGAGGCGACCACGGATTGCGAGGCCCAGGGGCTTCTCAGGGCGCTCAGTTCACCATTCACAGACGCGTTGAACACGGTCTGCTCATAGGTCTCGACAAGGATGCCCGTGGCGCTGGAATAGGCCGCCATGGCCGGGGTAATGGTGCCATAGGCGCCAAAGACGTTGATCGGCACACAGCCCGAACCGCCCACGCGGCAGCTGGTGGTGGAGACCGCGTTCAGGGCATTGCCGAAGTTGGTGGTGTTGGTATAGCCGGCGCGGATTTCGGTCCGGTCAACCTTGCCCTTCTGCAGGTAGGCATTCCAGTTCCAGTTGTCCATGAACTCGCCGCGCAGGCCGAGGGTGAACTGGAACATGTTGTTGTCGTAGGTCGACGAACGGGCGCCGAGCTCGCCGGTCCGGCGACGGATCACCAGGCTCAGATCATCTGCGGCGTCGACGACGCCATTGGTGTTCAGGTCGCGCCAGCTGGTGGCCGGCAGGGTGCCGCCGACGCGGGCGGCATTGGCCGCATTGATCAGGGTCGTCTGGGCCTGAGCGGTCAGGAAGGGGTTGGCCAGCGGCACGAAGTAGGAATTGCCGAAGATGCCCGACGGGGCGATCTGCTGGGTGACGTTGGTCGAGGAGTAGATGATGCGGCCATAGGCCTCGACATTGTCGGCCAGTTCATAATAGCCGATCGCGGTGGCGCCGTAACGCTCCTGCGGGGTCTGATAATAGTTGAAGGGGTTGAAGTTGAACACGCTGCAGTTGGGGCCAAGCGTGCCGTCCTCACGGAACTGGAATGCCGCTGCGCCGACGCCGGTGATCTGGGTGCGGGTCGGGACCGTGGTGGTCGAACCGCCAGCCGCCACCGAGCCCGGGCCGCCGCAGCCGGCGGGGGGAGGGGTCGGCAGACGGCCGTCGAGGAAGTTCTGATAATTGGCGCCCGAGGCGGTCACGATGCCCATGGATCCAAGCGGACGGGTGCCGAACAGCACGCCTTCACGCTGGGAGTAGTTCAGGCTCATGGCGACATTGCCGCGGCCGTCGGCCACGTTCGAGCCGAAGGTGAGCGAGGTGGAGATCACTTCGCCGTCGCCGGCGCCGGTCACCGAATACTTGGTGTCCAGTTCGACGCCTTCAAAATTCTTCTTCAGAATGAAGTTGATGGCGCCGGAAATCGCATCCGAACCATACACGGCCGAGGCGCCGCCGGTGATGATGTCCACACGCTCGAGGAAGGCGGTCGGGATGACCGAGACATCGACCTGGCCGGCGGTGTTGTAGGGGGTGACCCGCTGGCCGTCGATGAGGACCAGGTTCCGCTGGGCGCCGAGGCCGCGCAGGTTGATGGTCGACACGCCGGCAGTGCCGTTGTTCACCGCGTCGCCGTCCCCCGGGACGGAGATGGGCAGGAAGCGGATGATCTTTTCCACTTCAGGCTGCTGCTGCAGGCTGATTTCAGCCGCGCCGACCGTCATGATCGGGCTGGCCGATTCAAGGCCGGGCACCTGAATGCGCGAACCGGTGACGACCAGTTCCTCGACTTCGGCGACCTGGGCGGCGGCCGGCGAAACGGCCATGGCGGCAAAAGCCGCGCCGCAGATCATCGATGACGCCAGCAGGCGCTGTCGGTTAGATTTGATGTTCAAGGTCAGATCCTCCAGCGGGCCAACCCCACGTCCGATACGGACAGGCGACGAGCCGCTCCCCACAAAAAAAGTGTCCCACAGATCGAGACCGATCCGGGTTACGGGGAGTTACGGGGGTTACGGAACGGGGGTCAACGGCCATTAACGAGCCGCAATGTTTTCGAGCCCCACCTGTCACATTCCAGACACAGACTGGCCACGTCTGAGGCATGTGGCGACCAATTCTTGCCCTTGGCCGGCGCCCTAGCTAGCGGCCCTCGACACACAGATAGCGCGTCCGGTGGTGATCGATAATATTGTCCACCCATCCGGTGATCCTGGGGTTCACCAGAGCCTTGGTGTTCAGGAAGTAGACCGGCACGATGGGGGCGTCCTCCAGCATGATCCGTTCGGCCTCCGCCAGATAGCCGGCGCGGACTTTTGTGTCGGGTTCGTTGTCGGCCTTGGCCAGCAGCTCGTCATAGACCGGGTTTCTGTAGTCGCCATAGTTCTGCGCCCCGGCCGTGGACCGGTTCAGATAGAGGAAGCTCATGGCGTCGTTATAATCGGCCACCCAGCCGGCGTCGGCGATCTGGAAGTCCCGCGCCCGATAGGAGGCATAGGCGATCTGCACCTCGTTCTGGACCAGGGCCAGATCGATGCCCACCGCCTTGAGGTCGGCCTGCACCGCCGGCATGAACAGGGTCGGGTCAGCGGAGTTGCGGTGCTTGATCTCAAGCTTCAGGGGCTTCAGGGGCCTGTTGGGGCCATAGCCGGCCTCGGCCAGCAGCCGCCGCGCCTCAGCCTGGCGCCGCTCCAGGGGCCAGGCCGCCCATTCAGGCGGCGGCGGCGAGGTGTAGTTGGCCACGCCGGGGGGGACAAAATTATAGGCCGGGACCTGGCCGCCCCGCAGCAGCTTGTTGGTGATGAACTCCCGGTCGAGCGCCATGCTGATGGCCCGGCGCACCCGGACATCCTTCAGCGGCTCCACACTGGTGTTGAAGGCCATATAGGCCACCCCGAGATAGGTGTGCGTCCGGACATAGTCAGGGATTTCCTGGCGCAGGAAGGCGATGCGGTTCGACTGGACATCATAGCTGATATCCAGCTCGCCCCGGCGCACCCGGCGCTCGGAACTGGCGGCGTCGGTGGTGGGGTAATAATAGACCTGATCGACGCAGACCTTGTCGGCCTCATAGAACAGCGGGTTCTTGACCATCTTCACATGGTCGCCCAGCCGCCACGCGGCGATCCGGTAGGGGCCGTTGGTGACGATGTTCTGCGGCTGGACCCAGGCGTCTCCCAGGCGCTCCACCAGATGCTTGGGCACAGGCGACATGGTCTGGTGCTTGGCCACCTCGGTCAGATAGGGCGCAGGATGAACCAGGCGGATTTCCAGGGTGCGGGGGTCAATGGCCCGCACGCCCAGGGTCTCAGGCCCGGCCTTGCCCTCGTTCAGCGCCTGGGCGCCTTCGATGAAATAGAGCAGCGAGGCGTATTCCGACGCCGTCTCGGGCAGCAGGATCCGGCGCAGGGAGAAGACGAAGTCCTCAGAGGTCACCGGCACGCCGTCCGACCAGGTGGCCTCCCGCAGATAGAAGGTCCAGACGAGGCCGTCGTCACTGACCTCCCAGCGCTCAGCCATGCCGGGGACAGCCTCGCCGCTGGCGTCATCCTGGGTCAGGCCGATGAAGGCGTCGGCCAGGATTCGGCTTTCCCAGGTGCCTGTGGCCTTATGGGGGTCCAGGGTCGCCGGCTCGGAACCGTTGCCGATCAGCAGACAGACCTCCCCCTCCGGACAGGGGGGGCGGACCGGCGCCTGAGGGGCGCAGGCCGCTGCGGCGGTAAGCAGCACGGCGACGACGATCGCCAGGGCGACATGGGATGACGAGAAGAGATTGCGCCGACGGCGGCGGACCTCTTCAATGAGGCTTGGAAAGATCATGAGGCAACCGATGACAGGTTTTTGGCCCGGAGCAAGACTCAGCCTGGTGATCGCCAGCGCTGGCGCGCTCATGCCCGCAGGCGCCCTGGCGCAAACGCCGGAGATCCCCGGGCGTGCGGCGGTTCTGCAATCCCTGCTGGACTGCCGCAGTCTCAGCGACGATGCCGCGCGGCTGGCCTGCTATGACCGGGCCGCCGGCGCCATGGACCAGGCCGAGGCCAAGGGCGACATCGTCGTGGTCGACCGCGAGCAGGCCCGGTCCGTGCGCCGGCAGACCTTTGGCTTCTCCCTGCCCTCCATGGCGCTGTTTGAGCGGGGCGTGGCCCCCGACGAGGTGGACAGGATCACCGGCGTCGCCAAGGCCGCCTATCAGGCCGGCGGCAAGTGGGTGATCGAGCTGGAGGATGGCGCGGTCTGGCAGCAGACCGACACCGAGGTGGTCAGCCGCCGCCCCCGGACCGGCTCCCGGGTGGAGATCCGCGCGGCCTCCCTCAACAGCTACTTCATGAACCTGGACGGCCAGCGCGCCGTGCGGGCCAAGCGGGTGCAGTAGCCCCCGGCCCCTGGCGGCGCCTACCGGTCCTTGGGGTCGATGGCGTCGCGCAGGCCGTCGCCGATGAAGTTGAAGCTCATCAGGGTGACCACCATGGTCAGGGACGGGAAGACCAGCAGCCACCAGGCCAGCTCCATGTCCTGGGCCCCATTGGCGATCAGGGTGCCCAGCGAGGCCATGGGCGGCTGAACCCCCAGCCCCAGGAACGACAGGAAGCTCTCGGCCAGGATCACGGCCGGGATGGTCAGGGTCACATAGACCACCACAGGACCGAGCAGGTTCGGCACGATGTGCTTGGCGATGATGCCGCCGTCGCCGAGGCCTGCGGCCCGGGCCGCCTCGACGAACTCCTTATGCTTCAGCGACAGGGTCTGACCGCGCACGATCCGCGACATGGTCAGCCATTCCACCGCCCCGATGGCCACGAAGATCAGGATGATGTTCGAGCCGAAGGTGACCATCAGCAGGATGACGAAGAAGATGAAGGGCAGGGAATAGAGCACATCGACGATGCGCATCATGATCTCGTCGATCCGACCGCCCACATAGCCGGCGACCGCCCCCCAGGCGACGCCGATGATCAGCGAGACGGTGGTGGCCACCAGACCGATGGCCAGCGAGACCCGCAGGCCGGTCAGCAGCCGCGCCAGGAGGTCCCGGCCGAGCGAATCGGCGCCCAGCAGGTGGCCCTGGGTGAGCGGCGGCGCCCAGACGTGGTCCTTGTTGATCTGGTCATAGGCATAGGGCGTGAAGTAAGGCCCGATGATCGCCGCCGCCACCAGCAGGCCGAGCACGATCATGCCGCTCACGGCCGCCTTGTTGCGCATCAGGCGGCGGCGGGCGTCATCCCACAGGCTGCGCCCGCGGGCCGCCTTCTCCATGGTCTCCGCGCCCGCCCGGGAGCCCGGGGTCAGAATGGTCCCGGTCATGACAGACGCACCCGAGGATCGAGGGCTGCCTGCAGCAGGTCAGCGACCAGATTGAGGATCAGGATCAGGGCGGCGTAGAAGATCACCATGCCCATGACCACGGTGTAGTCGCGCTGGAGCGCGCTGATCACGAAAAACTTACCCAGGCCCGGCAGGTTGAAGATCTTCTCCACCACCAGGGAGCCGGTGATCAGGCCCGCCGCCGCCGGCCCCAGATAGCTGATCAGGGGCAGGATGGCCGCCCGCAGGGCGTGGCGGCGCACGATGCGATTCTCCGGCAGACCCTTGGCCCGGGCGGTGCGGATATAGTTGGAGCGCAGCACCTCGACCATGCCGGCCCGGGTCAGGCGCGAGATGATCGCCACCTGCGGCAGGGTGAGCACCACGATGGGCAGGATCAGATTGGGCAGGGCGCCCCCGTTCCAGCCGGCGCTGGGCAGCCAGCCGAGCTTGGAGGCGATCACCAGCACCAGGACCGGGGCTGTGACGAAGGTGGGTATGCAGACCCCCAATATGGCGATGGTCATCACCACATAGTCGGTGGTCTGGTTCTGCCGCAGGGCCGCCAGCACGCCCAGACTGACGCCGACAATGGTCGCCAGAATGATGGCCGACAGGCCCAGGGTCAGGCTGACCCGGTAATTCTCCTGCAGAATCTGCAGGACGGTCTTGTCCTTGTATTTCAGCGACGGGCCGAGATCCCCCTGCGCCACGCCGACGAGATAGGCGACATATTGCTCATGCAGGGGCCGGTCCATGCCGTACTTGGCCATGACATTGGCCTCGATCTCCGGCGAGAGCTTGCGGTCCCCGTCGAAGGGGCTGCCCGGGGCGGCCCGCATCATGAAGAAGGCCACCGTGATCACGAGGAACATGGTGGGGATGGCTATGAGGAGGCGTCGGCCTATGAAACGCAGCATTTGAGGTGGCTTGGGTCTTCCGCTGAAGGCCTGAGGCGTTGGGCCGGGCGTTGCGAAACTTTCATTGCGCCCCGATGATGTCAAACGAAGCTGTAACCCATGTCACCTTCAAGGCCCTCATGACCCCGTTCAGACGCGTCACAGACCAGTTCACCGTCAGCCCTCAAATCGCCGTGAGCGATGTGGCGGCCGCCGCCGGGCAGGGCTTTGTCCTGATCATCAACAATCGTCCCGATGGGGAAGACCCGGCCCAGCCGGCGGGCGCCGAGATCGAAGCCGCCGCCCGCGCGGCCGGCCTCGACTATATCGCCATACCGATCCGGGGCGGCCCGGACGCCGCCCAGGTCGAGGCCCAGCGCCAGGCCGTGGAGCAGGCCGGCGGTCCGGTTCTGGCCTATTGCCGGTCAGGCGCCCGCTCCATCGTCACCTGGGCCCTGGGCCAGGCCATGGCCGGGGACACGGATCGCCAGACCCTGGTCGCCCTGGGGGCTGAGGCCGGCTACGACCTTTCCGGGGTGGTGGGCTAGGGGATCTCGGCCAGGCTGACCCTTGCGGCCATCACCGAAGGCTCGGCCTCGCAGCTGGCCATGGCCAGGGTCAATTGGGCCGCCATGAGACAGAGCACCGCGAACGCCGCCCGCTGTAGCCGTTTTGAGACAAAAATTGCCGTATCTGCGATCATGGCTCACACCCCTGCCCTTGCACCCACCCTGATCCGCAACATCGGCGCCGCGATCGCCCTGCCCACAGACGCCGCCGTCGGGAGCTAACGCCCATGATTCCCTATGTCCGCGACATCCAGTTCGAGTACGGGGTCTGTGACCAGGTCTCGCCCCTGATCCGTCGGGTGGTGGCCCGCAATCCCGGCCCGTTCACCTTCATGGGCACGGGCACCTATATCGTCGGCCGCGGCGCGGTGGCGGTGATCGATCCGGGGCCTGACCTGCCCGAGCATCTGGAGGCGATTCTGGCCGCCCTGGAGCCAGGAGAGCGGGTCACCCATATACTGGTCACCCACCACCACAGCGATCACTCCCCCCTGGCCCGGCCCCTCAAGGCGACGACCGGAGCGCCGATCCATGGCTGCGCGGTGGGCATGGCGGCCGAGGAGTCCGCGATCCGAACCGAGGCAGGGGCAGACTTCGGCTTTGCCCCGGACATCAGCCTGTGCGGCGGCGGGCAGGTGATGGAGGGGCCGGGCTGGACCCTGGAGGCCGTGGCCACTCCGGGCCACACCTCAAACCACATCTGCTTTGCCCTGCTGGAGGAGAACGCCCTGTTCTCCGGCGACCACATCATGGGCTGGTCAACGACGGTGATCACCCCGCCGGACGGGGACATGGCCGACTATATGGACAGTCTCGAGCGGGTGAAGGCCCGGGGATTCGATGTGCTGTGGCCGACCCACGGCCCGCCCATCCGAGAGGTCGCCCCGTTCATCGAGGCCTATGCCGCCCACCGCCGCGCCCGGGAGGCCCAGGTGCTGGCCGCGGTCGGTCAAGGTTTGGAGCGGATCGCCGACATGGTGCCGACGCTCTATGCCGAGGTAGATCCCCGCCTGCACCCGGCGGCGTCCAGGTCCGTGCTGGGGCACATGATCGACCTGGTGCGCCGGGGCAAGGTGACGACCGACGGCGAGCCGTCGATCGACAGCCGCTATCGTCCCGCGGGTTAAACCCCCAGCCCGCCGCTGGCGGCCATGACCGCCAGGGTGAGAACGCTGATCAGAATGGCGGCGAAGGCCGGCAGCCAGTAGCGACGTATGCCGGCCACAGCCGCCACGATAATGGCCAGGACGCCGGTGGCGGCGCTCGCCATGGCCACCTGCGGGTACCCGCCGAGCAGCACACGCGCCAGGTCCCCGTCGACCCACCCATGGCTCCAGCCATAGGTTCCCACCGCCCACATGGCGGCGGGCGCCAGGGCTACCATCAGGGCGACGGCCATCATCAGGCCGGGAAGGGGCGAGGATCGCCGACGCCGGGGGGGCGCGGCCCCCGGCACGACAGACTGCTGATCGCCGATGTTGGCTTCCGACCCCGCCGCCGCCTCCGGGACATAGGCCGGCCAGGGGGTCGCTTCGTTCTCCTCAGGCTTTACCGCCTCCCCGGGAAAAGGGCCGAGGGCGTCCGCCACGGCCTCCTCTGCCGGCGCAACGGCAGGTTCAGCCTCGCCCGATCCCGGGGGCGGGGTCCAGACTGCAGCACTTTCAGGTTCAGACGCCTCGGTTTCCTGGGCATGGAGCTTGGGCGCAGACGCCAGCAGGGGTGTGGCCGGCTCCGGCGCGGCCGTGGGCAAGGTGTAGTCGGCCATCCGGTCCCGGATCAGCTTCTTGTCGATCTTGCCCGTAGCGCCCAGGGGGATGTCGTCCACGAAGACCACATCGTCGGGCATCCACCACTTGGCGATCTTGCCCTCCAGGAAGTGCAGGAACTCCTGCTTGGTGGCGGTTTCGCCGTCGCGCAGCTTGACCAGCAGCAGGGGCCGCTCGTCCCACTTGGGATGGGCGACGCCGATCACCGCGGCCAGAGCCGCCTTGGGGTGACCCGCCGCCAGGTTCTCGATTTCGATGGAGCTGATCCACTCCCCGCCGGACTTGATGACATCCTTGGCCCGGTCAGTGATCTGCATGTAGCCATGCTCGTCGATCGTGGCCACGTCGCCGGTATCGAAGAAGCCCTCGGCGTCGAGGTTCTTGCCCCCGTCGGCCTTGAAGTATTCGCCCACCACGAAGGGACCCTTGACCTTCAGGCGCCCGAAGGTCGTCCCGTCGTGGGGAAGACGCGCGTCGGCGTCGTCCACCAGCTTCATCTCGATGCCGAGCGGCGGACGGCCCTGCTTGAGGGTGTAGCCCAGCTGCTCCTCGGCGCTCATGGCCGCGATCTTGTGGTTGGGTGTCGCCAGGGTGCCCAGCGGCGAGGTCTCGGTCATGCCCCAGGCATGGGTGACATCGACGCCGAACTCATCGCGGAAGCCCCGGACGATGGCCTCGGGCACCGCCGAGCCGCCGATCACCACCCGCTTGAGGCTGGTCAGCTTGCTGCCGGTGTCACGCAGATGCTGCAACAGCATCTGCCAGACCGTCGGCACGGCGGCCGAGAAATTGACCTGTTCGCTCTCCAGCAGCTCATAGACCGAGGCGCCGTCCAGCTTGGGGCCTGGCATGACCAGCTTGGCGCCCACGGCCGGGGCGGAGAAGGCGATCCCCCAGGCATTGGCGTGGAACATCGGCACCACCGGCAGGATGGAGTCCGCCGCGCCGACGCCGAGCACGTCGGCGCCCATGGTGGTCAGGGTGTGCAGGAAGTTGGAGCGGTGCGAATAGAGCACGCCCTTGGGATTGCCCGTGGTGCCCGAGGTGTAGCACAGGCCCGCAGCGGTGTTTTCATCAAAGCCGCCCCAGGCGCAGTCGGGGGAGGCCTCGGCCACCAGGGTCTCGAAGCACAGGGCGCCCTCGATGGGGCAATCGGCCATGTGCGCCGCGTCGGTCATGACGATGATCTTCTCCACCGTCGGCAGCTTGTCCTTCAGGGCCGCCAGGATCGGCAGGAAGGTCAGGTCGGTGAAGATGACCCGGTCTTCGGCGTGGTTGATGATATAGGCCAGCTGCTCAGGAAACAGCCGCGGATTGAGGGTGTGGCAGACCATGCCCACCCCCATGATGCCGTACCAGGCCTCCAGGTGCCGGGCGGTGTTCCAGGCGAGCGTGGCGATCCGGTCGCCGGGCTTCATGCCCAGGTTCAGGAGGGCGTTGGACAGCCGCTTGGCCCGCTCATGGACCTCGGCATAGGTGGTCCGGACGATCGGACCCTCGACACTGCGGCTGACGATCTCCCGGTCCCCATGCCATTCCTTCGCATGGTCCAGGATCTTATCGACCGTCAACGGCCAGTCCTGCATCAAGCCCAGCATAAATTCGCTCCCAGAGATTTTAGGCGTTTCCTTGGGAGCTAAGCTAGTTTTGCGACAGCCTTTAGGCAATGAGAGTCGCCCATCAGGACACGGCGACGGAAGGGTCCCCGGATTTGCCGGCGAAATGCGCGCCGGCCGTGGCGCGGGGATGGGGATAGGGATTCAACCCTCAGGCGAATTTGGCGGGTTGCACCCGGCTCTAGGGGGAGGCAAACGCAAAAAGCTTGCGCAGGACGGGTGACAGCCCGCCTCCCCTGGGTTAAATATTCCCCGTCATGTCCAAGAACGCCGCCAGCTATCTCTTTTGGTATTTTGGCTATCCGACGCCCCTGGCGACGGACGGAGTTCGGCTGACGTGACCCAGACGTAGGACGCACCCCACCGCCGCCGCCGATCCGGCGGCTTTTTTTTGGCCCGTCGGACGGCTCCCCCAGAGAGCTCCCATGACCGCCACCACCACCGACGACCTGCGCATCCGCGCGATCACCCCGCTGCCCCCCCCGTCAGAGATCATGGCCGCCCAGCCGCGCACCGACCGGGCGAGCCAGACGGTCACCCGCGGGCGCGAGGCCGCCCAGCACATCATTCACGGGCGCGATGACTGCCTGCTGGTGGTGATCGGGCCCTGCTCGATCCATGATCCGGACGCGGCCATTGAATATGCCCACCGGCTGACCGCCGAGCGGACGCGGCTCGCCGGCGAACTGGAAATCCACATGCGGGTCTATTTCGAGAAGCCCCGCACCACGGTGGGCTGGAAGGGGCTGATCAATGATCCAGGTCTGGATGGCGGCTTCCAGATCGATCAGGGCCTGCGGATCGCCCGGGGCCTGCTGGCCGACATCAATGACATGGGTCTGCCGGCAGCCTGCGAGTTCCTGGATGTCACCACCCCGCAGTACATCGCTGACCTGGTGGCCTGGGGCGCCATCGGAGCGCGGACCACCGAGAGCCAGATCCACCGGGAGCTGGCCTCGGGCCTCTCCTGCCCCGTGGGATTCAAGAACGGCACCGACGGCAATGTGCAGATCGCAGTCGACGCCGTGCGCGCCGCCAGCCAGCCCCACCACTTCCTGGCGGTGACCAAGGAGGGTCGTTCGGCCATCGCCGCGACCACCGGCAACGGGGACTGCCATGTGGTGCTGCGGGGGGGCGCTGCGCCCAACCATGACGCCGCCAGTGTCGCCGCCGCCTGCGCCCTGATCGACAAGGCGGGTCTGCCCCCCCGTCTGATGATCGACGCCAGCCACGCCAACAGCCTCAAGAAGCCAGAAAACCAGCCAGGGGTCGTGGCGGAACTCGCCGCCCGGCTGGGCGCCGGCGACCAGGCCCTGATGGGCGTCATGATCGAGAGCCATCTGGTGGCGGGTCGCCAGGACCTGGTCCCGGGCAAGCCCCTGACCTATGGCCAGTCCATCACCGATGGCTGCATCGGCTGGGCGGATTCCGTCGCCGTGCTTGAGACCCTGGCCAGCGCCGTTTCGGCCCGTCGCCGGGTCCTGGCCCGGCAGCCTGCAAAGGCCTGACCCCTCAGGCCGGAGTCTGGAGGCGGCTCCAGGCCTCGGCGGCCTCGTCGGCCGAACCAGCGGCGTCGATCCGGACCCAGCCGATCTGGCCGACCTCCTGATCGATCTGCCTGCGCAGGGTGTCCACGGTGGCGTCCGACGCGTCCCCATGGCGGGCGTTGATCCGCGCCGCCAGGATCGCCGCCGGCGCCTCCAGCCAGACGCCATTGAAGGCGACGCCCTGACGGGCGGCCAGGGCTTCGGCCCGACGGCGCAGGTCCGGGGAGATGAAGGTGGCGTCGAGCACCACCGCGCGGCCCGCCGCCAGGGCCTGAGAAGCCTCGCTGAACAGGGTGTCATAGACCTGCTCATAGAAGCCTGGCCCATAGGCGCTGGCCGGCAGCCGGCTGTCTGGGGGCACGCCCATCAGGCGCTTGCGGACCTCGTCTGTGCGCAGGACGATCGCCCCTGGCGCTGCGCCGATCCCGGGGGCCACCAGCCGGGCGAAGGTGGACTTTCCCGTCCCTGAGAGGCCGCCCACGGCCAGTAGCCTCGCCGGAGGTGGGGACAGATGGGCCAGGGCCGCGTCCAGATAGGCGATGGCGGCCGGATCATCGCCGGTATGGGCCCAGACATGGGTCCGCACCGCCGCGCGCACCGCCATCATCAGCGGCAGGGTCGCCAGGCCATCCCAGAGCTCGGACCCAAAGTGACGGGCCGCCTCGTCCAGATAGGCCGAGAGCACACGCACCGCCGCGTCCCGTCGACGCCGGAAGTCCAGGTCCATGAGCAGGAAGGCGATATCGTACTGAACGTCCACATCCGACAGGGTGTCGTTGAACTCGATGCAATCGAACAGGATGGGCTGGCCGTTCTCCAGCAGGATGTTCCCCAGGTGGAGGTCCCCATGGCAGTGGCGAGCGAATCCCCCCAGCGCCCGGGCGTCCAGCAGGGCCTCATGCTGGAAAAAGGCGGCGTTCGTGGCCGCTACGACAGCTTCCACCCGGTCGGCCCCCAGCCGAGGCGCAAGCTCGCGCAGCAGGTGAGCATTGGAGTCGATGGTGAATTTCAGCGCCCGACCGCCGCCACCCTCAGGCCTCAGGGGCGCTGCGGCGTGAAACCCGGCCACAGTGCGGCCAAGGCTGTCAGCCAGCGGGCCGTCAACCGCCCAGGGCTGGGCCGAGAGCACGGCGTTTTCGTCAAATCGGCGCATTTCCAGTGCGAACTCGACAGGCTCACCGTCGCCATCGAACTCCAGGCCCCCGCCGGTGGTCCGGGTTATGGCGCGCACCGTGCGATAGATGTCCGGCGCCGCGGCGCGGTTGAAGCGCAGCTCCCGGTCCAGGGCCCAGCGCCTGAGCTCCAGGGTGGAGTAGTCGAGGTAGCCCAGGTCCAGGCGACGCTTGATCTTGTAGGCCTTGTCCGGCGTCAAGAACACCCGGGCGCAGGCGGTGTCGATGCGGCGCTCGGCCTGACGTTCAAGCCAGGCGGCGACCTCCACCTCGTCGGGGTCGGTCAAGGCTCAGGCGTCCTTCACGGATAGAGCCGTTCCGTGATCCAGCCCTCGCCGTGGCGGCGGAACACCAGGCGTTCGTGCAGGCGGAAGGGCCGGTCGCGCCAGAACTCCAAGGCGCCGGGCGCCAGCCGGAATCCCGACCAGTGCGGCGGGCGCTCCACCTTGCCCAGGCCAAACCGCAGGCCCGCCTCAGCGATACGCCTTTCCAGCGCCAGACGGTCTGGAAGACTACGCGACTGCTCCGAGGCCCAGGCGCCCAGCTGCGAGGCCCTGGCGCGGGTGGCGAAATAGGCGTCCGCCTCATCGTCGCTCACCGGGGTGATCTGGCCACGCACCCGAACCTGCCGGCGCAGGGATTTCCAGTGAAACAGCAGGGCGGCCTGGGGATTTTCCGCCAGTTGCCGACCCTTGGCGCTGTCGAGATTTGTATAGAAGACAAAGCCCTGCGGATCGACATCCTTCAACAGCACCATGCGCACGTCCGGCGCGCCGTCGGCGTCGGCGGTGGCCAGCGCCATGGCGTTAGGATCGTTCGGTTCCCTGCCGCCGGCCTCCTGCAGCCACTGGGCGAACAGGGCGTAGGGATCAGTGGCGCTCAGCAGGGGCGGCGGCTCGGCCTGGGTGACCTGAGCGACATAGTCGTCCTCAGAGGGCGAGGCTGGAATGAGCGAGTCGTCGAAGGGTCTGGGCATGGCCTTGGCCTATAGCGCGCAAGGCGTCCGCCGTCAGGGGCTTAACGCGCCGTTGACGGCGCTGCGTCTAGGACTTTCGTCCCATGAGCGGGACAGATCAGGCCCTGACGGCGCGACAGGCGCGGGAGCTGCTGGGCGTGGGCGCCGCCGCCTCGCCCGGCGCGCTTCGTCGCGCCTTCCGCAGCCAGGTCAAACTTGTTCACCCCGACCGCGCTGGCGGCGACGCCGAGGCCTTCCGTCGGACTGTCCTGGCCTATGACACCCTGCGCGGCCGTCCCCCAGGCGACCGGCGCCTTCCGGCGACGGCAAGCGTCCAGTCCAGCCGGGATTGGGCGGAGGCGGGGTTACTGGCCCTGACACCGCACCTGGCCCTGAACGGCGGGAAGGTGGAGCATGGAATGGGTGATGGCCGCCGGCTGAAGATCACCCTGCCGGCAGGTCTGCGCCACGGCGACCGGCTGCGGGCCGGCGGCGAGATCCTCACCGTGGCCCTTCGTGGCGAAGGCCCGCTGATCGTGCGGGGCGACGATCTGTGGATCACCGTCCGGCTTGAAACCTCCCTGCTGGACCAGGGTGGGCGGGTCAGACTGGACACGCCCCTTGGGCCGAAGGACGTCTGGATCACCCGCAAGGCCTCGGCCCGGGGCCTGATCCGGCTCACCGGAGAAGGCCTGCCGGCCCGGGGACGGCATCGCCAGGGCGACATGTTCCTCCGGCTACAGCCGGCCGGCGAAACCGCCTCCAGCGCCGCCCGAACCCTGCTGCGCCGGTTCGCCGCCGCCTGGGCGGCCTGAGGACAAGGCGACCTGGCCCCCTGCGCCGGCCCTTCCCCGGGTGCTGGCCTTAGGCTCAGAGCCGCGTCACGGACGTGGCGCCTGCGTGGAAATGCGCTAAGAGCCCGGCTATGTCGCACAACACATTTGGTCATCTGTTCCGCGTCACGACCTGGGGCGAAAGCCACGGCCCGGCCCTCGGCTGCGTGATCGACGGCTGCCCGGCCGGTCTGTCCCTGAGCCCTGAGGATGTGCAGGTCTGGCTCGACCAGCGCCGCCCGGGCCAGGGCAAGTTCGTCACCCAGCGGCAGGAGCCGGACGCCGTGCGCATCCTTTCGGGGGTGTTTGAAGACGAGCGCACCGGCCGCCCTGTGACCACGGGCACGCCGATCTCGATGATGATCGAGAACACCGACCAGCGCAGCCGGGACTATTCAGAGATCGCCCGGGCCTTTCGCCCCGGCCATGCGGACTATGCCTATTTCGCCAAGTATGGCGTGCGCGACTACCGCGGCGGCGGCCGCGCCTCGGCGCGGGAGACCGCCGCTCGGGTGGCGGCCGGCGCCGTGGCTCGGAAAATCCTTGGCGGCGTCAGCATTCGCGCCGCCGTGGTGCAGATCGGTCCCCATGAGATCGATCGGCGGCGCTTTGACTGGGCCGAGACCCGCAACAATCCCTTCTGGTGTCCTGACGCTGCGACCGTGCCCGTGTGGGAGACCCACCTGGAGAAGATCCGCAAGAGCGGTTCCTCCACCGGCGCCATCGTCGAGGTGGAGGCCACAGGGGTTCCCGCCGGTTGGGGCGCGCCCATCTATGGCAAGCTCGACGCTGAGCTGGCCGGAGCGCTCATGTCGATCAACGCCGCCAAGGGTGTCGAGATCGGCGCGGGCTTCGCCTCGGCCGCCCTCACGGGGGAAGAGAACGCCGACGAGATGCGCATGGGCCATGACGGCGAGCCGGTCTTCCTGTCCAACAAGGCCGGCGGGGTGCTGGGTGGAATCTCCACGGGCCAGGCGGTGGCCGCCCGGGTGGCCTTCAAACCCACCTCCTCGATCCTCACCCCCCGCCGCAGCGTGAATGAGGCCGGGCAGGACATAGAGTTGCGCACCAAGGGCCGTCACGATCCCTGCGTGGGAATCCGCGCGGTTCCGGTGGTGGAAGCCATGGTCGCCTGTGTCCTGGCTGATGCCTTTCTCCGGCACAGGGGCCAGGCGGGCGAGGCCCGTTTCAGGCCAGGACAGCCGGACTAGGGCCTCGAAAGACCGGTCTGCAGTTCAGGCCAGATATCGTTGGTTTTGACATTGACCCGGACTTGGACTTGCCCGAAATGGGCCAGCCTTGATGTCCATCCGCCGCCGGCCTACCGGGGCGCCGACCGACCGCGAAAGACGGACCCTTGCGATACGAACGGCTCAGGATCCTCCTCGTTGATGACAACCAGCACATGCGGGTGTTGTTGACTGAAATCCTGCGCGCCATCGGCGTGGTTCACATCCACGAGGCCGCCGATGGCGCCGAGGGCCTGCAGCAGCTGCGCACCTACCCGATCGACATCGTCATGACCGATCTCTCGATGCAGCCCCTGGATGGCATCGACTTCGTACGTCTGCTGCGCAATTCCCCCGACAGCCCCAACCAGATGATCCCGGTCATCATGATTACAGGTCATTCCACCATGCGAAGGGTGGCCGAGGCCAGAGACGCCGGGGTCAACGAGTTCCTGGCCAAGCCGCTCACCGCCCGCGGGGTGCTGGAGCGACTGAGCCGCATCGTCGAGCATCCCCGACCCTTTATCCGCACCCAGGACTATTTTGGCCCGGACCGCCGCCGTAGGGCCGATCCAGGATACCCAGGACCCTGGCGGCGGCGAGACGATGCAGCCATCTCCCTGTCGCACGAGCTCGATTGAGACCGGGCTGTCTCGCCACCATTTGGTGACCTTTTGCAGGTCTTCTGGGGGCCGACCCTGGGGGACCCCGCCATGACCATGCCGCTGACTCTTCGCCTGTGCCTCATCGGGGCCCTGGCCCTCACCCAGGCCGGGTGCCTGGCCGCCGCCGTGGTCGGGACCACCGCCGGCGTCGCCATTGGCGTGACCGGCGCCGCCGTGGGCGCTACGGCCAAGGGGGTAGGCATGGCCGCCGGCGCCGTCATCCCCGGCGGGGATGACAAGGACGATGACCGCAAGGCCCGCCGCGACCGTTAGACCGGGAAAGACCTGCAGGGAGGGGGCAGGGCTGCATAGCCCGCGCCCCTAGAGGGACAGGGCGCAGCTTTCGCCGATGGTGGGTCGTGAAACCCTGATCCGCGCCAGGCCTGGAAACTGCGCCTTCAGACGCCGGGCGAAGTAGAGGCAGAGGTTCTCCAGGGTCGGGCTTTCAAGCCCCGGCTTCTCATTGAGGAGACCGTGATCCAGTTCCAGGGCCACGGCGCGAAGGGCTCCGTCCAGTTCCGCCAGATCGGCGACCCATCCCACCGGCGGTTGCAGGGCGCCCGCGACAGTGGCCTCAACCTGAAAGGAGTGGCCATGCAGGCGCGTATAGGGGCTCTCCGCCGGACCGTCCGGCAGATAGTGGGCCGCATCAAAGGTGGCGACCTTCGTGATCTCAAAGATTTGCGATGTCATCGGCGCGCTCGGGCGATCCGTCCAGCCGACCGGCCCTCAGGGAATGCCCAGAAATTTGTGGGTTTGGACGCTTAAACGCCACTGAGGGTGCGCGAGGCAATAGGCGATCGCAGCCTCGGTGGCGGCGACCCTGTCGGGACCATCCATGGGCTGAAGGTAGAAGCGCTCGAAATCCAGGTCGGCAAACCGTTGCGGATCGACGCCGGGCTGGGGAAAAACCAGCTTCAGCTCCTGGCCCGTGATCTGAGCCAGGGGCGCCTGGGCCTTGGGGCTGACGCAGATCCAGTCAATGCCGGAGGGCGCGGCCAGGGTGCCGTTGGTCTCCACAGCGATCATGAAACCTCGCGCCTTCAGCGCGGAAATCAGGGGAGGATCAAGTTGCAGCAAGGGCTCTCCGCCGGTGCAGACCACCAGCCGGTTCGCCGTCCCGCCGGTCCACGCGGCCGCGACCGCGTCGGCAAGCGCCACAGGATCAGGGAAACGCCCGCCGCCTGGACCATCCATGCCGACAAAGTCGGTATCACAGAAGGTGCAGACCGCCTGGACCCGGTCGGCCTCGCGGCCAGACCAGAGGTTGCAGCCGGCGAAGCGGCAGAACACGGCGGGCCGACCGGCCTGGCCGCCTTCCCCCTGAAGGGTAAGAAAGATCTCCTTGACGGAATAGGTCACGCCGCAAGCTCCGGACGGCCGTGGGCCTCCCACTCGTCCCAGCCCCTGGCCCTGAGATCACAGGCGGGGCAGGCGCCGCACCCATGGCCCCAGGCGTGGCGCACCCCACGTTCACCCCGGTAGCAGGTGTGGCTCTCCTCACAGATCAGCGCCGTCAGGGCCTCCCCGCCCAGTCCCTTGGCCAGGGCCCAGGTCTGCGCCTTGGTGATCGACATCAGGGGAGTCTGGATCCGGAAGTCCTGCGCCATGCCCAGGTTCAGAGCCTTCTCCAGGGCCTCGATGGTGTCCCGACGGCAGTCCGGGTAGCCGGAGAAGTCGGTCTCACACATGCCGCCCACCAGGTCGCGGATCCCCCGTCGGTCGGCCAGGGCCGCGCCATAGATGAGGAATACGAGATTGCGCCCCGGGACAAAGGTGGACGGCAGTCCCCTGTCGGTCATTTCGAATGCCCGCGCCTGGGTCATGGCGGTCTCGGCAATGGCGCCGAAGCTGGTCAGATCGATCAGGTGATCGGGTCCTAGCCGCGGAGCCCAGACGGGGAACTGGTCTGCCATGGCCCGTCGAACCACCTGCCGGGCCTGCATCTCGACCGTATGGCGCTGGCCATAGTCGAAGCCCACCGTCTCGACATGGTCATAGCGCGCCAGGGCCCAGGCCAAGCACACCGAAGAGTCCTGGCCCCCGGAAAACAATACCAGGGCGCGCCTGCCACGAGCCGTATCTGTCATGCCCCCCATATGCGCGCGCGGAGGCCCCAGGGGAAGACTCTGGCGATCCCTGAAGATCCCCATTGGCCTCCCTCAATTGGGGCAAGGCGAGGGATTATCCTATGTTCAGGTGCGGCAATTTCCGACAGCCGCTGAAGGCGTCCGGAAGCAGACTGTCCCCCGCCGGCCACTGGACCACTGCGTCAAGGCGACACAGACCGCTTAACGTCTCTGCAAAGTGTTTCACCCATCCTAGGTGGCAGATCGTAACGGTGTCCGAAACCATGCCCCCCTCTGAGTTCTTCTTCGAGCCCTTCACCGAGGAAATCCGTCTTCAGGTCGCAGGTATGCAGGCCTTGAGCGAGCGCCTCGGTCGATTGCATCTCTCCGCTGAAGCCGCCGCCTGCGCCGAAGGCATTGATGAGGCGGCCTGCGCCGTGTCGCGCCTGCTCACCCTCGCCCAGGATCTGAAAAGCGCGAAGGACGGAAAACTGCGCCTGAACCCTGCTCCGCATCCGTTACGGGACCTGATGGACGAGGTCCAGGATCGGTGGATCAGCCGCGCCAGCCACAGCGGAGTGACGCTGCTGGTGTCCTGTGTGGGCGAGCCGGCCGCAGCCGCGGTGATCGACGCCCACCGACTGCACCAGGTGTTCGACGGCTTCATCAGCCAGGCGGTTTCTGGGGTCCGCCGCGGGGCGGTAGAGGCTTCCTTGGTCGTTACCCCTCTGGCCGACGGAACCCTGCAACTGGTGGGGCGGGTGCGGGGCGCCGGTGAGGCGGCCGATAGCGCCATGTCTGGCAGCCTTGAGGAGATCACCGCTCGGTTTGGCCTCGAGACGGCCATCAGCGCCGCGCTCAGTCGGCAGATTCTTGAACTTCTGGGGGGGCAGACCGGCACGGAGCAGAATGCCGGCGGCGGAGAAACGGCCGTCTTCACCATGATCGCGCCCCTCGCCGCCGCGGCCGAGGCGGCGACCGGAGCGCACGCCGCCGACCGGACCGCCCATGTGCTGATCGTCGATGACAATGCCACCAACCGAATGGTGGCCGAAACCCTCTGCGAGATGTTCGACTGTACGGCGGAGACCGCGGTTGACGGGCTGGAGGCCGTGGAGCTGGCGCGGTCGGGGCGCTTTGACCTGATCCTCATGGACATAAAGATGCCCCGCATGGACGGCGTGGCCGCCACCCGCGCCATCCGTGGCCTGGAGGGTCGAGCTGGCCAGACACCGATCATCGCCCTCACCGCCAATGCTGATCCCGAGGACGCCGCCGGCTACATTGCCGCAGGTATGATCGGTGTGGTCGAAAAGCCGATGAAGCCCGAACATCTCCTGAGGGCCCTGCAACAGACCCTGGGCCACGCTGACGCACAGGCCGCCTGAGTCTTGCTGGCGCCGGGGGCAAGAACACCCCAGCCTGCCCGCCGTGCTGGCTTCCCTGATCTGAGGCGGTCATGATGGGGTTTCAGCAACCGGATGGGCCAATGGCGAGCTTCTATGAACGACGGATCCTGCCGGGCCTGTTGACCTGCGCCTGCCGGTCGCCGGCCATCATGCGGCAGCGGGAGAAGGTTGTGCCCCTGGCCCGAGGGCGGGTCCTGGAGCTGGGCATAGGCGGGGGTCTGAACCTGGCCTTCTATGATGTGGACAAGGTCGAGAGCGTCACCGGCATCGATCCATCCCAAGAGCTCCGCGCCCGGGCGCTTGAAGCCCCAAGGGATCCCGGACTCAAGCTTGAGGTGGAGGCCGGGACGGCCGAGGCCCTGGCGTTCGCAGACCAGAGCTTTGACAGCGTGGTCTGCACCTTCACCCTCTGTTCGGTGGCCGACAGCGCCAAGGCCCTATCGGAGGCGCGACGGGTGTTGAAACCCGGCGGGCGGCTTTTCTTCTGCGAGCATGGGCTGTCGCCGGATCCGGCGATCGCCCGGTGGCAGCGGCGGTTGGACCCCCTGTGGAGCCGGCTGGCCGGCGGATGCCACCTGAACCGTCCCGTGGCCGAGACCATTGAACGGGCAGGCTTCCATCTGGTCGGGTTGGAGCAGGCCTATCTGCCCAAGACGCCGCGAATCGCCGGGTGGAACGAATGGGGCGTGGCCCAGCCGACCTAGTTTTACTGCGTCATATTCGCTGTAGGGGGGCACTCCAAGGTCGCGCGGTCACCTCGAAAGGGGGGGCGTTCGGCGGCAGACCTGGCTAAGCTGGTCGGGCACGATGCCCGGAGACATGCCCATGGACCCCGAAGCCATCCTCGATCCCGACCTGCCGATCATCGATCCTCACCACCATCTGTGGGACATGCGGACGCGGTTTGGCCCTGACGCGCCGCCCCCCCGCCACGGGTTTGAGGCCATGCTGCGTCGCACCCCGCTCTATCTGCTCGACCATCTGCTGGGGGACCTCGGGGCGGGCCACAATGTTCGCGGCACGGTCTTCATCGAGTGCGGGGCCATGTACCGGGCCGGGGCGCCGGCCGCCCTGGCGCCGGTGGGCGAGACCGAGTTCGTCAATGGGGTGGCGGCCATGAGCGCCAGCGGCCTCTATGGGGAGGCCAGGGCCTGCGCCGGGATCGTAGGTCATGCCGACTTCACCCTGGGGGACGCCGTCGCCCCCGTGCTGGAGGCCCACCTTGCCGCAGGCGGCGGTCGCTTTCGCGGTGTCCGCCAGAGCGCAGCCCAGGACCCTGACCCCGCCGTCCTCGGCTCCTTGACTCCGCGACCGGCGGGACTCTATCGGAGCGCGGCCTTCCGCGACGGCTTCGCCCACCTGGCGGCCTTTGGCCTGTCCTTCGACGCCTGGCTGCTGGAGCCGCAGATCCCCGACCTGATCGATCTGGCCGACGCCTTTCCTGGGACGACCATCATCCTTGACCATGTGGGCACCCCCCTGGGCATCGGCGCCTATGAAGGCCAGCGCCAGGGGCGGTTCGGGGTGTGGCGGGACAATCTGCGGGTCCTGTCACAACGGCCCAATGTGGTCTGCAAGATCGGCGGCCTGGCCATGCCGTTCGCGGGCTTTCCGAGCTTCATGGCCGAGCCGCCCGCCCCCTCCGAAGTCCTGGCCGAGGAATGGCGGCCCTATGTCGAAACCGCCGTCGAAGCCTTTGGCCCTGGGCGCTGCATGTTCGAGAGCAACTTCCCGGTGGACGCCGGGACCTGCGATTACGCCACCCTCTGGAACGCCTTCAAGCGCCTGGCGGCCGGCGCCTCGGCCGATGAGAAGGCGGCCCTGTTCCACGACACCGCCCGCCGGATCTACCGCCTGGAGCTCTGAGGCCCCAGAGCCTCAGCGGAACTCCAGGCCCTCAAAGGCGCCGGACATCCGCCAGCCGTCGATGTACCTGAAGAAGGCGCCGGCGCCCTGGGGGTAGCCGACGTTCAACTTTGCGGCGGGGCCTGGGTCCTGGCCCTCATTGTTGTAATAGCCCGGGGTGCAGTCCGGCGCCCCCAGCATACGGCCCATGCCGGTGAGCAGCAGATCGACCCAGGCCGCCTGCGCCTCTGCCGTAGCCTCAACCTCCTTGGCGCCCCGATCGAGGGCGTGGCGGATGGTCATGGCGATGGTGCGGCCCGATTCCGTCAGATTGTGCGGAATGTTTGAGATCAGATTGGCGCCCTGGGTCGGCTGGACGAAGAAGGCGTTGGGGAAGTCCCGCACATGGATGCCGTGCAGGCTTTTCATCCCGTCGGCCCAGGCGTCGGACAGCTTCAGGCCGCCGCGACCGGAGAGGTCGAAGCCGGCCCGCTGCTCGAAAGGCGTGCCCACCTCGAAGCCCGAGGCATAGATGATGCAGTCGACCTCATACTCGACGCCGGCCACCACGAAGCCCTTTCCGGTGATCGCCTCGACCCCCTTGCCGTCGGTGTCGACCAGATGGGTTCCAGGGGTGTTGAAGGCCTGCAGATAGGCGTCGTGGAAGCAGGGGCGCTTGCAGAGCTGGCGGTACCAGGCCTTGAGCTTCTGGGCGGTTTCGGAGTCGGCGACGATGGAATCCACCCGGGCGCGGATCTCCTCCATCTTCTCGAAGTCGGAATCCTCGAACGCCGCCAGCATCTTGAAGGGTGTGCGATCCTGCGGCGGCAGCTGGTTGATGCGGGCGCGGATGCGCCGCGACAGGTCGGTCCAGCCGTCCATGACCAGGTCGTCTTCGGCCAGGTTTCCCCCCTGATTGGCGGTAAAGTTCGCCAGCCAGCGCTGCTGCCAGCCGGGCTCGGCCACGGACTTGAACCAGTCGGGATCGATGGGCGCATTGGCCCGCACGTCCACTGAGGATGGGGTGCGCTGGACCACATAGAGGGTCTGGCAGGCCCGGGCGAGGTGGGGCACGGCCTGGACCGAGGTGGCGCCGGTGCCGATGATCGCCACCCGCTTGTCGGCCAGCTTCTCCATCAGACCACCCCGGGGATCGCCGCCTGTATAGTCATAGTCCCAGCGGCTGGTGTGAAAGGCGTGGCCCTTGAAGGCCTCGATGCCGGGAATGCCCGGCAGCTTGGGCACGTGCAGGGGCCCGGTCCCAAGACCGATGAAGCTGGCGGTGAAGGCGTCGCCGCGGTTGGTGCGGATCAGCCAGCGGCTATTGGCCTCATCCCAGGACAGGTCCTCGACCTCGGTGTGGAACAGCGCCTTGTCATAAAGGCCGTACTGGCGGCCGATCCGCTGGCACTGCTCGAGGATCTCCGGGGCATGAGCGTACTTCTCGCTCGGCATGTGCCCGGTCTCTTCCAGGAGCGGCATATAGATCATCGAGGCCGTGTCGCACTGGGCGCCGGGATAGCGGTTCCAGTACCAGGCGCCGCCGAAGTCGCCGGCCTTGTCGATGATCCGCACATCGCTGATGCCGGCCTCCACCAGCCGCGCCCCGGTCACCAGGCCGGCAAATCCGCCGCCGACGAAGGCGAAGGTCACATGGTCGGTCTTGGGCGCCCGCTCGACGCGGGGGGTGTAGGGGTCCTCGAGATAGTCGGCAAACCGGCCCGTGAGCCGAATATACTGAGCATTGCCGTCCGCCCGCAGGCGCTTGTCCCGCTCGGCGGCATATCTGGCGAGCAGGGCCTGCTTGTCGATCACCTGTGAACCTGTCGACGCTTCAGAGCCCATGGAGAATCCCAAATTCTATTTTTGAAACAGCAACATAAACTGTGACCGAGTCTCGCCGATGGCGATCTCGCTCTCCCCACGGCTTCGAATATAGAGTTTGCATGACCCTTGCGCCAAGGGTCTCAAGCCACCCTCGGCATCGGCGTCCGATTTCCTGGCGCCGGCTCGGTCTTAGGGCTCGGCGGGGGCTGCGGCTCGGGGATCGGTGGCGCAGGTGGCGACGCCGTCACGGATGGTGATGATCGCGGCCTGGCCGACGCCTGGGCGATAGGTGGTCTCCTGATCGCCCACCTTGACCCGCACAAAGTCGGGTCCGGTGAAGTGACAGGCCTGATAGGTCCCGCCGCCGGGCAGGGCGGTCTTTTGCAGCTGCACACAGTTGGCATGGCCAAACCACCGGCCAAGCGTCGCTCCCGCATAGTCGAAACTCAGCATCTCGGGGCGGCTCTTGGAGACCGGCAGGGCGCCCTCCCATACCGGACATTCAGGCCCCTGGGGCGTCCAGCGTTCGACCGCGGCCATCTGTTGCTGGCCTAAAGCGGCCAGGACTCCGCCGACCACCACAACGAAGGCGACGCCGCCAACGGCCAACATGGCGAGGCTCTGCCCCTTCTTCGCCGGGGCGTCATACACACTTCTCGCCATCTCAAGACCTCCTTCGCAAACGCGGGCGCAACAGGCCCAGCCCGACTGGAATAGGCAAGCGCGCCTATCGGCCTGGAGCATTGGGACTTAGGATTGCGTTGCGAGTTAGGCCCGAGCTCCATCAAGGGGGCGGCGAACATGCAGGCCCTCATGGCTGACGAGCCGCTCGACGATGGACAAGCCACCCTTTGCGTCACGCTCACTCTGTTACCGCAGGCCGAGGCCCCCCTCGCCCCATGACCTGGCCGTCCGGACGGTCAGCTGGTCACCGGTATCTTGAGGAAGACCCGTCCAGAGGGTGAGGCCTCAGGCAAGGCGCCGCCCCGGATGTTCACCTGCAGCGACGGCAGGATCAGCGTCGGCGCCGCCAGCGTCGCGTCGCGGGCCTGGCGCATCTCCACAAAGGCGTCCTCAGTGACGCCGTCGCGCACATGGATATTCTGCGCCCGCTGCTCGGCGACCGTGGTCTCCCAATGGAAGGTGTCGCGGCCCTCGGGCAGGTAGTCGTGACCCACGAACAGGCGCGTCTGTGGCGGCAGGGCCAGCACCTTGCGGATCGAACGATAGAGGACATGGGCGTCGCCGCCCGGGAAGTCGGCCCGGGCCGTGCCGTAGTCGGGCATGAACAGCGTATCGCCGACGAAGGCCGCATCGCCGACCAGATAGGTGATGTCGGCCGGGGTGTGGCCGGGCGTGTGGAGCACCCCGATGGTAAGATCGCCCAGCGGCAACTGGTCGCCCTCGTTCAGCAGGTGATCGAACACCGCACCGTCGGCCGCGACATCCTCGGCCTCAAAGAGCGCAATGAAGGCCTTCTGAACCTCCACGATGTGGGCGCCGATGCCGATCTTGGCCCCTGTCCGGCGGCGGATGTAGTCGGCGGCCGAGAGGTGATCTGCGTGCGCGTGGGTCTCAAGAACATACTTCAGGTCGAGCCCCCCCGCTTCCACCGCCGCCAGGATCGCGTCGGCTGAGGCCGTGGAGAGACGGGCGGCCTTCGGCTCGAAGTCCAGGACAGGATCAATGATCGCTGCGGCCTTGGTGGCGGGGTCGCTGACCAGAAAGCTCGCGGTCGAGGTCGCGGGGTCGAAAAAGCTTTGAACGTGCATGGGAGCCTCCAATTCGGGCTCCATACATAATGACTTGCTAATTTAGTGCAAGCTCATATATTGGTGTCATGATGGATCTCGCGACAATCGACATCACCGAGTTCGAAGCCCAGGCCGGGGCCGCCGCCAAGCTGCTGCGCGCCCTGTCCAATGAGCGGCGGCTGATGATCCTGTGCCAGCTCACCGAAGGCGAACGGTCGGTAGGGGAGCTCCTTCCCCTGATCGGCCTCACGCAATCGGCGCTCTCGCAGCACCTCGCCATGCTGCGCGAAGAGGGGATCGTGGCCACCCGCCGGGAGTCCCAGGTGATCTGGTACCGGATCGCCGATCCGGCCGCCCTGAAGGTGATGTCGACCCTGGCTGAGATCTTTTGCCCCCCGGAGACCAAGACCCATGACCGCTAAGCTCACACCTCTTTCCGCCCTCCAGGTCGCCGAGCGGCTCAAGGCGGGCCGCGCCTTGCTGATCGATATCCGTGAAGCCGACGAGTTCGCCCGCCGCCACGCGACCGGCGCCCTGTCACGCCCGCTGTCGGCCTTTGAATCCGCCCATCTGAAGATCGAGCCTTCGAAGGACGTGATCTTCCTCTGCCGGACCGGCATGCGGACCGAAGCCAATTGCGACCGGCTGGCCGCGGCTGTCGATGGCGAGGTCTTCGTCCTGCAGGGCGGCCTGGACGCCTGGGGCGCCGCGGGCCTGCCGCTCGAGGAAGACCGCAAGGCGCCCCTGGAAATGATGCGTCAGGTCCAGATCGCCGCAGGGCTGCTGGTGCTTGCCGGCGTGATCCTCGGGTTCGGGGTGCATCCCGCCTTCTTTGGTCTGTCAGCCTTCGTCGGCGCCGGCCTGACCTTCGCCGGCGCCACCGGCTTCTGCGGCATGGCGAGGCTCCTGCAAGCCGCGCCGTGGAACCGCCCGGTCGCAGCCTAGCCCTGTCATGGACCTGCCCCTCGCAAGCTACGGCGTCGCCGCCCTGGGCGGGGCGCTGATCGGACTGCTGCTGGCGGTGTTCGGCGGCGGCGGTTCGGTGCTCGCCACCCCGCTGCTGGTCTATCTGGTCGGCATCAAGGACGCTCACGTCGCCATCGGGACCGCCGCCGCCGCCGTGGCCGTGAACGCGCTCATGGGCCTCGCCACCCAGGCCAGGGCGGGGACCGTCAAGTGGCCCTGCGCAGCTGTGTTCGGCGGGGCGGGATTGGTGGGCACGATGACCGGAGCCCATCTGGCCAAGCAGGTGGACGGGCAGGTTCTGCTGGCCTGGTTCGGGGTGGCCATGGCGGCGGTCGCCGTCTCTATGCTCCTGCCGCAGAAGGGCCAGGGCGACCCCACGGTCCGACTGTCGCCGGCCCTGACGCTGAAGCTCGCCCCGGCCGGTCTGGTGGTGGGGCTGGCCGCCGGCTTCTTCGGGATCGGCGGCGGTTTCCTCATCGTGCCGGGCCTGATGGCCGCCACCGGCATGACCCTCAGCCATGCGGCGGCCTCATCCCTGGTGTCCGTCGCCCTCTTCGGAAGCGCCACCAGCGCAAGCTATGGCGCCTCTGGCCTCATTCACTGGCCCGTCTTCGCCGCCCTTGTAGCGGGCGGCGCCGTCGGCGCCCTGGCCTCAAAGCCGGTGGTTCGGATGCTCGCCACCCGCGCTGCCCTGGGCCGCCGCCTGTTCGCGCTCATGGTCCTGGCTACCGCAGCCTATGTGATCTGGCAGTCAGTCTCGACTGGATGATGCCCTGTTGCGCCCGGGAAGCCGTGGTAGCTGGGGGCGGGCTCGAACCGCCGACCTGTGGGTTATGAATCCACCGCTCTAACCAGCTGAGCTACCCAGCCACGGGTTCGCGCCGCTGACGCGCGAGGCGCGGGTTATAGGGATTTAGGATCGCCGCATCAAGCGGCTTGGGCGCAGGCCAAAGCGAGGCTAGGTTCGCGCCCGCATGAGCGTGCTTCATCTTCTGGGAACGGCCGGCGAAGGCGGGGCGGAGACCTATTTCGTCGACCTTGTCCTGGCGCTCGCCGGCGGCGGGATGGCGCAGGCCGCAGCCCTGCGTCCGCATCCTTTGCGCGAACAGGTGCTGCGCAAGGCCGGCGTGGGGGTGGAGACCTTTGGTTTCGGCGGGCCTTTGGACCTGATGACCCGGCGCCGGGTCGGTCGATTTGCGAAGGATCAGAAGGTGAGCCTGGCCCTGGCCTGGATGAACCGGGCCGCGCGACACACGCCCAAGGGTCCCTGGGCGCGGATCGGCCGCCTGGGGGGCTACTACAATCTGAAATACTATGCCGGCTTCGACCTCCTGGTGGCCAATACCCAGGACATCGCCACGTGGGTGGCAGGCCAGGGCTGGCCGGCGGACAAGGTCGCCCACATCCCCAACTTCGCCGAGGCGCCGGCCGAGGCCGCGCCGGTCGAGCGGTCAAGCCTGGACACGCCGCCCGAGGCCCCCCTGCTGCTGGCCATGGGCCGGCTGCATGAGGCCAAGGCCCATGACGTCACCCTCCATGCGCTCAGCCGGCTGCCGGAGGCCTATCTGTGGATCGCCGGCACGGGGCCGGAAGAGGCGCGGCTGAAGACCCTGGCCGTGGCCTTAGGCGTCGCGTCCCGGGTGCGGTTTCTGGGCTGGCGCAATGATCCCTCGGCGCTCTATCGCGCCGCCGATGTCTGCGTCTTTCCCTCGCGCTTCGAGCCCCTGGGCAATGTGGTGATCCAGGCCTGGGCCCATGGCCTGCCGGTGGCTGCCGCCGCCAGCCAGGGGCCGGGCGCCCTGATCCGCGCGGGCGAGGACGGCCTGCTGGTTCCGGTGGATGATCCCGAAGCCCTGGCCACCGCCGTCCGCCGGCTGCTGGACGATCCGATGCTGCGCATCCGCCTGGCGCAGAACGGGCTGGCCCGGGTGGAGGCAGACTTCTCGCAGGGCGCCGTGGTCGCCCAATGGCGCACCCTGTTCGCCGGCTACGGAGCGCTCTGATGTGCGGCATCGCCGGCATATTGGACGGCGAGAGCTCGGCCCGGCCCCTGATCGAGGCCATGACCCATCGCGGCCCCGATGGCGTCCGGGTGGAGGAGCAGCCCGGCCGCTCGCTCGCCCATGCACGGCTGTCGATCATCGATCTGGAGGGCGGCTGGCAGCCCCTGCACGCCGCCGGCGGGACGGTCATCGGCAATGGGGAGATCTACAACTATCTGGAGCTGGCCGAAGCCTTCGACCTGGCAGGATCGCTCGCCACCGGCTCGGACTTCGAACCCCTGCTGCACCTCTATGCCAAGGAGGGACCGGCGGCATTCCACCGCCTGCGGGGGATGTATGCCTTCTGTCTGGCGGGGCCTGACGGCCGCACCTGGCTGGTGCGGGACCCCTTCGGCATCAAGCCCCTCTATGTGATGGAACTGGAGACGGGCCTGGCCTTCGCCTCCGAGGCCGGCGCCTTCGTCAAGGCGGGCCTGGCCCCGCCGGCCATCACCACCGACGGCGCCCGGGAGATGCTGGCCTTCAGCTACACCCTGGGCGAGGAGACCGCCCTCTACGGTCCCCGCCGGGTGGCGCCGGGCGCAATCATCGAAGTGGTGGCGGGTCGCCTGATCCCCCACGAGATTCGGCCTGCGCTCCCCCCGCCCCGTACGCGGCCGCCGCCCATCGGCGAGGTCGCCCTGCTGAGAAAGCTGGATGCGGTGCTGGAGGACAGCGTGCGGGTCCATCAACGGGCCGACGTGTCCTATGGCCTCTTTCTGTCCGGCGGGATCGACTCTGCGGCCATCGCCACCCTGATGGCCCGGCTCAACAGCCGACCGGTCACCGCGTTTACCTGCGGCTTCGATGCCCCAGGCGCCCGGGATGAGCGGGTCCAGGCCGAGCGGGTGGCCAGGGCGCTCAACCTCGACTGGCGGGAGACCACCTTCACCGAGGAGGACTTCTGGACGCTCCTGCCTCATGCAGCGGACGCCCTCGACGACCCCACCGCCGACTACGCCATCCTGCCGACCTTCAAACTGGCCAAGGCCGCCAAGGGAACCCTGACCGTGGTGCTCACCGGCGAGGGGGGCGATGAGCTGTTCGGCGGCTATGGCCGCTATCGCCGGGCCCTTAGGCCCGCCTGGCTGGGCGGCCGGCCGGCCGAGCCCCGGGGCGTCCATCCTGAACTCCTGCAGCGCTGGCGGGATCAGGCTCGGGGGCCGGCCGGCCTGACCCGCCTGCAGCAGGCCCAATATGCCGACATCGCCACCTGGCTGCCCAACGACCTCCTGACCAAGCTCGACCGCTGCCTGATGGCGCACGGCCTGGAGGGGCGCACCCCGTTCCTCGATCCGCAGGTCGCGGACTTCGCCTTCGCCCTGCCCGACCGGTTCAAGGTGCGCGGGCGCCATGGCAAGTGGCTGCTGCGCAAGTGGCTGGAGACCGCCTGTCCCGCCGCCGCCCCCTGGGCGCGCAAACAGGGCTTCACCGTGCCCGTGGAGGCCTGGATCGCGCCCCGCGCCCGGGCCATCGCCGAGCGCATCGGCGATGTGATTCCCATCGGCGTGGCCATCGGCGCCCACGAGGCTCAGCATGTTTTTCTGACCGAAAACGACCCGCGGCGCTGGCCCCTGCTCTTCCTTGCGGTCTGGTCGCTCATACATGTAGACGGCGCCACGCCCGAGGAGGCCCTGGGGGCCGTGGTGGGAACGAACTAGGGCGCGTGCGCCTGCACAAGAGCTCGACCAAAGGGAGAACCGTCCATGCGTCACCTGCTTCTCACCACCGCCCTCGCCGTGGTTCTCGCCGCCTGTGGCGCCACCGAAGGGGTCGCCCAGCCGGCGCCGGCCGGGGGTCAGCCGTGGGAGACGCGCCCGGCCAATGCGCCGTCCCAGACCCCGGCCTTCCCCGGCCAGACCCGCGCGCCGGAAGTCACGGCCAATGTGGCCTATGCGGTGAAGGTGGTGGCCACCGGCCTGGAGCGGCCCTGGGCCATCGCCTTCCTGCCGGACGGCCGCATGCTGGTGACCGAGAAGCCTGGCCGGCTCCGGATCGTCACCGCCGAGGGCCAGATCTCCGCACCCGTGGCCGGCCTGCCGGCGGTGGACGCCCGTGGCCAGGGCGGCCTGCTGGATGTGGCCCTGGACCCCGACTACGCAGAGACCAGGCTGATCTACTGGAGCTATGCCGAGCCCCTGGGCGAGGGAACCAACACCACCGCCGTGGCCCGGGGCCGGCTGGTGAAGGACGCCGCCGGCGCCCGGGTCGAGGGCGTCCAGGTCATTTTCCGTCAGGCGCCGGCCATGGCCGCCACCCTGCACTATGGCAACCGCCTGGTGTTTGACCGTGAAGGCCGACTGCTGATCGCCCTGGGTGAGCGCTCCATCATGGAGGGCCGGGTCCAGTCCCAGGACCTGAATTCCGCCCTTGGCAAGGTGGTCCGCATCAACCGCGACGGCTCCATCCCCCCTGACAATCCCTTCGTGGGACGCGACGGCGCCCGCCCGGAGATCTTCGCCGCCGGGGTCCGCAACGTCCAGGCCGCAGCCCTGCATCCCAAGACGGGCCAGCTGTGGGAGGTCGAGCACGGCGCCCGGGGGGGCGATGAGCTCAACATCATCGAGGCGGGCAAGGACTATGGCTGGCCGACCATCACCTATGGCCTGGAATATTCCGGTCGGCAGATCGGCGAAGGCCTGACCGCGAAGGAGGGCCTGGAGCAGCCGGTCTATTACTGGGATCCGGTCATCGGCCCCTCGGGCATGATCTTCTACCAGGGCGACCTGTTCCCGGCCTGGAAGGACAGCCTGTTCATCGGCGCCCTGCGGGACAGGCATCTCGTCCGCCTGACCCTGGACGGGAACCGGGTGGTGGGCGAGGAGCGTCTGGCCACCGAGGTCAACGAGCGCATCCGCGAGGTCGATATGGGCCCCGACGGCGCCATCTACCTGGCCACAGACAGCGCCGAGGGCCGGATCCTGAAGCTGGTTCCCAAGGGGAACTAAGCCACCCTCACGCCGTCCTGCTGGGCCTTGCCCCCGCAGGACGCTAAGGGCTGGATCAGGGCTGCCCCAGATCCAGCCTGCCGGCCGCCTCTTCCCCAATCGCCAGGGATGAGGTGAGCCCCGGGCTTTCGATGCCGAACAGGGTGACGAGGCCCTCGATCCCATGCGCCTCGGGACCGTCGATGCGGAAGTCCGTATGCGGCTCGCCTGGGCCATGCAGCTTGGGGCGGATGCCGGCATAGTCCGGGGTCAGGGCGTCATCGGGCAGGGCCGGCCAGAACTTGCGCACATAGCGATAGAAGTCGGCCGCCGCGTCCGGCTCGACGCTGTAGTCCAGCTCATCGACGAAGATCAGGTCGGGGCCGAACACCGCCTGACCGCCCAGGTCGCGGCGGTAATGGGTGCCCAGCGCGCCGGGGATGGGCGGCGGATAGATCAGCCGGGCGAAGGGCGCCCTGCCCTGCAGCCGGAAATAGCGACCCTTGCCATAATGGCCCTTGGGGATCGCAGCCTGCGGGAACCCTTCGATGCGGCCCGCCACCTCCTGGGCCGAGAGGCCCGCCGCCGTGATCAGCAGGCGCACGGTAAGCGTGGTCGGCTCTGCGCCGCCGGCCCGCACCTGCCACCCGCCGCCGGCCGTCGGTTCGGCCCCCTCGAAGGGGGTGGAGACCACAACCGCGCCGCTGGCCGATTCGATCTCCCCCTGCAGGGCCAGCATGTAGCCATGGCTGTCGAACACCCCGCTGTGGGGCGATATGAGGGCGGCGTCGCAGGACAGCTGCGGCTCCAGGGCCAGGGCCTCGGCCTTGGTCAGCAGGGCCATGTCTTCGACATCATTGGTCAGGGCCTGGGCCAGTATGGTTTCGAGCCGGGCGACCTCATCGGGGCCGTTGGCCACCACCAGCTTGCCGCAGCGGTCGAAGGCGACATTGCGGGCCTTGAGGAAGGGATACAGCATCCGCCGACCCTGGACACAGAGCCGGGCCTTCAGCGAACCGGTGGGATAATAGAGCCCCCCATGGACCACCTCGGAATTGCGCGAGGACACACCCTGGCCGATGGCGGCGTCCGCCTCCAGCACCACGACGGTCAGACCCCGGCGGGCAAGGGCATAGCCGCAGGCCAGGCCCACGGCGCCGGCTCCCACCACAAGGGCGTCGAAATCAAAATCAGCCATGCCCTCTGGCTAACCTGAGGGAGGGCGAAGGCAAACGGTTTTCGCCGCCGATCAGGCGCCGTCCTTCGCCGGGGATGCCCCCCACTTCGCCCATAGCGCCGCCCGTCTGGCGCTCGCGGGTCCTATCGCAGCGGCCTTCACATGACCAAAGCCGCGAATGTCCTGTGGAATCTGGGCGATCTCGATGGCCAGGGGGAGGCGCTCGGGGGTCAAGGCCTGCTCGATGCGGTCGAGGTCGGCTTCAAACCGGACAATCAGGTCCCGCTCCATCCGGCGCTCCTCCGAATAGCCAAACAGGTCCAGGGCCGTACCCCGCAGCCCCTTCAGCCTGGCCAGGACCGGGAAGCCATGGTCCAGCATCCAGCCGCCGAAGGCGATCTTGCGAGGGTGGCCCTTGTCGTCCTTGGCGCCCAGGATCGGCGGCGCCAGCCAGACCCTGGCCTTGCCGCCCTGGAAGCTCTGGCGGCGATAGGCATCGAACCGACCGTCGGCATAGAGGCGGGCCACCTCATATTCGTCCTTATAGGCCATCAGCTTGTAGAGATTGATGGCCACGGCCCGGGTCAGGCGCTCCGAGCCCAGGGGCGATTCGAGACGGGCGATGGCCTCCACGCGATCCTGGTAGCGACGGGCATAGGCCGCGTTCTGATAGGCCGCCAGCTCCCGGCTGCGGCGGGCGATCAGCTCCGCCAGGGGCAGGGTTTCCGGCGTGGCCACATCGGCCTCCCGACGCCCGCGGCTCCCGGGATCGTGGGCCGCCCGGCGGCCCATCTCGAAGGCCTGCAGATTCTGCTCAGCCGCCACCCCGTTCAGCCGGACGGCGCGATAGAGGGCTCGGCTGGAGATCGGGATCACCCCCGTCTGCCAGGCGAAGCCCAGCATGATCATATTGGCGTAGATGGCGTCGCCGAGCTCGGTCTCGGCCATGTGGTGGGCCGGGGTCTCGTCATAGGACCGGGCGGCGGCGGCGATCCGTCGGGCCATGCCGGCGGAATCGAAGCGGACATCCCGGTCGGTGACGAAGTCGGCGGTGGGCGACAGGTCGGCATTGCCGAAGGCCACCGTCCGGTCCTTGGCGTAGAGGGCCAGCGCATCGGCGCCGGCCGCCACCATGACATCACAGGCGATCAGGACATGGGCGCTGGCCGCAGGCGTGCGCCCGCCGACGATGCTCTCCTCGTCCTCGCCGATCCGCACATGACTGAACACCGCCCCGCCCTTCTGGGCCAGACCGGTCATATCGACCACCGAGGCCGCCTTGCCGTCCACATGGGCGGCCATGGCCAGGATCGAGGCGGTCGTGGTCACGCCAGTGCCGCCAACGCCAGTGAAGACGATGTTGCGCACGCCGGGCGAGGCTTCGAACGTCGGCATGGGCGTGGAATCGGCCGTCAGCGCCGGCAGTCTGGCGCCATGCGGGTTCTCGGCGCCTTCGAGGGTGATGAACGACGGACAGAAGCCGTCCAGGCAAGAATAGTCCTGGTTGCAGGTGGACTGGTTGATCTTCCGCTTGCGGCCGAACTCGGTGTTCAGCGGCTCTACCGAGACGCAGTTGGACGCCCGCGAACAGTCGCCGCAGCCTTCGCAGACCAGGGGATTGATCATCACCCGCTTCTCGGCCGCCGCCAGCTTGCCGCGCTTGCGCCGCCGGCGCTTCTCTGTGGCGCAGACCTGATCGTACAGCAGGACGGTGACGCCAGGGGTGTCGCGCAGGACCCGCTGAACGGCCATCAAGTCGCTTCGGGGCTTCACCTCCACCCCCGGCGCCAGGTCGCCGACGTCCGCATAGCGGCTCGGATCATCGGCGACGATGACCGTGCGGGCCACCCCTTCAGCCGCCAGCTGGCGGGTGATCTGGGCCGGGCTAAAGCCGCTCTCGGCCGCCTGGCCGCCGGTCATGGCCACCGCATCATTGAACAGGAGCTTGTAGGTGACGTTGACGCCGGCGGCGACCGCAGCCCGGATCGCCAGGGAGCCGGAGTGGTTGTAGGTGCCGTCCCCTAGATTGACGAAGACGTGCTTTTCGGTGGTGAAGGGCGCAGCGCCGACCCAGCTCAAGCCTTCCCCGCCCATATGGCTGTTCAGGTCCGTATTGGGGTCGGAGAAGCTGGCCATGTAGTGGCAGCCGATGCCGGCGAGCGCCCGGGAGCCCTCCGGCAGCCGGGTCGAGGTGTTGTGCGGGCAGCCCGAACAGAAGAACGGCTTGCGCTGCTGGTCGGCCGACAGGCTGACGGCGGCGACGCCGGCGGCCGAGACCCGGTTCAGATAGTCATAGACCCCGTCCATGTGCGGGCCCGGCGGCAGGCGGTCGGCGATGGCCAGCGCCACCTCGGCCACCGACAGGGCGCCCAGGTCCGACAGCAGGGGATGGCCCTGCTCGTCAGTCTTGCCGATGATCTTGGGCCTGGCCTGAGCCGGCAGGTCATAGAGGGCCGCGCGGGCCTGGCCTTCGATCAGGGGCCGCTTGTGCTCGATGACCATCAGGGTTTCGAGACCGGCCGCGAAGGCGCGCAGGCCCGTGGGCTCCAACGGCCAGGGCATGCCGACCTTGTAGATCGAAACCCCCAGGTCGGCGGCCTGGGCTGGGGTGATCCCCATGGCCGCGAAGGCCTCGATCACGTCCTTATAGGCCTGACCGTGGCAGGCGATGCCCAGGCGCGGGCGGGCTGAGGCCAGCGCCACCCGGTCGATGCGGTTGGCCCGGGCAAACGCCAGGGCGGCGGGGATCTTGTAGCTCCGCAGCCGCCGCTCCTTGTCCATCGGCTGGTCCTTCAGCCGGATGCCCAGACCCCCGGCCGGCATGTCGAACCGGGGCAGGACGAAGCGATGGCGCTCCAGCGCCACCTCGATCGTCATGCCGCAATCCATGGTGTCGGCCAGCGCGATCAGCCCGACCCACAGGCCTGAGAAGCGCGACAGCGCATAGCCCATCAGGCCGTAGTCCAGGACCTCCTGCACGTCGGCGGGCGACAGGACCGGCATCTCGAAGTCCTGGAAGGCGAATTCCGACTGAGACGGCAGGGTGGAGGACTTGCAGTTGTGGTCATCGCCGGCCACGGCCACCACGCCGCCCCTGTCCCAGGTCCCGGCGAAGTTGGCGTGCTTGAAGGCGTCGCCGGTGCGGTCGACGCCCGGCGCCTTGCCGTACCACATGCCAAAGACGCCGTCATACTTGGCGCCGGGGAAGAGATTGGCCTGCTGGCTGCCCCAGACGGCGGTGGCGGCCAGGTCCTCGTTCAGACCTTCCTTGAACACCACCCGGGCGGCGTCCAGGCGCCTGGACGCCCGGTGCGCCTGCTGGTCGAGGCCGCCCAGGGGCGAGCCGCGATAGCCAGACAGGAAACCCGCCGTATTGAGGCCCGCAGCCTCATCCAGCCGCCGCTGATCCATCAGGACCCGCAGCAGGGCCTGAACCCCGGTGATGAAGACTCGACCTTCGTTGAGCAGAAACTTGTCGTCGAGCGTCACTTCCGTGTGCCGCATCGCAATATCTTTCCCTTCGGGACTCCCAATAGGCTTGCAAGATCATATAAGAACGCCGCAATTGCTTACCTAAGGCGTGCCCCTCTCATCGGGTTAAAGGGCACGAACCAGGCGTAATCGCCATAAAATGGGGGAGAAAAGCGTGGCCGAGACCCTTGATTCCGTTGATGCCAAGATCCTGGATCTGATTCAGCATGACGCAGGCCTGTCGGTGGCCGAGATCGCCGAACGTGTGGGACTGTCCTCCAGTCCCTGCTGGCGGCGGATCAAGCGCCTGGAAGATGCCGGAATTATCCAGCGTCGGGTGACAATCCTCGACCGCGGGCGCCTGGGCCTGAACTTCGAGGTCTATTGCACCGTCAAGCTATCCCTGCCGACCCGGGACAATCTCGAAGCCTTCGAGACCGCCATCACCAAGCTGCACGAGGTGGTCCAGTGCGCCACGGTCACCGGCGCGGCCGACTATGAGCTGCGCATCGTGACCCGGGACATGCACACCTTCGACAACTTCCTGCGTGACCAGATCCTGTCGCTCGGCCTGGTCTCCAACATCGAAAGCCGCATCGTCATCCGCGCGGTGAAGAACACCACCGCCGCCCCGCTCGGCCTGATCAGCCCCTATGTGAGCAGCCAGGGCTAGGCGCGGCGGCCAACCATGACCGCCCGTAGCCGTATCATCCTTTCCAGCGACCACGCCGCCATCCCGCTGCGCCTGGCCATCGCCGCCCATGTGGCGGCCAAAGGGTGGGAGGTGGTCGATATCGGCCCAACCACGCCCGAGAGCACCGACTATCCCAGGCACGGCGAGGCCGCCGCCCGCCGGGTCGCCAGCGGCGACTGCGCCCTGGGCATCCTGATCTGCGGCACGGGCCAGGGGATCATGATGGCCGCCAATAAGGTCAAGGGCGTGCGCTGCGGCGTCTGCGCCGACACCTTCTCGGCCCGCATGATCCGGGCGCACAACGACGCCAACATGCTGGCCCTGGGCGCAAGGGTGGTCGGCGAGGGCCTCGCCCTGGAGATCATCGACGCCTTCCTGGCCACGGCATTCGAAGGCGGCCGGCACACGGCGCGGGTGGAGATGATCAAGGCCCTGGAAGGCTAACCAAGCTCGGCCAGGAAGGCCGCATGGCTGGGGATGGCGTCGTCTGTCAGGCCGACGGCCAGGGACTCGGCCTCGACGATCAGGTCGGCCACCTCGTCGCTGAATCCGGCGCCCAGGCGCCGCAGGCCCAGCGCCCGGACCCGGACCAGCAGCAGGGCCGCCTGGGGGTGGCGGGACGAGAGCCGCTCGGCCCAGGCCGGCAGGTCATTCCAGGACCCGCGCAGCTCGGAGCGCCGCTTCAGGATCAGGGCTGCGGCCTCCCGGTGGGCGGGCCAGTCCATCAGGAAGGCCAGGGCCCGCATCAGGTCCCCGTGGGCGGCGGCGATCTCCAAGGCGCGGTCGAGCGCCACCACATCCTCGAAGTCCGCCAGCTTGGCCAGCAGGGCGCGCAGCGCCTCCGGCGACAGGGTGCGTTCGAACAGGCGCCACCGCGCCGCGTCGGCGGCGGCCACATCGCCCTCGGCCTCCAGCACGGCGATCTCGGCGGCGTACCAGGCCTCGCCCTGCGGCTCGGGGCCGGGGTCCTTGCCCTTGGCCGGACGGGCCTGTGGGTGCGAGACCCGCGCCGCCTCCAGGGCCTCCCGCGCCGGGCCAGCCCGGCCGTCCTGCGCCAGCCGCCGGGCGATCTCGGCGGCGACATCCGGCGTTTTCCGGTCGGCATCCGACAGGGAGAGAATCCAGGCGTCCAGGTCGCCGGCCCGGTCAGCGAGCCGTCGTACGACCAGGGCCAGGCGACCCGTGGGCTGGGGCTTGCCGGCCGTCAGATCGACCAGCAGGCGGCGGGCGAGGTCCGGGGTCAGCGCCGCCGCGCCGCGGCCGATCCACACCGCCCACTCCGACAGCCGGGTGGCCAGGGCCTCCCCCAGGACCGGCCCGGCGATCTCCGGCCCCAGCCGCGAGGCCAGGGCGGCCAGGTCGCTGGAAGCCGCGTCGAAGATCAGGGCCAGCTCCCCCTTGGGGTCCTGCACCCGGCGGGCGAGCGCGGGATAGAGGTCGAACCAGACCACCAGCCGGTCCAGCGCCAGGGCCTGATCCAGGATCGCCAGCCGCTGGACGATCAGGGTCCGCAGCGTCTTCAGTTCAGTCAGCAGCTCAGGCCGCTTGCGCCACGACACCCGGGTCTTGCTGGCCTCCAGGGCGGCCAGACGCTTGTCGAGCTCGAAGGCGAGGTCGGCGGCGCCCGCCTCGGCGGCAAGCTCCAGGCGCAGGCGCCGCCTCAAGGCCGGGCTCGCCGTCTCCATCAGCAGGGCGGCCAGACGCTCGGCGCCGAGGGCGGCCAGATTGGCCTCTGACAGGGCCTTCTTGGCGCTGGCCGGACGACGGGCCATCAGACCGCGCCCCGCGCGGCTGGCCTGCGCCTCTGGGGGTCGCCGAACCGGTCATGTCTGCCCATCCCCCTAGAACACGCGAACCCCCCCCCTTGGCAAGGCGGACCCCGTCGCGGGCGGGCGGCCGCCCATATTGACCCACGCCGCCATTTGTCCCACCACCGGGGCATGACCGAGCTCACCCGCCTCAAGGGTCCCATGGCCACCCCGGCCAGCGGCCGCGATCCGCAGTCCCTGGTGATCCTGCTGCACGGCTATGGCTCCAACGGCGCCGACCTGATGGGGCTGGTCCCCTATTGGCGCGACGCCCTGCCCGACACCGCCTTCATGGCCCCCAACGCCCCGGAGGCCTGTCCGGCGGCCCCAGGCGGCTACCAGTGGTGGGCGCTCACCGACCTGGCGCGGGAAAGTCGGGCGGCCGGCGTGCGTCAGGCCGCGCCGCTGCTGAACGCCTTCATCGACATGCACCGGGCCGCCTATGACCTGCCCAACAGCAAGGTCGCCCTGGTGGGCTTCAGCCAGGGAACCATGATGGCCCTGCATGTGTCCCCGCGGCGTCCTGAGACGCTGGCGGGCGTCGTCGGCTATTCCGGCATGCTGGCCGATCCCGAGGCCCTGGCGTCTGAGGTTGCGACGAGGCCGCCCCTGCTGCTGATCCACGGGGACGCCGACCCCATGGTGCCCTTCGCCGCCATGGGCCAGGCGCAGACCGCCTTCCAGGCGCTGGACTTCGACATCACCACCCACGCCGCCCGGGGTCTCGGCCACAGCATCGACGAGACCGGCCTGAGGCTGGGCGGGGACTTTCTGGCGCGGGTGCTGCGGGGGTCTGATTAAGGGCGGCCCCGCCGCTCAGAGCTTGCGGCCCAGGCGCTTTTCGACCTGCCGTTTCTCCCAGTCGCCGTTCAGGAACGGGAAGACGTCGAACACCGTGGCGGCATGGGCGGCCACGCCCAGCCCCCAGCCGAGCGCGGGCCAGACGAACCACCAGTAGCCCGGCTGGCCGACCAGGTTGATCAGGCCGAGGAAGGAGATGACGACAGCATACTGGGCGAGGTGAAGGTAGAACCCCTTCAACCTGCGCACCTGGGCGAGGGCGAGCGCCTCATCGGCTCTGACGGCCTCAGTACTGGGCTTGTCCATGTCTGGCTCCGTGAGACGGGAGATATCAATCTCAAACACCGCCGCCAGGGCGTTCAGGGACTCCAGGCTGCCGGTCTGGCCGCGCTCCAGCCGCTGAACCGTGCGCACGCTGAGCCCGGACACGTCTGCGAGCTGCTCCTGCGACCAGCCCCGCTGCAACCTGAGTTTCTGGATCAGCACGTGCTATTTCCCCTGTCGGCGATCGCCCCGACCCTGCCGCCTCAGCCCATTCAGCCGCCACGACAGCCCCCCGTCAACGGCCCGACACCGCCCGTCAGCAGGGCGCCAAGCCGGAGCCGGGTTACTATGTTCTCCCTCTCAACCTCACCGGAGCCGCCCATGATCGACCTTGTCATTGACCAGCGCCGCAGGGATCTCGGCGGGTTCGAGGTGGGCCGTGTGCTGCCCTTCCCCCGTCGGCGGATGGTGGGGCCGTTCATCTTCTTCGACCATATGGGCCCGGCCCGGTTCGATCCCGGCTTTCCGGCCCATGTGGACGTGCGGCCCCATCCGCATATCGGGCTTTCGACCCTGTCCTATCTGTTCGACGGCCAGATGACCCACCGCGACAGCGTCGGCGCGGTGCAGGAGATCAAGCCCGGCGAGGTCAACTGGATGACGGCGGGCAAGGGCATCACCCATTCGGAGCGGTTCGAGCACCTGCGCGGCCATGGCGGCCGGATGGACGGCATCCAGGCCTGGCTGGCCTTGCCCCAGGCCCAGGAGGAGATCGAGCCCAGTTTCGTCCATTTCGGCGCGGATGACCTGGTGAGCTACACCGCCGAGGATGGTTTGCAGGCCGTGCTGATCGCCGGCGAGGCCTTTGGCGCCAAGTCCAAGGTCCCGGTGCATTCGCCGCTGTTCTACGTCCACTGGACCCTGCCGGCCGGCGCCCGCGCCCAGCTGCCGGCGGACTATCCTGAGCGGGCGGCCTATGTGGCCAGGGGCGAGGTGGAGGTGGACGGCCACACCTATCGCGAGGGCCAGATGGTGGTCTTCGCGCCCGGCCAGCCGGTGCTGTTCACAGGCGTCGCCGACGCCATCGTCATGCTGCTGGGCGGCGAGCCCGTGGGCGAGCGGTTCATCGAGTGGAACTTCGTCTCGTCCTCCAAGGACCGGATCGAACAGGCCAAGGCCGACTGGCGGGCCGGGCGCATGAAGCTGCCCGACGCCGACGACGGCGAGTTCATCCCCCTGCCCGGCGATCCGCCGCCGGAAGCCACTCCCATGTCGTGACGCGAAAAAGGCCCCGGGCGAAACCCCGGGCCTTGGTCGTCTTGCGTGCGCCCAGACCCGTTCAGGCGGCGCTGAGACGCCAGCCGCCGCCGGCCTCGGGGCAGGCAGTGTAGCGCTCGGTGGTGGCCCGGCCCGAGCGGGGCTGGATGGTCTGCTGGACCACCTTGCAGCTGACATTGGCGTAGCCGCCGTCCGCCGGCTGGACCACCCATTCGGCGACATAGCCGGTGATGTAGCCATTCTGCTCCACCAGCAGCCAGCGGTCCCCCGCCACCCGGCCGGCGACATTGAAGGTCTGCCCCCCGCGCAGCCGGCCGACCACGGCGGCATTGGCCGAGGGGGAAGCGCGCAGATTGACCGTTCTGGCCGTGGTGAACTGGGCGTTGGTGGGCTCGAAGCTTGCCCGCAGGGGCTGGACGCGACCGGCGTACCGCAGATTGGCCGCCGAGGCCGGCTGGCCATAGACCACCCCGCCACCGCCGCCCACATTGGCGTTGATGATGTCCACCCGCCCTGTGCTGCCGGTGGTGGGATCGTTCCAGGTCTGGCTCTGATTGGTGTTCAGGGCGGTTTCGAACGCGGTGCGGGCGCGCTGTTGCTCGCTGACCTGCATGCGACAGCCGATCCAGGAGCCTGCCACGGCGCCCAGGCCGGCGCCGACCACCGCACCCAGAACGCGTTCATTCTTGCTCACCTGGCTGCCCAGCAGGGCGCCCGCCACCCCGCCCAGCAGGGCGCCGGTCTCCTGGCGCTGGCCGCTGGCGTCACAGGCGAAGAAATTGCCAAGCGGCGTGCCGGCCGCCTGGGCCGAGGCCAGGCCAGGGGCGGCGGACAGGGCCAGAGCCGCGACCAGGGAATAGGCGAGAGGACGCATGGGAATGTCTCTTCCGTTGTTTAGGCTGGGGAAGGCGCGAGGGAGTCTGGGGGTCCATCCGGCTGGAAGCCCTTGACCAGTATTGCGATTCATTCTTATTATCCTGAAGTGAGCCGCTGGGTGAAGGACGACAGGGAGAGCCCCGATGATGCTGCGGACGACCGGCGAGGCCATGTTGGTGCGGCTGATGCAGATGGACCGGCCATCCGGCCCGCCCGGCCCGCCCCGCCAGCCTCGCCCGGCATCCCTCATTCCGCCAGGGCCTTCCGGGTCTGCTCCCAGTACTGAGCGCCGGTGATCACCGTGACCAGGGCGGCCAGCCAGAACAGGGTGTTGGCCGCCAGGGTGGCAGGACCCAGCAGCTCGGGGGTGTGCGGCAGACCGAAGGCGCCCCAGCTGGCCACGAAGAGCTGCGCCGCCAGGGCGGTCATCTGCAGGGCGGTCTTCCATTTGGCCAGCAGGGTCACCGGCAGGGTGACGCCCTTGCCGGCCCCCACCTCGCGCAGGGCGCTGACCGTGAACTCCCGGAACAGAATCAGGCCGGCCGGCAGCAGGACCAGGGGCTGAGGCCCCAGGGACATCAGGCCCAGCACCGCGCCGCAGACCAGCACCTTGTCGCCTATGGGATCGAGGATCGATCCCCAGACGGTCTGCGCATGAAATTTCCGCGCCAGCCAGCCGTCAAACCAGTCGGTCACCGCGGCGATCACGAAGGCATAGAAGGCCCATCGCTGCAGGGTGAACTGGGCCTCAAGGGTCAGCCGCTCGCTGATCCAGGGGGTCCCGCCGGCCGCCGTGGCCAGGGCCACGAACATGAAAAGCGCCAGGACCAGGCGAAGGGAGGTGAGGATGTTCGGCAGGGCTTTCATCACGGGCCTAATCTGAGCGGTCGGGGACGCGGCGCGGCGGTCTCCCGCCTTTGCCGGCGATCATAGCCGAGACCAGCCGAGACGGGCGCCTATTTACGGAATCGCTCGAAAATCCGCTGGGCCAGGGCCTGGCTGACCCCATCGACCTTGGCCAGGTCCTCCACCGAGGCCCGGGACACGCCCTTGGCCGAGCCGAAGGCGTGCAGCAGGGCGCGCTTGCGGCCGGGCCCAACCCCCTCGATCTCGTCCAGGGGGTTCTTCCTCATGTCGATGGCCCGGCGGGCGCGATGGCTGCCGATGGCAAACCGGTGGGCCTCATCGCGCAGGCGCTGAAGGTAATAGAGGACCGGCGATTTGGGCTCGAGCATGAAGGGGGTGCGTCCGGCCATGAAGAACCGCTCCAGGCCAGCGTCCCGGTCCGGGCCCTTGGCGACCCCCACCACGGCGATATCGTCCATCCCGAGATCGGCCATGATCTCCCGGGCGGCCGCCAGCTGGCCGGCCCCGCCATCGATCAGCACCAGGTCGGGGCGCGGGGCGCCCTCGCCGGACTCCTCGTCCTTGACCATGCGGGCGAAGCGCCGGCGCAGCACTTCGCGCATCATGTCGTAGTCGTCGCCGGGGGTAAGCTCGGTCCCCTTGATATTGAACTTGCGGTACTGGTTCTTCAGGAACCCCTCGGGTCCTGCCACGATCATGCCGCCGACGGCGTTGGTCCCCATGATGTGGCTGTTGTCATAGACCTCGATCCGCTCCGGCGGCGCGTCGAGGCCAAAGGCCTCGCCGACCCCGATCAGCAGCCTGGACTGGGCCGAACTCTCGGCCATCCGGCGCCCGAGCGCCTCCCGGGCATTGGTCAGGGCGTGCTCCACCAGCTGACGCTTCTCGCCGCGAATAGGCCTGAGGATCTCCACCCTGCGGCCGGCCTTCAGGGCGAAGGCCTCGCACAGCAGGTCCCGATCTGCCGGCTCCACGCTGGTGAGGATCAGCTTGGGGATCGGCTTGTCTTCATAGAATTGGCCAAGGAAGGCGGCCATGACCTCGGGGGCCTCGTCGCTCCTGTCGACCCGGGGGAAATAGGCGCGGTTGCCCCAGTTCTGGCCGCCGCGGAAAAAGAAGACCTGGACGCAGGCCTGCCCTCCCTCGCCATGCAGGGCGATGATATCGCCCTCTTCCAGGCTTTCGGGATTGATCTGCTGTTCCTGGGCCACCGAGGCCAGGGCCCGAATGCGATCACGCAGGCGCGCGGCGCGCTCGAACTCCATCTCGTCGGAGGCGGTCTGCATTTCGGCCGAGAGCTTGGCCATCACTGAGCGGCTCTTACCCCGCAGGAAAGCCTCGGCCTCGTCCACCAGGGCGCCGTAGTCCTCCAGGGACACCAGGCCCGTGCAGGGCGCGGCGCAGCGCTTGATCTGGTGCAGCATGCAGGGCCGGGTGCGGCTGTCATAGACGCTGTCGGAACAGGACCGCAGCAGGAAGGCCTTCTGCAGGGTGTCGAGGGTGCGGTTGACCGCCCAGGCGCTGGCGAAGGGTCCGAAATAGTCCCCCTTGATCGAATGGGCGCCGCGATGCTTGCTCAGCTGCGGGGCGTCATGATCCCGGCGGATGACGATTTCGGGGAAGCTCTTGTCGTCCCGCAGGAGGACGTTGAACCGGGGCTTGAGCTGCTTGATCAGATTGATCTCGAGCAGCAGGGCGTCGGTTTCGGTGCGGGTGGTGACGAACTCCATCGACCGGGTCAGATCGACCATCAGGGCGATGCGCTGGGTGTGGAACCGCCCCTGGGCGTACTGGGTGACTCGCTTCCTGAGGGAGCGCGCCTTGCCCACATAGAGCACCTCGCCGTCCTCGCCGACCATCCGATAGACACCGGGCGAATCGGGCAGGCGCCTGACCTGGTCCTTGATGAGGGCGGCGCCGATCGGCGGCCCGGCGGCGGGTTCAACCATTCCGCCGATATAGGCGACTCTGGCGGCGAGACCCAGAGCACCGGATCAACGCCCCCAGACCGGTGTAGGCGCCTAGAGTCGGTAGCCGCCTGAGACCACCTTGTTGAAGACCGTCTTGGTCAGCTTCACATAGCCCTTCTCAGGATCCTTGAAATAGAGCGGCGTCTTGATCGTGGCCGGGTCAAAGCCCTCGGTCACCAGCTCCACCTTGCGCTGCTTGAAGGTGCCGGTGGTCTCCATGGAGGGCATCATGCGCAGGAACAGGGGCTGGGCGTAGGGGGCCAGTTCCCGGCCCACATGGGCATTGAAGGCCTGTAGATCGAAGGCCTCGTCGATCACCAGAGCGGCCATGCCCGCCCGCCCGTCGGCGCCGGGCACTTCAACCCCGTAGACATTGGCCTCCAGCACGCCGGGGGCATCCTGCAGACGGGCCGAGACCTCATTGGTGGAGACGTTTTCCCCCTTCCAGCGGAAGGTGTCGCCGATCCGGTCGACGAAATAGTAGTAGCCCTCGGCGTCCTGCTGCATCAGGTCCCCGGTCCGGAACCAGGCATCGCCCTTTTCGAACACGTCGCGTAGCACCTTCTTTTCGCTGGCGGCCTTGTCCAGATAGCCGGTGAACTCCGTCCGGGGATCATTGCTGATGCGCCCGATACATTCCCCGATCTGTCCGGCGCCGCAGGTGATGCAGAATCCATCCGGACCGCGGATCGGAACTTCATTCTCCACGTCGAACTGGACCAGTCGGACGCCGAAGCGCCGACGCAGATAACTGGGAATACGGCCGATCGAGCCGACCTTCCCGTCGAAGTTGAACATCGACACATTGCCTTCCGTGGAGCCGTAGAACTCCAGGATGTCGGGAATGCCGAAGCGGCTGGTGAGCACGGGCCAGACATCGGGGCGCAGCCCGTTGCCAAAGGCCAGGCGCAGCCTGTGCTGCGTCTCGGCCTCCGTCACCGGATGGTTCACCAGGTAGCGGCATAGCTCGCCGATATAGACGAACATGGTGCAGCCCTCAGCGGAGATGTCTGGCCAGAACTGGCTCGCCGAGAACTTCTTCTTCAGCACCACCGAGCCGCCGTTCAGCAGGGCCGCGCCCAGGGCGCAGAGGCCGCCGGTGGCATGATAGAGCGGCAGGGTCACATAGATGCGATCGGCCTCCCGGGCGCCGGTGGCGCCTGCAAATCCCAGCATGTAGAACTGGGCCCGCATGTGGGTGACCCGGGCGGCCTTGGGCAGGCCGGTGGTGCCGCTGGTGAAGATATAGAGGCAGGTGTCCCGGGCGGTCATCCCCTCCCGGACGCTGCGGTCGGGCGGCAGATGGCTGCAGCTCTTGAGCGCCTGCACCAGGTCGCGCTGCTCATTGTGCGCGTCGCCGAGCATCCACTGCTGAACCTGGGTTTCCAGGGTGTCCTTGACCTCTTCAAACGCGCCGGAGGTCTCAGGATCGACGATGCAGTGGCTGGCGCCGGAAATGTTCAGGCAGTGGGCCAGGCCGGCGCCGGTGAGCTGGTTGTTGATCAGGGCGGTGACCACCCCGACCTTGGACAGCCCGTACCAGATGCAGAAATACTCAAGGCGATTGGGCATGAACAGCGCCACGGTCTGACCCCGGCGCAGGTTCAGCCCCGTCGCCCAATGGGCGTAGCGGTTGGCGATCCCGTCCAGCTCCGCATAGGTGACCGTGCGGCCCTCGAAAGTCATAGCGGGGCGGTCGCGCCACTTATCCACCGCCCCCTGCAGGTCATCACAGACCAGATTAGCGGAATCCGGCGAGACCGACTTCACCCTGGGCAGGGTGCGTGCGATCTTACGTAAAAACCGCAGTTCACGTGCCAGCCGGTCTTTGAGGCGCATTTGATCCCCCTGATTCTAACCTAGTTGATGGTCGGTTTTGAGTGGGGTCAAGGCATAGCCGCTACAAACCGGGTATAGATTTCTGAATAGACAGCGAGGCCTATATCAGGGGCTTTACCCAGCCCCCGCTCCTGCGTCCAGACGCCGCAACCTGGGCCGCCGTAAGGATTGTCTAACTGCGCCCCAGCCATGATGCGCCACCGCAGAAGGTGGGGTATCGGCATGTTTAAGGGTTTGTTTTCGCAAGGCATGGCTGAGTGGGGCTCCGCCAGCCTGGTGTTTGTGTCCGGCGCCATGACCGGACGGCTGCTGGCCACGGGCATGACCGAGGTTCAGGCCCTGGGCGCCCTCGTGGCCATCCTCGGCTCTCTCGCCACCGCCATCGCCGTGCGGGCCTGGCCCGCAGAGAGCGTGGTCAAGGCTCGCCATCCCCTTGATGGCGCCGACTGATGGGCGCTGGCCAGGCAAGGTGAGGCAGCGTCGGCGTGCCGCATCTTCGCGGTCCCCGGCTGTGGACCCCGGGCATGGCGCCGCCGAGCTGCAAGAACCCACCTTCATCATCCAGTCCAAACCGAACCCACGACCGGGATTGGGCGTGAAACGGAACGGGAACATGCTATGAGGCGGGGTGATGGCCGAAGACGCCGCCCTCCCCGCAGACCTGCTGCCGGCCGCCTTTGCCGACTGGTTCGCCGCGCGTGGCTGGGCGCCCAGGGTCCATCAGCTGGAGATGGTGGCCCGCGCCCGGGCCGGTCGTGACGCCCTGCTGATCGCGCCCACGGGCGGGGGCAAGACGCTCGCCGGCTTCCTGCCCAGCCTGATCGAGCTTGCCCAGCGGCCGCCGGCCAATTCGCCGCGGGGCATTCACACCCTCTATATCTCGCCGCTGAAGGCCCTGGCGGTGGATGTGGAGCGGAACCTGGCCACGCCGATCCGTGAGATGGGCCTCTCCATCGTCGCCGAATCCCGCACCGGCGACACAGGCGCGGCCCGGCGCCAGCGCCAGCGGGTCAGGCCGCCGGACATCCTGCTGACCACGCCCGAGCAGCTGGCCCTGTTCTGCGCCTGGGAAGGGGCGCGGGCCTATTTCGAGGATCTGTCCTGCATCATCCTCGATGAGATCCACACCCTGCACTCCACCAAGCGCGGCGACCTGCTGGCGCTCGACATCGCCCGGCTACAGACCTTCAGCCCGCACCTGCGCCGGGTGGGCCTGTCGGCGACGGTGGATGACCCCGACGTGATCCGGCGCTGGATGGGCTTACACGCCGGCGATTGCGCCGGTCCTCCCCCCGTCGACCTGGTGCTGGGACCGGCGGGTACGCCGCCCATCGTCGATGTGCTGTTGTCTGAAGGCCGGGTCCCCTGGGCCGGCCACACGGCCCAACACGCCATGGCCGAGGTCTATGAGGTCATCAAGACCGCCCGCACGGCGCTGGTCTTCGTCAACACCCGCTTCCAGGCCGAGTTCGCCTTCCAGGAGCTCTGGCGGCTGAACGAGGACGCCCTGCCCATCGCCCTGCACCACGGCTCGCTGGCGGCCGAGCAGCGCCGCCGGGTGGAGGCGGCCATGGCCCGGGGCGAGCTGCGGGCCGTGGTCTGCACCTCGACCCTGGACCTCGGCATCGACTGGGGGGACGTGGACCTGGTGATTCAGCTGGCCTCACCCAAGGGCGCCTCGCGGATGGTGCAGCGGATCGGCCGGGCCAATCACCGGATGGACGAGGCCAGCCGCGCCCTGTTCGTGCCGGCCAACCGCTTCGAGATGCTGGAGTGTCAGGCCGCCCGGGAGGCCATAGCCGAGAACCGCTTCGACGGAGATCCGCCCCGGGTCGGCGCCCTGGACATCCTGGCCCAGCACATCATGGGCTGCGCCTGCTCCGAGCCCTTCGATGCGCTGGCCCTCTATGAGGAGATCCGCACCTGCGGTCCTTACCGGGGCCTGGTGTGGGAGGACTTCGAACAGGTGGTCGACTTCGTCTCCACCGGCGGCTACGCCCTGCGCACCTATGACCGTTTCCGGCGGATCGTGAAGGGGCAGGATGGACTGTGGCGGGCGCGCAATGCCGAGACCGTCCTGCGCCACCGGCTGAACGTCGGGGCCATTCTCTCCCCGGCCATGCTCAGCGTCCGGATCGCGGGCCGCGGGGGCCGCGCCGGCCGCAAGATCGGCGAGGTGGAGGAAGGCTATCTGGAGGCCCTGGCGCCTGGCGACACCTTCGTCTTCGCCGGACAGGTCTGGCGGCTGGTGGGGGTGACCGCCCTCGACGTGCTGGTGACGCCGGCCCCGGCCAGCGACCCCAAGCTGCCCTCCTGGGGCGGCTCGAAGTTTGCGCTGTCCACCTTCCTGGCCAAGCGGGTGCGCGAGCTGATGTTCGACCAGGGCCACTGGCGGGTGCTGCCGGCCGATGTGCGCGAATGGCTGGAGCTTCAGCGGGACCGCTCCCTGATCCCGGCCGAGGACGAGATGCTGGTGGAGACCTTTCCCCGGGGCAGACGCCACTTCATGGTCTGCTATCCCTTTGAGGGCCGCCTGGCCCACACCACCCTCGCCATGCTGGTAACCCGGCGCCTGGAGCGGATGGCGACCGCCCCCCTCGGCTTTGTCTGCAATGACTATGCGCTGGCGATCTGGTCCCTCAATCCCATGGACGGGGTGGACCTCGCCGCCCTGTTTGACCAGGACATGCTGGGCGATGATCTGGAGGACTGGCTGGCCGAGAGCTACATGATGAAGCGGTCGTTCAAGGGCTGCGCCCTCCTGGCGGGCCTCATTGAGCGGCGGTTCCCAGGCGCCGAGAAGTCGGGGCGGCAGGTCACCTTCTCGGCCGACCTTATCCATGATGTCCTGCGACGGCATCAGCCCGACCACCTGCTGCTGCGTTGCGCCCGGGAGGATGCCGCCACCGGACTCATCGACCTGGCCCGGGTGGACCACATGCTGGCCCGCATCCGGGGAAAGATTCGCCATGCCGCCCTCGACCAACTGTCGCCCTTCTCGGTTCCCATGCTGCTGGAGATCGGACGGGAGCGGGTGCCCGGGGCGGCTGGCGAGATGATCCTGGCCGAGGCCGCCGAAGACCTGATCGCCGAAGCCAGCCCATGAGCGCCCTGGCCCGCAAGCCCGCACCCTACGCCTTCGCCCGGAGCCCCTGTGGCGGGCTGGAGATGGAGATTCTGGGCGCGGCCCTGCGCATGCGTCCCTCCGGCGCCCTTTTGGAGCTCACCCATCAGGCCCTGATCGTCGCCGACCTGCACTTCGAGAAGGGCTCGGCCTATGGGATACGGGGCCAGTTCCTGCCCCCCTATGACACCCGCGACACCCTGGACCGACTGGAAGCCGAGGTGACGGCCCTGTCGCCGGAAGTGCTGATTTTCCTGGGGGACAGTTTTCATGACGGCCGCGCCGAGGAACGCCTGGCGCCCGATGACGCTGAGCGCCTGATGGCGCTGGCCAGGGGCCGCGCCCTGATCTGGCTGGTGGGCAATCATGACGCCGAGGGACCCCGGCGCCTGCCTGGCGACGTGGTCGACACCATGAGCCTCGGCGCCCTCGTGCTGCGGCACGAGCCTAGGGCCGGCCAGCAGCCTGGCGAACTGTCAGGCCACCTGCACCCCTGCGCCCGGGTGAGTTCAGGTCGCGGAACCGTGCGGCGGCGCTGCTTTGCCACCGACGGCAACCGGATGATCCTGCCGGCGTTCGGCGCCTATGCCGGGGGACTGAACCTGAAAGATCCGGCCTTCACAGGCCTGTTTGCCCGCCCGCCCCTGGCTGGCGCCCTGGGCCGCGACCGGGTGCACCCGGTGGGCTGGCGCTCCCTCAGTCGCGACTGAAGCAGGCTTAGCGCCGCCGGAAGACCACCGAGGCCAGCCAGCCGGAGGTGAGGGCGATGATCACCGAGACGATGCCGTACAGCCAGGGCCGCTCGTTGGCGAACAGATAGAGCCAGCGCTCCAGCCCGGCCTTCTCCACCGTGATCGTCCTGGACCGGCGGGAGACGGGCTCCCCCTCCTGGAACAGGATGATCTCGGTCTGATATTCCCCGATGGGCGCTGAGGTGGGCAGGTCAATCTCCGCCCGGAACAGGCCCTTGTCGACAAACTGAACCCCGTCCTGGTCGGTGGCGTAGAGATCGGCCTTTTCCTTCAGACGGATCACCGCCCGACGCCACTCGAGATAGTCGCCCCCCAGGCGGCTGACCACCACATCCCGGACGCCGTAGCGCGTCTCGATGCGCTCCTCCTCAGGGGCGTTCATGGGCAGATGATCGATGCCCGCCCCTAGCCGCCGCAGGGTGGAGAAGCTGGCGATCTCGGTCAGGGGGCGCGATGAGGCGGCCATGTAGAAGCCGGGGGCGCCCTCGAACACCACCGGCCGCGAATTGACCCACAGTCCCGCCACGCGAACCTTGCGCGCGATCCGGATCGGCTGGTCTGGCCCCCGCACGATGACCACCACGTCCGACGGCCGCGTGTCAGGGTCGAACACCGCCCCATAGAGGACGATCTGGGCGCCGGAAAAGGCTGAGGTGACCCGGACATTGGCCTCGGTCAGGGCGGCCGAGACCGTGGGGCCTGGCTCTGGAGCGATAATCGCCGGCGGCGGCAGGGCGGGGGTGACCATTATTTTCCAGCCCCCACCAGGATGAACGGGTCCTCGGGGTTGATGAACAGCACGAGCCCCATCTGAAGGCCGACGATCAGGACGATCAGGCCGAGCACGGCGCGGAGTTCCTCAGCCCGAAAGCGGGACGATGCCCGGGCGCCGAACTGCGCGCCCAGTACGCCGCCCAGCAGCAGCAGGGTGGCCAGGACGATGTCCACCGACTGATTGCGCCCGGCCTGGAGGATGCTGGCCAGGGAGGTGGTGATGATGATCTGGAACAGGCTGGTGCCCACCACCAGGCCGGCCGGCATGCGCAGCAGATAGACCATGGCCGGCACCAGAATGAAGCCGCCGCCGACCCCCATGATGGCCGACAGAATGCCGACGAAAACCCCCAGAACCATCGGCGGAATGACGCTGATATAGAGCCGGGAGCGGGGAAATCGGACCTTGAAGGGCAGGCCGTAGAGCCAGACGGGACGCCGGTCCCGCGGCTTGGCGGGCGGCAGGCCGCGACGCTGGCGCAGCACCGAGCCCACGGACTCCACCAGCATCAGCCCCCCGATCAGCCCCAGAAAGATCAGATAGGAAAGGGAGACCACCAGGTCTGCCTGACCCAGAAGACGCAGCCAGCGGAACACCTCCACCCCAAGGATGGCGCCCATCGCCCCGCCAGCGGCCAGCACGCCGCCCATGCGGAAGTCCACCTGCCGCCTGCGGCTGTAGGAGATGACGCTGGAGGCCGAGGACGCGGCCACGTGATTGGCCTCGCTGGCCACGGCGACCACGGGAGGAATGCCCATCCAGAGCAGGATCGGCGTCATCAGGAAGCCACCGCCGATCCCGAACAGGCCGGAAATGAACCCCACCACCGCCCCCAGCAGGATAAGGACTCCGGCGTTGACCGAAACCTCCGCTATAGGCAGGTAGATATCCACGCCTTGAGCGCCTCACAGATCTGGGGACGCCGGAGCGTCCGAGCGTCAGGACCTCCGCCTGCCGGTCAACGGGTGAAGACGGAGAGCTTCGAAACCGTCGTCTGGTCGAGGGCGCCTGTGGCGGCCAGACCTTGATCACGCTGATAGGCGGCCACCGCAAGGCGCAGGGCCGGGGACGCCGCGCCATCTGTCGGTCCCTGATAATAGCCCAGGCGCGACAGGGCGCGCTGCGCGGTACGCAGGGCCTCGGGCGACACGCCGGCCGCCGCCGTGGCGGCTGGCGCAGCAGGCTCGGTGGGGCGGAAGGCGCTGGCGGCGCGCTCGGCCACCGCCTGGGCGGCGGGCGTGAGGTCGCCCTTGATGCGCTCGGCGCTGGCGGCGGCGTCCTTGTCGCCCGCCCGGCCGGCGATCATGAACCACTTGTAGGCTTCGGCGGCGTTCTGGCTGACCCCGAAGCCTTCCTCGTAAAGGCGTCCGAGATTGTACTGGCTGTCCACCAGACCCAGATCGGCAGCCCGGCGGAACCACTGAGCGGCGGTGGTGGAGTTCTTCGCGCCGCCAACGCCCTCGAAATAGTAGAGGGCGAGATTGTGCATGGCCTTGCGGTCGCCCCCCTGGGCGGCACGCTCGGTCCAGCGGCGCGCCTCGGTCATGTCCTTGGCAATACCCGCGCCACCGGTCTCAAAGAGCTTGGCCAGATAGAACTGGGCCGGGGCGTAGCCAAGATTGGCCACCCGCTTGACCTCATCCACCCCGCCAGCGGCGCCTTCTTCCACCTGCCGGACGGCCGCGGCATAAAGGGCCGGGAAATCATCGCGCATCTGCCCGGACAATGCGGCGTCTTCATCGTCGAGGGCGGTCTGGGGAGACAGGGCGATGGAGGCCCGGGGGGTCGAGCCCTCCGGCTCCAGAGCCGCCATGTCCCCGGGCGCCATGCGCCCATTGGACACGGCCTGCGCCACCCGGGACGGCAGATCTCCCGAGGGGTCGCCCCCGATCAGAACGATCCCGCCGGCCGCCATGCCGAGGAAGGCGGCGCCGCCGGAGATCAGCAGCGCAGTCTGCAAGGTTGAGCCAGCCCGCTTCCTGGGCTTGACCGAGAACCCGCTGAACAGCGAACCGACGGCGTCCTTGGGTTCGGCAACAACCTTGCCCTTGCCCTTGCGGCCCTTGGCGTCAGGGGGCGGCGCGGCGCGGGCCGCAGCGCGGGCCTGGGCGATCACTTCTCGGGTGGAGAGGGTCTGGGGCTGGGCAGCGCGACCCGGCTCAGGCTGGGGCGACAGGAAATCAGCCTCGTCCTGGAAGCCGAAGTCATCCTCGGGCTCCAGGCGCGCCCTGGGCGCCGGCGACACGGCCTCGGCCCGGGCGCGCGGCGAAGCCAGGGGCTCAGGATCGGAGAACGGATCGAAGGTCCCCGTGACCGGCACAGCCGCCCGTCGAGCGGGCGCAACGGGGGGCGAGGCAAAACCATCCGCAGCCTCGAAGTCTTCGGGGGCCAGGGGCGGCCGCTCAGCTTCAGCGGAGAAGGCCTGGGGAGTCGGGAAGGTCTCATCAGCGACCGTAAAGGCCTGCCGCGACACGGGCTCGTCCCGGGGCTTCATGACGCCGAAGCCCGCGAAATCCTCCAGACCGAAGGGCGATTCCCCCAGGCTGGATGTCGCGGAGCGACCCGGCGAGGCCGGGGCCGCGGCGGGGGCTGGCGCCTCCGGATTCCGTGGCGTGTCAGCCAGCCGGCGATCGATACGTTCACGGGCTTCTTCCAGCAGGCGCGCGGTGCGTTCCTCGCTCTGGCGAATCCGTTCCGACAGCTCCTCGGCGGTGCGATCCTGGCGGCTGCTGATCCGCTCGGTGACCCGGGCCACCTGATCGCCGACATCATCGATAGCCTGGGCCGAGCGACGCTCGGCGGTGGCGATCCGTTCGCCGAGGCGCTCGGTGATCTTGGCGATCTCGCCCCCCAGGCGCTCCAGCGCCTCGGCGTGCACAGAGTCTGAGCGACCGAGCCTCGCCTCCATGGCCGTGGCGATCCGGGCGACCTCGCCCCCCACTGTGGAGATAGCCTCGGCTCTGTGCTGCTCGGCGGTCTGAACCCGGCGGTTCAGGTTCTCCGCCATGCTCAGCACCTCGCGCCCCATGGCCTCAATGGCCTGGGCCGAGCGCTGCTCGGCGTCGCGGACATGGTTGGTCATTTCCCCCAACCGGCGCTCCATCCGGTCGAACCGACCGTCCGCCGCTGCATGCAGCTTCTGGGTCATCTCCAGCCGGGAGGCCTCGACCCGCTCGGTAAGCCGGGCGGCCAGTTCCTCCAGCCGCCGGTCGATGGCCGGCGCCTCGCCAGACTCCACCGACTGAATGCGGCCATCCAGATGCGCGAAGGACTCCCGCAGGCTGTCGAGGGCTTCCGCCGTGCGGGTCTCAGCCTCGCCGAGGCGCTGAGACACCCGACCGACAACTTCCTCGATCAGGCCGGGAGACTCGCTCCCTCCCCCGGCCGCCACACGGTCGACCCGGGCCTCGATGGCGCCCAGGGCCTCACGGGTGCGGGTCTCCCCGTCATAGAGGTGGTTGGCGACCTTGACCACAGCGCCCTCCAGGGCGCGCAGGGCCTCAGCCGACCGGGGGCCGGCCGCCTCAGCCTCCACGCGACGGAGGCGCTCGGCGATCCGCGCCTGCTCGCTGGCCACACCCTCGACAGCGCCCTCGAACCGTGAGGCTACGGCAATGTGTTCGCGCTCGGCGGCCTCAATCCTGGCCAGTGCGGCGCGGACAGAATGCTCAACCCCTGAAACGGCCAAGCCCGTCCGGCTCTCCGACACCTCCAGGCGCTCGCTCAGGCGGTCCAGGGCCAGGGCGATACGCCCCATCTCGTCCGCAGGATGATGCGCGGCCTCCACCCGGGGCGGGGCATCGTCGGACCGGCGGGCGCTCTCGAAATACTGGGGAGAGGCGTGGCGCGGGATGTCGGCCTCGGAGACGGCGTCCTCCGGCCCTTCATCCTCGAGAATCATTCGATTGAGCCATTCGCCCAAGGTCATTCCCGAGCGTCGGGCGAGGTCTTTGGCGACCTCCCGAGCTTTCGGGTCAATGCCCTTGACGCTCCATGGCGCCGCCGCCGTCATACGAATCGTTCTCCTACTCTATAATGACGCTACCCACCGAGCCTTGGGGTGTAAACGCAGGGTTAACACTAGATATTGCGTATAGGGTGATCAGCTGTGGATGACGGGGCCTGACCAGCACCCCATCTCCGGCAACCGGGGCCGAGGGGATTAATGAGAGGTTAAGCCGCCGGGTTTGTCCTCCATCCGGCCCTGGGCTAATCCGGGACTCATGGACCTGTCCGTCACCCTGGCGCTCGGCGCCGCCCTCCTGGCCGTGACCGTTCTTTCCGGATGGATGGGCGCGCGGCCCCCCGACCTCCGGCGTGGACCAAGAATGGCGCCCTACCGCTTCATCATGCTGTTGGGCGCGGCGGGTCTGCTGGTTGTCGTTGTGCACCTGGTGAATCTGATGGGCGTCGTCACCGGACCACGGGGCTATTAGGTCCCGTTCGGAAATGCGACGCCAGGGCCAGCGGCCAGGCGACGCGCACGGGTCTGCAGCCGGAGCCGCGCTCGACGATGAGCCGTTTCCGCAGGACCGCATCCTGTTCTAGGCTCTCCCTCATCGACCCCGACTGAGTCATGAACGAAGGCCCCATCTCATGAAAATTCTTGTCCTGGGGGCGGCCGGGGAGACCGGCAGCCGGCTGGTGACCGCCGCAAGTCAGGCCGGTCATCAGGTGAGCGCCTATGTGCGCGACGCCGAAAAGCTCGCCGCACGGCTTGGAGCCCGTGCCCAAGGCGCCACCGTGCTGGTTGGGGACGTGCTGGATGACGCCCGTCTGGCGGCCGCCATGAGCGGGCAGGACGTGGTCATCAATGCGGCGGGAAATGCGTGGGACGGCGACAGCTTTGCCCGCACCGTGCAGTCGGCCATCGCCGTGGCCGAAGTGACCCTGGGGCCAGGCGGCCGCTTCTGGATGTTCGGCGGCGCCGGTGTCCTCGATGTTCCAGGCACGAACCTGCTGGGGGTCGATCTTCCTGGAATTCCCGCTGTCTATCGCGCCCATCGCGCCAACTTCGAAAGGATCAAGGCGACCCAGCTCGACTGGTCGATGCTCTGCCCGGGCCCGATGGTCCCCTCACCGACAGGCCACGCCCATGAGGGGCTCAGACTGGCGGCGGACACATGGCCCTTTGCCGGGCCGAGATTTGCCGCCGTCCTGCCTCGTCTTGCCCTCACACTGGCCTTTGCGCGCCATCGCGGCGAGATCACCATCGCCTATGAGGACGCCGTCGCGGTCATCCTGCAGCATCTCGACCGCAACGGCCCGTTCGCCCGCAGACGGGTCGGCGTCGCCCTGCCCCTTGGCCTGAAGCTGTCCAAGCCGGGGGGCGGCGCAAAAGGCAACGGTCCCTAGGGGTCCTTCCGACGCCGCAGGCGGGCGGGACGGTCCCATGGCGTCGGCCTCTAGGCTTCCTCCCGACCTGCGCCAGCCTCTGGTCAATCAGACCTGCGCGGTCGCTTGGCCAAGGCCGCCATACCGCCCGATGACAGCAGGCCGACATCGGCGAGCACCAGGGGTATGGCCCACCTATGCGGGGCGGCCAGATACCGGGGCTGCCAAAGGGGATCGTACTTGTCCTTGTACCGCCGGACGCCCTGGAAATTGTAGATTTCCTCCCCCCGCTCGTAGAGCAGCCGCCCCACCCTGGACATGATCGGCGCGAACGGCCGGTCCTCCAGACCTGCAAGGGGCGCCATGCCAAACTCGAAGGCCTGATAATCTTGCGCCTTGCCCCAGGCGATCAGCTCCACGAACAGGAAGTCCATGATGTTCTTGGGCGCTGTATTGGCATAGCGCATGAGATCCATGGAGAAGGCGGTCCGACCGCTGGTCGTCCAGAGGGTGGCGAAGGCGACGATCTTGCCATCCTGGCGCACCACGGCCGTGGGGAACTCTGAGACATAAGCCGGGGCGAAGGCCCCCATGGTGAAGCGCTTTTCGCCGCCGGCATGGTTGTCGAGCCACTCGTCGGAGATCACCTGAAGCTCGTCCAGCACCTCGGCCACCTGAGCCGGAGGCAAGACCTCGAAGGTCGCGCCCTCCTCCCCGGCCTTGCGCCAGGCCCTGCGCAGGTTGCCGCGCTTGCGGCCCTCCACCGAGAAGGTCTCCAGGGGGACCACCGCCGACTCGCCGATCTTCTGCAAGGAGAAGCCCAGTTCGACCACTTCGGGCAGATCATCGGCCCCCAGGGCATAGAGCGCCGGACGGGCGGCATGGGCGTCGGCCAGCTCCCGGAAGCGCCAGAGCAGTTCGAGGCGCTCGTCGCGGCGCCCGACCGGCGCGCCGAGGGCGATCCAGGAGCGCCCACGCACCCCGAACATCAAAAAGGACTCCCCGCTCTGAGAGAACAGGAACCGCTTGTCGCCGAGAAGGGCCAGGTTGGAGGCTGGCTCTGCGGCCTGGGCTGAGGCCAGAATGGCGCGGACCTGCTGAAAGTCATGGTCGTCAGGCGTCACCACCCGGGGCTGGGCGGCTGAGGCAAACAACCGCCAGATTCCGAAGGCCAGGAGCCCCAGCGCCGCCCCCACCCAGGCGCGAATAGCGCGGGCGGCGTCATCCTCAACCATGACGTTGATCCAGCTCTGGTGGCCGTAATCGGCGTTCTCGAAGGACCACAGGCCGAGCAGCCCCGCCCCCACCACAAGCGCTGCGGCTGAAACCAGCCAGCCAGGGGTGATCTCCATCCGCGACAGGCGGGCCTCGCGATTGAAGGCGTCACGGAAGGGCGCCAGCAGCAGCAGCAAGGCCCCCAGCCAGGCGGTCTCCTCCCAGACGATCCCCTTGAGCAGGGTCAGAGGCAAGGACACGGCCAGGGCCACCATGGTGGCGATCCACGCGGCGTCCAGCCGGGCGCGCAGGCCAAAGGCGAGGAAGATCAGGATCAGGCCCAGCACGCTGGACAGAAAGTGAGACAGCTCGATGAGGAGGACCGGCGCCAATTCCGCCAGCAGCAGGAACCGGTTCGGGACCGACGGAGTCGCCGCCGAAACGACCAGCATGACGCCGGCGGCCAGGGTGAGGAGGGCGCCGGTCAGCGGGGCCGCGGCCAGGCACGCGGGCCGCAGTTCGCGCAAGAGCCTCATGGAGCTGTGCGTCCTGATGAAGTGTCGGAGCGTGTATAGACCGGATTCGTGAAGGACGGCGCCGACGCGGCCTCAAACACCTGTTCGCAAGGCGACTTGCTCTGTGTTCGCCCGGCGCTAATGTGGCGCGCAAATTCCGGTTCCAGAATAGGGCGTGCTCCATGGCCGACTTCGGCAGCGCAGACCTCGAAACCTTCCGGGCCGAGGTCCGTACCTGGCTGGCGGCCAACTACCCCGCTGAACTGCGCGATCCGGCGACCAAGGTCGATCCCGAAGCCATGTGGGGCGGGCGGGCGTTCCAGGAGTCCGGCGATCCGCAGATCGCCTGGATGCGGAAGGTGGGCGAAAGGGGCTGGACCGCCCCGACCTGGCCGACCCCGTACGGCGGCGGCGGCCTGAGCCCGGCCCAGGCGCGCATTCTGGATCAGGAGATGACCGCCGGGCGCTATCGCACGCCGCTGGCCTCCTTCGGGGTCTGGATGTTGGGGCCGGTGCTGCTGGAATACGCCGATGAGGACCAGAAGCAGACGCACCTGCCGAAGATCATCAGGGGTGAGATCCGCTGGTGCCAGGGCTATTCGGAACCCGGGGCAGGCTCTGACCTGGCCGGCCTGCAGACCCGCTGCGAGGACAAGGGCGACCACTGGCTGATCAATGGCCAGAAAATCTGGACCTCCTATGCCGACAAGGCCGACTGGTGCTTCTGTCTGGTGCGGACAGACACCACCAAGAAGCATGAGGGGGTGTCCTTTGTGCTCATCGACATGCGCACCCCCGGGGTCGAGACCCGGCCGATCCAGCTGATCTCCGGCGAAAGCCCCTTCTGCGAGACCTTCTTCACCGACGTGAAGATCCCCAAGGGCAATCTGGTGGGCAAGGTCAATGGCGGCTGGGACATCGCCAAGCGCCTGCTGCAGTACGAGCGCCAGAACATTTCCGGCGGCTTCGGCGGCGGCGGCGGGGCCGGGGGCGCTGCCGGCGACCTGGGTGAGGTGGCCAAGACCTATCACGGCCTCGACGCCACCGGCGCCCTGGCCGACACCGATCTGCGCAGCCGCATCACCCAGAACAAGATGAACATGCAGTGCCTCGGCCTGACCATCAGCCGCACCGCTGCGGAAGCCAGGGCCAGCAATGGTCCCAGCGCCACCGTCTCCATTATCAAGTACGCTGCGGCGAGCTTCGCCCAGGACCGGTCCGAGCTGATGATCGAGGCCATGGGCCATCAGGGCCTGGGCTGGGACGGCGACGACTATAAGGCGGGCGAAAGGCTGGCCACCCGGGGCTGGCTGCGTTCGAAGGGCAATTCCATCGAGGGCGGCACCAGCGAAGTGAATCTGAACGTCATCTCCAAGCGCGTTCTGGGGCTGCCCGATCCGAAATAGGCGATCATGCAGACCCGCCGGTCGCATTTTCGGCCGGCGGACACTCCGGGCGACATTTTGCAAAGGCGGATTTCCATGGCCGATATTGGCGTTGATCTCGACACTTTCCGCGGCGAGGCCAGGACCTGGCTGAGCGAGAACTTCCCCGAAGCCCTGAAGGGCGACATCGCCGCTCAGACCGCTGCGGCGGCCGGCGGCAGGGAGAGCCCTGAGGCCCGCCGGTGGCGTGAGGCCATGGGCGCCAAGGGCTGGGGCGTTCCCACCTGGCCCAGGGAATATGGCGGCGGCGGCCTGTCCCGGGCCCAAGCCCGGGTGCTGGCCGAGGAAATGGCGGCCATCGGCGCCCGCAATCCGATCGGCGGCATGGGCGTGATGATGTTCGGCCCGACCCTGCTCGAATACGGGACCGAGGCGCTGAAACAGCAGCACATGCCTGGAATCGTCACGGGCTCGGTGCGGTGGTGCCAGGGTTACTCCGAGCCAGGGTCCGGCTCGGACCTGGCCTCCCTGCAGACCCGGGCCGAGGACAAGGGCGACCATTGGCTGGTCAACGGCCAGAAGATCTGGACCTCCGGCGCCAACCTCGCCGACTGGTGCTTCTGCCTGGTGCGCACCGACACCTCGAAGAAGCATGAGGGAATTTCCTTCCTGCTGATCGACATGCGCACCCCCGGCGTCGAGGTCCGGCCGATCCTGCTGATCAATGGCGGCTCCCCCTTCTGCGAGACCTTTTTCACCGACGTGAAGGCGCCCAAGGATCAGCTGTTTGGCCCGCTGAACGGTGGCTGGACCGTGGCCAAGCGTCTGCTGCAATTTGAACGGGACAACATCTCGGCAGGGCTCGGGGGCGGCAATATCGGCGCACCGGCGGCGGTGATGAGCGTGGAGGACGCCGCGAAGAAATATGTCGGCGTCGATGAGACCGGCCGCATCGCCGATCATGACCTGCGCCGCCGGATCATCGCGCACCGCATGGAGGCCCGCGCCTTCCAGCTCACCGTCCGCCGGGCGGCCGATGAGGCCAGGTCGAACGCCGGACCCAGCGCGGCCACCTCGATCATGAAATATGCCGGCGCCAAGGTCGCCCAGGACCGCAACGAACTGTTGATCGAAGCCTTCGGCCATCAGGGTCTCGGCTGGGACGGGGCCGGCTATGGCGAAAGCGAGCTCACCCTGGTCCGCGCCTGGCTCCGGTCCAAGGGCAATTCCATCGAGGGCGGAACCTCGGAAATCAATCTGAACGTGGTCTCCAAGCGGGTGCTCGGCCTGCCGGACCCTAAGTAATCACCCGACTCCCCGAGCCATTAACTTCGTGCTATAATGCACCATAACATAATGAATTTACGGGAGAAAATTTATGGCTGACTTTGGTGGCGCGGATCTGGACGGCTTCCGGACCCAGGCGCGCGAGTGGCTGAACGCCAATTTCCCCACCTCCCTGGCCCACGACACCGAGGCCCAGACCCGGGCCATGGCCGGCGGCAATGAGCTGACCGGCGACATGGCGCTCTGGCGCGACCGGATGGGGGAAAAGGGCTGGGGCGTTCCCACCTGGCCGGCCCAGTATGGCGGCGGCGGCCTTTCGCCTCAGGAGGCCCGGGTGCTGGCCCAGGAAATGGCCGCCATCGGCGCCTGGAACCCCATCGGCGGCATGGGCGTGGGCATGTTCGGCCCGACCCTCCTGGAATACGGGACCGAGGACCAGAAGAAGAAGTACATTCCCGACATCGCCACTGCCAAGGTGCGCTGGTGCCAGGGTTTCTCCGAGCCGGGCGCGGGCTCCGACCTGGCGGCCCTGTCGACCCGCGCCGAGGACAAGGGTGACCACTGGCTGGTCAATGGCCAGAAGATCTGGACCTCCGGCGGCCAGTGGGCGGACATGATCTTCTGCCTGGTGCGCACCGACACCAGCAAGAAGCATGAGGGGATCTCCTTCGTGGTGTTCCCCATGCGTCAGCCTGGGGTCGAGGTGCGTCCGATCCGCCTGATTGCCGGCTCCTCGCCCTTCTGCGAGACCTTCTTCACCGACGTGAAGGTGCCCAAGGAGAACCTGATCGGCCCCTTGAACGGCGGCTGGACCGTGGCCAAGCGTCTGCTGCAGCATGAGCGCAGCGGCATGGGCGGCCGGGCCGGGGAGGGCGGCAGGCGGGACTCCCTCGGGGTCATCGCCAAGAAGTATGTCGGCGAGGACGAACGGGGCCGTCTGGCCGATCTCGACCTGCGCACGCGCATCGTCATGAACGATATGGACCTCAAGGCCCTGCAGCAGACGGTCAAGCGCGCGGCCCTGGAGGCCAAGGGCAATTCCGGGCCTTCGGCGACCACTTCGATCATGAAGAACGCCAATATGAAGGTGGCGCAGGACCGGGCGGAGCTGACCCTGGAATTCATGGGTCACCAGGGCCTCGGCTGGGAGGGCGAAGGCTTCACCGAAGAAGAGATCACCGCAGTCCGCAGCTGGCTGTCTGGTAAGGCGGGCTCGATTTACGGCGGGTCCAACGAGGTGCAGAACAACATCATTTCCAAGCGCATCCTCGGCCTTCCGGACGCTGCGCCGGCGAAATGAATTTAGACATCTGATTTTCAAGGAGAAATTTAATGGCAGACTTTGGCGGCTCTGATCTGGACGCCTTCCGTACGGAAGCCCGCGACTGGATCGAAGCCAATTTCCCCAAGTCCCTGAAGGGCAAGGGGAGCATGATGATGCGCGAAGAGCGCACCGAGCCGACCCCGGACATGGAAGCCTGGCGCAAGGCCATGGGCGAGAAGGGGTGGGGCGTTCCCACCTGGCCCGCCCAGTATGGCGGCGGCGGCCTGACCCCGGCCCACGGCCGGATCATCCAGCAGGAGCTGGGGCGGGCCGGGGCCTATAATCCCATTGCCGGCATGGGCGTGATGATGTTCGGCCCCACCCTGCTGGAATTCGGCACCGAGGCCCAGAAGCAGCAGCACATTCCGCCCATCGTGAAGGGCGAACTGCAATGGTGCCAGGGCTTCTCCGAGCCGGGCGCCGGTTCGGACCTTGCGGGTCTCAAAACCAAGGCCGTGCTCGACAATGGCGAGTGGGTGATCACCGGGCAAAAAACCTGGACCACTCTGGCCCAGCATGCCGACTGGATATTCGTCCTCGCCCG
>CAMTXB010000031.1:0-35461 GCA_947085575.1 uncultured Caulobacteraceae bacterium
AGGACACCTTCACGCCGATGGATTTGCGCGAGGCGATCGCGTGAATCTTGTCCACGGGGAATTCCACTTCCTCGAGGATATTCAGCATCTCACGGCCCACATTGCCCGTGGCGCCGACGACGGCTACCCGGTAACCCATCGAAGTCTCTCCTGAATTTCGGTGCGGTGCGTTCGTTACGCCGCCGCATGAAGGCGCGCAAGCGCGCCGCCGACCTGGCCCGATCAGCCGCAGCTTCGTCCCCACTCACCTAGGGGCTAGGATGGACGGGCGCAACCGGGGGCGGGAGACCCCAGCCGGCTTCCAGGGAGAGACGACCATGAGCCAGCCTGCCACCGGCATGCCCTTCGCCGACCTGATGGGAGTCGAGATCCTGGCCCGCGCCAGGGACAAGGTGGTCGGCCGACTTAAGGTGCGCGAGGACCTCTGCACGGCCGGCGGCATCCTGCACGGGGGCGCCTTCATGGCCTTTGCCGACGCGCTGGGCGCCATCGGCGGCTTCCTCAACCTGCCTGAGGGCGCCCGCACCACGACGCTGGAGAGCAAGACCAACTTCCTCGGCTCGGCCAAGGTCGGGACCACCGTCACCGGCGAGGCGACGCCATTGCACATCGGCCGCCGCTCCAGTGTCTGGCAGACCCGCATCACCGATCAGGACGGCAAGCTGCTGGCGCTCGTCCTCCAGACCCAGATGACGGTGGAGGCCAGTCCGGCGCCCAAGACCTGACCACCGGCGCCCAATCATCCCGCAACGCAACAATAGAATGCTGCGTCGCAAAATTGTGGCTTGTGGCCCTGAGGAAGGCGCCGCTAAACCTCTCCCCACGGCGGTCGACAACGACGCATATCGACGACGGAAGCCGCCAGAGGAACGCCCCGAAAAGTGGTTGTCATCAACCCCTCTCCGGGAACTTGAAAATGATTGCTCGTATTGCGACCCTGGCCGCTGTGGCGGCCCTCTCCGCCTCGGCCCCCGCCTTGGCCCAGGGCGTCAAGGTCTCCTTCGCCGGCAAGTCCGCCGAGCAGGTCCATGCCGACATCGTCAGCGCCGCCCGCACGGTGTGCCTGCGCGAAACCGCCTCAGAAACCTTCCGCTTGGCCGCCCAGGCCCGCTGCGTGAAGTCGACCGTCGAAGCCACCCTGGTCAAGGTCGGCGACGCTGATCTGGCCGCTGTGGCCGGCATGGAGCTGGCCCGGCGCTGAGCTCACCACCCGGGTCAGAACGGCCCGACCGGGCGAAAACGGGAGAGGCCGGCGGCGACGCCGGCCTTTCTTGCGTCGCGGTCCAGGGCAGGGGACCTCCGCCCACGGCTCCCTGAGGACACGCGCATGGCGTTAAGGGTTGGCGCCGGAACACAACCTATTATAGATGACACAACTGTTGCTGTTTTGTTCGGGGGCGGACCTTGCGGTTGATGTGGGCGACGGCCGTGCTGGCCGCGATCCTGACCCTGGGCGGCGGCCTGCCGGCGGACGCCGCCCCGCCCCCCCGGGAGGCTCACCCCGACCTGGTGAGCGGGACGCTCGCCAATGGACTGGACTATCTGATCCTGCCCCGGCCGGGCCAGACGGGGGTGTCCTTCCGGCTGCTGGTCTGGGTGGGCAGCCAGGCCGAGACGCCGCAGTCCCGCGGCATCGCCCACCTGGTCGAGCACATGGCCTTCCGGTCGACCCGCCACTTCGCCGACGGGGAGGTCGAGGCCGCCATGGCCGAGGCCGGGGCGGCCCTCGGGCAGGACCACAACGCCTATACCAGCCGCTGGACCACCACCTATCACCTGGACCTGCCCACCGCAGACCCCGCAGCGATCACCCGGGGGCTCACCTGGCTGCGGGATGTCGGCGACGGCATGCTGTTCCGTCCCGAGGAGCTGGCCGCCGAGCGGGGGGTGGTGCTGGCCGAGCGCCTGGACCGACAGCGATCGGGCGACGCCAATGATGACCTGGAGACTGCCTTCCATTTCAGTCCGGAGGACACCCTCAGCCCCGGCGGCGAGGCGGCCACCCTGAGCGTCCTGACGCCGGAGGACCTGAAAGCCTTTCACGCCAGGTGGTATCGCCCCGACCGCAGCGAGCTGGTGGTCACCGGCGATGTGGCGCCAGACGACATCATTCTCCAGCTGGAGACCCACCTCGGCGGCTGGGCCGGCGCCGGGGCGCGGCCCCATATGGCCGACACCCTGGCCCCCGACCCCCCGGCGGCGGCGGCGGCCCTGATCCTGGCCCCGGCGCGCCTGCCGCCGCAGAGCATGGTCTGCCGCAACACCGCCGCCCCCGTCGAGGGCCAAGATCCGCTGGCCGGCCCGCTGGATGAGGATGTGCTTCATGAGATCCTCAACCGCCGGCTGGCTCGCGCCGCCGCCCATACCCGGGGGGTCTATCAGCTTCAGTTCGCCGCCGCCGGCCAGTACGAGACCCGGCAGGTGAGCTGCGTGCGCGCCGTCCACGCCCCGGGCGCCGGACCCGACGCCATGGGGCTGGCCCAGGCGACCCTGCGGACCTTCGCCGCCTTGGGCCCGGCCCAGGCGGAGATCGATGCGGCGGTGGCGAGCGAAAGGGCCAAGGCCCGGGGCGCCCTCACCGAGCTGGCCAGCGCCACCCCCGGCGAGATCGCCGACGAGCTGCTCTACGCCACGATCCATGGCCGGCCCTTCCTGCACCCGCACCAGACCATGCGCCAGATCAGCCAAGGGGCGCCGCAGCTTTCGCCGGAGGGCCTGACCGGGGCCTTCCGGGCGCTCTGGCCGGCGGCGAGCCCCCCCACCCTGTCCCTGGAGGACGGCGCGGTCTCCGCCGAGGCAGTACTGGCCCGCTGGCAGGAAGGAGAGGCCGCCCCCCTGGCCGAACCCCTGCCGCCGCCGACGCCCCTCGCCCACGATTTTGGCCGGCCGGGGCGGGTGGTGCGGCGGGAGGATCTGGGCGGCGGGGTGGCGGCGCTGACCTTCGCCAATGGGCTGGCGCTCAAGCACAGGGCCAGCGACCTGGCGCCTGGCTGGGTGGAGATCGTCATCCGCATGGGCCCGGGCGCCCGAAGCCTCCGGCAGCCCGACGGCGTCGCCGCCGGCATCGCCGCCCAGATCCTGCCCTTGGCCGGCCTGAAGACCCATACCTATGGGGCGCTGCAGGAACTGTTCCCGGACTGGGACTGGGCCTTCGAGGCCGATCTGAACGAGGATGGGCTGTTCATCCGGAATCAGAGCTTCGCGGTCCATGTGACGCCGCAGCTGGCCATGATCACCGCCCATCTGGCGGCCCCCGGCTTCAATGCGGAAATGGCCGACAGTCTGGCTCTGGCGGCGGCCCATCTGGAGCAGGAAAACCGCCTGAACCCGGTGAGCGCCGTCGACTTCGCCGTCAGCCGGGCGATCTGGCCCGACACCGACGGGGCGGCCCTGGACCCCGACACCTATCGTCGCCTGACCCCAGAGGCCTTGCGCGCCGCCCTGCGGCCCCATCTGGAAACGGGTCCCATCGAGCTCATCCTGGTGGGCGACATCACCGAGGCGCAGGCGATCGAGGCCGCGGCCCGCACCCTGGGCGCAAGACCCCCTCGTCCCCCATCGCGTCCAGGGCCAGCCCAGGCGCCGACGGACCCCGCCCCAGCGCCCCCTGATCCGATCGAGGTCGCCCATGAGGGTCCAGCCGAGCGGTCCGCCGCCCGTCTCTACTGGACACATCCGCCCATGGTGGGGCCCGAGGCCCAGGCGGCGGCCCTGGCCCTGAGCGGTCTCCTGGAGGCGGCGGTGATCGATGAGACCCGCCGCCGCCGGGGGCGCACCTATTCCCCCTCCGTGGAGCTGTCGAACCCCTTGGACGGCCCCGACCATGTCTCGCTTCATGTGGAGTTCACCCCGGACGCCCGCAGTCTCGATGAGGTCACCGAGGTCGTGCTCCAGACCGCCAGCCGGCTCGTCGCCGCCCCGCCCCGGCCCGAAGCCCTGGAGCAGATCCGCCGCCCGCTCCTGGCCGAGCTTGAGGCCATGGAGCGGTCAGACGCCGTCTGGGCCCTTCTCCTGGCCCGCCCCGAGCCCTGGGAGACGACGCGAACCGAGCTCGACAACCTTCGCCGGGCCGTGACCGCCCTGACCCCCGGCGACCTGCATGATCTGGCCCGCGCCTGGCTGTCGTCCCCACCCCTCATTGTCCTGGCCCGCCCCGCGGCGGCCCCCATCGGAGACGCCCCGTGACCGTGAAGCCCTCAATCCCACCCAAGGCCCTGGCGACAGGGGCGCTGTTGCTGTGCCTATCGACCGGACCCCTCGCCGCCCAGACCCCCGCCCCGGACGAGGTCCCGGCGCCCTTGCAGGCCTGCCTGGACTCCCCTCCCGTATCGGCGCCGGAGGCCACCATCGCGCTCTGCCAGGCGGCCCTGACAGCGGCGGCGGACGATGGCGACCGCGCCCTCAGCCACTTCTGGATCGCCCGCGCGGCTATGGTGGCGGGGAACCACGACCAGGCCCTGGCCGCCGCCGATCGCGCGGCAGACCTCCTGCCCAGCCCTGAGACCCTCGACCTCCAGGCCGCGCTGCGTCTCCTGGTCAAACGCCATGCGGAGGCCGTTACCCTCGCCGAGGCGGGTCTTCGCCAGTTCCCTCGGGACACAGGGCTAAGCCGCACCCGCCTGCTCGGCCTGTCGGCCCTGGGTCGAGGAAACGAGGTCATCCCGGACCTGGAACGGCTGCACCGCGACCTGCCCGAGGATCAGGAGGTGACCCTGACCCTGGTTATCGCCCTGCAGGAGGCCGGCGAGGCGCGGCGGGGCGACCAGGTTCTCGACCGGGCCATCACCCGAAGCCCCGAGGCGCCGGATCTCCGGCTGGCCCGGGCGTTCAGATGGCTGTCGACCCGCCCGGCGCAGGCCCTGGGCGACCTGGACGTGGTGATCGCCAAGGCGCCGACGGAGAACGCCTACGCCCTTCGGGGATTTGCGCGGCTCGCCACCGGCGATAGGGAAGGCGCCCGCAAGGACATGGCCGCCGTCACCGATCCCACCACGCTGGACGGCCCGGCCCTGATCTATGCCACCTTCGCTGCCGAGACGCTGGGGGACCAGGCCGGCGCCCTGATCTTTGCCGAACAGCTGGTGGCCACCGCCATCCCCCGTGATCTTCCGGCCAGCCTGGCGCGGCGGGGGGATCTGAGACTCGGGCAGGGGGAGCGAGACCTGGCCAAGGCCGACTTCGAGCGCGCCGCCCTGCTGGATCCCGAGGAGGCGAGCGCCTGGGGCGGGCTCGGCGCCCTCGCCCTGCAGACCGATCCGGCTGAGGCCCTGGTCTTCTATCGCCGGGCCCACAGCATCGCACCCGACACCTCCGGCTACGAATTCGGCTTGGCCGAGGCCCTCTATTGGACCGGAGACTACGCCAGCGCCGCGGCCGGCTATGCCAGCCTCCTGAAACGCTATCCGGACGACGCCGAACTCCATGCGTCCCTCGCCGCCAGCCTGATGGAGCTCGGCAGCCTGGACGCCGCTGAGCCCCCCAGTCGCCGCGCCGTGGAGCTGGCTCCGGACGAGCCTGGCTACGTCCGCATCCGCGGCCAGGTGCTGTTCCTGCTCGGCGACCTCGATGGCGCCCTGGAACAGCTCGACAGACTCCCGGCCGCCGCCCAGAGCCCCTACACCCATTACATCGCCGCCCTCATCCACCGTCGCCAGGAGAACTATGAGGCCGCCCTGCGGGCGGCTGACGCCGGCCTGGCCCTGGATCCCGAGGACGCGGACCTGATGGAGGAGAAGGGGGGCGTCTACTACCTGCTCGACGATCCCCTCAGCGCCCAGGAATGGCTGGACAAGGCCCTGGCGATCAATCCCCGACGGGCCGGCGCCCTCCATGTCAGGGGCCTGGTCCGCGCCGAACTGGGGGACGCCGAGGGGGCCGCTGCTGATCTGGCCGCCGCCATCGCCATCGACCCGACTCTCGCCAGTGACCGCTAGAGCGGATTCCGCTCTGGGCCCGCAAGGCGCCCTCAGCCGCCGGTCATCTCTTCCCAGAATCGCTTGGCCTTGCCGACGAAGGACGAGGACTTGGGGTGGGTCTGCTCGCCGCTGAGGACGGCGAACTCGGCCATCAGCTCCTTCTGGCGGGGGCTGAGGCGGGTGGGGGTCTCGACAAAGATCTCCACCACCAGATCGCCCCGCTCGCGGGAGCGCAGGGAGGGCATGCCCTTACCCTTGAGGCGCAGGGTCTTGCCGGTCTGAACGCCCTCCGGGACGTTGACCGCAATCTTGCAGTGGCCGTCACAGCCTTCCCCGCCCATCAGGCAGGGGGCCTCGATCTCGCCCCCGAGGACCGCCACGGCCATGGGCACCGGCACGGTGCAGAGCAGGTCCAGGCCGTCGCGTTCGAACAGTTCGTGCGGGTTCACGGACAGAATGATGTAGAGGTCGCCGCGGGGGCCGCCCCGGCCTCCGGCGTCCCCTTCCCCGGCCAGCCGGATGCGGGAGCCGTCATCGACGCCGGCGGGGATGCGGACCTGCAGGGTGCGTTCCCTGCGCACCTGGCCGTGGCCATGGCAGGTGGTGCAGGGCTCGAGGATCAGACGGCCAGACCCGCCGCAGCGGGGGCAGGTGCGCTCGACCGCGAAAAAGCCCTGGGTGGTCCGCACGCGGCCTGCGCCGCCGCAGCCGCCGCAGACCGAGGGGCTGGTGCCGGGCTTGGCGCCGGACCCGTCGCAGGTTTCGCAGGTGATGGCGGCCGGCACGACGATCTCCACCTCGGCGCCGGCAAAGGCCTGCTCCAGGGTGATTTCCAGATCATAGCGCAGGTCCTGGCCCCTGGCCGGCCCGCTGCGCCGGCCGCGGCCGCCTTGCGCGAACATGTCGCCGAAGACATCGCCGAACACCTCGTTGAAGATGTCGTGCACGTCGGTGAAGCCGGCCCCGTCGCCGCCAGCGCCGTTTACGCCGGCATGGCCAAACCGGTCATAGGCCGCGCGCTTCTGAGCGTCGGAGAGGACCGAATAGGCTTCATTGATCTCCTTGAAGCGGGTGGCGGAGTCCTCGCAGCCGCCATTGCGGTCGGGATGATGCTCCATCGCCAGTTTGCGATAGGCGGCCTTGAGCGTGGCGTCATCGCTGCTGCGGCTCACGCCCAGGATCTGATAATAGTCCCGCATGCGCGTCAGGTATCTGAATGAGTGTGAGATTTGAGGTGGGCACGCCCCCGGTCCGGCGCAAGGCGCCAGGCTGACCAGGGGCGCTCACCGCCTGAACCTTGGGCCGCCGCGACCGGCCCCGCCTGGCGGCAATGGGCCGGGCCGGGCCACGCAGGGCTCAGGCTCACGCCGACCTCTTGCCGTCGCCGTCGACTTCCTCGAATTCGGCGTCGACCACCTCGTCGCCGGCTGCATCAGGCTGGGCCGCGCCCGAGGCGCCCTGCTGAGCCGCATACATGGCCTCGCCGAGCTTCATGGAGGCCTGGATCAGGGTCTGGGTCCTGGTGGAGATCGCCTCGGCGTCTTCCCCGTCAAGGACCGACTTCAGGTCAGCCAGGGCGGCTTCGATCGCCGACTTGTCGTCGCCGGAAACCTTGTCCCCGTGCTCGGCCATGGCCTTTGCGGTGGAATGGACCACGGCTTCGCCCTGGTTCTTGGCCTCGACCACGGCCTTGCGCTTCTCATCCTCGGCCCGGTTGGCCTCGGCCTCCTTGACCATGGCCTCGATGTCGGCGTCCGAAAGCCCGCCATTGGCCTGGATGCGGATCGACTGTTCCTTGGCCGTGGCCTTGTCCCGGGCCTGGACATTGACGATGCCGTTGGCGTCGATATCGAAGGTGACCTCGACCTGCGGCACGCCCCGGGGCGCCGGCGGAATGCCCACCAGGTCGAACTGACCCAGCAGCTTGTTGTGCGCCGCCAGGGGGCGTTCGCCCTGAAAGACCCGGATGGTCACCGCCGACTGGTTGTCGTCAGCGGTGGAGAAGGTCTGCGAGCGTTTGGTGGGGATGGTGGTGTTGCGCTCGATCAGCGGTGTGAAGACCCCACCCAGGGTCTCGATGCCCAGCGTCAGGGGGGTGACGTCCAGCAGCAGTACATCCTTGACGTCACCCTGCAGGACCCCGGCCTGGATCGCAGCGCCGAGCGCCACGACCTCGTCGGGGTTCACCCCCTTATGGGGCTCACGGCCGAAGAACGCCTTCACCGCTTCGGCGACCTTGGGCATGCGGGTCATGCCGCCGACGAGGATCACCTCGTCAATGTCGGACTTCTTGAGGCCAGCGTCCTTCAGGGCCTGGTCACAGGGGCCGATGGTGCGGGCCACCAGGTCGTCCACCAAGGCTTCCAGCTTGGCGCGGGAGAGCTTGATGTTCAGGTGCAGCGGGCCTGACGCATTCATGGAGATGAAGGGCAGGTTGACCTCGTACTGGGCAGTGGAGGACAGCTCCTTCTTGGCCTTCTCGGCCTCTTCCTTCAGGCGCTGGAGGGCCAGCTTGTCCTTGCGCAGGTCGACGGAGTTCTCTTTCTTGAACTCGTCGGCCAGATAGTCGACGATCCGCAGGTCAAAGTCCTCACCGCCGAGGAAGGTGTCGCCATTGGTGGCCTTCACCTCGAAGACCCCATCGCCGATCTCCAGGATGGAGACGTCGAAGGTGCCGCCGCCCAGGTCGTAGACGGTGATCTGCTTGCCGTCGTTCTGTTCCAGGCCATAGGCCAGGGCCGCCGCAGTGGGCTCGTTGATGATCCGCAGAACTTCCAGGCCGGCGATCTTGCCGGCGTCCTTGGTCGCCTGACGCTGGGCGTCATTGAAATAGGCCGGGACGGTGATGACGGCCTTCTCGACCTTCTCGCCCAGGTGCTGCTCGGCGGCTTCCTTCATCTTCTGGAGGATGAAGGCCGAAATCTGCTGGGGGGAATAGTCCTTGCCATGGGCCTTCACCCAGGCGTCGCCGCTGGGACCCTTGACGATCTCATAGGGCACCATGCCCTTGTCCTTCTCCACCGTCGGGTCGCTGTACTGGCGGCCGATCAGGCGCTTGATGGCGAAGAGGGTGTTGGAGGGGTTGGTCACCGCCTGGCGCTTGGCGGGCTGGCCGACGAGGCGCTCGCCGTCGTCGAGGATGGCGACCACCGAGGGGGTGGTCCGGGCGCCTTCGGCGTTCTCGATCACTTTCGGCGTCTTGCCATCCATGATGGCCACGCACGAATTGGTGGTGCCGAGGTCGATACCGATAATCTTGCTCATATCGAGTCCTGCTCGCTCTTGTTTGGCGGACGGCGCGTGTGGGCCTTCAGGTGAAGCGCCCCGGTTCTTGTCACCGCCCCCGGTCGAAAAAGGGTCTCGGGCGGTTAGCCTAAACAGGGCGCCGCCGTCGAGTCGCGATATGGGGCTCCTGGTCGCCGCTACAACCCCAATGTCCCCAATGACGCCGGGGTATGCCTCCATGACTCCGGGGCATATCTCCGGGGGTTGTGCAAAGGCCGGCCAGGAAAGCCCCGTAGGCCAAGGGCGGGAACGGGGTCATGGCTTGGCGGCGCGCCAGGAAGGCGTGCTGCACAACCATGGCCTGCTGCTCGATATTCAGGTCGGCAAAGCTGGCCCCGGCGGCCAGATCATAGGCGTAGGCCCCTGGTCCATCGCCACATCTGAGCTTGGCCCACAGCAGGCCAACCCCCTGCTGGGCCTGCCAGACATGGGTCAGTTCATGGATGAACAGGCTCTGCAGGCTCAGGGGCGCGGTGGAAAAATCCAGCGCTGCGGCCTTGCGGGGAAGCACCATCAGTCCCCCGCCCGCGGCAAAGCCCCGGGGCCAGATCGGCTGAACGAGGATTCGGACTCGCCGTGGCTCCAGGCCGTGGCCGAACACCTCGCGGGCGAGGGCGGTTTCCCCTGGCGTCAGGGATCTAAGGCCAAGGGGCGGCAGGGGCGCGATGGAGTCCATGTCGTCCTATAAGGGGGCGATGCCGCCCTTGACGCAAACCGGATTTCGCCTGCTGCCCGCAGCACTGGATGCGGACGCCCAGGCCAGCCTGCTGGCCGAGGTGCTGCGCCGGGTAGAGGCCGCCCCCTTCTACCGCCCAGTGACCCCTGGGGGAAAGCCGATGAGCGTGGAGATGACCAATTTCGGCCCCCTCGGCTGGGTCACCGACGCCCGGGGCTATCGCTATCAGACAACCCACCCCGTCACGGGGGCGCCCTGGCCGGACATCCCTGCGGCCCTCCTCAGCCTGTGGGATCAGGTGGCGGGCGCTGCGGCGGCGCCGGACGCTTGCCTGGTCAATCTCTACCGGGACAGGGCGCGGATGGGACTGCACCAGGACAGGGACGAGGCCGACTTCAGCTTCCCGGTGCTCTCGGTCTCCCTGGGGGATACCGCCGTGTTCCGGATCGGCGGGATGAGCCGCCGCGATCCCACGGCCACGGTGCGCCTGACCTCAGGGGATGTCTGCCTCCTGGCCGGGGATGCGCGGCTGGCCCATCACGGGGTCGACCGTATCCTGGCCGGCTCCTCGCGTCTGGCGCCCGGGGGCGGGCGGATCAACCTGACCCTGCGCCGCGCGGGCCCCGGACCCTGCTGAACCCTGGACTCCCCGGAGGTTGGCCCGCAGGATCATCGCAACCGGACAATGGAGGACGCCATGACCACCCTGACCCGCCCCGAGGGGACCCAGCCGTCGGACCTCAACCTGTCGCGTCGAGGCCTCGCGGTCGCCGCCCTGGGCGGCTATGCGGTCTTTGCCCTGTCGGCCCAGGCCGAGCCGATCACCACCCCCGATACGGGCCTGATCACCGAAACCGTGCAGCTGTCCCCGGCGGACGCCCAGATCCCGGCCTATCTGGCCCGCCCGGCGGCGGAGGGCGCCTATCCGGTGGTGATCGTGGTCTCGGAAGTCTTCGGCATCCACGAATACATCCGCGATGTCTGCCGCCGGTTGGCGCAGCTGGGCTATGTCGCCCTGGCGCCGGATTTCTTCGCCCGGGCCGGGGATCCCTCCGGGCTCACCGACTTTGCCGAGATCCTCAAGATCGTCGCCACCGCCACCGACGACCAGGTGATGGGGGATGTGGCGGCCGCCATGGCCTTCCTCAGCGCCCGGCCCTATGCCCGGACCGAGGCCGCAGCGATCACCGGCTTCTGCTGGGGGGGCAACATCACCTGGCAGGCCAGCCAGAAGCTGAACCTGTTCAAGGCCGGCGTGGCCTGGTACGGGCGCCTGGCCAGGCCGGCCGACGCGCCGGCCGACGGCCGGCAGTGGCCGGTGGATCTCGCCGGACAGATCTCAGCCCCGGTGCTCGGCCTCTATGCCGGACGGGATCAGGGGATCCCCCTGGAGCACGTGGAGCAGATGCGCGCGGCCCTGGCCGCCGCCGGCAAGACCGACAGTCAGATCATTGTCTATCCGGAAGCTCAGCATGGCTTCCATGCCGACTACCGCTCGGCCTATGACGCCGCGGCGGCCAAGGACGGCTGGGCGCGGATGCTGGCTCATTTTGCCGCCCATGGGGTTGCGCCGGGGGGCGTATAAACCCGCCATGGGTCGGAAGGGCGGCGTCCGCGGCCCGGCTTGAGGCGTTCCACGGCAAGGCGGCCTTTGGCCTCAGACGGGACCCATGGACGCCATCGGACTCAGAAGGGCGGCAGTTCGCTGAGGCCATCCACCAGATCACCAATGGCGTCCCCATTGGTCGGCGGCGCCGGCGGGGGCGGCGTCTGAGCAGGCGGGCGGACCGCCGGGGCGGGATCGTCGGGAACCTGCAGGGCCGGGGTCTGCGGGTCGGCTGCGGCGGCGGCCTCCCGGGCCTCCGCCTCTGTCTCATCTTCCACCACCACGATGGGCGGGGGGTCCGGCGCGGCCAGATCCAGGGCCTGGGCGTCGGTGGCGCTCATGGGGGCGGCCCCATCGCGATCGGCGAGCCCCTCCCCGGGCAGGCGTCCGTCCCGTGGTTCGGCCCCTAGAATGCCCAGGACAAAAGACCCCACGGCGCAGGTGAGCAACAGGAGCGCCACCAGGCGCAGAACGGGTTGAGGCATGGTCCACATGGGCCGAAACTAGTGCGGCTGTGGCGGAAGCGGAAGCGCGATCATCATGGCGGCGGAGTCCCGGGGTAAACGCCTCTTAACCCTCCGCCGCCATAGATGGTCGCCAGTCGATTTGGAGGCTCCATGGCACGGGCGGCGCGAAGGTCTGGTCTGGAGCTCGGGCTGCATATCGCCCGGCTCACATGGACTCATCCCGTGGCCGCGCGCCTGCGCGGCGGTGTGCTGGCGGCTGCGGGGCTCGCCCTGGCCTTGGCCCTGGCGACCTATCACGCGGCCGATCCCAGCCTGAACGCCGCGACCGCCCACGCCCCCCTGAACGTCCTCGGTCGCCCCGGGGCGACCATGGCCGATGTCGCCATGCAGTCCCTGGGTCTGGCCGCCGCCCTCGGGGCGCTGATGATGGTGCTGTTTGGCCTGTCCCGCGCCCTGTCCCCGGACCCGGACGCCAGCCGGACTGACCTGCGCCTGCGGGCGGCGGTGGGCGTTCTTGGCGCCCTCTGTCTGGCGGCCCTGCTGGCCTGGCCAGTCCCCCCGGCCATCTGGCCTCTGGCCAAGGGGCTCGGCGGCCTCTGGGGGCATGGCCTGCTCGCCGGTCTGGCCGGGATCCTGGACTTCGCCCAGATTCCCCTGGCGCGTCCCCTGGCGGCCCTTGGCCTGGGCGTCGCCGGCGGGGTGGCCCTGGCCTATGCGCTCGGGGTCCGGCGGCGGAACCTGACGGTCCTCGCCGAAGGTCTGACCCAGGCGCTCACCCCCCGTCCGAAGGTCGAGATCGAGCCGCCCCGACCGCCCGCCCCGGCCCGCGCGGCGCGGGCGCGGCGCGTGGCCAAGGCGACCTGTGTGCCGGCGCCGGACCCCGTGTCGCCCGTCCGTGGCCCGGCCTTGACCGAGTTCCAGCCCGAGGTCTCAGAACCGGCCTCGGGGTTGAGCATCCGCGCGCCCAAGACCCCGCCCCGGGGCTCCTCCCGGGAGAGCCGTGAGAACCAGGGGGTGTTCGACTTCGTCAGGCCTGACGGCTTCTCGCTGCCGGAGCTCTCCATGCTGGCCAAGCCCAGGCCGCGGGCGGCGGCCTTTGACGAGGCCGCCTTGCGCCAGAACGCCCAGCTGCTGGAAGGCGTGCTGGCGGAATTCGGCGTCCGGGGGCAGATCGACCAGATTCGCCCGGGTCCTGTCGTCACGCTCTATGAGCTGGTCCCGGCCCCGGGGGTGAAGTCGGCCCGGGTTGTGGCCCTGTCCGACGACATCGCCCGCTCCATGAGCGTTGCGGCCTGCCGCGTCGCCGTGGTGCCCGGCCGTAACGCCATCGGCATCGAGCTGCCGAATCAGAGGCGCGAGACGGTCTATCTGCGGAACCTGCTGGCCAGCCCGGAATATGAACGGTCCGCCCTCGCCCTGCCCATGGCGCTGGGCGAGAACATTGGCGGCGAGCCCTATATCGCCGACCTGTCGAAGATGCCCCACCTGCTGATCGCCGGCACCACCGGTTCGGGCAAGTCGGTCGGGGTCAACGCCATGATCCTGTCGATTCTCTACCGCCTGGCGCCTGACCAGTGCCGGTTCATCATGATCGACCCGAAGATGCTGGAGCTGTCGGTCTATGACGGCATTCCGCACCTGCTGGCGCCCGTGGTCACCGACCCGAAGAAAGCCATCGTCGCGCTGAAATGGACCGTGCGCGAGATGGAGGACCGCTATCGCCTGATGTCCAAGATCGGCGTACGCAACGTTGCCTCCTACAATGAGCGCGCCAAGGAGGCTGCGGCCAGGGGTGAGCATTTCGAGCGCACCGTGCAGACCGGCTTCGATGACGCCGGTCGCCCGGTCTATGAGAGCGAGCGGATCGATCCCAAGCCCATGCCCTATCTGGTGGTGGTCATCGACGAGGTCGCCGACCTGATGCTGGTGGCGGGCAAGGATGTGGAGGGCGCGGTCCAGCGCCTGGCCCAGATGGCGCGGGCCGCCGGCATCCACCTGATCATGGCCACCCAGCGCCCGTCGGTGGATGTGATCACCGGCACCATCAAGGCCAACTTCCCGACCCGGATATCCTTCCAGGTCACATCAAAAATCGATTCCCGGACGATCCTGGGGGAGCAGGGCGGCGAGCAGCTGCTGGGCCAGGGAGACATGCTCTACATGGCCGGCGGCGGTCGCATCACCCGTCTGCACGGACCCTTCGTCTCCGATGAGGAGGTCGAGGCCGTCGCCAGGTTCCTGCGCGCCCAGGGCGAGCCGCAATATGTGGAGGACGTCACCGCCGGCGGCGATGACGAGGATGGCGGCGGCGACGACTTCGGGGCCGGCGGCGGGTCCGGAGATGATCTCTATGATCGGGCCGTGGCGGTGGTCACCCGGGATGGCAAGGCCTCGACCAGCTATGTCCAGCGCCGGCTGCAGATCGGCTATAACCGGGCGGCCTCGCTCATCGAGCGGATGGAGCAGGAAGGGGTGGTCAGCCCGGCCAATCATGCGGGCAAGCGAGACATCCTGGCCGCGCCTCCACCATAGGGACTGAGCAGCTCCAGTCCAGGGGAGGGGGGCGCGCCCGACGAAGTCCGGACGGGGCTTGGGGGGAGAGAAGCGTCTCAGTCTCACGCCCGGCGCGCCCTGCGCGGGGCGGGCGAACTGTCTTTCGACAGTCGTGGGGGGCGCCGCCTCGCGCTTTCAACAGATCGGATTGCCGGGAAAAAATTCAAGCGCCTGCGACCATTTGGCGCCCCCGGTACGGGCTTTGCACGGAACGATCCGCATCAGCCCCGCCGGGCCGCCCGCAGGCAGGCCATGGCGGCGCCAGCCGCAGGACACGGGAAGATCATGGGCGCATCGGTGATCCTTGGCGCTTCGGGCGGAATCGGCGGCGCCCCCCGGTCTGGATGAGGATCAGGCCGAGGGCCGCGTCAGCACATAGAGGGCGCACAGGGTCAGCACCCCGCCCGCGGCCATGGGAACCCAGGCGGTGGTGGCGGTCAGCATCACCACCACCAGGCTCAGGCCCATGCCGATGACGGCGGCGAGCTTGGCCCTTGGTGGAATTGCGCCGTGGCGGTCCCAGGCGCGCAGGGTCGGGCCGAACCGCCGGTGGGCATATAGCCTGGCCCTCAGCTTGGGCGCGCTCTTGCCGAAGGCCCAGGCGGAGATGATCAGAAAAATGGTGGTGGGCAGCAGGGGCAGAAAGGCGCCCAGGACCCCAAGGCCAAGGGCGATAGACCCCACGAGCCGGTAGATCAGGGTTGCGCCGGGTCCAAGGGCGGGGGGCGCCTCGGCAGGCTCCTCTGGCAGGGGTGCGGGATCGCTCGGCGCCGACATCACGTCAGCATGCCACAGGTCTTGCGAGGGGGTCGCAGAAAAGACGCCTGGCCTTGGCCCGGCCTCAGGGGCGGGATCCCTTGTCCGGCCTGCCCCCTTACCTCAGAGGCCCAGGCGCCAGAGGGCCTCGATCAGTTCGGCCGGTTCGAAGGGCTTGACGATCCAGCCCGCCACGCCCTCGGCCTGGCCGCGGGCCTGTTTGGCCAGGGCGTCCTCGCTGGAGATGATCAGAACCGGCAAGGTCTCCAGGCCCGGCTGGGCGCGCATGGCCGCCAGCAGGGCAAACCCGTCCATCTGGGGCATGTTGAGGTCGGTGAGCACCACATCGGGGCGGGAGGCCGCCATCATGGCCAGGGCGCTGACCCCGTCCTCCGCCACCTGCACCTCATAGCCCACCGCGTTCAGCACATCCTCCAGCAAGAGTCGAATGACGGCGGAGTCATCAACCACCAGGACGCGGGTTGCCCGGTCGACCCGAGACGTCTCCTGGCGGGGCGGGGCGCTGGACGCTTGCACGGCCTGAACAGCACGGGAGGCCGACATGGCGGGGGAAGACTCCGGGAATGATATGGGGAAGGACCGCCTCACCCCCAAGGCGGATGTGACGACTGTTACGGCATATAGGCGTGGTCGCCCGCAGTACAAGAAACCTCCGTCGTCATCAAGATGTTGCACTGCGGCAAAATGGCCCCCGATCTCCCCAAGGGCCAGGCGACCGCGCCTAGGGCTGATGAACCGCCAGGGCCAGGTTCAGCTGTTCAGCCATCATGGCTTTCAGCCGGGGCGGCCCGAGAATCTCCACCTTGTCCCCCCAGCTGAACAGATGCCAGGCCAGCTCGCGCATGCCGCTGGCCTGAAAGGCGATGAGCACCGAGCCATCCGGCTGGGGGGTGATCTGCTGGGTGGAGTGAAAGCGCCAGCCCCGGGCCTCCTCGGCCCCATGCGGACGGACCCGCAGGCGCACCGCCTCCACCTCATCCTGATAGATGCCGAAACTGCGGTCGACGAAGGCGTTCAGGGAGAAGTCCCGGGGCGGGGCGCCGGCCTGGTCCAGCGCGATGACCTGCGACAGACGGTCCAGCCGCCAGGTCCGGGGGGCGCCGGCCTCGCCTTCCGCCGCCACCAGGTAGTTGCTGGCGCCAAACAGGAGGCCAAGGGGGGTCACCTCCCGCCGCCGTCCCGGCGTGCTGCCCCCCAGATAGACGAAGCTCAGCCGGCGAAGACCGATCAGGGCCTCCCGGATCTGGCGCAGGACCGTTTCATCCTCAAAGGGCCGTGGCCCGGGCGACAGGGCGATGGCCTCGGCCTGGAGCATGGCCTCCAGGTCCGGGGCCAGCCGGCGGCGGGCGGGCGCCCGCATGGCCGACAGCACCTTGGTCTCCAGCCGGGCCAGGGCTGCGGCGCGGCCCAGGGCGCCGGCGGCGCGGAACTGATCGGCGGCGACGCGCAGGGCGCCCAGCTCCTCGGCGTCTGGGGTCTGAAACAGGGCGTCCAGCCCCGCCGGGATGCGAAAGCGCCGGGTGGGGGGGTCTTCGAGCTCCTCGAACTGCGGAAAGAGATCGCGCAGGGCGTCCCGCATCCGCTCGACGGTGCGGCGTCCGACCCCGATCTCCCGGGCCATCTCGTCCAGGGTCAGGCCCTCGGCGGAGCTGGCCAGGGTCCGGGCCAGCTGCAGCAGCAGGGCGGCCTTCTCATGTCGCATACGGATTTCCCTGCGTCCGATCCTGACGTAATTAGCCCCTAGGGTCCAGGACATCGAGAGCCATGGAGACCCTCATGACCGCCGCCCGCACCTCATCCCGCCGCCGGATCAGCGCCCCGGCCCCGCTGCTCGACCTCGCCCTGCGCCCGGAGGCGCCCGGCGCCGACCTGATCGCTGCGGTCCTGACCCATGCCGACCTGGAAACCCGACTCTCCCCCCGGCGGGTGCGTCGGTCCCTGTCGCCCTATCGGGCGGCCGAACTGCGCGAGGCTGGCCGGCTGAACGCCGCCGAGGCCGCCCGCAGTCTGGATCTGGCGGTGGTCTGGGATGAGGCCGAGGCCGAGGTGGTGCGGGTGATCGATGACGCCCCCATGCGGCGCAAGGCCGAGGCCGGCCCCGACTGGTGGGAACAGGCCTGGGAGGATGAGGTCCTCTGGCAGGCGGTCGAGCCCGGTCCGGCCCGGCGTCCCCGCCTGCACGCCGTCCGGGGCGGTCGCCGATGAACGCGCCGCCCAGCCTGGCGCCCGCCCTGTCGCCGCCAACCCTGTTCCAGGCCCGGATGCCCGGCGCCGCCCCGGCCCAGACCCGGACATGGCGGTTCGGGCGCGCGCCTTCACCTGCGCCCCCGATCCAGGATGCAGCAAAAGCTTTGGCGCCGTAACGTCAACGAGGTAGGTTACCGCTGTTAACTCGTCATCCCGGAGGGCAGATGGGTACGACGGCGACCACCTCGGCAGTGCTGGCGCGGCGACGCAGCTATCATGTGGGCAATGTACGCTCGCAGCTTTCAGCCGCGGCCAGCGCCCTGCTGGAATCCGAAGGCGTCTCGGCGCTCAGCCTGCGGGCCATCGCCCGTCGGACCGGCGTCGCCCTGGGCACCGTCTATTATCACTATGCCGACAAGCAGGCCCTGCTGGCCGGGCTTGCCGCAGAGGGTTTCCGCGACCTGGCGGCCGCCCTGCGCACGGCCACTGACGGTCGCGGGACCGGCAGCGGGATTCGAGCGGCTGGTATGGCCTATCTGAACTTCGTCCGCGCCCGCCCGGCCCTCTATGGCCTGATGTATGAGCCCCGGGAAATTGGCCGCCGTGAGGAGGTCGAGGAGGCCGAGAATACCGCCTTCGCCGAGATGATCCGCGCCACGGCCGAAGACCTCCAGCGGGGAACCGAACCGGACTCCGTCCGCCAGGTCGCCCAGGGGGTCTGGGCCTGCGCCCGAGGAATCGCCGCCTTGGCCCTGGCCCGCGGCGGGCCGGGCCAGCTTGACAGCCAGACGGTCGGGGAAGCGGTCCAGGGCCTCGAAATTCTGGTCTCAAGGCCCCAAATTCGCCTGTGACGGGCGCTGGCGCCGTCGATTGAATTTTCGCCTATCCGAACAGTGTTCGATTGTTCCAGCTTGACCCTTATCAACTTCGCATGACGGGCCAGACAAGAGCCTGCGGCGGCTGGGAGGAACACAATGACCAACACTCTGCGCTTGCGCAGCCTTTTCATCATGGGCGTCTCCACTGCGGCCATCGCCGCAGCGACCCCAGCTCTGGCCCAGCAGGCCACCATGCTCGAGGAGCTCGTCGTCACCGCCGAGCGTCGCGACCAGAGCCTGCAGGACGTGCCCGTCGCCGTGACGGCCTACACCAGCGAGCGGCGCGATCTTCTAGGGATCGCCACGGTCGAGGACCTGGCGCGGAACTCGCCCAGCGTGGCCTACACCAATAATGATCGCCTTTCGATCCGGGGCTTTGGCCGTCTGACCAACGCCATCGGCACCGACCCGTCGGTGGCGCTCTATTCCGACGGCATCTTCTCCAACTCGATGGCCGACTCATCGACCCCGTCGCTGTTCATCGAGCGGACCGAAATCCTGCGCGGTCCGCAGGGCACCCTCTATGGCCGTAACTCGATCGGCGGCGCCCTGAACATCATCAGCAAGCGTCCGGCCTACGAGTTCGAAGGCGAACTGCGCGCCACCGTGGGCAATTTCGGCACCTGGCAGACCGACCTGCTGGTGAGCGGGCCGGTGACCGAGGGCCTCCGGTTCCTGGTGGGCGGCTCGGTGCAGCGCCGCGAAGAAGGCTTCATCGAAAACATCGGTCCGGCCGGGGACACCAGCGCCGTCAAGCGCCATATGTTCGAGGCCCAGATCGAGGCGGATCTCGGCGAGAACATCGTCGCCCGTCTGCGCTACTCCAAGTTCGACTGGGATGACAGCTACGGCGTCGGCAATGTCCATGAGGCGGTGATCACGCCCTATGACACCACCTCGATCACCGGCCTGGGCAATGCGGCCCTCTATTACAACCCGACCTTCGGCTTCACAGGCGTCAATCCGAGCACCGCTGATCCCTACAAGATCAACACCAACCAGACCAATGATGGCAAGCTGAGCGATCATCAGCGCCTGCACTTCGACCTGACCTGGGATCTGGGCGGCGCGACCCTGAAGTACCTCTTCGGTCGTCAGGAGTATGTCTACAACACCAATGGTGACGAAGACCGCTCTGCCCGCACAGGCAACTATAGCATCGCTGCGGCGACCCCCTTCGGCCCCTATACGGCGACCAATGTCTCGTCGAACCAGCGTTTCTTCTATGAGGAAGATCAGAAGTGGTCGTCCAACGAGATCAACCTGTCGTCCAATGGCGACGGACCCCTGCAGTGGATCACGGGCATCTATCAGTACAATCAGCAGTACTCGCAGCCCCAGGGGCTGCGCGTCCTGGGCGATCCGGCCATGCAGAACCCCCTCAACCTGGCCACCGGCGGCGCAGCGCCCCTCAACCCCGACGGCAACTATCTGTTTGTCGACGGGACCCTGGAGGTCGACTCCTATGCGGTCTTTGGTCAGATCGACTATGATCTGACGGAGCAGTGGTCGGTGACCGCTGGCCTGCGCTGGTCCAAGGACGAAAAGACCGGCACCGACTTCGCCCGCTATGTGTCGCGGACCAACACCACCGCCACCGTGCTGGCGGCTGGCGGCATCCCCGCCGTGATCGGCCAGGGTCTTGCCGTCGACTTCACCACCTTCGTGGTCTGCGGCGGACCGACCATCGCCGCCTGCCATGCCAATCCGCTCTATCGCAACCTGCGGCCGGTGGTCACCGGCGGCCTGGAGCGCGATCTGAGCGCCGAGTACGACGCCGTCTCCGGCACCCTGGGCCTCCAGTGGCAGCCCGATGTGGATACCAACGCCTATCTGCGCTACAGCCGGGGCTACAAGTCCGGGGGCTGGCTGGCCTCCAACGGCCTGACGCCCTTCCCCTATGCTGACGCCGAGTATGTGGACAATTACGAGCTCGGCCTGAAGCGCACCTGGGGCGGAACCTTCCAGCTGAACACCGCCCTGTTCTATGCGGACTATCAGGGCTTCCAGGCCCCGCTGGTCGTGGTGCTCAACCCGACCACGGGCTCCACGGGCACCCAGTTCCTCAACCTGGAGGCCCTCAACTGGGGTCTTGAGGTCGAAGGTCAGTGGGTGCCTCTGCCGGGCGTGCAGCTGTTCGGCAGCTACGCCTATATCAATGCGGAGATCACCGAAGGCTGCTGCTATGTGGACACCAATGATCCGCGGGCCCTGCAGGCCGGCGCCCGTCCGGTGGGTGCGCCCCTGCCCAACGGCAGCCGCACCCAGAGCCTGGTGGGCAGCCGTCTCCCGATGACACCTGAGCACAAGGTCAATCTGGGTGGCAACTACACCATCGACTTCACCCCGGGCAGCCTCACCCTCGGTGCGACCTACACCTATATCGGTGACATGCAGACCGGCGTGTTCGGCTCGCCGCGCTACACCTCGCCGTCGAACGAGAATGTCGACCTGCGGGCGCTCTGGAAGGACGTCGAGGGTCGCTTCACGATCATCGGCTATGTGAAGAACGTCACTGATGAGGTGGCCTATCAGAGCTCCACCCCGTCGGCCGTCACCGGGATTGGCACCTTCCGCCAGACCGTGAAGCTGAACTTCCCGCGCACCTTCGGCGTGGAGTTCCAGTACCGCTTCTAAATCCTGACGGGTTCAAGACCAGACTTCGGGCGGCGCAGATCTCTGCGCCGCCCGTTTTCGTCGCCAAGGGGGCCTTGAGGCATCGGGCATGGTCCAGTCGGATCATGCGGCCCGCAGACGACCTGAGGTGGAGCAGGTGGGCGGTCTTCGTCCAGGCGTCCAACAGGGGCATTCCAACCTGCCGCCGATTCCCGCGCCTCAGGTTCACTTGACCGGCGCCTGGCCGGGCCGCAGGGCCGGGTGGAGGTCTGGCTCGAGCGCCATGACTGCTGCTGGGTGGCCCGGGTCGCGGACATCGCCGCGCGCCTGGATCAGGCCCGCTGATCTACTTGCCGCCAAGCGTCGCCCGCAGCATCCAGGCGTGTTTCTCGTGGGCCTCCAGCCGGTCGGTGATGATGCCGGCGCTGGCCTCGTCCGCCGCCGTCTGGGCCAGGGCCAGGGCGTCGCGGCAGGTGGCGATCACGGCCTCATGGTCAGCGGTCAGGACGCGCAGCATCGCCTCGGAATCCCCCTCGGGGTCGCCGTCCTTGATGGCGCTGAGATTGCCAAAGGCGCCATAGCCCTGCGGGGCGAGTTCCCCCAGGGCGCGGATGCGCTCAGCCACGGTGTCGATGGCCTGCCACATCTCGGTGTACTGGGCCATGAACAGGCTATGCAGGGATGAAAAATTGGGACCGCGGACGTTCCAGTGGAAGCCGTGGGTCTTCAGATAGACCGCATAGGTGTCGGCCAGCATCCGCGACAGGGCCTGGGCGACGGCCCCGCGGTCATCGGCCTCCAGTCCGGTATTGATCTTCTCGGTCATGGGACAACTCCTTCAGGTCTCATCGGCTCAGCTTGGCGACGAAGGTTTGCCGATAGCCGTTTCACACCTATCGGAAAATGCTCTCGGCGGGGGTTCCGGGCCGGGGCACAGATGTCGCGGGCATGTCGACCCTGGCCCATGCCGGCTCATGGATGACAAGGGCGATGGTCGGGAACAGGTCTCCACCATGCCGCTCGCCAGGGCCGCTCGCCAATCCCGTGTCAGTACGTAGGCACGGTGAGGGCGACCACCAGGTGCATGACACTGTAGGTCAAGGTCCTGGCGGCGGTGGTCTTCATTGACCCATCCTTCTAACCGGACGACTTGCATCTAGATGCTCGATGGCCGCTCGGAAGACTCAAGTGCAATTAGGCCGCAATGATCGCCATGGTCATGAATAGGGCCGCCCCCCGGAGGGAGCGGCCCATTCCAGATCCCCCAGGGGCAGGGTCTTAGAAAATCTCGAACAGACCCGCAGCACCCATGCCGCCGCCGACGCACATGGTGACGACGCCGTACTTGGCGCCGCGACGCTTGCCCTCATAGAGCACATGCGCCGTGCAGCGGGCGCCGGTCATGCCATAGGGGTGACCGATGGAGATCGAGCCCCCGGAGACGTTAAGCTTCTCATTGGGAATGCCCAGGGTGTCGCGGCAGTAGAGCACCTGCGAGGCAAAGGCCTCGTTCAGTTCCCAGATGTCGATGTCCTCGACCGTCAGGCCATTGCGGGCCAGCAGCTTGGGGATGGCGAAGACCGGGCCAATGCCCATTTCCTCAGGACCGCAGCCGGCCACCGCCATGCCGCGATAGGCGCCGAGCGGCTCCAGACCCCGCTTCTCGGCCTCCCTGGCCTCCATCAGCACCAGGGCCGCAGCCCCGTCCGACAGCTGGCTGGCATTGCCTGCGGTGACAAACTTGCCATCCTGGACATAGCGACCGCCCTTGAACACCGGCTGCAGCTTCTGCAGGTCGGCCAGGGTGGTCTGAGGACGATTGCCCTCGTCCTGGGCGATGGTCACTTCCTTCTCCGACGCCTGGCCCGTGGCCTTGTCGAAGACCATCATGGTGGTGGTCATCGGCACGATTTCCTGGGCGAACCGGCCCTCGGACTGGGCCTGGGCTGTGCGCTGCTGGGACTGCAGGGCGTACTCGTCCTGGGCCTCGCGGCTGATCCTGTAGCGCTCAGCGACGATCTCGGCGGTCTCGATCATCGAGGTCTGCAGTTCCGGCACATGCTCGGCCAGCCATTCGTCCCGGGCGCGGAACAGGTTCATCTTGTCGTTCTGGACCAGGGAGATCGACTCCAGGCCCGCCCCGATGGCGATGGGGGCGCCGTCCTGGGTGATGTACTTGGCGGCCGTGGCCACAGCCATCAGGCCCGAGGAGCACTGGCGGTCCATGGACATGCCCGACACGGTGTTGGGCAGGCCGGCCCGCAGGGCGGCGTTGCGGCCGATGTTCTGGGCCGTAGTCCCCTGCTGCAGGGCCGCGCCCATCACCACGTCATCGATTTCCGCCGGGTCGATCCTGGCCCGGGCGACGGCGGCGGCGATGGCATGCCCCCCCAGGGTGGGGGCGGTGGTGTTGTTGAAGGCGCCGCGATAGGCCTTGCCGATGGGGGTCCGCGCGGCGGAGACGATGACAGCTTCACGCATGGATTGATCCTGCTTCTCTTAGGTGTTCGGGGCGGGGGCTTAGAGGTCCTTGAAGGACTTGCCTTCGGCGACCAGCTTCTCCAGCAGGGCCGCAGGCTTGAACTGGTCGCCCATCTTGGCGTGGAATTCCTGCATCTTGGCCAGCACCTTGGGCAGGCCGACATGGTCGCCATACCACATGGGTCCGCCCCGATAGACGGGCCAGCCATAGCCGTTCTGCCAGACTACATCGATATCCGAGGGCCGGATCGCCTTGCCCTCGTCGAGGATTTTCGCCCCCTCATTGATCATCGGATAGATGCAGCGCTCGAGGATTTCCTCATCGGTCACGTCCCGGGGATTGGCGCCGGTCTTGACGATGAAGTCCCTGATGACCTGTTCGGTCACCGGCGAGGGCACGGCGTTGCGGCTCTCGTCATAGTCATAATAACCGGCCCCGGTCTTCTGGCCGCGACGGTCCATCTCGCAAAGGACATCGCGGATCGACTCGCCCTTGGACCGCTCCTTGACCCAGCCGATGTCGAGGCCGGCCAGATCGCTCATGGCGAAGGGGCCCATGGGGAAGCCGAAGTCATAGAGCACCCGGTCAATGTCCCAGGGCATGGCGCCTTCCATGACCAGCTTCTGGGCCTCGCGCTGGCGCTGCCCGAGGATGCGGTTGCCCACGAAGCCGGGGCAGACCCCCACCAGAACGGCGACCTTGCCAATCTTCTTGGCCAGTTTCATGGAGGTGGCGATCACCGCCTTGCTGGTGTGGTCGGCGCGGACGATCTCCAGGAGCTTCATCACATTGGCCGGCGAGAAGAAGTGCAGGCCGATGACGCTTTCGGGCCGCTTGGTCACCGAGGCGATCTCGTCGATATCCAGGCCCGAGGTGTTGGTCGACAGGATCGCGCCGGGTTTGCAGATGGCGTCCAGCTTGGTGAAGATGTCCTTCTTGATGTCCATGCGCTCGAAGACGGCCTCGATGACGAGATCCACATCGGCGAGGGCTTCCATCTCCAGGGAGCCGGTGATCAGGGCGCAGCGCTCCTCCACCTGGTCATGCGTGATGCCGCCGCGCGAGGCGGTGCGCTCATAGTTCTTGCGGATGGTGGCCAGGCCCCGGTCCAGGGCATCCTGCCTGACCTCGATCAGCACCACCGGGATGCCGACATTGGCGAAGTTCATGGCGATGCCGCCGCCCATGGTGCCGGCGCCGATGATGCCGACCTTGTTCACCGGCAGGACCGGGGTGTCATCGGCCACGTCGGGGATCTTCTGGGCCTGGCGTTCGGCGAAGAAGGCGTAGCGCTGAGCCGCCGACTGGGAGCCGCCCATGAGCTCCAGGAACAGCTTGCGCTCGAACTCCAGCCCTTCGTTGAAGGGCATGTTCACGGCCGCCTCGATGCAGCGGATATTGTATTCTGGCGCCAGGAAGCCGCGGAACTTGCGGGCATTGGCCTTGCGGAAGGCGGCAAAGATCTCGGGCTTGCCCTTGGCGGCCTCGAGCTTCTCGTCCTGGTCGCGGATCTTGGTCAGCGGCCGGCCATCCACCACCACCTTGCGGGCATAGGCCAGGGCCTCCTCGCGCAGCCTGCCTTCCTCGACCAGCTCATCGACCAGGCCGAGGGCCTTGGCCTCCTTGGCCGGCACATGGCGGCCGGAGGTCATCATGGCCAGGGCGGTCTCGACCCCGACCACCCGGGGCAGGCGCTGAGTGCCGCCGGCGCCGGGCAGAAGACCCAGATTGACTTCCGGCAGGCCGAGCCGCGCCGAGGGCACGGCCACCCGATAATGGGCGCACAGGGCCACTTCCAGCCCGCCGCCGAGGGCGGTCCCATGGATGGCGGCGATCACCGGCTTGGTGGAGCCTTCGATGGCGTCCTGCACCTGGGGCAGGGAGGCGCCGGCCATGGCGGCGCCAAACTCGGTGATGTCGGCGCCGGCGATGAAGGTGCGGCCATCACAGATCAGCACAATGGCCCTGGCGTGCGGATCGGCATTGGCCTGGGTGAAGGCGTCGAACAGACCCTGGCGCACAGCGGCCGACAGGGCGTTCACCGGCGGCGAGTTCAGGGTGATGACGGCGACATCGCCGTCGAGGGTCAGGTCGGTGACCGGATTGATCTGGCTCATGCGCGTCCTCAAGAGTTTCCAATGGGCCGCTTCTCGGACGGGCGACCTGACTGATTCAAACGCGTGTTATAGGCCTTGGCCGATGGGGGCGAGTCAATCGGACTCGCCATCGATCGCCGCGCCGCCGAGACTCTATGAGGCTTGGCGGAGCCAGGGACATCACAAGCACAGGAGGCGCATCATGGCGCTCGATCTCTTCACCCTCCAGGGGCGCGTGGCGCTCGTCACCGGCGGCTCGCGCGGCATCGGCAGGATGATCGCTGCGGGGTTCCTGGCCCAGGGGGCCAAGGTCTATATTTCGTCGCGCAAGGCCGACGCCTGCGACGCCGCCGCCGCAGAGCTGTCGCAGGGCGGTGGGACCTGTATTTCCCTGCCGCAGGACGTTTCCTCGGTGGCCGGCTGCCAGGCCCTGGCGAAGGCCGTCGAAGAGCGCGAGGGCAGGCTCGACATCCTGGTGAACAATGCCGGGGCGGCCTGGGGGGCGCCCTTCGAGGCGTTTCCCGAGCACGGCTGGGACAAGGTCGTGGACCTGAACCTCAAGTCCCCCTTCTTTCTCACCCAGGCCCTGCACCTGGCCTTGAAGACCGCCGGAACCCATGACCAGCCGGCCAAGGTGATCAATATCGCCTCGATCGACGGCATCCGCCTGAACCCGCAGGACACCTATTCCTACCATGCGTCCAAGGCCGGGCTGATCTACCTGACCCGCCGGCTGGCGGCCCGGCTGATCGCCGATAACATCGTGGTCAGCGCCATCGCGCCGGGAGCCTTCGCCTCCGAAATGAACCGCACGGCCCGTGATCACGGGGACACCGTGGCCAGGGCGATCCCGGCGCGCCGGATCGGGCGGGACGAGGATATGGCCGGCGCCGCCATCTATCTGGCCAGCCGGGCGGGGAACTATGTGGTCGGCGAGACCATTGCAGTGGACGGCGGGGTGGCCCTGGCCACGGTCGGCTCCATCGGGTGAGGCGGAGGGCTGGACACCTGGGGGCGGCGCTCATCCGGTGTCCAGCCATGCCCCTGGACATGATGTGCAGGCGCTTTGCGCCGATCCTCATGTTTCGATAGATGGGGGCGCCCTGCCCCTGCGTCCCCCCCGCGCAGTGATCGAGGGACTTGGAGCCGCCATTTCCATGGCCGAACTTAGCGCCCATCGGGCGACGGATCGTTTTGAGCGCAAGCGCGAGGACATTCTCGACGCTGCGACGCTGATCCTCAATCAGAAGGGGGTCAAGGGCCTGACCCTCAGCCTGGCGGCCGAGGCCGTGGGGCTCTCCACCACCAGCGTCACCTATTACTTCAGACGTAAGGACGACCTGGCGGCCGCCTGCCTGATGCGCGGCGTGGAGTGGCTAATTCATCTGGCCGCCAGCGCCGAGGTCGAAGGGGCGCCGGCTCCCCGCCTCGAGCACATTTTCGACCTCCATCTGGATCGCCTGCGCCTGACGGCCCTGGGCCTCGCGCCGCCCCTGCCGGCGCTCTCCGATATCCGGGCTCTCAGCCAGCCCCGCCGGTCCGAGGTCTTTTCGGTCTATATGAAGGCCTTCCGCCGGATGCGGCAGATCTTTGAGGCTCCGGAACTGGCCGCCCTGACCCGGGGTCGGCGGACGGCGCGGACCCACCTGCTGCTGGAACAGATTTCCTGGGCGGCGTTCTGGCTGCCGAACTATGACCCGGAAGACTTTCCCCTCATCCGCCGGCGGATGACCGACATCCTGCTAAACGGCCTGGCGGCCGAGGGGGCAGCCTGGGAGCCCCGGCCGCCCGCCATGGGCGATCTGGCGCCCGGGGATGGTCAGGACCTGAGCCGCGAGGCCTTCCTGCGGGCCGCCACCCGGCTGATCAACACCCACGGCTATCGCGGCGCGTCGGTCGATCGCATTTCCGCCGAGCTGAACGTCACCAAGGGCTCATTCTACCATCACATCGACGCCAAGGATGACCTGGTTGTGGCCTGCTTTGAGCGCAGTTTCGAGGTCATGCGCCGGGTGCAGAGGCTGGTCACGGCGCGGGACGGCGACCAGTGGAGCAGGCTGGCCAGCGGGGCGGCGGGTCTTGCCGAGTACCAGCTCTCGGATTCCGGTCCGCTGTTGCGCTCCTCAGCCCTGTCAGCCCTGCCCGAGGCGATCCGTGAACAGATGGTCCAACACTCCAACCGTATCTCCGACCGCTTCGCCTCGATGATCTCCGACGGCATTGCCGAGGGTTCAATTCGGCCGGTTGACCCCTACATTGCCGCCCAGATGCTGAACGCCACCCTGAACGCCGGCGCCGAGCTCGGCTTCTGGGTTCCCGGGGTCCGCCAGAAGGCCGCGCCGGCGGTCTTTGTGCGCCCCATGCTCATGGGCATTTTCCGGACCTGAGGCGCCGCGCCCGCCATACGCCTGCCGCCTATCGCGGACCAGGGGTCTCGATCCCGTCCGCCCCGGCATTGGCCGCCAGCTGGCGCACCGAGGCCTCATGCTTGTCCCGGGTGATGGTGTAGAGGGCCACGAATCCCACGGCTGCGGCCAGAAGCGCGCCCAGCAGGGGCACATAGAGCAGGCCAAGATTGCGGATCACCTCGTCGGGCACCTCCCCCGGCCGGGCGTTCTGGGGGAAGGCGATGGCCAGCAGGATCATGCTCGAGGCGAAGATCCCGATGCCCGACACCGACTTGTTGACGAAGCTGGCGGCGGCGAAGAACAGGCCCTCGGACCGCCGCCCGGTCTTGAGTTCAGAATCCTCCACCACATCGGCGATCATGGAGGAGATCAGGATGGCGGCGGTGATCGAGAGCCCCGTCGACAGCATGGTCTGTACGAACAGGATCGGAATGATGACGGGATTGTCGTTGTCGGGGAACACCCCCAGCAGCCGCAGGGTGATCGGCGCCGAGCCGATGAAGAAGGACAAGACCTTGGTCAGCTGGGCGGCGTTCTTCTTGCCCATCCTGAGGGAAAGCGGAGCCGCCAGACCAAAGGCCAGGGCGGCGGAAATGAAGTTGGCCACCGCAAAGAGCGAGATCTCGACCGCCGACAGCTCCCAGAAAAAGGTGTTGAAATAGAGATTGAGCGACAGGACCAGCCCGCCGGCCATGGCGTTGAACAGGCCGGCCATGATCAGCACCAGGAAGGCGCGGTTGGACAGGGTGCCGAACATCTCCTTCAGGAGCTTGAGGATGGTGAGCTTGCGTTTGGGTGGGGTGACCAGTTCAGGAATATGACGGTGGGTGCCGATGGCCGAGACCAGGATGGCCAGCAGCATCACCCCCGCCGCCGTGGTCCCATAGGCGACATATCCATCGGGATTGAGCTGACCGACGGGATGCTCGGCGCTGGGCCTCAGGAAGACCTGGAAAGCCAGCAGGGTCATGGTCAGCCCGCCCCACCAGGCGAAGAAATAGCGGTAGCTCAGGACCTTGGTGCGCTCGTCATAGTCGGAGGTCAGTTCGGCGGCGAGGGCCGTGGACGGGATCTCATAGAAGGTGATGAAGGTCCGGATCATCACCGCCACCACAAGCAGATAGATGAACAGTCCGGTCGGCGAGAGCTCCGGCGGGTTCCAGAGCAGCCCGTAGGAGATCGCCACCGGGATGGCCGAGGCGTACATGAAGGGGTGCCGTCGTCCCCACCGTGAGCGCCAGTTGTCCGAGACCTGACCCACCAGGGGATCGGAAATGGCGTCGAAGATCATGGCGATCATGATCACCAGCCCCACCACATGGGCGGGCATGCCGATGACCTGATTGTAGAAGATCAGCAGGAGGTAGGAGAAGCCCTGGTCCTTGACCCCGAAGGCGACGGTTCCAAAGCCGTAGAAGAGCTTGCTCGGCAGGCTGAGTTTCCGCTGGGCGGGCCGCACGGGGCTGGAGGTCACGGGTCATCCCTGGCCAGGGGCGGCGCCGGGCTGGCGCCGCTGAAAGATCTGCGACCCGACGGGTCTCACAGCATCTAGGTCCCTGCCGGGTCTGCGGGCAAGGCCGCAGACCCGGATGTCCGCCATTGGGGGCGCCGGACTCTGGACGCGATCAGGTTCCGGCGATGGGCGTCCCGGGCGAGCCGGTCTCTGCGGCCTTGGCCTGGGCGGTTTCCTCCAGCTTGCGTAGGTTCTCCTCGTGGGTCGCCTTGTCGATCTTGAACAGGAACAGGCAGCCGATGGCGATGGTGTAGAAGAACAGCAGGGTCGGCAGATAGATCAGACCCATATTGCGCAGGATCTCCTCGTCCACCCCGCCGCGGATGGCGTTCTGCGGGAAGGCGATAAAGGCCAGCACGACGCCGGACACGAAGACGCCGACCCCGGAGACCACCTTCTTGAACAGGTTGTCGAAGGAGAACAGCAGACCCTCCGAGCGCCGCCCGGTCTTGACCTCGGAGTCCTCGACCACGTCGGCGATCATCGAGGCCAGCATGACCCCGGTCATCATGGCCATGGCGCCGTTGGCGATCACGTCGACGAACAGGATCCAGAACAGCAGGTCGGTGCCGTTGGCCGGCATCCATCCGATCAACCTCAGGGCGATGGGGCCGAGCAAGGCGACCACGGCGCCTGCAAACATGGCCGCCGCCCCGTTACGCTTGCCCATCTTGGCGGCGACCTTGGGCGCCAGGGAGACGCCCATGACACTGGCGATCACCCCGGCCACGGTGAGCAGGGACAGCTGGTCCTGGGTCATCTCCCAGAAGTAGAGGAAGAAGTAGAGTTCCAGCCCCCCCTTCACCCCCAGGGACATGGACATGAACATGCCGGAGATGGTGAGGGCGACGAAGGAGCGGTTGTTCAGGGTGGCGCCCACCTCCCTGGCCATGCCGACGAAGGTGATCTTGCGGGTGGGGGGCTTGGTCAGGTGGGGGATGTACTTGTGGGTGCCTGCGGTGGATCCCAGGATCAGCACGAAGATCAGGATCGCGCCGGTCAGGGCGTAGCTGAAATAGCCGTCCCGCGCCAGGACGCCACCGGTGCCATCCGGATTCTCCCGCAGGAAGACCTGATAGGCCATCAGGGTCATGCCCAGGCCGCCGGCCACCGCAAAGAACGCGCGCAGGGCGATCAGGCTGGTCCGCTCGTCATAGTTCTTGGCCAGCTCCGGGGCGAGGGCCGCCGACGGCAGTTCGAAGAAGGTGTCGAAGAGGCGGATGGTCAGCAGGCAGACCAGCATGAAGGCGAAGATCTGCGCCTGCTCCCAGCCCGCCGGGGGATTCCAGATGAAGAAGAACCCTACCGCCACCGGCAGGGCGGCTATGTACATGAAGGGGTGGCGGCGACCCCATTTGGAGCGGAAATTGTCCGACACCTGGCCCACCAGAGGGTCCACAAAGGCGTCGAAGATCAGGGCGAACATGATCGCCGTGGAGACCATCTGCGGCGGAAGACCGATCACCTGATTGTAGAACAGGAGCAGAAAGGTGGAGAGCCCGCGCTGCTTGATGGCGCTGGCGGCCCCGCCGGCCCCGTACAGGATGCGTGTCGTGAGGGTAAGCTGCCGGTCGGCGGGCACGGCCTGAGGGCCGGAGTCAGTCAGTTCGGTCACAATGGTCCTCTATCAGGCCTTTGAGCCCAGGGGCGATGGGGCGCCCCCTGGCAGGATATCGGTATCGGCATGGGTGTCGCGGGCGCCCTGGGCGGGGCCCGCACCCTTGGCGCCCGCCTCGTCGAGGACGCGCAGATTGTCTTCGTGCTTGGCCTTGTCGATGTTGAACATGGACAGGCAGACGATCCCCATGCCGTAGAGCACCGTGACCAGGGGCAGATAGATCAGGCCCATATTCTGCAGGATTTCCGGCTCCACCCCGCCCCGGGCGGCGTTCTCCGGGAAGCTCACCGCGGTCAGGACCGCGCCGGAAATGAAGATGCCGACCCCAGAGACGATCTTCTTGAACAGATTGTCGGCCGACATCAGCAGGCCTTCGGAGCGTCGGCCGGTCTTGACCTCGGCGTCCTCGACCACATCGGCGACCATGGAGACCAGCATCACCCCGGTGGCCACCGCCATGCCGGAATTGACGACGGTTTCCAGCAGCAGAATGTAGAACAGCAGGTCGGTGCCATTGGGGGGCATCAGGCCCATGAGCCGCAGGGTGATGGGGGTGATACCCACCGCCAGGGCGCTGGCGAACATCAGGATCGCGCCGCGCTTCTTGCCCAGGGCCCGGGCCACATGGGGGGCGGCCAGCACCCCGCCCAGGCTGCCGGCGACACTGACCGCGGTCAGTATGGCCAGCTGGGACTGGGTCAGCTCCCAGAAATAGAGGGCGAAATAGATCTCCAGGCCGTTCTTCGCTCCCGCCGCCACGGCGATGAACATGCCGGTCAGGGTGGCGATGACGAAGGCTCGGTTGTTGAGGGTGTGCAGCACCTCCCGGGTCATCGCCTTCAGCGTGATCTTCCGGGTCGGCGGGCGGCTGAGATAGGGGATGCGGTTGTGAGTCCCGGCCGTTGAGACCAGGATCACCACAAAGATGATCAGGGCCGATACGGCCGAAAAGGCAAAATAGCCGTCCCGGGCCAGAATCCCGCCGGAGCCGTCGGGGTTCTCCGCCAGGAAATACTGATAGGCCGCCACCGTCATGCCCAGGCCGCCCACCACCGTGAAGAAGGCGCGCATGGAGATCAGGCTGGTGCGCTCGTTGTAGTCCCGGGTCAGTTCCGGGGCCAATGCCGAGGAGGGCAGCTCAAAGAAGGTGTCGAACAGGCGCACGGTGAGCAGACAGGCCGCCAGCCAGATCACGATGGATTGATCGCTCCAGCCCTCCGGCGGATTCCACAGCAGGAAATAGGCGACCGAGACCGGCAGGGCCGCCAGATACATGAAGGGGTGGCGGCGCCCCCACCTGGACCGGAAATTGTCTGACACCTGACCCACCAGGGGATCAACAAAGGCGTCAAAGATCAGGGCCACCATCAGAACCCCGGCCACTGTGGCCGGGGGAAGCCCCACCACCTGATTGTAGAAAATCATCAGGAAGGTGGCCAAGCCGCGGCCCTTGACCGCATTGGCTACGGCGCCAAAGGCGTAAAGCAGTTTGGTGGGAAGGCTCAGGGGCGGAATCTCGGAGGAGATGGCCGTCATCAAGGTCTCCCGCCGCGACAATTCACGGGCGCGGACAGGCCCACCGATGACGGGCATCGCATGTCGCTCAGCGCGGCGCCGCGCCATTTCGGGCGCAGCAAATCAATCCCCCCCGGCGGAAATTCGCGGCTCAATCTGCAGTCCTCCCTGCCGGGCCTCAGTCGGGTCCGGTCATTCTTGTGTCGCGTCCGCTTCGGCGAAGCCACATCATGGCTCCTGGATCGCTCGCCCGGCAAGCCTGAGGGAGGCCTATCGCAGCGTCAACGCTTATGATCTTGCAAGTCTGACACAAACTATCCGTTGGCCTACAACGGGTTGAGGTCTGTGGGGCGATCGACCCCTAGACGCGTTCCCCGATCGACCAGGATGACAAGGCCGCATGGGTCCAGGCCGCCTCTCGAGCCATTCTTTGGGCGGGTACTGATCTGAACGTGTCCGGGCCCCGCGCCGTCAGGCGCCGCCTCACGGGCGGAGCATGATCTTGCCCAGGTGCGCCCCGGCCTCCAGGGCGGCATGGGCGGCTGCGGCCTCCTCCAGGGGAAATATGCTGTCGATCTGCGGACGAAGACGACCGGCGGCGATCCAAGGCCAGACGGTGGCCTCCACCGCCTCCGCCAGCCGGGCCTTCTCGTCGGCGTCCCGGGGGCGCAGGGTTGAGCCGGTGATCACGGCGCGTTTCAGCATCAGCGCGCCGATATTCAGCTCGACCTTGCCGCCGCCCTGGGCGGCGATGAACACCATGCGTCCCCCCGTCTTCAGGGCGGCGAAGGCCTTGGCGAAGTAATCGCCGCCGACCATGTCCAGCACCACATCGCAGCCGCCGTCGGCCAGGGTGAGCTCGGCGAAGTCCTGGGTGGCGGCGTCGATGGCGATGTCGGCGCCCAGGTCGCGGGCCTGGCGGGCCTTTTCAGCCCCCCGGGCCGTGGCGATCACCCGGGCCCCGGCCGCCTTGGCCATCTGTATCGCGGTTGTCCCGATGCCGGACGTGGCGCCGTGGACCAGCAGGGTCTCGCCGGGCTTCAGGCCGCCATGTTCGAACACATTGGCGAAGACGGTGAACACCGTTTCCGGCAGGCCGGCGGCCTCCAGGCTGCTGAGATCGCCGGGGATCGGCAGGGCGTGGCGGGCGTCGCAGACGGCGTACTGGGCGTAGCCGCCGCCCCCCAGGAGTGCGCAGACCCGATCGCCCACCTTCCAGCGCCCGGCGGCCACAACGACCTCTCCGGCCACTTCCAGGCCCATGGTCTGCGGCGCCCCGGGGGGCGGGGGATAGAACCCGACCCGCTGGGCGATGTCGGGCCGGTTGACCCCGGCGGCCTCGACGCGGATCAGGATTTGCCCAGGCCCCGGCAGCGGGGTTGGAAGGCTGATGGGGCGCAGGGCGCTGGCGGGACCCTTGCCGCCTTCGATGGCGATGGCCGTCATCTGCTCAGGAACAGTCGCTTGCGCCATCCTCATAGCCTCCAGGTGCTTGCGCCAGGGCGGCGCAGGGGTTTGGATAAACCGCTCCGGGGTCCGGGCAAAGGGAGGTGCGACCATGGAAGAGCCGGCTGAGGTCCGACTGGGGCGCGGGCAGCGCCTGCAGGAGTTGATGCGGGAGGATCTCGAGCTCTATGGGGTTGAAGAGCTTGAGGCCCGCCTCGAGGTGCTGCAGGCGGAGATCACCCGCACCATAGCCTCTATCGAGCGCAAACGCGCAGGGCGGGCTGCGGCCGACGCTCTTTTCCGATCCTAGACGCCGAGCCTTGACGGGAACCAGTCTGGGGCGTGACATCAACCCGTGTCGAACGCTATGGCATGGGGGTTGCAAGTCGATCGATGACGGACGGTCGGTCCGGTCGGTGTCTGCAGGGGCTTAGGAATTCGATGAGCGAACTCACGGCATTGGCGAAGCCCTGGCGCGGCGACGTGGTCGCCGATTTCGCCCGGTCTGAACTGTTCGAACGGACCTTTCAGGAGGGCATGGACCTTGTGGAGGAGACCGCCGCCTATCTGGACGGCGGCGGGCGTCAGGAGTCCAAGCGCCTCGACCGTAACGCCGCCCTGGCCTATGCGGCCGAGAGCATGCGCCTGACCACCCGTCTGATGCAGGTGGCCTCATGGCTGCTGGTTCAGCGGGCCGTCCGTGAGGGAGACATGGCGCCCGAAGCCGCCTGCGAGGAGCGCTATCGCCTGGCCGCCGAGACCTCGCACCACACAGCCAAGGCCGTCGAGAGTCTGCCGCCGGGCCTGGTGGAGCTGATGGAGCGGTCCGAGCGCCTGTTTGAGCGGGTCCGCCATCTGGACCGGCGGATGTATGTGGAGGCCAGTGATGATGCGGCGCCCAATGCGGTGCTGTCCCAGTTTGATCGCCTGCGGGACGCCTTCGGGGCCGCTGACGGGGCCTGACACCCAGCTAAGGTGAGGCCTTGAGACACAAAGAAGACGCCGCAGGCCAGAGCCTGCGGCGTCTTCTTTGTTTGACCTGGACCTGATCCCCCCGACCGGCGGACCAGGAGCCTATTTGCGGGTGAAGCCGCCGAACTTGGCGTTGAACCGCGACACGCGACCAGCGCGGTCGAGCAGGGTGTGGGCGCCGCCCGTCCATGCCGGGTGCGTCTTCGGGTCGATATCCAGGTTCAGGGTCGCGCCCGCCTTCCCGTAGGTCGACCGGGTCTGATAGGTCGTACCATCGGTCATCACCACGGTGATGAAGTGATAATCGGGGTGCGTGTCTTGTTTCATCGCGAGGACAACCGACGTAAGAGCAGCGGGTGATGCGCCACCTGACCTGACAGGCCCGGTGCGCAAACGAGCCGCGCGTATACAGAAACGGCGGCCCTGAAGCAAGGGCGCACGGATTTCATGA
>CAMTXB010000032.1:0-42694 GCA_947085575.1 uncultured Caulobacteraceae bacterium
GCATGTCGAGGATGGAGTCGATGGCCACGCCGGCCATGCCCACATCGCCGGCCACCCGCAGATGGTCGGAATCATAGCCCCGGTGGGTGGCGAGGTCGAAGGCCACCGACAGGCCCTTCTGACCAGCCGCCAGGTTGCGGCGATAGAAGGCGTTGGAATCCTCGGCCGTGGAGAAGCCCGCATACTGGCGGATGGTCCACGGATTGGTGGCGTACATGGTCGGATAAGGCCCACGCAGGAAGGGCGCGAGGCCGGGATAGCCGTCCAGGCCGCTCAGACCTTCGATGTCGGCGGGGCCGTACGAGACCGCCACGGCGATGCCCTCCGGGGTGGCCCAGGCCTCCTGCGCCGGGGCCGGGCCTGGGGCGGTGAGGCCCTCGGCGTCGAAGGCGATCTCGGTGAAGTCGGGGAAGGCGCTCATCGGACGGCCTCGGGCTCATAGGGCTGGGCGATGCGGACGGGGGCAAGCGGCGGGCAGCGGCCATCGGGGCCGGGCAAGCGGGGCGAGGGCGCCGTGACCGGGCGGGGCTGGGCGGTGTCGATCTCGACGGGGGCCTCGGTGGCTGGGGGGAAGGCGGTGACCCCGACGATGGCGGGCTCGCCGGCCTCTTTGCGGGCCTGGACCGTGGTGTCCACCTCGGCGGCGATGTGGCCGCTGGTGAGGGCCGAGACCAGCCCCCCCAGGCCCTCGGTGACCTGGAAGGCTGACCAGGCGGCGCGGGCGATCTGGTCGGTGAGGGCCTCCACATAGCCGGAGCCCGCGGCGGGATCGGCGACGCGGCCGATATGGGCCTCCTCCATCAGCACCAGCTGGGTGTTGCGGCTCTGGCGCCGGGCGAGCGCCGAGGGCAATCCCAGGGCGTCGGTGAAGGCGCCCAGCACGACCGTGTCGGCGCCGCCCACCGCCGCGCCGAAACCGGCGGCGGTGAGCCGCAGCATATTGGTCCAGGGATCGCGGCGGGTCAGCATCCGGCGGGAGGACCGGACCTCGATCCGGGCGGGACCCTCAACCCCGCAGGCGCCGGTGAGCCTGGCCCATACCAGCCGGGCGGCCCGGAGCTTGGCGATGGTCAGGAAGTAGTCGGCGTCGGCGGCGAGACCCAGGGTGATGCGGGCGAAGGCATCGTCCATCCCCATGCCGGCCCGGACCATGGCCCGGGCATAGGCGAGCGCGCTGGCCACGGCGAAGGCCAGTTCGCTGGCGGCTGCGCCACCGGCCTCATGCGCTACCGCGCCGGACGCCAGGAACAGCTGGGCCTTGGGATAGGTCGCCGCATGGCGGGCGGCCGCGCCGGCGGCGGCGAAGATGTGCGCCTCGACGGGACCGGGGCTGGCCCCCTCGCGGGCTAAGGCGCTCAGGGGGTCCAGGTGAAGCTGCAGCAGGGCGCCCGGGGAGGCCTTGGCCAGGCTGCTCAGCCAGTCGGCGGCGGCCACCCCCAGAAAGCCGGCGTCCAGGGCGACGGGGGCAAGCTCGAGGACGACCCCGTCCAGCGCCCTGGCCAGGTCTTCGGCTGAGCCCACCGCGACCCCGGCCGCGCCGGTGGGGTCGAGGCTGATCAGGACGGAGGCGCCGCCGCCTTCCAGATCGGCCAGGATGTCGGCCCGGGCGCGGGCGGGATGGGGATGCGCCGTGACGCCGCGCAGATCCCAGGGGCGTTCCGGATCATAGGGCCGGGTGGGAACCTGCGGCCCTGGCGTCGCCCCGTAGAGGGGGGCGATGGTCAGGCCATCGGCGGTGGTGGTGATGAGGCTCTCCGGGGGCCTGTCGCCCAGGGTCTTGAGCACGAGGGCGCGCCAGTCTTTGGCGCTGGCCGGCGGAAATTCCACGGCGGGGGAAGCGATCTGGACCATCGCCCCTGTGATGAGCCGGGGGCGCAGGGAGCGTCAAGGGCGCCGCAACGGCGCCCTTGACGCCGGGCCAGACCCCGACGGCCCCAGCGCCCCTGACCGCCCCGGCGTTCTTGCCCGGGGAACCGTTTTGCGCTTACATCGTAAAAACACCCCCTGAAGGACGCCGCCCATGGCCCTGCCGCCGATTCTCCGTGACCGCCTGCGCCTGCCGGTCATCGCCTCGCCCCTGTTCATCATCTCGAACCCGGAGCTGGTGATCGCCCAATGCAAGGCCGGCGTCGTCGGCTCCTTCCCGGCCCTCAACGCCCGACCGGCCAGCCAGCTGGACGAATGGCTGGCCCAGATCACCGAGGAACTGGCCGCCTGGGACGCCAAGAACCCGGACCTGCCGTCTGCGCCGTTCGCGGTGAACCAGATCGTCCACCGGACGAACGACCGGCTGGAGCACGATGTGGAGATGGCGGCCAAGTACAAGGTTCCCATCATCATCACCTCGCTGGGCGCACGGGAGGATGTGAACCAGGCGGTGCACGCCTATGGCGGCATCGTCATGCACGACATCATCAATGACCGCTTCGCCCGCAAGGCGGTGGAGAAGGGGGCCGATGGCCTGATCCCCGTGGCGGCCGGGGCTGGCGGTCATGCCGGAGCCCTGTCGCCGTTTGCCCTGATCCAGGAGCTGCGGACCTGGTTTGACGGGCCGATCGCCCTGTCGGGCGCCATCGCCAATGGGGCGGCCGTGCTCGGCGCCCAGGCCATGGGGGCCGATCTCGCCTATATCGGCTCGGCCTTCATCGCCACCAGGGAGGCCAATGCCGCCCAGGGCTACAAGGACATGATCGTCGAGAGTTCGGGGGAGGACATCGTCTATTCGAACCTCTTCACCGGGGTGCACGGCAACTATCTGCGGCCCTCGATCATCGCTGCGGGCCTCGATCCCGACAACCTGCCCGAGGCCGACCCCTCGAAGATGAACTTCGGCTCCGGGGGCAACACCAAGGCCAGGGCCTGGAAGGACATCTGGGGCTGCGGCCAGGGCATCGGCGCGGTGGAGGAAATCCTCGGCGCGGGCCAACTCGTCGCCAGGCTGGCGGCGGAATACGAGGCGGCCAAGGCCGCCCTGGCCGAGAAGACCTCCTTCACCGCCGGTCGCGTGCTGATGGCGGCGGAGTAGGCGCCGGGCAGGAGCTCAGGCCAGGAGCTCAGCCGGAACGCCAAGCGCCGGGCCGGCCTGGGCGAGGCGGTGATCGAGGGTCCGGACGGCGGCGCCAGCGTCTGAAGCCACAGCCAGATGAAGGGCGTCCCTGGCGCGGAGACCAAGTTGGTGCTGGTCCACGAACCGCGTAGCCGTCCGGAATTGTGTGCTCGTCACCGGCAGCAGGATGAAGCTCTCGGCGACCAGCTGGCGAAACAGGGCCAGCGATGCTGCGCGCTGGTCGAGGTTGATCTGGCCAGTCCGCAGTTTGATCGACAGGGCTGACGAGACCTCGGTCAACGTCCAGTCGCTGATCAGTATGTCACCGGGACTTTGGGCCGCCAGCCATGCCTGCGCCCGCGCCGTTGCGGCTTCATTGGAGAGGGCCGCGATGATCACTGAAGTGTCTACATAGGCCCTCAATAGCGGTCGTCCTCGCGCATGGCGCGGACGAGGTCGGCAGCGTCCTGCGCGGCCGGCGGCATGGACTGGGTCAGGGCCTGAAGCGCGGTCAGGTTGATCGCCTTTCGCGGACGATCGGTGGTCGTCAGGCGGGCGACGCGCTTGCCACGGCGAGTGATCTCAATGGACTCGCCAGCTTCCACCCGGTCCACCAACTCGCTGAGATGGGCTTTCGCGTCGGCAAGGCTCACGGCGCTCATCGGCAGTTCCTGACTATCTAGCTGGTCATATGGTCGAACAGGATCTCCAGCGCCAGGGCTAATTCAGCTCCCCGTCGAGGTGTAGCGCCTGATGCCGGCGCGCCAGGCGAGGAAGGATGCGGCCAGGAAGACGAAGCCCATGGCCGGGGCGGCGGGCAGCCACCAGTCCGGGGCGCCCAGGGGGTCGGGCTGGTCGAGGATGGCCAGGACCGGGTAATAGGCCACGCACCCCAGGGGCACGACGAAGATCAGAAAATTCCGGAACCAGCCGGCATAGAGGCTCAGGGGAAACTGGGCCGCCTGGATGCCGCCATAGGTCAGGACGTTGAACACCTCCAGGCTCTCTGTGGTCCAGAAGGCGAAGCTGGCCTGGAGGACGAGGAGGCCGGTGAACAGGGCCACACCGCCGGTGATGGTCCAGACGAGCAGCAGGATCTTGTCCGGGGTCCAGGTCACGCCGACGACGGCGGCGCCGACGAACAGAACCAGCAGGGCCTGGGCCAGCCGGCCGAAGCGGCTGAGGCGAAACTCATAGCCGATGAGCTGCAGGGCCGGGGAGCGCGGGCGCAGCAGGATACGGTCGAAGGCGCCGGTCTTGACGAACTCCCCGCCAAAGACATCGAAGCCCCGGGTGAAGAAGTCGGTGAGGGCGAAGCTGGTGGAGACCACCCCATAGAAGACCGCGATATGCCCAAGCCCCCAGCCCTGCACCTGGCCGAAGCGGTCGAACAGCGCCCAGGCGGCCAGCATGTCGATGATGGTGGTGAGGAAGGCCCCGATCCCCAGCATGATGGCCGAGCCGGGATACTGCAGCTGGCTGCGCAGGGAGGCGCTGAAATAGCGCAGGAGCAGGGCGAGGCTGTTCATCCTGCCTAGCCCCCCTGGACGTCCAGCCGGCGCATGACGCGGGCCATGGCGAAGCGGCCGAGGAGGATGAGGGCCACCGTCCAGAAGACCTGCAGCCCCAGGCCCAGCAGGGCCTCTGGGCCGTGCAGCTGCCCCACATAGAGGCGAAGCGGAATGTCCATCATGCCGGCGAAGGGCTGGAGGAGCAGGGCGGTCTGCGCCCAGTCCGGATAGAGGGCCAGCGGCAGCAGATTGCCCGAGAAGACGATGATCAGGCTGTTGAACAGGACATTGATCCCCCGGTCGGTGAGGGTGGCGGCGACGATGATGTTGACGATCATCAGAAAGGCGGTGGACAGGGCCAGGGCCAGGGGCAGGGAGATGGCGAAGGCCGCGGCCGCCGCGAGCGTCGGCGGTGGCTTCCAGGCCCAGTCCGACAGGCCGATCAGCGGCAGGACAAGGCCCGCCCCCAGCAGCATCAGGGCCGCCCGGGGCAGGGCCCGCGACGCCATCCAGGCTGCGCCCCGGACATACCAGAGACTGTAGGTGTCCACCGGGCGCAGGCGGTCATAGGCCACCGCGCCTGTGCGCACCGCCAGGGCCACCTCGGGGTCGGCGCTCCATGGGGTCAGGGACAGCAGGGCCTGGGCGAGCCAGGTGTAGGTGATGACCTGGGCCAGGGTCATGGGCGAGGCCGCCGCCGCCGCCGGGGCCGCGGCGAAGAAGGCGGCATAGATCATCACCTTGATGCCCCCCCACCAGCACTGGGTGGCGAAGCCGGCGATGGCCGCAGCGCGGTATTGCAGCATCAGCAGGAAGCGGCTGGAAAAGGCGGCCAGATAGGGGCGGGCGGCGTCCATGGGGCTCAGGCCTCGCCCGCGCCGTGCAGGTCGTAGAAGCGGGCGATGACCTCTTCGATGGCCGGCTCCCCCACATGGATGTCCACCACCTCGTGGGCGCTGGCCATGGCGGCGATGAGGGCCGGGGCCGGTGTCCGGGCGGGATCGAAGGCCAGTTCCAGGGTCTGTCCCCGGCGGCTGCGCACCACGACGCCGGGCAGGGTCGGGTCCGGCAGGGCGAGGTCAGGGGCCGCATGGGCGAAGTCAATCACCAGCCGCCGCTCGGCCAGGACGTTGGCGCGCAGGGTCTCGAAGGGACTGTCGGCCAGAACCTGGCCATGGCCGATGACGATCACCCGCTGGGCCAGGGCCTCGATGTCGTGCATGTCGTGGGTGGTGAGCAGGACGGTGACGCCGCGCTCCCGGTTCAGGCGGCGGACCACATCGCGGACGGCGAGCTTGGACGGGGCGTCCAGGCCGATGGTCGGTTCGTCCAGAAAGAGGATGTCGGGGGCGTGCAGCAGGGCCGCGGCGATCTCGGCGCGCATCCGCTGGCCCAGTGACAGCTGACGCACCGGCTGGTCCAGCACCGGCCCCAGGCGGAGGAGGTCGACCAGCTCATCGCGGGCGGCCCGGTAGCGGGCCGGCTCGACGCGATAGATATCGGCCAGCAGGTCGAAACCCTCGATGACCGGCAGGTCCCACCAGAGCTGGGTCCGCTGGCCGAACACCACGCCGATCTTCGAGACATGGGCGATACGGTCGGTGAAGGGGACGCGTCCGTTCACCAGCACCGTGCCGGCGTCAGGCCGCAGAATGCCTGAGAGGATCTTGATGGTGGTGGACTTGCCCGCCCCATTGGGGCCGATGAAGCCCAGCAGTTCGCCCGCCTCCAGGGAGAAGGAGACGTTGCGCAGGGCCTCGACCATGCGGTGGCGGCGATGGACCAGACCCTTGACCGCGCCCAGCAGGCCGGGATCGCGCTCGGCGACGCGATAGGTCTTGGCCAGGTCCTCGACGAGGATCTGCGGCATGGGCGGGGCACGGTGATGAGAATGAGAAGGGCCGGACCCTAGATCGCCCTCCTGGTGGTGTCCATGACTGAGCGCCCACGGCCTGAGGCCTCACGCCCCGGGCCTTGCCGCATCTGGGCGCCCGGATGATGTCATCATGAGATTCTGATATTACTAAATTGCGTTCCGAAATCGATTTGCCTGGGTGGACGCCTGAACTCCCAGGGCCCTTATTGCGAAAGATATTGACTCGCACCTTCGACGGGGCGTAACAGCGACCGCTAACGCGAATTGATCGCAATTTCCTTGGGGTTCTGTCTTGCGCAAGTCACTTCTCGCCACTGCCGCGCTTCTGCCGCTCCTGTCGCCCTGCGTCGTCCTGGCCGAGGATGCGGCGACCCAGGTCTCCGAGCTGGTCGTCATCGGACCCGAGGGCCCGGCCGGGTTCCCCGGCGCGGCGATGCGGATTGAGGCGGTGGAATATGAACGCTCCCAGGCCCGGGACATCAATGACGTGCTGCGCCGGGTGCCCGGTCTCTATGTCCGGACCGAGGAGGGGCTTGGTCTGCGCCCCAATATCGGGATCCGCGGCCTGAACCCGACCCGCTCCACCGAAGTCCTGCTGCTGGAGGACGGGATTCCCCTGACCTATGCGCCCTATGGCGACAACGCCTCCTACTACCACCCGCCCCTGGAGCGGTTCTCGGCGGTTGAGGTGCTGAAGGGGGCCGGCCAGATCGTCTATGGCCCGCACACGGTGGGCGGGGTGATCAACTACACCACCCCGGCGCCGCCTGCGGACGCCTCCGGGCGGCTGGTGCTCCGGGCCGGTGGCAATGAGACCCGGGAGCTCGTGCTAAAGGGGGGCGACACCTTCGGCGCCCTGGGCCTGTTGGGCGGCATCGCCACCGGCGGCAATGCCGGGGTCCGGGAGAACCAGGAGCTCTCCTATTCCGACGTATTCATCAAGGCCGTCGCCACCCTGTCTGAGCGCCAGGCTCTGACCTTCAAGGCCTCGGCCTATCTGGAAGACAGCAATGTCGGCTATTCAGGCCTGACCGAGGCCGAGTACCGGGCCAATCCGCGCGGCTATCCCTTCACCAACGACTCCTTCGTCATCGAGCGCTATGGGGCGAGCCTTGCCCACGGCTGGACTCCCTCCGACACCCTGAAGCTGAACACGGTGCTCTATGCCAATACCTTTGACCGGGACTGGTGGCGGCAGTCCTCCAATTCCGGTCAGCGCCCCGCGGACTCCGCCGATCCAGCCTGCGGCGGCATGGCCAATCTGAATACCACCTGCGGTAATGAAGGCCGGCTGCGGCAGTACTACATGTTCGGGGTCGAACAGCGGCTGACGCTCGACTGGTCCGGCGGCGAACTGCTGGCCGGCGCCCGTCTGCACGCGGAAAACCAGGAGCGGTTCCAGTTCAATGGCGACCGCCCCAACTCCCGGGCGCCGGGGGTGGGCTCTGGCGCCGGGGTGCGCGAGCACAATGTGCGCGAGGCCCGGGCGGCCTCGGCCTTCATCAAGAACACCTTCCAGATCGGCGATGTCTCCATCGCCCCGGGGGTCCGCTATGAGACCATGACCTTCAACCGGTCGGACAAGCTGGCGGGACGGAGCGGCTCGACCGAGCTCAGCGAGTGGATTCCGGGCCTGGGAGTGTCCTGGAGCAAGGACCCGCAGCTGACGGTGTTCGCCGGGGTTCACCGGGGCTTCTCGCCGCCCCGGGTGGAGGACATCATCACCAATGCCGGCGGCTCTGTGGAGCTTGACCCCGAACGCAGCCTGAACTGGGAGCTGGGCCTGCGCGGTTCGCCCATGGCCGGCCTGGAGGGGGAACTGGCGGTGTTCCGCATGGACTTCGACAACCAGATCGTTCCGGCCTCCGTGGCCGGCGGGGTGGGCGCCACGGCCACCAGCGCCGGCGAGACCCGGCATCTGGGCCTTGAGGGCGCCGCCAGCTTCTCCTCCAAGGCGGCCTTCGCCACCTCGGTGGACTGGTATGCCGACGCCGCCTTCACCTGGTTGGATACAGCGGAGTACCGGGGTCGCCGGTTCTCGGCCATCTCGGGCCTGGGCGCGGTCTCGGTGACCGGCAACAGGCTGCCCTATGCCCCGGAATGGATGGGCCGGGCGGCTGTGGGCTTTGACACCGGCGTGATCCAGGCCGAGCTTGAAGGGGTCTATACCGGCGAGATGTTCACCGACGATGTGAACTCGGTCACGCCCACGGCCAACGGCCAGCGAGGCCTGATCGACGACGCCTGGCAGTTCAATCTGGCGGCGGCCTATAAGGTCCCCAACACCCAGGCGAAGCTGACCCTGGCGGTCCGGAACCTGGCCGACAAGACCTTCATCATCGACCGCTCCCGCGGGATCCTGGTGAACGAGCCCCGGGCCGCCATCGTGGGCGTCGACCTGGCCTTCTAGGGGCAGGCTTCTCCCGAGTCAGGCCGGGGGCGTCGGGCGCGCAGTATGGAGGTCCATGCCCCCGCCCCCCTGGCCCCCCGGCCCCCCTGGGACGAGGTTGGGCGCCCCAGGACCCCAATCGCCGCCCCTGATCGTCACTGCGGACCTGGACGAGGGGGCGTTCGACGGGTTCCAGGACCTGCGCCAGGCGCATGCCGCCGCCCATCGCAACCTTGTTCCGGCCCATCTGACCCTGTTCCATGCCCTGCCCGGGGCGTCGAGGCGATCATCCCGCCCAGGTCCAGTCGAGAGGCCCAGCGGCCTGTCGATGGACATCAATTCGGGGGAGGATCACCAGGCCGCCTTGATGGTGATCAAGCCGGACTGGCGGCGTCGCGCCTAGGCTCTCCTGGCTGAGCCGCAAACTGGCCCGGGCAGGAAAGGGCGCCTCGATGATCGACCATCACCATCCCACATCGGCTATCGCCCATGTCCGCTGAGGAAGTCGGATCTGAGGTGATCGAGGGCCTGCGCGCGGCGTTTGCTGCCCGCCTGGGAACCGAGGGGCTGCTTACGGGCGAGGCGGCGGCGCAGGCTGGCTTCAGCCCCTGGACCCGGGTCGGAACCCCCTTGATGGTGGCGCGGCCAAGCTGTGTCGAAGAGGTGTCGCACGTGCTCTCGGCCGCCCATGCGGCCGGGGTTCCGGTCGTTCCCTGGGGCGGGTTGACGGGTTTGGTCGGCGGGGCCGCAGCCGACGGCGCGGTGGCGCTCAGTCTTAGCCGGATGAATGCCATCGAGGTGATCGACCGTGATCAGGCGCTGATGACGGTGCAGGCCGGCTGTGTGCTTGAGAGCGCCTGCGCCGCCGCGCAGGAGGCGGGTCTGTTCCTGCCGCTGGACCTCGGTTCCCGGGGATCGGCGACCCTTGGCGGGGTGCTCTCCACCAATGCCGGGGGCAACCGGGTTCTCAGATACGGCATGGCGCGCGACATGGTGCTCGGGCTGGAGGTGGTGCTGGCCGACGGAACTGTGGTCTCGTCCCTGAATGGGCTGATCAAGAACAATACCGGCTATGATCTGAAACAGCTATTCATCGGCTCGGAGGGCACGCTCGGTGTCATCACAAGAGCTGTTCTGCGTTTGAGGCCGGCGCCGCGGAGCCAGGAGGTGGCGCTGCTGGCCGTGAGCCGCTTCACCGACCTGGTGCGTCTGTTGCGGCGACTGGAGGTGTCCCTGTCGGGCGCGCTGTCGGCGTTCGAGGTCATGTGGCCACGGTTCTACGGACTGGTGACGACTCCCCCGGCCGTCGGGCGCGCGCCTCTGCCGGCGGGCCATGCCTACTATGTCCTGGTTGAGGCCCTGGGGGGGCGCCGACCCGGGACCGTGAACGGTTTGAGCAGGCGTTGGCCGAAGCGATCGATGAGGGCCTGGCGGTCGACGCCGCCGTGGCCAAGTCGCAGGCCGAGCGGGATCGCATGTGGGCCCTGCGGGACGACGTCGCCCAGACCGCGCGGGAGGGCCCGATCACAGCCTTTGATGTGAGCCTGCCCCTGCGGGCCATGGAGGACTATGTGGCGACGGTTCAGGCCGCCCTTGAGGCCCGCTGGCCATCCGCTAAGGTGACGGTGTTTGGACATCTGGGGGATGGCAATCTCCACCTGATCGCGGGGGTGGGGGATGCGGCCGCCCGGGCGGAGGTCACCGCGCTGATCTACGAACATCTGCGGCCCCATGGCGGCTCCATCTCCGCAGAGCACGGGATCGGGCTGGACAAGCGCGGCTATCTGAATCACTCGCGGACGCCGCAGGAACTCGACCTGATGCGGCGGCTGAAGGCGGCCCTGGACCCGACCCATCAATTGAACCCCGGGAAGGTTCTGTCCTGACCCCCATGCGGTCAGCCGACTGGACCTGAGCCGCCCGGGCCATGTGGCCCGCAACGCGCCACATCGCTGCGGGGTCCTAAACCGACTGGCCCGCGCTCCAGCCTGAGGCCCAGGCCCACTGGAAATTGTAGCCGCCGAGCCAGCCGGTGACGTCGACCACCTCGCCGATGAAATAGAGGCCCGGTACGTCCCGGGCGGCCAGGGTGCGGGAGTCCAGCCGGGTGGTGTCGACCCCGCCCAGGGTGACCTCGGCGGTGCGGTAGCCTTCGGAGCCCACGGGCTTGACCCGCCAGGCGTTTACCGCCTCGGCGAGCGGGCGCAGGACCTTGTCGGGCTGGTCGGCCATATTGCCCCGGGGCGCGTGGGTCTCGGCGAGAAACTGGGCCAGGCGCCTGGGCAGGAGTTCGGCCAGGATGGTGGCCGGGGCGGCCTTGGCCCGGGCCGTGCGGGCTGCGCGCAGGTGGGCGAAGACATCCCGGCCCGGCGCCAGGTCGACGGCGATCTCCTGACCCTCACGCCAGTAGGACGAGGCCTGGAGAATGGCCGGGCCGCTCAGGCCGCGATGGGTGAAGAGCAGGGCCTCGGCGAACCGGGTTTTTCCGGCGGCGACGGTGACGTCCACGGCCACGCCGGCCAGGGGGGCGGTGCGCTCCAGGAGCGAGACGTCGAAGGTGAGCGGCACCAGGGCCGGCCGGGTCTCGGTGACCCGCAGGCCGAACTGCCGGGCCACGTCATAGCCAAAGCCCGAGGCCCCCATCTTGGGGATCGACTTGCCGCCGGTGGCGATCACCAGGCTTGTGCAGGCGACCGGCCCGGCGGAGGTCTGCAGGGCAAAGCCGGCCGCGGTGCGGGCGATGGCCTGGATCGAGGTCGCCAGCCGAAGCTCGGCGCCGCCCTTGGCCATCTCGGCCAGCAGCATGTCGATGATCTGCCGGGCCGAGCCGTCGCAGAACAGCTGGCCCAGGGTCTTTTCGTGGTGGGCTATGGCATAGCGGTCCACCAGGGCGATGAAGTCCTTGGGCCTGTAGCGCCGCAGGGCCGAGATGCAGAAGCGCGGGTTCTCCGACAGGAAATTGTTCGGGGTGGTGTTGATGTTGGTGAAGTTGCAGCGACCGCCGCCGGAGATGCGGATCTTCTCCCCCGGCGCCTTGGCGTGGTCGACGACCAGCACCCGGCGGCCCCGCTGGGCGGCCTGGGCGGCGCACATCATGCCGGCGGCGCCCGCGCCGGCCACCACCACGTCGTAAGTCTGTTCCATGGGCCTCCTTAGCCGATAAGGCGCCCCATGGGGCGAGGGCCTGCCCGTGACTGGACATTTGGCGGTTCAGCCCCTACCTAGGGCCCTCGACATTTCGTCGCGCGACGCCCGACCTAAGTCCGTTTCAGCGCGGTTCGCTCAAAGCCCGCCCCTCAAGCCTTCTCGATGCGCCGGTTCGCTGGCGCAGAGCCGGGCTTTTGGCGCGTCTGAACCGCGTTTCCGCCGCCTGGCGGAGGACACCTCTCCGCTCCGTCTTCCAGGGGGAGCGCCGGCCTGATTGGCCGGTTCGCCGGGCGTCGGCGGCCAGCAGGAGACGAACGGCATGTCCAAGGAAGAGTTCATCGAGTTTGAAGGTGTGATCACCGAGCTGCTGCCCGAGGGCCGGTTCCGGGTTCAGCTGGACAATGAGCACACCATCCTGGCCTACACCGCCGGCCGCATGAAGCGGAACCGGATCCGCTCCCTGGTGGGCGACCGGGTCACGGTGGAAATGACCCCCTATGATCTGGACAAGGGGCGCATCACCTATCGTCACAAGACCGAAGGCCCGCGGATGGGCGGCGGCGCCCAGCGGCCGCAGCAGTTCCGCAAGCGCTAGGTTTCCCCGCCTCGGCGTGACCCTCCGGGCGCGAGCGTGGCAATGACGGGAAATTCATTGAGGCTGCGGTTCCCCGTCGCTATTGATGGGGGCGCACCCGTTTGACGTAATCGACTCGAGGGCCGACTTGACCCTGGCGTGGATCGCCTTATTGCCGTTTCTGGGCGCCCTGGCCCCGGCCCTCGCCATCCGACTTGGTCGCAATGCCTGCGCCCTGGCCACGGGGCTCGTGACGGCGACCGCCCTGGCCCTGCTGCTGAGCCTCGCCCCGCAGGTGATGGCCGGTGAGGTGGTCACCGCCCGGCTGGAGTGGTTTCCGAGCCTGGGCTTGAACCTCAACTTCTTCCTGGACGCCCTGGGGCTGATGTTCGCCGGGATGATCCTGGGCATCGGCCTGCTGGTCATCATCTATGCCCGGTTCTACCTGGCCAAGTCCGACCCCATGGGGCGGTTCTTCGCCTTCCTGCTGCTGTTTCAGGGGGCGATGCTGGGCATTGTCCTGTCGGACAACATTCTGCTGCTGCTGATTTTCTGGGAGCTGACCAGCCTCTCCTCCTTCCTGCTGATCGGCTATTGGCGCCATCTGCCGGAGGGCCGCCAGGGCGCGCGGATGGCGCTGACGGTGACCGGGCTCGGGGGGCTGTCGCTGATCGCGGGCCTGCTGATGCTGGGCCAGATCGCCGGGTCATATGACCTGAGCGTGATCCTGCAGAGCGGGGCGGCGATCCAGGCCTCGCCCATGTATCTGCCGGCCCTGATCCTGATCCTGGTGGGCTGTTTCGCCAAGTCGGCCCAGTTCCCGTTCCACTTCTGGCTGCCCCATGCCATGGCCGCCCCGACCCCGGTGAGCGCCTATCTGCACTCGGCGACCATGGTGAAGGCCGGCGTCTTCCTGCTGGCCCGGCTCTGGCCCGCCCTGGCGGGCACCGAGGCCTGGTTCTATCTGGTGGGCGGGGTAGGGCTGTTCACCATGGTGTTCGCCGCCGTGGTCGCCCTGTTCAAGGACGACCTGAAGGGGCTGCTGGCCTATTCGACCATCAGCCATCTGGGCCTGCTGACCTTCCTGTTTGGCCTGGGCACTCCGGCCGCCGCCGTGGCCGGGGTCTTCCACATCATCAATCACGCGACCTTCAAGGCCGCCCTGTTCATGAACGCCGGCATTGTCGACCATGAGGCAGGGACCCGGGACCTGCGCAAGCTGGGGGGGCTGTTCACCCTGATGCCCATCGCCGCCACCCTGGCTGTGCTGAGCGCGGCCGCCATGGCCGGCGTGCCGCCCATGAACGGCTTCATCTCCAAGGAGATGATGCTGATGGAGGCTGTGGACACCGAGGCCTTTGGTCTGAACTGGCTGGTGCCCTCCCTGGTGATGGTCGGGGTGCTGTTCTCGGCCGCCTACGCCTTCCGCTATGTGGTGGGAGTCTATTTCGGACCCAAGCGCGACTCCTATCCCGCCAAGCCCCATGAGGCGCCCTTCGGCATGTGGGCCCCCTCGGCCCTGCTGGTGGTGCTGGCCCTGGCCATTGGTCTGGCCCCGGCCCTGGTGGCGGGGCCCCTGGTCAACGCCGTCGCCGCCGTGGTGACGGGGGGGGCGGCCAGCGAGAAGCACCTGTCCCTGTGGCACGGCTTCAACCTGCCCCTGGTCATGAGTCTCGCCGCCCTGGTCGGGGGGGCGATCCTGCTCGCGGCCCATCGACACCTGGAGCGGGTGTGGCTGGCGCTGGGGCTGCCGGACGCCAAGCGGATGTTCGACGGAGCCACCACAGCCCTGGCCCGGAGCGCCCATCGGTTCACCGAGGCGGTGCATAATGGCTCGCTGCAGCGCTACTTGTTCGTGATCCTGGCCACCGCCGTGGTCATCGCCCTGGCGGGGTTTGTGAGCGCCGACCATACCCAGGGCGGTCGCCCGACCCTGCCGGCGCCGGGTGCGGCCGTGGTCGCCTGGATGCTGCTGGTGGGGGGAGCCACAGCGGTGGTTCTGGGTCACCGGCACCGGTACCTGTCGCTGATCTTCATCAGCGTCATCGGCCTTGTCATCTCCCTGACCTTCGCCTTCCTGTCGGCCCCGGATCTGGCCCTGACGCAGATTTCCGTGGAGGTGGTGACTATTCTGCTGCTGCTGGCGGCGCTCAACCTGATGCCCAAGACCTCGCCTGTAGAAAGCGGCGCTGGCCGTCGACTGCGGGACGGACTGCTGGCGGCGGTGGGCGGCCTGGGCATGGCGGGCGCCACCTGGGCCCTGGTGCGTCGGGAGGGGCCGCCCTCGATCTCCGAGTTCCACTGGGCTAACTCCTATTCCGGCGGCGGCGGCACCAATGTGGTCAATGTGATCCTGGTGGACTTCCGGGGGTTCGACACCTTTGGTGAGATCATCGTGCTGGGGATCGCGGCCCTGACCATTTTTGCCCTGCTGGACACCGCTGGCCGGGGCGCCTCAGGCCGGCGCCTGGCCGAGTGGACGCCGGATCAGAACCGTTCGCCTGAGCACCATCCGATGATGCTGGTGGTGGCGACCCGGCTGCTGCTGCCCCTGGCCCTGGTGGTGGGCTTCTTTCTCTTCCTGCGGGGCCATAACGAGCCCGGCGGCGGCTTCATTGCCGGCCTCGTCGTCTCAGTGGCGCTGCTCATGCAGTATTTGGCCTCCGGCTATGCCTGGGCCAACCGGCGCCTGCCGATGGATCACCACGGGCTGATCGGCTTCGGGGTGATGGCGGCGGCGGTCACAGGGCTGGCGGCCATGGTGTTCGGCGCGCCGTTCCTGACCAGCGCCTATGAATATGTGCCCATTCCGCTGATCGGCGATGTGGGCCTGTCCAGCGCCCTGGCCTTTGACATCGGCGTGGCCTGTACGGTGGTGGGGGTGGTGATGCTGGCCCTGCATCACCTGTCGAGCATGGCCCAGCGGGCTGAGAAGACGCCGGCCAGTGACGAGCCGATGGATGTCGATCCCAGCCGACCCCGGGCGCCCGCACCCGCCGGGCCTGGAGGCGAGGGGCCATGAGCATCGAGTTTCTGGTCGCCACAGGGGTCGGCGTGCTGTCGGCGGCGGGCATCTATCTGGTGCTGCGGGCGAGGACCTTCCCGGTGGTGCTGGGCCTGGCCTTCATGTCCTACGCCATCAATGTGTTCCTGTTCGCCTCAGGCCGGCTGGTGATCAACCAGCCGCCGATCTGGGGCAAGGATGTCGCCGCCTATACCGACCCGCTGCCCCAGGCTCTGGTGCTGACGGCGATCGTCATCGCCTTCGGCATGACCGCCCTGGTGGTGGTCCTGGCCCTGCGGACCTATCTTGAAGTCGGCACCGACCATGTGGACGGCCTGTTCGATGGAAAGGCGACCCCTGAGGCGCCCCCGGCCGAGGCGCCGTCGGTCGAAACGGCCGGCGCGATATCCGGGGCAACCTCGGGGGAGGCGCGCCCATGACCCACTGGGTGATCGCCCCCGTGCTGCTGCCGGCCCTGCTGGCGCCCATCCTGCTGCTGTTCCTGCGCCAGCGGCTGATGGAGTCGCGGGTGGTGTCCATCGCCGCCTGTCTGAGCCTCCTGGGGCTGGCGGCCCTGCTGGTGGTTCAGGCCGACAGCGGGGTCACCGCCGCCTATGCCCTGGGCAATTGGCATGCGCCCTTCGGCATCATCATGGTCCTGGACCGGCTGTCGGCCCTGATGCTGCTGATCACCGCGATCCTGGCGCTGGCGGTGATGATCTATGCGGTGGTGACCGGCCTTGACCGCAAGGGGTGGCATTTCCATCCCCTGTTCCAGTTCCAGCTCCTGGGTCTGAACGGCGCCTTCCTGACCGGCGACCTGTTCAATCTGTTCGTGTTCTTCGAGGTGCTGCTGATCGCCTCCTACGGGCTGATGCTGCACGGGGGCGGGGGGGCGCGGCTGAAGGCCGGCGTCCAGTATGTGGTCATCAATCTCGTCGGCTCGACCCTGTTCCTGGTGGCTGTGGGCCTGCTCTATGGGGCGACCGGCACGCTGAACATGGCCCACATGGCCCAGCGGGTGGCTGCGGCCCCGGCGGGGGACCACGGGCTGATCCTGGCGGGCGGACTGCTGATAATCGCAGTGTTCGCCTTGAAGGCGGCGGTCTTTCCGCTGCACTTCTGGCTGCCACGCACCTATGTCTCCACCTCCATCGCCATGGCCGCCCTGTTCGCCATCATGACCAAGGTGGGGGCCTACTGCATTCTGCGCTTCACCACGGTGGTGTTTGGCGACGGCGCCGGGCCGATGGCGTGGGCGCCTGCGGACTATCTGCTGCCGGCCGCCCTGGCCACCATGCTGGTGGGGGTCATTGGCGTGCTCGGCGCCCGCAATCTGCGGAATCTGGCGGCATTTTCCGTGATCTGGTCCATGGGCACGCTGGTGGCGACCATTTCGGTGTTCACCCCGGAGGCCACGGCGGCGGCGCTCTACTATCTGGCCCATTCGACCTTGGCGGCGGCGGCGCTGTTCCTGATGGTCGACCAGATCGCCCGGCGGCGGGGGGACTACGGGGACGCCCTGTCGCCCAGCCCGGTCTTCTCCCAGGCCGGCCCCCTGTCGGCGCTGTTCTTCCTGACCGCCATCGCCATGGTGAGCCTGCCCCCCCTTTCGGGCTTCCCGGGCAAGCTGCTGATCCTCGATGCCGTGCGCAGCGCGCCGGGGGGCTGGTGGATCTGGGGCTTCATCCTGGGGACCACGGTCGTCGCCCTGCTGGGCTTTGCCCGGGCTGGCAGCACCCTGTTCTGGAAGAGCGCAGCCACGCCGGGGCTCATCAGGGCCGCGGCGCCGGTGGCGCCGGTCGCCAGCCCCATGGTGGTGGTGGCCCTGCTGGCTGTGATGGTGGCCCTGACCGTGGCCGGGGGACCGGCCAGCGCCTATCTTGATCGGACGGCGGCCCAGATCTATGCCCCGACCAGCTATATCGGCGGCGTCATGGAGCCAGGGTGAGGGGCGCGGGATGATCAAGAAGCTGCTGCCCCACCCGGCCCTGACGGTCACCCTGATCGTCGTCTGGCTGCTGCTGGCCAATCAGCTGACCCTGGGGGGGGTCGTGCTGGGGGTCATCATCGGCATTGTCGCGCCAATCCTCACCAGCCCCTTCTGGCCCGACCGGCCCCGGGTGCGGTTTGGCCCGCCAACCTGGTCCTATCTGGCCCTGGTGCTGTGGGACATCATCACCGCCAGCTTCCAGATCGCTCTGATCGTGCTGTTCCGTCGATCCCAGGACCTGCGTCCGGCCTGGCTGGTGGTGCCCCTGGATGTGCGCTCGCCCGAAGCCATCACCATGCTGGCCGGCACGATCAGCATGACGCCAGGTACGGTGTCCTGTGATGTGTCGGCCTGCGGGCGGGCGCTTCTGGTGCATGCCCTGGACACCCCCGACCCCGAGGCCGATATCGCCCGGATCAAGCGCCGATATGAGGCCCGGCTGAAGAGGATCTTCGTATGATCGAGATCGCCGTCCTGTTCTCCATCTCCTGTGTGGGGCTGGCCATGGCCCTGAATCTCTGGCGGCTGGCCCGGGGACCCACCCAGGCTGACCGCATCCTGGCCCTGGACACCATGACCATCAACGCCATCGCCCTGATGGTGCTGATGCAGATCCAGCAGGGCTCGGCGGTCTATTTCGAGGCGGCCCTGCTGCTGGCCATGGTGGGGTTTGTGGGCACCGTGGCCTACTGCAAGTTCCTGCTGCGCGGCAATATCATTGAATAGGGATGATGATGGACGCCGGACCCCTTGAAATCCTGATCTCGGCCGTTCTGGTGGTCGGTGGCTTCTTCGCCCTGGTGGGCTCCTGGGGGCTGGCGCGGATGCCGACCCTGATGACCCGGCTGCATGGTCCGACCAAGGTCACGACCCTGGGGGTGGGCTCCTGCCTGATCGCCTCGATGATCTATTTCCCGGCCATGCAGGGCAAGGTTTCCGCCCATGAGCTGCTGATCACCCTGTTCCTGTTCCTGACCGCGCCGATCACCGCCAATATGATCGCCAAGGTCCACCTGCACCGGCAGCGGCGGGGGCTGGACGCCGAGCCCATGGACGGCATTGCCGACAGCCTGCCCGAGAGCGGGGTGGGGACAGGCTGGGCGACATTCGCCGGCCGAGAAACAGAACCGTCCGATCCGCCGCGCTGAGGCGCTTGCGGCGGGGGCGGAATCCGGGATGGATCGCGCCGATGACAAGTGAACCCTTTTTCAGGCGGCAGGATGAACTCTACCTGCCTATGCCGGCCTGTCGCGGGCCCTGGAATCCTCAGTCCCTGCATGGGCGGGTGATCATCGGCCTGCTGGGCCATGTACTGGAGGCCGAGCATGGGGAGCCGGAGTTCATCCCCGCCCGGCTGACCGTGGACATGTACCGCCTGCCGGACTTCTCCCCCGTCGAGGTGATCACCCGGATGGTGCGGGCTGGCCGGCGGATCAAGGTGGTGGATGCCGAATTCATCAGCGGCGGGGTCAGCGTGGGCCGGGCCAGCTGCCAGTTCCTGCGCCGCACCGCCAATCCCGAGGGCACGGTGTGGACGCCCCCCAACTGGGACGCGCCCAAGCCCGGCGACATCGAGCCGGTCAATGATCCGCGCATGGCCCTGGGGGGCATGTGGGCCATGCGGCGCATCACCGGCGACTTCGGCAAGCCAGGCGTCAAGCGGGCCTGGATGAGCGAGGTGCGCGACCTGGTGGAGGGTCAGCCCCTGACCCCATTCACCCGGGTGGCGGTGGCGGCGGACTTCGCCAGCCCCTTCGCCAATTCAGGGGACAAGGGGCTCGGCTATATCAACAGCGACGTGACGGTCTATCTGCACCGGCTGCCGGCCACCGAATGGGTGGGCTTCGAGGTGGTCAATCACGGCGCCAGCGACGGCGTCGCGGTGGGGGAGTGCTTCCTCTATGACGAGCAGGGTCCCATCGGCTCAGCCACCTGCACGGCCCTGGCCCAGGTCATGAAGCCTTGATCCTGAGGCCTCAGGACACCGCCACCGCCCGGCGGCACTCGGCGGCGAAGGTCCCGGCCATGTCGGCCGGCGGGGGCATGTGCGGTCCGAGCTGCTGGGCGCCATAGACGGCGCTGATGGCGCTGGCGCTCTGCAGGCGGTCGAGGAAGTCGGTGGCGATCGGGGCCTCGGAGACCACGCCCTGACCGGATGTGGCGCTCAGATCGGCGACGAATACGAACAGCGCGTCATCCAGGCCGACGGTGAGGCGGTCTTCGCTGGCGATGGGGGTGAAACCCTCGATCCTCAGGGTCATGGTGGCGGGATTGCGGATGCAGCCCAGGCGCAGCAGAGGAGCGCCCGCGGCATCCAGCAGGGTCAGGGCGGCGCCTTCGCCGGTGGCCGAACGGACCCAGGACAGGCCGGGCTGCGGGGGCGCAGGCGGCGGCGCCTCCACAGGGGCGGCCGGCGGCGGCGGGGTTTGCGCCGGGGAGCAGGCGCCGAGCGCCAGGGCCGTAAAAAGCACGAGGCTGAGGGTCTGCTTCATGGGAACTCCTTCACCTGATCCATAGGGGGCAGGGGCCAGGCGGCGTCAAGCGTCGCCGCTGGCCGCACCGCCTGCGGGGCCGCGGCGGTTCATTTCGTCGCCGGCGTCCTTGGGCAGGCGCAGGTAGAACGCCAGGGAGACGAAGGTCAGGGCGCCGATCACCAGGAAGGCGGAAGAAATGGCCTGGGCGGTCAATTCCCCTGCCCCGGCCATCTGGGTGAACAGGTGGATCAGGGTGGCGGCAAGCCCGATGCCCACCGACTGGACCAGCTGCTGGGCCATGGCCGACATGGTCGAGGCGCGGCTCATGCGGTCCTGGTCGATATCGGCATAGGCCAGGCCGTTGAGGCTGGTGAACTGCAGGGAGCGGAAGAAGCCCCCGGCCAGGAGCACCAGCATGATCAGCCAGTGCGGGGTGTCGATCCTGAAAGCCCCATAGGCCAGGAAGAACACCCCGGTGATCAGGGCATTGACCACCAGCACGTTGCGGAAGCCGAACCGGCGCAGGATCGGCGGGGCGGTGGTCTTCATGACCAGGGCGCCGGCCGCGCCGATGAAGGTCAGGAGGCCTGCGGCCAGGGCGGTCAGGCCAAAGGCCACCTGCAGCAGCAGGGCCAGCATGAAAGGCGTGGCGCCCATGGCGATGCGCATGAAGCCGCCGCCGACCACCGAGGCCTGGAAGGTCTGAACCCGAAAGAGCGACAGGTCCAGTATGGCGTGGGGGGTGCGCCTGGCATGCCAGGCATAGGTCCACAGCATGGCCCCGCCGACGGCGAACAGGCCGGCCACGCCCAGGGCGGGCAGCACGTCGCGGCCCAGGGTCTCGAAGCCGAAAATCACGCTGGCCAGCCCCACGCCGGTGAGCAGCATGCCCTTCCAGTCCAGGCGCTGGGGGTCCTGCAGGGCGACATGGGGGACAAAGCGCAGCACCAGCAGCACGCCGGCGACGGCGATGGGCAGGTTCATGAAGAAGATCCAGGGCCAGTCCCAGAAGGTGACGATGAACCCGCCTACCGGCGGCCCCAGCACCGGACCCAGGAGGGCGGGCATGGTCAGCACCGACATGGCGCTGACCAGCTCGGTCTTGGGCGTGGTGCGCAGGAGCACGAGACGGCCCACCGGAGCCATCATGGCCCCCGCGGCGCCCTGAAGAAGACGGCCGCCCACCAGCTCCAGCAGGGTGTCGGCCAGGCCGCAGAGCGCCGAGGAAATCCCATACAGGACCATGGCCAGGAGGAAGATCCGCTTGGCCCCGAACATGTCGGCGGCCCAGCCGCTGATGGGCAGGAACACCGCAGCCGCCAGCAGATACATGCTGATGGCCAGGTTCAGCCGCAGGGGTTCTTCGCCCATGTCCCTGGCCATCACCGGCAGGGCGTTGGACAGCACCGTGGCGTTCAGGGTCTGCATCATCAGGGCCGAGCCGATGACGGCGGGCACGATCCAGCCCCGGCTGATCGCCGCAGCCCGGTCCTCGGCCGTCTGAGCCGGCGGCGCTGACTTCGGGGTCAGGTCGGCAAGCTCGTCGCTCACGGCTGGGCCTCCACCAGGGCCAGGAGCGGGGCTGCAGCCGCCGCCAGGGCCTGACGCTCGGCGGGGGTCAGGCGGCTGAGGCGGGCGGCCAGCCAGTCATTGCGCAGGCGCCGGGTCTCAGCCAGGGCGGCCTGGCCGGCCGGGGTGATGGTGAAGCCGGACCGGCGGCCGTCGGAGGCATGGCCGAGGCGGCTGATCCAGCCGGCGGCCTCCAGGCGCTTGACATGGGTGCTCATGGCCGGCCGCGACATCTGCTCGGCCTCGGCGAGGTCGGAGACGCCGATCCCGGGCTGGCGCTTGATCTCCACCAGCAACAGGACATCGAGGGCCGAGAGGCCGGCCCTGGCCGCTTCCTGGCGCAGGCGCCGGGCGACCCGTAGGAGGGCCGGACGCAGCAGCTCGGCCAGGGCGGCGGGATCGTCGGGGAGGTCGGCGGGCATGGGCGACATCTAGTTAAGTAAGCGAACTATCTATCTGGCTAGATAGACCCCTGGGGGCCAAGGTCAAGGGCGGCCGTCCCGGCTGCGGCCGGCGGCGGGACTTCAGCCGGGTTCAGGGCCGCGAAGGACGGGGGCGATCCAGCCATCCTCCAGGGTCTTGGCCGGATGGGAGGCGGTGACATGGCCCATGAACGGCGGCCAGATGTCGTAGCCGAGCAGGGCCTGGAGGCGGGGCGTCATCGCCTTCACCCGGTCGCGGGGCACGCTGAGGAAGTAGTTCTCCTGGGTGCGGCCCCAGGGCTGGCAATACTGGTTGGTGAGGGCGAGGCGGGGGGCGGTGGAGCGGTTGGCGCCGCCCCGGTGCAGCATGTGGCCCTGGAAGATGATCGCCGAGCCTGCGGGCATGACGGCGGGGATCAGCCGGCGGGCGCCCTCGGGGTCCCGGTGGAAGGCCTCGACTTCGGCCTCGGTCCAGAGGTGGCTGCCTGGAAGAAGATCGGTGGCGCCGTTTTCGGCCGTGAAGGGGTCGATGGCGATGATGACGCTGAGGCTGGCGGCGGGCCGCGGCCGGGGCAGGCGATAGAAGCCGTCGTCATAGTGGATGCTCTGGGCGGCCTCGCCGGGCTGGATGGCGATGGCCTGGCTGGCGGTGAGCAGATAGCCGGGCAGCAGGAAGCGGTCGAGGAGGGCGAGGATCTGGGGGTGTTCGGTCAGGTCCTCGAACACCTGGCCCCGGGCGACGAGGGTATAGACCCGCTCGGTGGCGTAGCCCTCGAAGGCGTTGCGCCCCCGGTGGCTGCCGAGATGCGGGGCCAGGGCCGAGCGGACGGCGGCGAGGCCTTCGGCGTCCAGGAGGTCGGGCAGGACGGTGTAGCCGTCATCGCGGATGCGGGCGGTGTGGGCGTCAATGTCGAACGGGATCATGGGGCGCTCCAGGGACGGCGCCTCTGCCGGGCGCGGCGGGGCGAGCATAGACCCGGCTCAGACCAGGAGGCTACGGACCCTGCGCAGGGCGGCGAGCACGGCGCGGGCGTCCTGCGACAGGCCGGCGAGGCGGCGGGCGTCCTGATGGCCCAGGCCCCGGGAGGCGGCCTCCCGCAGGGCCTCGGCCTGGTGGTCGAGGGCCCGGGCGGCGATCTGGAGATCGGAAAGGGCGGCCTTCAGCCGGCCCTCCGGCGACCGGGTCCAGGCCCTGGCGGCGGACAGGCGGTCCTTGGCCAGGACGTGCAGCTGGTCGGGGGTGCGGCGGCGGGGGGGCTCAGGGCCAAGGCCTGACCAGGCGACCCCCCAGGGGCGGCATTCCTGACCATGGCGCCAGATCTGAGCGTCGGCGCGGTCCAGGGCGGCGCAGGCGGCGGCGAGTTCCAGGTCGGAGGCAGGCTGTGGCATGCAGGTACTGTATAATAGATACAGAACTCTGCAATCAGAAGCGGCGCCTCAGAGGGCGCTCTGGATAATCCGCCTGGCCTGGAAGGGGGGGATGATGGCGGTGATGTGGGCGGCCCAACGCAGGCGGGCATCCTGGCGGGTGGGGCCGGCGACGCTTTCCAGGTCGAACAGGCCCGAGCGGGAGCCCCGCAGCAGGCGCTTGACCAGCACCTCGTCGGTGTCGACCTCCACCACCACCACATGGCCGAGCATGTCGGGCGTCGGCGGGGTGCGCTGGTCCTCGAAATAGATCAGGGCGCCGTCGTCGGCGAGGCCGCGCATGGAATGGCCGACCACCCGCAGGGCCGCAGCCCTGTCCGTGCCGCCGGGGGGAATGGGGGCCAGATCGCCGGCCTCCTGGCCGGTGGCGAACAGAACCACGCCTTCCGGACTGGCGCCGACCCGACCGAGGATCGGGACATGGCCGGCCCGCAGACTGGCCCGCACGGGACCGTCGGCGTCATAGAGCCATTCGGCGCTGACCCCGAAGGCGGCCGCATAGTCCTTGGCCTTGCGGTAGGAGAAGGGCGCATTGCCGTTCTCATTGGAGGCGTAGGTGTTGCGGTTCCAGCCAAAGGCCTCGGCCGCGGCGGCGGCGGAGTCGTGGCCGGCGTCGAGGCGGGCCTGGCGGAGGCGGTCGGAGCGCGCGTTCATGGGGCATGCTTACCGCAACTCTGGATAACTGTACATAGGATACAGTTTCCGCTTGCGGGTTGTATGTATGAAAAATACAGTCGGCCTATGCAACCGACCTCATTCCGGGCCAGCGCCCGAAGCCCGGCCAGTCTGGGGGACTATGCCAATCTGCGCCGGGGCGGGGCTGCGCCGCCGCGTATCGGCGCGCTTTTGAACCTGGAGGCCGGGGATCTGGCCCGGCTGGAGCGGGCCTTCCGCAGCCAGGTGGCGCGCGGGGTTGGCGAGACCCAGCCGCGCTTTGCCCGCCATGAGCGCCATGTGGCCGCCGTGCTGGCGCAGGGGGGCTTTCCGGCCCTGACCGAGACCCGGATCGGGCGCCATGGGGTGCATGTGGGCCTGCCGCTCACCTGGCCGGAGGGGCGTCCATGAGCGCGGCCACGGGAGAGACGCCCCGGGATGCGGGCGCCCTGGTGGCCCAGGCGCTGGGCCATCGCACGCCAGGCGACCGGGCGCCGTTCCTGAGAGAGCTTCTGGCCCATACGGCGGCGGGCCTGGTGATTCTGGAGGGGGAGCGGGCGGCCAGCGAGGCGGTCTACCGGCTGGCTGATGCGGTGGTCTCCCGGGGGCGGCCATGAGGGGCCAGGCGTTTGATCCCGCCGCCCGGACCAGGGCGCGGCTGCAGGGTCTGGAATCCCGGGCCAGGGACCGGGCCGAAGCCCAGGCGGTGGCCGAGGGCGTGACCGAGACGGTGGGGCTGTCGGAAGCGCGCGGCGCCGTCTTCGAAGGACCGCCGGCGCCGGGACGGCCCTATCGCCGCCAGACCGGGCTGGACTGGCTGGCGCAGAAGGGGCGGATCAGCGTAGCGCAGAAGGCGGCCGGGGAGCGCTACGGCGCCCTTTACCGGCGGGCGGCGCGGGAAGGCGCGATCCGCTCGACCCTGGACGTGCGCCCCGGCGGCGGCGGTCCCAGCGGACCGGGCGCGCGGGAGGAGGCGCTGCTGATGGCCGCCGAGGGCTCCGCCCAGGCGGCGGCGCGGCTGGCGGCGATGCGGGCCAGACTCTGGGACCAGACCGACCTGATCAGGGCCTGCGACCTGGTCTGCGGTCAGGAACTGACGCCGCGCGAAGCCGTCACCAGCGAGCGCGAGGTGGGACGGATCGAGGCCCTGGTGGCGGTGGCGCTCGATGTGCTGGCGGGGAGCTAGCCCGGATATCTCCCACATGAGGGGTGCATCGGGGCTCGGATTCTCAGAAAATTGTTGTGGCGCAACAGGTTACACGGAACCAAGGTAGAGCCCAGATGCAGAATGAGTGCAGCGCGGACCGGTTCGGATTTGCACCCGTCGAAGGGCGCAAGGTTGTGAGTGGCTTCGACGGCGGCATGATCACCTCTGACGCCGGCGCCGTGCTGCTGGGCGAGACGGACCGGGCGATCGGGCTGGTCGAGCGCCTCGCCGGCTGCTTCGTCGACGCCCGCGTCCCCGCGCTGATCGAGCACGCGGCCAAGACCCTGGTCGGCCAAAGTGTGATCGGCATCGCCCTAGACGCCACCGACAATCCCCTGCACGGCGCCCAGGAGGGCCGCTTCTTCCACGGCTACTACGGCAACTACTGCTACCTGCCGCTCTACGTCACCTGCGCCTGGCCGGCGAGGTCACCGCCCGCCTGCCAATCAAGACCCCGTCAACCGGCAGCGTGAGAAATCCAGGCTAGTACAATGATTGAGTCAATCTAGCGGTAAGATGAGGCCAGCTTGGCGGGCTTCGTAGATAGCCTCTGTTCTGGAATGGACCCTGAGTTTCCGATATGTAGACTTCACATAGTCGCCGATCGTGTGTTGAGACAGCCCAAGTATATTGGCCGCTTCACGATAGCTTAGACCTCTAGAAAACAGCTTCAGAAGCTCCACTTCCCTAGATGTCAAGACGTCCCTGTTGTTTCCGTGGGATGCTCCTGGTCCCAAGGCGCTTTCCGAGGTATCCGATACGGCGAGGCCCTGGTCTACACCATCCAGGGCCTCAATGATGCGCAAACAAAGGTGGGTAACGAGCGTGTTCTCCAGATCTTGTCCGTCAGGTACACGTTGAAGTGCAAAAAGTGTGTTGCCACGTTTGCCAAAAACGATCAGGAGGCCCCTGAGTTTCGGGTTTGAGCTGTACTGGTTGACGAAGTCGCGTCCTTCACCATCGGGTAGCTGGAGGTCAACGAGGCTAATCTCGATATGGCTCTCTTTGCTGGATGGTATTACTGCGGGTTCTGCAGCCTCTGGCCCTTGGCTGTTGGGGAGCTGCGCTTCAGTGATGAACCTACTAGGCCGACGGTTTAGCATTTCTTCACCTCGCGGATCTCCGATGAAGCGCGAGGCAACGTCATCCGAGCGTCCACCCTGCAGTGGTCCTGCAAAACTGGGCTAACGAGGCCTGGGTTTTACGAAATTCAATCACAGTTGCGCAATGTAGGAGGGTAACCAAGTCGGCCGCTTGGGTGATCCGCTCAACGGCGCAATGGCCAATGCCACCAAGCGGATATCGCCGTACAGAGCCGGGGCGGAGTGGATTGCCCACGTTCGCAACTTAGACCCCACAATCCAAATAATTGCAGAACATCATTATGGGGTGCGCGCTGTGGCTGTCTATCCCCCCAGTTCATGGGATGGCTGTGCAATCCTTGCGGCCCCATCGTCGTGGCCTACGCAACGATGGGTTCTTGCAAATGAAGATAACTGCGTCGCTGGTTCTGGCTCTAGCGCTGGTCATGACGAACGGCACAGCGCAGGCGCAGCCTGCGGGCCTTCGCAAGACTGTCGCCGTTGAAAGCTTTGGGGGGTCAGAGGTTTTCGGTGGCCAGGTCGCCGCCGATGGTCCTCCGGCGCTGCTCACCGAGATCCTGATGGCGGACGGTCGGTTTGTCGTGGTCGAACGCGCCGCGCTGAGCGGAATTCAGTCCGAACAGCAGCTGGGGCAGAGCGGCTCGACGACGAACGAGACGGCTGTGGCCGTGGGACGCATGACGGGCGCCAGCTATCTGCTCCGCGGCGCCGTGACGGCCTTTAATCCGTCGGCAGGGGGGGGTGGGCTGAGGCTCTCGGGCATGCCCGGCGGTTCGGCGCTGGGCCTCGGCGCCGGCATGCAGAACCGGAAGTCGACGGTAAAGGTGTCGCTACGTCTGATTGACGCGACCACAGGGCAGGTTGTGGCTACCTCAAGCGCGGAGGGTTCAGGCTCGAGCCGCGATCTCGACGCAGGTCTGGTCAATCTCAACAACGGCGCCACGCTTGGTCTCAACACCCTCAAAAGCACGTCCATGGGCAAGGCCCTGGAAGACGCCATCCGCACGGCGCTCGCCAGCCTGGCGGTTGATGACAAGCGCGCGCCCTGGACGGGCCTGGTCGTCGATGTGCGGGGTGAGACCATCATTCTCAACGCCGGCGCCGATCAGAATGTCGGGGTCGGGATGACATTCGGTGTCTATCGCCGCGGAGAGACGCTGACCGACCCCGGGACCGGCGAGGTCCTTGATGTGGACATCCAGCGTCTGGGATCGGTTCAGGTCGAAAGCGTCCGCGACAAGGTTTCCAACGCGCGGATGGTCGAGGGCCAGTCGCCCTCCCGCGGCGACCTGCTGAAGTCCGAATAGAATGGGCGGGGCGAGGGCCTGGACATGAAGCTGCATCTGATCACGGCGCTCAGCGCCTTGCTGCTCTGCCTAGCGGGTCCGGCTCTAGGCCAGATCCCGAAGGGGTACGAGGGCGGTCGCGATGGTCCGGTCCCGGGACAGGACGTTCGACACGAGCTGCGGCGGCTCCTTGATCTGTCCATCAACAAACGTGTCGTGGGGCCGGTCATCGCCGGTCAGCCTGCAACCTTCGTCCTGCAGGTAACCAACAGCGGCAATGTCGCCGTCAATGGGGGAATGGGCATCCAGGTCACAGATGTCCTTCCGAACGGCTTCTCTCTACCCATCGGGGGATCGGGTTCCGGCTGGCACTGCAGCCTGATGGGTTTTTCAGGCCTGCGCTGTGACTGGCTTGGCGGCCCGATCCAGGCCGGGGCGCCGTTTCCGCCGATCACCATGACCGCCGTCGCCGGGGCTCAGGACAGCTATCAGAACTGCGCCAGAGTGCGCCTGACAAGGGCTCAGGATCAGCGTCCCGCTAACGATAACAGCTGCGTCACCGGGCGGGTCGAGAAGCCGCAGGGTGGTCGCTACAATGTCGGGGTCCGCAAGTCAGGTCCTCCAAGCGTCAGCCTGGGCCAGACCGCGACCTTCACCATCCAGGTCACCAATGTTGGTCCCACGCCGGTGAACGCCGCCGCCGGACTGACGGTGACCGACACCGTACCGGCCGGGTTTACAAATGTCGCCGCCAGTGGTGTGGGCTGGACCTGCATCGTCGCGGGCGCTCAACCCGCTCAGGTAACCTGCACCTACGGTGGCCCCCCGGTCAGCGCCAACCTGCAGTTTCCAATGCTGACGATCACGGGTACAGCGGCCAAGGACGGCCCGTTTTTGCAGTGCGCGGAGGCGATTTTCCGCAACCAGACCGACTCCAATCCGCGCGACAACAGGGCCTGCGTCGAGGGCCGCGTCACGCAAGGCGACAAGACGGGCTACGATCTCGGCATCCGCAAGACCTACAAGTCCCCGTCCCAGCCAGGTGGACCGGTGACCTTCAGCCTCGCGCCGTTCAACAATGGCCCCTCCGCCGTATCCGCCGCCAGCGGCGTGCAGGTGACCGACACCCTGCCGCCGAACTTCGCGCCGCCGATCACCGGAGTCGGCGCCAACTGGTCCTGCGCCACCAATTCCGCCGGCGGCGGAGCCCCCTGGACGGTCGTCTGCGATTATACGGGCCCGCCGGTTGGTGTGGGTGCGCTGCCGGTGATCGAAATCTCGGCGGCTGTCAGTAAACCAGGCCCCTTCACCAACTGCGCCGAAATCTCCGTTCGCGCCGGCCGCGACCTAAATCCCCGCGACAATCGCGCCTGTGTCAACGGTGAGGTCTCGGGCCCAGCCAACAAGAAGCCCGATATTGCGATCACCAAGACCGCGCTGGAACAGCCATGGTCCTGGCCGGCCGGGACCGGCGTCTACAGGTTCAAAATCACCAATGTCGGCGACACGGCCGTTCCAGCTGGCCATGTCGTCACCCTGACGGAAACCTTACCTGCGGGTATGGTCCTGATTTCTATGCCCGGCGCGTGGACCTGTTCGCCATCGGTTGGAACCGTGGGTCCGGCGACCATCGTCTGTACGTTCTTACTCACCGCAGCCCTTAACCCGACGGCCTTCATCCAGTTCGATATGACGGTGGGCTTCAACGGACAGAAGGAGCCGAGTTATCAGAACTGTGCCTCGGTCGGCGTTGGCGGTAGGGACGGACCGTGGCCTGAGGTGAATATGGCCAACAACCGCGACTGTGAACCGACTGAAGTCGGCGGTGGCGGTGGCGGGATGGACATCGGTATCGACAAGTCCGGCCCTACCGCTCTGAGCGTCGGGCAGACGGTTACCTATACGCTGAGCGTGAGCAATGCGTCGAACGCGCCGCTCGATCTCAATACCTACAACGCCCCACCCTTTGTGACGGTGTACACGCCGGTCATCACGGTGACCGACACCCTGCCGCCGATCTTCAATCCTCCGGTGAGCGTCAGCGGCGGTCCGAGCTGGAATTGTACAGCCAATGGTCTTTCAATCAGCTGCACCTATGTCGGCAGCGGCGTTATCCCGGCGGGCGGCATCCTGCCGCCCATCACCATAAGCGCCGCCGTCGGCAGCCCCGGGTCAGGGGAGCAATGCGCAACGGCGTCCATTGGCGGCGCCTGGTTCTATGTCGACCTCATGCAGGGCAACAACAAGGACTGCGTGCAGGTCGTTGTGCGGTCGCCGCCCCTGCCGATCAATCTTATGGCCGACAAGGACCCCATCGGCGCTTGGCCTGGCGGGGGCGGCGGCTTCTGGTTCCGGCTCTCGGCAACAAACACTTCAACCAACTCCGTTCCGGCGGGGACGGTTCTGACCATTATCGACAATCTCCCGGCCGGGATGCGTCTCGATAGCCAGGCGGGCTCGTTCACCTGTACGCCGGTCGGGCTCATTGGACCTGGGCCTGTCACCTGCGCTCTGACCCTCTCAGCACCCATGCCCCCTGGCGCCATGGAGATCGCAGACCTTCAGGTCAGCTATGTCGGCGCCCTCAAGCCCACCTATGAGAACTGCATTATCCTGAGCGCGAGCGTGCCGGAGACGACGCTCGACGACAATTCTGACTGCGCCTCGGCGACTTTCAATCCCCCTGTCGCGCCCAGTCTCCAGATTGAAAAGGTTGTCGATCAGGACTGCTCAGGATCGGCGCCCTATACCGGCTGCAAGTTCATGATCCGGATCTTCAACACAGGTGGCGCGACCTATACTGGGCCTCTGAGCTTCACCGACACGGTGCTTGGTCCCTCGGGCGTTACCTTGAGCGGCGTCAGCCTGACTTCCCCCTTGCCGCCGGGCTGGACGTGCTCCGGCGCCCAGCCGGTGACCTGCACCATCGCCTCTGTGACCATCGCCAGCAGCAGCCACGTCACCATCCCGCTGTTCATGACGATCAATGGCGCGATCCCGCCGGTCCAGAACTGCGCCGCCCTGACGGCCCCGATCACGGCGCAGTCCTGCGTCGCGATGGGCTCAACCCACCACGATCTGGCGCTCGACAGCGGCTTTGTTGAGGAGTTCGAGGCGGTGAACGGGGGGCGGTTTGAATTCTCAGTCTCCAGCACGCCAACCCTGTCCAACGGCTCTCAGCTGGTCTTCAACGGCGCGGTGACCACGCCGGCCACCCTGTCGCCGAGGATTGTCACCACGCCGCTCTGGTCCTGCAGCGGGCCGTGGAGCGGTTTCATCTGCACCCTCAACGTCACGCCTGGAGCCTATTCCGGATCCGTGATCCCGCTCGGCTTGCGGACCTATTACTCCCCCAACTTCGTGGGTCAGCCTGTGACCTTCACGGGCCAGATTCAGATGAATGGCAATTCTGATCCGGTCCCCTCTAACAACACCAAGACAGCGACCACCGTGCTGCCATGATCAATGCACAACGAGCCTGAGGTTGACGATGCATATGCAGATCGGCGGTCGAGCTATCGCCAAGTGCTGGACGCGCAGGTTAACTGCAACAGCTCTCGTGGGGTTCGCCTTGGCCGCGCCGCCCCTCGAGGCAGCGGCCCAGTCGCCGCCCACCCCCTCTGTCCAGGTGATCTGCGAGGTAAGTGGCCCGACGGCCACGACCGTGAGGGTGATCTATCCGGCCGGCCCGGTCAGCAGGGTGCATGGTTTCTACCCGTTATCGAGCGGGCCACCCCTGTTCTTCCATCCGCCCGCCACAGCCACCCAGGTCTACAGCTTTGCGGTGCCGGCAGGCAGCTACAAGATGCGGCATGCGGTCCCACCATCACTGGGCGGCGTTCCGCCGTACTTGCTCCCGTACAACCCCCTAATCGTGATCCCGCCATTCAAGGTCGTCGGTCGCATGTGCGAGCGTAGCCAGGTGATTGGACGGCCTTCATCGTAACAAGAGGTGATGTTTTGCTTAAGTACTATTCAGCCGTCTTGGCTGCACTCGCCTCATGCTTGATCGGCACTTCATCGCCGTCCGCACAGGTCGCGCCTGTCCAGACGCGGGACGGTGTCGACTGCGCGGCTGTCTTCCGCGGCAGCCAGGCGCTGATCGAAAGCCTAGCCCTTCAGGGCCGGACCAATGACATCCAGACCATCTTCGTCAGGGCCGGTTGCGCGGCCCCTACGGTCGCATTGCCAACGGCCCAACAGCGGTCAGCCAAGGCGGTCAAACCGAAGATCCACTGCCGGTTTAAGTTACTGCCGCCATCGCTGATCTGTACCTTCTGAGAGCGAGGAGCCTGTGACCTTCGAACTCCTCGACGCCAACGGCTCGCCTGATCCCGGTGGGATCGGCGAGACGAAGCGCAGATCATCGGCAATCAGGGATTGGACTTGGCCGGAGCCGTGGTCATGGTTCCGCGAGCCGGGATGGGCGTGGCGGGGGCATTCACTTTTGGCGCAGGCGTGGCCCTCGAGGAGTCATTTAAGACCCCACCAGGGGCCACCATGGGGCTTCCACAAATACAATCCATGCCCCCCGAACTGTCATTGCAGTGACACTGGTTGCCCTTGGAGCCTGCCGGGCCTTGACCCTTCTTGTAGTCAGCTAGCGCCGGGCTGGCGATGATCGACATCCCGGCAAGGGCTATCAATGCTAAGATGGAACTTCTCACTCAAGAGTCCTCCGTGTAGTGTCTTTTAATATAATGCCATGCATTTATCATTGGCATGAGCGCGAACGTCAACAAAAAACGTACTAAATTGACAATATAAAGTATTAATTCGGCAATTATTCATGATAGAGGCGATAATCCTGTTGATATCAATTGCGCATTGTGAGCCTGGACACATTAAATCAGCCGCAGTCTCAAGACTTAATGTTTTCACATCGTCACGTTTGATCACAAACGAATCAATCATCGATGAACTAAACAAGGATCACCAGCTTGAAATAGATGATCCTAGAGCAGTTCTTTCATTCGTACTAAGAAGTATTCCTGATAACGTAAATATTTATCCTACAGAAAATTACTATTACTTTAAATTTTTTCACCATGGCGTAATTTATGCTGGAAATATCAGACTTGATGCCGCCGATCGCGACGATGGCGTCATTCACTTTACATACTTTCGTGATGTTCATGACAAGTCACAATTGAATATGCGTACGATTCATATTGATTATAATGATGACTTGCTGATGGAAAGACTAGATTCTTTAACCTATAGGGTGACTTTCGATGGAAAAGTCACGGTGTTCAATTTAAATGATTTGTCTGAAGTGAAACCTCTGTCAAACCATATTAGACCTGACGAGGTATACATAGGGTCAATATTTGATGAATCGGGAATCCAGTTTTTTCTGGTGTTTAATAACGTCACAAAGAATTTTCTATATATTTTAAATGATATACATCGCGTTCAAGATCAGATGGTAAAAACTGATATCTCTCAGCATATTATAGTTGGATTGCGGACAAGATTTGCATTCTATAAAGATCATAATCTTGAAAGATTCATACTTATTGGTGTCGTTAAAGAAAATGTATGGAATAATAACTATTATGATGGGCCATTTGATCAGTTGCCAGATAACTTTATCGATGGAGAGACATTTGGCGATGCGTTCAGATTATCAAATCCCACATTCCCATTTGCCATCGACCGCTTTGGAAAAACTTCTAGCACTACGCGCGTATTGATACGTCCTTATGCGCTTTACGAAGTTGAAGATGATCTATACCACTTTGATCAGTGCGCTAAGCGTTTTCATAATAGTGAAATGGAATACTATAAGTGTTTCGATATCAATGATTAGGTAGTCGAAGGAGATGCGGGGAGGCGCTGCGAGCGGCTGAATTCACCTACGGTGTTCAAAGTACCGACAGCAGCGTTGATATCACTACACCCAACACGTCAGCCGCCCCGGGTTTGCCGGAGGCCCCAACGCCTAAGGGTCCGTTTAGAAATTCACGGGTGAGCATTTCTGCGTAACAGATTGCCGCCCATGGCGACGAGGATCATGGCCGGGGAGATGTCGAGGCGGGCCTCGTAGTCGCGCACGGGCCGGCGCCACCTGGTCCCAGCCGAAGGTCCGCTCGACCACCCGGCGGCCGGGAAGGACCTGGAAGCCCGTCTGGTGGCCGGAGTGGCGGACGACTTCGATGGCGAAGTCGAGATAGGCGGCTTTGTCCATCAGCTTCAGCCAGTCGCAAGCGCCGTCGCGAACAGGTGCATCACCCAGGGCCAGCACTTGCGGATGCCGTCGAGGATCACCTGGGATCCTGCCCTGTCGGAGATGTCGGCCGGCCTCAGGTGGACCGTCAGCCGCCGCCCACACACGAAATTCCTGACAGTCCCGGGCTGCGTGACGCGCGGACCGGCAAGCGAACGGGGACAGGTGGCGGTCAAGCATCAGCCATCGGAAGCAGCCTCACGCGGCGCACCCATGTTGCGGCCGCGCTGGGGCCTGCGGTCGCCCGATTCCCGGCTAACCCCGGGGATCATCGAGGTCATGCTCAACCCCGAACGGGCGAGCGTTTCGAAGGCCTGCTGCCGCCGGTCGCGACGGCGTCAGTCTTCACGATCCCATAAGCCCGTCGCGGGAATCGAGACAACCGGTTGAGCCTCCACAGTCAGGGCGCAGACGCGCGGCCGGGCCGCCCGCCTGCCAATCAAGACCCCGTCAACCGGCAGCGTGAGAAATCCAGGCTAGGCGGCAGGTCCCCGCCGCGGCGCCTGAGGGGCGTCGCGGCGGGGTGCGCTCAAGTGGGCGCCAGCCGGGGGCGTCTACCTCTGGAGGTCGAAGCGGTCGGCGTTCATCACCTTGGTCCAGGCCTTGACGAAGTCGGACACGAACTTCTGGCCGGCGTCGGCCGAGGCGTAGACCTCCGACAGGGCGCGCAGCTGGGAGTTGGAGCCGAACACCAGGTCGGTGCGGGTGGCGGTCCACCTCTTCTGGCCAGTCTTGCGGCAGGTTCCGACGAAGTGCTCATCGGCGCTGCCGTCCACCCCCGTCCACGCCGTGCCCATGTCGAGCAGGTTGACGAAGAAGTCGTTGGTCAGCTGGCCGGGGCGGTCGGTGAAGACCCCGTCCAGGGACCCGCCGTGATTGGCGCCCAGGACGCGGAGGCCGCCGACCAGGACGGTCATTTCCGGGGCGGTCAGGGTGAGCAGCTGGGCCCGGTCGACGAGCATCTCCTCGGTGGCGACGCTGAACTTGACCTTCAGATAGTTGCGGAAGCCGTCGGCCTTGGGCTCGAGCACATCGAAGCTCTCAGCGTCGGTCTGCTCAGCCGAGGCGTCGGTGCGACCCGGGGTGAAGGGCACGGTGAGCGCATGACCGGCGGCCTTGGCGGCCTGTTCGATCCCGGCCACGCCGCCGAGGACGATGAGGTCGGCGAGAGAGACCTTCTTGCCGCCGCCGGCGCCGGCGTCGAAGCTGGCCTTGATCCCTTCCAGGACCTGGAGCACCCGGGCCAGCTGGGCGGGCTGGTTGACCTCCCAGTCCTTCTGCGGGGCCAGGCGGATGCGGGCGCCGTTGGCGCCGCCCCGGTGGTCGGAGCCGCGATAGGTGGAGGCCGAGGCCCAGGCGGTCTGGACGAGCTCGGCCACGGTGAGGCCGGAGGCGAGGATCTTGCCCTTGAGGGCGGCGATATCAGCGGCGTCCACCAGGGGGTGGTCGAGCGGCGGAATCGGATCCTGCCAGATCAGGTCTTCGGCGGGCACTTCGGGGCCGTAGTAGCGGGCCCTGGGACCCATGTCCCGGTGGCAGAGCTTGAACCAGGCCCGGGCGAAGGCGTCGGCGAACTGGTCGGGATTGGCCGCAAACCGCTCGGAGATGGCCCGGTAGGCCGGATCCATCTTCATGGCCATGTCGGCGGTGGTCATCACGGTCGGCAGGCGCTTGGACGGATCGTGGGCGGCCGGCGCCATGTCCTCCGGCTTCTGGTTGATCGGCTGCCACTGCTGGGCCCCGGCGGGGCTGCGCACCAACTCGTAGTCATAGTCCAGCAGCATGTGGAAGTAGTTCATGGTCCATTGTACGGGGGTGGGGGTCCAGGCGCCCTCGATCCCGCTGGTGATGGTGTCATCGCCCTTGCCGCTGCCGTGGGTGCTGATCCAGCCGAAGCCCTGCAGGGAGATGTCGGCGCCTTCCGGCTCGGCCCCCACCTTGCCGGCGTCGCCCGCCCCATGGGCCTTGCCGAAGGTGTGGCCGCCGGCGGTCAGCGCGACGGTCTCTTCGTCATTCATGCCCATGCGGGCGAAGGTCTCGCGGATGTCGCGGCCCGACTGGATCGGGTCGGGATTGCCGCCGGGGCCCTCGGGATTGACGTAGATCAGACCCATCTGGATGGCGGCCAGGGGGTTTTCGAGGGCCATGTCCTTGTCGGGCTGGATGCGGGTCTCGGCGCCCTGGCCGACCCACTTTTCCTCAGCGCCCCAATAGACGTCTCTTTCCGGCTCCCAGACATCGGCCCGGCCGCCGCCGAAGCCGAACACCGGTCCGCCCATGGATTCAATGGCCACATTGCCGGCCAGGATCATCAGGTCGGCCCAGGACAGGGCGGCGCCGTACTTCTGCTTGATCGGCCACAGCAGGCGCCGGGCCTTATCCAGGTTGCCGTTGTCTGGCCAGCTGTTGAGGGGGGCGAAGCGCTGTTGACCGGCGCCGGCGCCGCCACGGCCATCGCCGGTGCGATAGGTGCCGGCGCTGTGCCAGGCCATGCGGATGAAGAAGGGGCCGTAGTGACCATAGTCCGCCGGCCACCAGGGCTGGCTGTCGGTCATCAGGGCGGTGAGGTCGCGCTTGAGCGCGGCATAGTCGATGCCCTGGAAGGCCTTGGGATAGTCGAAGTCATCCCCCATCGGATCGCCGCGGGCGCCGTGCTGGTGGAGGATGTCCACGGAGAGCTGGTTGGGCCACCAGTCGCGGTTGGTGCGGCCGAGCAGGGAGCGCAGGGCCCCGGGGCTCTTGATCGGGCAACCCTGCGGGTCGCTGGTGGTGGATCCGTCGTCCATGGTCGTTTTCCCTCGCTAATACGCGTTTGGAGGAGTGTAGGCCGAGGTTGTGGCGCCTGGATAATTGATTGAAGTGATCGCGCAGAACGGGAATCTCTATGATGATGTTCGCCCGCGCTGGGATGGCGCCATTGACAGAGGAAGCCAGCCGTCACCACATGAGCGCGAACTGTGAGAGCTGACCGTGACCGCGACCTACTTCGTGAAGGCCCATTGGGACGCTGAGGCTTCGATCTGGGTGTCGGAGAGCGATGTGCCGGGCTTGGTCATCGAAGCTGAAACCCTGGCTGAATTCGAAGACCGGATGATGGCGCTGGCCCCTGAGATGCTGGCCGCCAACACCGACCTGCACAATACATCTGTGAGCATCCAGTTCGACGTGTCCTCGCGGAGAGACCTGGCCGTCGCCTAGAACCGTTTTCCGATCCCGAGATGCTTTAGGACCTCGTTGGCGGTGTGCCGGCTCTTGGAGCGGGGCACTGTCACCGTGCGACCATTGATAGGGCTCCGCCACCTCTCATGGCTGCCCTTGCCGCCTGGAACCTGTTCGCAGCCATGGGCGAGCATGATCCTGACGAGTTCTGCGTAGTAGGCCGGCGCGGGAAGCTCCGCAGGCGAGGGCGTCCCCAATATCTATGGCCTTGAATCAGCCGATCGCGAAGCTTGTGTCTGTTCCCACTTTGTTCTTGCGCCGTCGCGGGAATGTGGTAGGGTTTGGCTATGGGTCGTTCTTGCGTCTGAGGCGCGGGGGACGCCGCGGCGGGCCTGAGCCTGCCCCTGCAGATTTCCAACAGATGGCGTGCGCGCCCGGCGGCTGAGCTGGCGGGGGCGTTCGCATGGCTGGTCGCCTCTGGCCCCCTTGTCCCTCCCCGGGGCGGCCAGGGCGTAGGACTTTGCAGGTTTTGCGGTGTTTCCCCTGCGCCGCAGGAGCCCCGCGCCGGCTGTTCCTTGCCCCAGGGCTCCGCGCCTTGCGGGCGCGCCTCTCGGGAGGCCGTGGCCGGCGCGGGGCGGACGACCCAGAGCGTTTCTGTGCAGATGTTCAAGATGGAGGCGTCGCCGATGGCGGGGCGACCGAAGGATCCCGGCCGGGCCGTCAAGGCTCTGGCCCCCCTGGCGGTGGAGACGCTGGAGGCCCTGATGCGGGGGGACAAGACCAGCGACACCGCCCGCATCGCCGCCATCCGCGAAGTGCTGGACCGGGTCCAGGGCAAGGCCAAGGCCCCGGAGGCCGAGGGCCGGCTGACGGTGACGATCCGCCGCCTCGGCTGGGACGCATCCGATGCGCCCGGGTCCTGAGCATGGAGATCGAGCTGCCGGCCGGCTGGCGGCCCCGGCCCTATCAGGCGGGGCTGTGGCGGTATCTTGAGGATGGCGGCCTGCGGGCCGATGTGGCCGCCCACCGGCGGTGGGGCAAGGACGATGTGGCCCTGAACTGGGCCGCGGTCAGCGCCATCCAGACACCGGGCGTCTACTGGCATCTGCTGCCGGAGGCCGCCCAGGCGCGCAAGGCGATCTGGGAGGCGGTCAACCCGCACACCGGACGGCGGCGGATCGACGAGGCGTTTCCGCCGGAAATCCGCGCCAGTTTGCGGGACGGGGACATGAGCCTCCGCCTGGCCAACGGGTCGGTCTGGCAGGTGCTGGGATCGGACAATTATGACAGCCTGGTGGGGGCGCCGCCGTTGGGGGTGGTGTTCTCAGAATGGGCCCTCGCCAAGCCGGACGCCTGGACCTACATCCGGCCGATCCTGGCGGAGAATGCCGGCTGGGCGCTGTTTCTGTGGACGCCCCGGGGGCGCAATCACGCGGTGCGCGCCTTCGAGGCCCGGGTCCGCGACCCGGCCTGGTTCACCCTGCGCTCGCCGGCCACGGAGACGGGGGTATTCACCCAAGCCCAGCTGGCCCGGGAGCGGGCCGAACTGGTGGCCGAGACGGGCTCCAGGGAGGAGGGAGAGGCGCGGTTCGCCTCGGAATATCTGGTGGACTTCGATGCCGCCGCGCCGGGGACCTACTATGCCGGGCTGCTGGGGGCGGCGCAGGCCGCCGGGCGGGTCGGACGGGTCCCGCATGATCCGGCGCTGGCGGTGCATACGGCCTGGGACCTGGGAATCGACGACTACACGGCGATCTGGTTTTTTCAGCAGCTGGGGCCCGAGGTGCGGGCCATCGACTATTTCGAGGCCAGCGGCGAGGGGCTGCAGGCCATCGTCCGTGAGGCGATCGCGGCGAAGCCCTATGTCTATGGGACCCACCACCTGCCGCACGATGTGATGGTGCGTGAACTCGGCGCACACGGACGCTCGCGGTTCGAGACCCTGGGCGGCCTGGGGCTCTCGCCCATAGAGGTGGGGCAGGCGACCCCGCCGGAAGACCGGATCAATGCCGGGCGGCTGATGATCCCCATGACCTGGTTCGACGCCGAGGCCTGCGGGCTTGGGCTCGAACGGCTGCGGGCCTATCGCAAGCGCTGGAACGCAGCGACGCGGGCCTATGGCGGACCGCTGCACGACGCCGCCAGCCACGGCGCCGACGCCTTCGGCGAATTCGCCCTGAACCGTCGCGGTGCGGCGGTGCGCCGGGCGGGGCGCCGGGGAACGGGCGGCGAAACGGGGGGCTGGATGGGGTGAGGCGGCGACCCTTGATCTGTCCTCGGATGTCTCTGAGCGTCGAGAGCTAAATCTCGGTAAAATATCAGCTAATCAGATTTCTCTGACACGGCGTCCCCGACCTGGGACGCCCGAGGGCGTTGGCATGACCGATGACGATATCCTGCGCGAGGCCCGGGGGGCGTTCGAGCGCGCCTGCGCCCATGAGGCGGAGATCCGCGCAGAGGCCCGCGATGATCTGCGCTTTGCGCGGCTGGGAGACCAGTGGCCGGAGAAGGTGCGGCGGGACCGGGAGCTGGATGGTCGGCCCTGCCTGACCATCAACCGTCTGCCGGCCTTCATTCGCCAGGTGGTCAATGACGGGCGGCTGAACAAGCCGGCCATTGTCTGTCATCCGGTGGATAGCGGCGCCGACCCGCAGACCGCCGAGATCTTCAACGGCCTGATCCGGCATATCGAACAGTCCAGCGACGCCGAGGTGGCCTATGACACGGCGCTGGATTTCGCCGTGACCTGCGGCTTCGGCTATTTCCGCATCAATACCCGCTATGCCCGGGACGACAGCTTCGAGCAGGACATTGTCATCGAGCGGGTGGCCGATCCGTTCAGCATCTATGGCGATCCGGACTCCACCGCCGCCGACTCCTCGGACTGGAACACAGCCTTCGTGGTGGAGAGCCTGCCGAGGGCGGCCTTCGAGGCCCGCTGGAAGGGGGCGGAGGCGGCGGACTGGTCCGGGGCGGCCTATGGCGGCCTGGGGGAGGCCTGGGGCGATGGGGACCGCGTGAGCGTCGCCGAGTTCTGGCGCCGGGAGGCGGTCGTCCGCAAAGTCGTGGCCTTGAGCGACGGGCAGGTGATCGACCTGGCCGCCTATGAGGCGCAGAAGGCGCTGTTCGACGCGCTGGGCGTCAGGGTTGCGGGCGCGCCCCGGGAGGTGGCCAGCCACAGGGTCGTGCAGCATGTGGTCACCGGGGCGCAGGTGCTGGAGACCGTGGAATGGGCCGGGCGGTTCATCCCCATCGTGCCGGTCTTTGGCGAGGAGCTGCGGATCGACGGACGGCGGCGGCTGCGCAGCCTGGTGCGGGACGCCAAGGACCCGCAGCGGATGTTCAACTACTGGCGGACCACCACGACAGAGCTGGTGGCGCTGGCGCCCAAGGCGCCTTTCATCGGCCGCAAGGGGGCGTTCGAGACGGACGCCGAGAAGTGGGCCAGCGCCAATGTCCAGACCCACGCCTACCTCGAATATGACGGGCCTGAGCCCCCCATGCGCCAGCCCTTCGCCGGGGTTCCGGCCGGGGCGTTGCAGGAAGCGCTGAACGCCAGCGACGACATGAAGGCGATCATGGGGCTGCATGATGCGAGCCTGGGGGCGCGGTCCAACGAGACCAGCGGCCGGGCGATCATGGCGCGGCAGCGGGAGGGGGATGTGTCCACCTTCCACTATGTCGACAATCTGAGCCGGGGGATCCGGCACGCCGGGCGGATCCTGATCGACCTGATCCCCAAGGTCTATGCCGCGCCCCGGGTGGTGCGGGTGCTGGGGCCGAGCGGCGAGGCCAGGCTGGCCAAGGTGAACCAGCCGGTGGCGGTGCACGAGGCCGGCCCCGACGGCCAGCTTCGGCAGGTGCAGCGGATCTATGATCTGAGCGTCGGCAAGTATGACCTGACGGTGCGGGCCGGACCGAGCTTCACCAGCCGCCGGGAGGAGGCGGCGACCCAGATGATCGAGCTGATCCGGGCCTTCCCGGCCGCAGCCCCGGTGATCGGGGACCTGCTGGCGCGCAATCTGGACTGGCCCGGGGCCGACGAGATCGCCGAGCGGCTTGCCGGCCTGCTGCCGTCCCCGGTGAGGCGGGAGGCGCCGGAGCTGGAGGCGGCGCGGGGGGCGATTGAGCAGCTGTCCCGGGCCCTGGCCGGCGCCGAGGAGAAGCTGGAGGCCATGAGGCGCGATCAGGCCCTGGAGACCCGCAAGCTGGAGATCGCGGCCTTCGAGGCCGAAACCCAGCGGATGAAGGTGACGGGCCTTGCCCCATCGGCCGGCTGACCCGGCGGCGACTGACCCGCCTCGGTTCTGACGGGGCAAAACCAAGGACATGACCATGATGCAAGACCCGATCCTTTCCGGCGGCGCCGATCCGCGCCTGCTCGCTGCAGATGAGCTTGAGGAGATTGAGCATGGGGGGCAGGTCTATCGGCTGCCCTCGGCCCTGAAGGCGCAGCTGATGGCCAATGTCGACCACGAGCAGGCCAGCCAGGCCCTGGCGGCCGAGCGCCGGGTCCTGGCCGAGCGGGGGCAGATGATGGCCCTGGAGGCCGAGCTGGCCAGCGCCAATGCCGAGGACCGGGCGGTGCTGATCGCCCTGGACCAGCAGCTCGCCCAGTTTGCGAACCTCGACTGGGCGGGGCTGGGCGCGCAGGACCCGCCGTTGGCTGAGGCCCTGTGGGTCCAGGCCAATGACATCGCCCAGGCCCGGGAGGCCTATGTGCAGACCCTGGCGCAGCAGGACGAGATGGCCCGGGCCGCGGCGGCCGAGCGGGCGCGGATCGAGCTTGAGGAAACCGGCCGGGTGCTGGCCGGCCAGATCGAGGGCTGGTCGCCGGAGGTGGCGGCCAGGCTGGTGGACTATGCCCAGGCCTTTGGCGTCACCCTGGAGGAGCTGCGGGAGGTGGCTGATCCGCGGCTATGGATGATCCTGCACCGGGCCCAGCAGGGGGAGGCCGCCCTGCAGGCCCAGAAGGCCGCCGCCCAGGCGCCCCCGCCGGCGGTCCAGGTAAGGCCGGCTGTGCAGGTGGGCGGCGGCGCGGCCCCGACCGGCGCGGTCCGCGACGACATGGCCGCCGCCGAATGGATGCGCCGCCGCAACGCCCAGGCCCTGGCCGGGCGGTGAGCGCCCGAGGCCCTGGCCTGACCTTCCAGGCGCCTGAGCGCGCCTGATCACACCCTAACCCTGACCGGCGCAGCCGCGCCGCCGCCCATTCCAGTCTGAGGAAGACGAGACCCCATGCCCAATGCCCTGCTTTCCCCCACCGCCGTCACCCGAGAAGCCCTGCGGGTGCTGCACCAGAAGCTGAACTTCGTGGGCTCCATCACCCGGGAATATGACGACAGCTTCGCCCGCCAGGGGGCCAAGGTGGGCGACACCCTGAAGGTGCGCCTGCCCAACCAGTATGTGGTGCGCACCGGGGCGACCCTGGATGCGCAGGACACCAATGAGACCAGTGTCGAGCTGAAGGTCCAGACCCAGAAGGGGGTGGACCTGAACTTCACCTCGGTGGACCTGACCCTGTCCCTGGACGACTTCTCCGAGCGGATCATCGAGCCGGCCATGAGCGTGCTGGCGGCCCACATCGAGGCCGACGCCATGAGCATGTACCGGTCGGTCCACA
>CAMTXB010000033.1:0-41640 GCA_947085575.1 uncultured Caulobacteraceae bacterium
AGCTCCCCCTTCAACGCCTCCAGCGCCACCTTGGCCTTGAAATCAGCCGAGTACCGCTTCCGCTTCCCAGTCATAAAGTCCGTCCTTCAAAGAGGTCGAACCTACCTTAGCCACCTGTCCGAATTTCCGGCGCCACCTCAGTTCGCCAGGGGTGGGATCCGACGCAAGTTGTGAGAGCTGCCCAAAGATCGCGAAGTCGGCGGCGGAAGGCCGGCTGCCAAATAGGAAGGGCTGGCAATCCCGTACTTGCTCGTTGAGTGTCCTGATTGCGGTCAGGAACGACTCCTCGATGGCGGGCCTGTTGCCGTCCGTGCAGCCCACAAGGGGCATGCGCTGAACCTGGCGAGCGCGGAACTCTGCGGCGAAGGCTTCAAGTTTCTCAGAACCTGCGGAGCGAAGGCGATCAAAGGAGAGCCACCGACTGCAGGCTTCCTGATCCCGGTGCCGGGCCCAGCGGTAGTCGAACATCCACTTCGTCGCCCACTCGTCCGCGAAGTCCTCAAGGAAGGCGCTCAGAAAGCCGAATACCGCTCCGGGCGGGCGGGTCTCTCGGCCGGGATGCTCTTGCTCGAGAATCTCGATCAACGATGTTGAATCATTTGCGACACGTCCGTCGGACCACTCCAGGACCGGTATCACTGCGGGCCTGACGCGGGCCAGCACGCCGCCTTCCCATTCCGCGATCTGACAATAGCGGAAGGGTATGCGCCTGTAGCGGAGGTAGGCGCGCATCTTCATCGTATACGGAGACCCCACTCCACCGTGCAGCAACAAAATCCGGTCGTCCCCCATCGCACATCCTCCATGTCACATTATCGATTATCGCATTCACCCAAGTTGGCCAAGGGGGAGCTGGCCTGCGCGAAAGGTGGAGAGTCGCCGACCCTGCCTGCAGCGGCGCGGGACGCATCTTCGCGATGAGCGGCTCGTGAGGGTCGCGGCAGGCTCTCGAGCATGGCCCGCAGAGTTCTTTTGCTCCATGTTGCCATGCTTTCAGATCATCGATAATTGTGCTGCGTCGGACTACAGCCGAAGCGCAAGCCAAATCTCCTCGCGAGACCGGGTGGCCCGAACTGCAAGGGGTGGTGAAGTGATCGTCAATCATGGCCTTGAGCGCAGGCATCGACTTGACCATAAGTCCGATGCCTGCCGCCAATGGGACCGTCGCCGGTTGCTGGGCGGATTTGCCGCCCTGACCGCCGTCGGAGCGTACCGCAGTGCTTGGGGAGATGCGCCTTCCGCATACGATTATCTCCACTTCCGCTTCGAGCCACCTTTGGCTGGATCGGCCTCGAGGATGCTGCGTGAGAGTGTCGCCGACTTCGGTGCCGAGGTTGCGGGCGGTGGCGGCAGCCTCCTGGGCCTGTTTACGCCTCAGCTCGGATGGCGGGCACGCGAAGCGGTGGTGTTGACTGCCTGGCGTTCCCCATTGAAGCGCGAGGCGCTGCTGGGTCGGTTCTCGAGAATGCCTGGAGTGAGCGCACCGGAGCGAACTTCGCTATTCCCGACGGTAAGGCCACGAATCGTAGCCCCTCCGCGACCTGGCGGCGTCTACGTCCATCGCTGGTTCCGGGTGAGAGGGGAGACAGTTGGCGAGTTCGTGTCGCTGTCTGAAAACGGCTGGGCGGAGTTCGAGACCGCCAACGACGCTCAGGTTTACGGCCTCTTCACGGCAGGACAGGACGTTCGCGACCCGGGCGGCACGACCCGACTGCTCCTCATCACGCGCTACGGGAGCCATAAGGACTGGGAAGCTTCCCGACCTTCCACTCGCGTAATCGGCGCCTTCAGGCGCCGACAGGAACTCACTCTAGACAGTTGGGCGGCTAGCTCGGAACTGACGCCTCTCGTGTAACCCAGGCCCTGGATTTTGGCACACCCGCAACTCGGAGCCGCTTAACATCGTCGGTCGATAATTCGCAAAGTTTAACAGGCCTACAAGCCTATCGATTGCTGCATCTCAGCTAAAGAGTTGATCACGGCCAAGTCTACGCAAGGATATCCATGTCGCTCATCCGTGCGAGGTCCGGCGGCCCTCAGCGCCGCAAGCTGGCGGGCATGCGGCTGATCCGCGGCGGTGAATTTCTCATGGGATCCAACGATCACTATCCGGAGGAGGCGCCGGTGCGCCGCGCCACAGTAGGCGATTTCTGGATCGACACCCATGCGGTGACGAACCGCGAGTTCGCCGAGTTCGTGGCCGCGACCGGCTACGTCACCTATGCGGAGGTCGCGCCCGATCCGCGCGACTATCCCGGGATGCCGCCGCAGATGGCCCGCGCCGGGTCGGCCGTCTTCACGCCGACACCGGGACCGGTCGACACCCTTAACCCGGGCCTATGGTGGTCATTCGTCTTCGGAGCGGATTGGCGCCATCCGCACGGTCCCCAGAGTTCGATCGACGGGATCCTGGATCACCCGGTAGTGCAGGTGGCTTTTGCCGACGCCCTGGCCTACGCAATCTGGGCCGGCAAGACGCTGCCGACGGAGGCGGAGTGGGAGCACGCCGCATGGGGCGGCCGCGAAGGCGGGCCCTTCGCCTGGGGCGACGAATTGGCCCCCCACGGCCGCATGATGGCCAACTACTGGCAGGGCGAGTTTCCCTGGCAGAACACGCGAGAGGACGGCTTCGAGCGGACTTCACCGGTCGGCGCCTTCCCGGCCAACGGCTTTGGCCTCCACGACATGGTCGGCAACGTCTGGGAATGGACAACCGACTGGTACGCCGCAGATGGCGCCGAACCGGATCGGGCCTGCTGCGGCCCTCCTCGCGCCCGGACCGCTGTGGAACAGGAGAGCTATGATCCCAGCACCCCCCAGGTGCGGATAGGACGCAAGGTGCTGAAGGGCGGTTCGCACCTTTGCGCGCCCAGCTATTGCCAGCGGTATCGCCCGGCGGCGCGCTACGCCCAGTCCATCGACAGCCCGACATCGCACATTGGCTTCCGATGCATCGCGCGGCGCTGACCGCCTCCGTACATGAACGGGAGAGAGCCCGCCGAAGCAGGCCACACACTGGCCTGTCCGTCCGCACTACTTCGCCTGCGCCGGAAGCTAAGCTGGAGCGGTTGCCCGATCAGGCTAACCCGGGCGCCGGGCGGGCACGGAGCGCGGTATTCACGCGCTTGCATCCTAAACGCCTTACGTGATCGAACGGCGACCCAAGCAAAGGATCCAATAAAAACGACGTTAATGTAGGTATTTATGTCTGATAAATCGCAAGTTCTCCTCAGTACTCGTCAGTTAGCTTGCATTCAACTGGCTTCAGTCGGGCTCACGTCTCAACGAATTTCAGTTGAACTAGCGATCTCACCCAGGACTGTAGATCAGTATATTGGAGAGGCTTGCCGTCGCTTGGGCGTCCGGAATCGCACGCAGGCAGTGGCCAAAGCGCTCGCCCTGGGATTGATCTCGGACCCCCCTCCGTAATTCCTCGCTGCGGGTTTTATCGGAATTGACCGCGGGTGTCGGGTTGCTGAATCAATCAATATAAGCGTCCTGGTTGCATTTGGCTCAATCCAAAGACTTCGGCTTGCGATCCAATGTTTCCCTGCGCACTCAACAAAACTGGTTAGGGGGGCAAACCTTAGCTGGGAGTTGGGTCCCTTGGCCGAACACTATGACAAGAGAGACCAAACCGCCGTGGCCGCGCTCGCGGGACGAGGTTTTGAGCCTCTTGAACAAGCTCGCTCGTTTGCCCCGCGGCAGATCACCGACCGTCAACTTCAGTGCCTTGCCTGGGTTCAGGAGGGCAAAAGCGCAACCGACATAGGCGCAATCCTTGGGCTTTCCGGGCGAACCGTCGAGAAGCACATCATCAAGGTCTGCGGTCACCTGGGCGTGAAGACGCGGGTTCAAGCCGTCGTGCGCGCCCGTGAACTCGGCCTCATCACGCGACGCGCGCCGTAAGCCTACCCCCTCCGGGTGGGTAGGCTTGCGCCTCGCAGCTCTCGAGCCACCCGGCCAACATCACGGTCCAGGCCTTGGAGAGGCCTATCGTTGAAGCAGGCGCTCGCCATGACCATCAGCCTCGCCGCCGCTCTCGCTCTTGCTGCCCAGTGCGCACCAACTATTGCGCCTCAGACGCTCCTGTCCGTGGTCCAGGTCGAGAGTCGGTTCAACCCTCTGGCGATCGGCGTCAACGGCGCCCCGCGCGTTACCGTCGCGCCCGTCTCGGTCGATGACGCGGTCGCGAAAGCGGGCACGCTCATCGCTGCTGGCCGAAGCATCGATCTTGGCTTGGCGCAAATTAACAGCAGGAACCTTTCTTGGCTTGGTCTCAGCCTGCGGGAAGTGTTTGAGCCCTGCACGAATCTGCGGGCCGCCGCGCGCATCCTTCAGGACGGCTACATGCGGAGCGGCGCGGGGCGTGTGGGCGAGCAAGCGGCGTTGAAGACGGCGCTCTCCTACTACAACACCGGCCATCCGATCCGCGGGATCAGCAACGGCTACGTCGGCAAAGTGACGGCTGCGGCCGGACGAATCGTGCCGGCGATCGGCGGCGCAAGTCCGCCAGCGATGCCTGGGTCCGAACCTGAACCGCCGCCTGAAGTGCCGCTGCGGGCGGGGTGGGACGTGTTCGGCGAAGCGTCTCGTGGCCGTGGCAGCTTCGTCACGACCGTCTCCAACACAGCGACAGCAACCGGAGGTTCCCAGTGAGCGTGCGCAGCAAGAAGGTTCTCATCGGCCGCGTGGCCCTCGCGGGAGTGATCGCGCTGGTGAGCGCGAGCCCCGCGTTAGCGCAGTCGTCCGGGGTCGGCGGCAACATCGGCAGCTTCATTCAAAACATCATCGATCTGCTCAATAGCAACGTCATCCGCGGGCTTGCGGTGATCGCCATCATCATCACCGGCATCGCCTGGATGTTCGGACACCTGGACATGCGCCGCGCCGGCACGGTGGTTGTTGGCATTATCGTCATCTTCAGCGCGGCGGGGATCGTAGATCTGATTACCGGCGGCGGCGGTGGCGGGGCAGCGTGACCCGATGTCCTTCGAGGCCGACGAACGCTTGACGGAAGACACCCTGTTCCTGGCCTGCACGCGGCCGGCCATGGTCGCCGGCGTGCCGATGGAGGCGATGGGCCTCAACGTGATGGTGACCGCGACGGTCTTCCTGGCCGCGCACTCGCCCGCCTACCTCCTAATCGCGCCCGCGGTCCACATCGTCTTCCGCGCCATCTGCAAGCACGACCACAACGCGTTCCGGGTGCTGTGGATGTTCGTCGACACCAAGGGACGTGCCCGCAACGGAGCGACCTGGGGCGGCAGTTCCTCCACCCCGCTTCCGCTGAAGCGCCGTTACGTCGCCTCCGAGGTGCTTCGTGGGTGACCTCCTGCTCCAGCCTCGGGCGAAGGAAGCGACACTGGGGCGCGAGCTCGATCCGCGGGGCGCGTTGCCATACGCGCGCCACGTGAACGGGGAAATCATCGGGCTCGACACCCAGGCCCTGATGATCACCTTCCAGCTCGAGGGCGCGAGCTTCGAGACCGCCGACGTCCGCGACCTCAACGACTGGCACGCCAAGCTCAACGGTGCCTGGCGCAACCTGGCGAACGACCACCTTGCCGTCTGGCATCATCTGGTCCGGCGCCGTCACGGCGGATACCCGGAAGGGGCGTTCCGATCGCCCTTCGCTGAAGACCTCAACGCCCGCTATCGCGAACGGCTCGGCGCGACGCAGATGTTCGTCAACGAGCTCTATGTGACGCTGGTCCTACACCCCGGCCGGGACGCCACCGAGCGGGCCGGCGCCTGGATCGCAAAGCGCCGTAGATCCGTGGCCGACGAGGACGGAGCGGTGAAGCGCCTGCAGGACGCGGGTCGCGACCTCGCCCAATACCTAGGCCGCTACGGCGTTCGGACCCTAGGCCTCTACGAACACGATGGCGGCTGGTTTTCCGAGCCCTTGGAAGTGTTGCGGCTGGTGCTGACTGGACGGCGCGAACGGGTGCCGCTGATCCGCGGCCATCTCGGCTCAGCCATCTATTCGGCGCGGGTGATCTTCGGCCGCGAGGCGCTGGAGATCCGTGACGCCGCCGACGCCAGGTTCGCGGGCATGTTCGGGGTGAAGGAATACCCCGCTGTCACCCGCCCAGGACTCTGGAACGGGCTGCTCTCGGCACGCTTCGCGTTCGTCGCCAGCCAGTCTTTCACCTTCCTCTCGAAGTCTGCCGCGCGCGCGGTGATGGAGCGCAAACAGAACCAGATGCTCTCGGCGCGGGACCGGGCGGCCTCGCAGATCGCGGGGCTCGGTGAGGCGCTGGACGACCTGATGTCCAACCGTTTCGCCATGGGCGACCACCAAGCCTCCGTGCTGGTCTATGGCGATGACCCTCGCCAGCTCGCCGACAACCTCTCCAGCGCGCGGGCGCTGCTGGCCGACTCCGGCCTTGTCACCGCCCGCGAGGACCTGGCGCTCGAAGCGGCCTTCTGGGCACAGTTTCCCGGAAACTTCAGCCGCCGGGTTCGTCCAGCGGCGATCACCTCGCGCAATTTCGCGGCGCTGGCCCCATTCCACACCCACCCCGCCGGCCGCGCTGAGGGCAACCACTGGGGTCAGGCGGTAGCGCTGCTGCGCACCTCGGCGGGCTCGCCCTTCCACTTCAACTTCCACGTCGGCGACCTTGGCCACACCTTCATCTGTGGGCCTTCGGGTTCCGGGAAGACGGTGGTCCAGAACTTCATGCTAGCGGCGCTGGAGAAGTTCGGCGCCCAGCAGGTCTTTATCGACAAGGACCGCGGCGCGGAGATCTTCGTCCGCGCCTGCGGCGGGACCTATCTGACGCTGCGCAACGGCGACCCGACAGGGTTTGCGCCGCTCAAGGCCCTCGACTTCACGCCCGCCAACGCCGCCTTCCTCGGCCAGTTGATCCGGCAGCTGGTCGGCGCGAGCGAGCGGCCGCTGTCGGTTCAGGAAGAGCACGCCATCGACCAAGCTGTCGTCGCCTTGGGTCCATTGCCGCCCGCTCAGAGATCCCTGTCGGCGCTGCGCGCGCTCCTGGGTCAGCGCGACGCCGGCGGCGTTGGCGCGCGACTGGAAAAGTGGTGCCGGGGCGGCGCGCTTGGCTGGGTGCTCGACAATGAAGCCGACGCCCTGGGCCTGGACGCCCGGTTCCTCGGCTTCGACATGACCCACGTGCTGGACAACGCCGAAGTCCGCACGCCGATGATGATGTACCTTTTCCACCGGCTTGCCGCCCTCGTCGATGGCCGCCGCCTGGTCATCGACATCGACGAGTTCTGGAAGGCGCTCGGCGACGAGGCCTTCCGCGGCCTCGCCCAGGATGGGCTGAAGACCTATCGCAAGCAGAACGCCTTCATGGTGTTCGGCACCCAGTCGCCGGCCGACGTGCTGCGCTCGCCGATCGCCCACACGATCCTGGAGCAGTGCGCCACCAAGATCTTCCTGCCCAACGCCCATGCGGCGGAGCGGGACTACATCGAGGGCTTCGGCCTCACCCGCCGGGAGTTCGCCCTGGTGCGCGAGGAACTGGCCCCGGAGTCGCGGCAGTTCCTGATCAAGCAGGGCCTCAATTCCGTGGTCGCCGAGCTGCGCCTCGACGGGCTGGATGACCAGCTTGCGGTGCTCTCGGGCCGCACGGAGACGGTCGATCTCCTCGATCGCATCCGGGCCCGTGTCGGTGACGACCCGAAGGACTGGCTCGAACCCTTTCACCGCGAACGGAGGATGATCCTATGAAGCGGCCGCTGATCACCATCGCGCTTTTTGGCGCAGTCACCTTAGGCGGCTCAAGCGCGCATGCCCAACTCGCGGTCTATGATGCGACCAGCTACGCCAAGCTGATCCAGCAGGCGACCACGGCCGTCAATCAGCTCAACGAGTTGAAGACCCAGGTCACCCAAGGCCAGCAGCTTTTCTCGAGCCTCAACGACGCGTCAGGCGTGAGCAAGATCGCCAGCGCGCTCGGCGTGCCGTCGCTGCGGTCATTTCTGCCCGACACCTCGGCCCTGAGCGCGGTCACAAAGGGCGACTTCTCGGCGCTCGGCGCCCTCGGCGCGAAGGCCGACACCATCCGGTCCGCCCATCGCCTCTACACAGCCCCGGCCGACGATCCGCTCGGGGCCGATCTTGAAGCGGCGGGTCAGCGCGCAGCCCGCGACTTGGCCCTCGGCCAGAGCGTGACTGACGCTGGCGCTCAGCGCCTTGAAGGCCTGAAAGACCTCCAAGCGGCCATCGACACAGCGCCGAACGCCCGGGCCGTGATGGACCTGCAGGCGCGCGCCACGACCGAGCAAGCCATGATCGCCAACGACCAGATGCGGTTGCAAGGCATCGCCATGGCTCAGGCAGCTGAGGATCGACTTGAAAGGCAGCGGCAACAAGAGCGCATGATGGCAGCGCGCGATGCGCGGATCGCGCTGTATCGGAGCGGTTTCCAATGACCCGGACTCTATATGCCCTCTCTGCTGTAGCTCTGCTTGCTGCGTGTTCGCCTCAACCACGGAGCGCCGACTACTTCACTGCACATCCCGACGAGGCCGAGAAGGTCGTCGCCGACTGTGCGACTGGCGCTCACCGCGGGGACGAGTGCGTTAACGCGAAGGCCGGTTCGGCAGCCGCCAAGCGAGACGCGCGGATCGAAGCCTACAAGAAGGGCTTCTGAGTGCGGCGATGGCCGAGCCCCTGCAAATATTCCAGCCGGCCTACGCCTTCGTCGACAGCAAGCTCGACGTCTTCCTGAACGAGCGCGCCAGCTCGGTGATGGCCCAGGTTTCCGGCCCCCTACGCGCCGCCCTGGTGCTCTACGTCCTGCTCTACGGTTTCGCGATCCTCCGCGGCACAATCCAGGAGCCGTTCATGGATTTCGTGGTGCGCAGCCTCAAGCTGGCCTTCGTCTACATGCTGGCCACCACGGTGGCCTATTCGACCTACGTCACCCAGCCGCTGTTCCATGTCCTGCCCGACACCTTGACCCAAGCGATCAGCGGGGGAGGCGTCCCTGACGTTGGCTCAGCGTTCGATAACTTCTTCAACCGTGCGGCCTATCTCGCCGAGACGATTACCAAGCAGGCGAGTCCGGTCGACTTCGGGCCATGGATCCTCGGTGCGGTCGTCTACATCGTCGGCGCGCTCGCTGCGGCCATAGGTTTCGGGGTGGTCCTGATTGCCAAGGTCGCCTTGGCCTTGCTCGTGGCGCTCGGGCCGATCTTCGTCGCATGCGCCCTCTTCGATGCCACCCGCCGGTTCTTCTTCGGCTGGCTCAGCCAGGCGGTGAATTACCTGGTGCTGTTCGCCCTGATCATCACCGTGTTCCAGCTGATCCTGTCGCTGGTCGCCCAACAGTGGGACAACATCGACAGCTCCGATCCGATGGCCGGCGGCCTGTTGTTCGTGGCGCTGTGCCTGCTGGGCGCGATCTTCTTCCTGCAGACGCCGGCCATCGCCGCCGGCATCGCCGGCGGAGCCAGCGCCGGTCTGGCGGACTTCGCCAACGCCGCCTCGCTCAGCGGCGTGCCGCGCGCGGGCGCGCCACAGGGGCCGCAGGAGGCCAGCCGCAGCGCGCCAAGGGGCGGGGGCTCCATTCGTCCTGCCGGAGGTCGCGCCTGATGCGCATTGCCATCCTTACCATCGTGGCCGCTTTCGCGCTCACGGCCTGCGCCTCGACCGGAGGCGGCAAGCTCGCGGTCTGCGATGGCAAACACCTGCGCCCCGCCAATCCCTACGGCACGGTGCTGGCGCTTCCAACGGAGGGCGGGCCGTCTGCACCGACCGCTGCGCCTGACGGCGCCAAGCCGAAGACCCTGTCCTCCAACACCTCGCCAAAGGCGTTCGGGAGCTGTCTCGCATGAAGGCCGAAAGCGATCTCAAGGACTACTTCGCCGAGGCGAAGGGCTGGAACTTCGATCAGCTCCGCAGCGCCGAGCGCTCGCGCCGGCTGGCCTGGGGTGTCGCGGCCTTCGCCTCCATCGTGGCGACGGTCGCCGTCGGCGCCGTCGCGGCCCTCGCCCCTTTGAAGAGCGTCGAGCCCTTCGTTGTCCGCGTCGACCGCAGCACCGGCGCCGTCGATGTCATGACGGCGCTAAGGTCCGAAAAGCCGCTGACCTACGACGAGGCGGTGACCAAGCATTTCCTGGCCCAGTACGTCCGTTCGCGGGAGGGCTGGCTGGCGCCGGCGGCCGAGGCGAATTTCCGCCAGGTCTCGATCATGTCGACCCCCGCCGAGCAGCAGCGCTGGGCGGACGCCTTCAGGCCCGCCAATCCGCAGAGCCCGCAGATGATCTACGGGCCTGCAGGCGAGGCGCAGATCGACATCCGGGCGGTCAGTTTCGTTTCCGATGGCGTCGCCAACGTCCGCTTCCACCGGATCGTGCGCCAGAGCCAGCAGGTCACCGAAAGCGATTGGATCGCGACCATCGCCTACGCCTACACCAAGGCGCCGATGGGCGAGGCCGACCGGCTGCGCAATCCGCTGGGCTTCCAGGTGGCCAGCTATCGGGCGGACCCGGAGGTGGTGCGATGAGAACACCCCTCGCCATACTGGCCGCGGCGACCTTAGCGGTCGCGTCGCCCTCTGCTGCGCTCGACACGCCAAAGTCGGGGCCGTCCGACCCCCGCATCAAGATGGTGGACTACGATCCTTGGGCGGTCGTGAAAATCACCGGCGTATTCCGCACGGCGACCCAGATCCTGCTCGGGCCCGACGAGACCATCCTGCACGTCGCCGTGGGCGACGCGACCGGCTGGGATGTGGCGGCCGAGAAGAACATCCTCTTCGTCAAGCCCAAGGCGGCCCGGCCGCCGACCAACCTGATCGTCACCACCAGCCGAGGGGCCGAGACCCGCAACTATACCTTCGAGCTGTCGACGCGGGCCGGCTCCTCGGCGCGCAATACCCCCGACACCGTCTTCGGCCTGCGCTTCCGCTATCCGCAGGACGAGAAGGCCGCCGCGACGGCGGCGCTGACCGGACAGGCCGCGGCGCTGGAGCGGCGCATTGTCGAATTGAAGCTCGACCGGGCCGTGGTCGAAGGCCAGCGCAACCTCAACTATGGCGTCCAGGGCGCGAGCGCGTTGCAGCCCTCCGAAGTGTCTGACAACGGCCGCTTCACCGTCCTGCGCTTTCCGGCCAACCAGCAGGTTCCCGCCATCTATCAGGTGGAATCCAGCGGGACCGAAAGCCTGATCCCGTTCGACGTGCGCGGCGAATTCGTGGTGGTCCATGCCGTGGTTCGCCAGCTGCGTCTGCGTCGGGGGCGCGACGTGCTTTGCATCTACAACCAGGCCTTCCAGGCCTACGGCGTCAATCCGGGGACCGGCACGGCCGCCGCCGACGTCCAGCGCACCGACCAGGGAGCGTCCAAGCCATGACCGACGCCGCCGATCTCCACAATGCAGAGCCGTCACGCAGGGACGAGCGAGGCGCGCCGCCGGCCTTCGAGCGATCGATCTCGCCGATCGCCGGCCGGCTCGGGACAGGCATGGCCGGCAAGGGCGTCGTCCTGGCCGCCCTCGTGGCCGGTTGCGGCGTGTTCGTCGCCGCCACCTGGGGCCATGACAAACCAGTGGCCGAGCCCCGACGCGACGAGCCGGCGCGGCAGGTCGTGCCGTTCGAGCCGGCGATGAAAACGCCGTCCCCGACGCTGGCGGCGCCGGGCGCCGATGCGCCCAGCCTTGGACCGACCGGCGCGAGTGGACAGGTTCCAGCCATTCAACCCGCAAATGGCGGACCTGCCGGGGCGGCGGATGCCGCGACGCGCCGTCAGGCGGAGGTCAGCGCCATCCGGGGAGCGCCGATCCTGGCCTACAGCCGAGGCGGCGATGGGGGTTCTGGACCGGCCATGCCCGCGATCCTGGCGGCCCAGGCCGGGCCGGCGCGCGAGGCGACCGAGCTCGACCAGTTGCGGCGCGGCTCCTCTATCGGACAGGCGCGGGCGGCGCGCCTGCCCGATCGCAACTTCCTGATCGTCGCCGGCGCCGATATCCCCTGCATCCTGCAAACAGCGATGGACACGACGACGCCGGGCTACGTCAGCTGCCTGATCCCGCGCGATGTGCTCTCCGACAACGGGGCGGTGGTCCTGATGGAGAAGGGCACCAAGGTCTTGGGCGAATACCGCTCGAGCCTGCGCCAAGGCCAGCGGCGGCTGTTCGTGCTGTGGACCCGGGCGGTCACGCCCGCGGGCGTGGCCATCGCCCTGGGTTCGCCCGCCGCCGACCCGCTTGGCCGGGCGGGCTTCGACGGCGAGATCGACACTCATTTCTGGGACCGCTTCGGCGGCGCGCTTCTGCTCAGCATTGTCGATGACGCGGCCTATGCCGTTGCCGGCCCAAACAATGGGTCCAGCATCACCCGCCTGCCGTCGGACGCCGCCGGGATTGCCGTGCAGAACTCGATCAACACCCCGCCGTCGTTGCGCAAGGCGCAGGGGGCGGAGGTCTCGATCTTCGTCGCCCAGGACTTCGACTTCTCGGGCGTCTATGGCCTGAAGAGCCGGTGAGGCGATGGCTCACGACACCGCCATCCTTGAGCACTACCTGAAGCCGCTGCAGGCCTGCCTGCAGCCAGCCGGCGTCACGGAAGTGGTCGTCAACCGGCCGGGCGAGCTGGGGATCGAGCACGAGGGCGGCTGGGAATGGCGCGCGGCGCCCGACCTGACCGAGACCTGGCTCTCGACCCTGGCCAAGGCGGCCGCCGCCTTCACCGCCCAGGACGTCACCCCCGAGACCCCGATCTGCTCGACCGTGTTGCCGGGCGGTGAGCGCTGCCAGATCGTCATCCCGCCCGCCGCCGAGCGTCTTTCGCTCACGTTGCGCAAGCCCTCAGAGGCGACCTTCGATCTCGACGCCTTCGCGCGCAACGGCCTGTTCGACGACGTGGCCCTGGCGAGCAACGACCTGTCGGCTGACGAGACGGGCCTCCTGGCGTTGCGCGATGCCGGCGACTGGCCGGCCTTCTTCCGGCTGGCCGTGCGCAGCCGCCGCAACGTGCTGATCTCCGGCGCCACGGGCTCGGGCAAGACCACCTTCGCCAAGGGGTTGGTGCGGCTGATCCCCGAGGGCGAGCGACTGCTGACCATCGAAGATGCGCGAGAGCTGACCGTCCCGCATCGCAATGCCGTCCACATGCTCTACGCCAAGGACGGGCAGGGTCTGGCCAAGGTGGGCGCCAAGCAACTTTTAGAAAGCGCCTTGCGCATGCGGCCCGACCGCATCTTGCTGCAGGAGTTGCGCGATGGAACGGCCTTCTTCTATCTGCGCAACGTCAACACCGGCCATCCCGGCTCGATCACCACCATCCACGCCGACAGCGCCACCCTGGCCTTCGAGCAGCTCACCCTGCTCGTGAAGGAGTCCGAGGGCGGCCGCGACTTGGCGCGCGACGACATCCGCTCGCTTCTTCACATGCTGGTCGACGTGGTGGTGCAGCTGCGCCGCGTCGACGGCCGCTTCCGCATGACGGAGGTCTGGTATGACCCGCTTCGCAAGCGCGCCCTGGCGGCTTAAGGCCGCCTATGTCGGCACGCTGGCGACAGCCGGCGTGGCCTTGCTGGGCGGGTTCGCCGTCGTCATCGCCCTGGCGGGCCTCAAGCGCCTGTCGCCCGACATCGACCCGGCGCAGATCCCGGCCTGGTTCTGGTACTTCCGCGACGATCCGCAGGTGCGGCGATGGCTTGGCGTCGGGCTGCTGTCGGCCTTCGGCGGCGCCGGCATCGTCACCGTCGGCGTCATCCGCAACCTGCGTCCGCCGCTCCACGGCGCCGCCCGCTGGGCCAGCGAGGCCGAGCTTGTCAGCGCGGGACTGCGGTCCCGCCAGGGCATCGTTCTCGGCCGGAAGGGCGGTCGCCTCCTGGTGTTCGGCGGCTCCGAGCACGTCATGCTCCACGCCCCGACTCGCAGCGGCAAGGGCGTCGGGGTGGTCATCCCGAACCTGCTGACCTGGCCGGACTCCGTCGTCGTCCTCGACGTGAAGCGCGAGAACTGGGAGGCGAGCGCCGGCTTCCGCGCCGCCCACGGCCAGGACGTGGTGTTGTTCGACCCGCTCGATCCGGAGGGCCTGACGGCGCGGTTCAATCCGCTTGGCCATATCGACCGCAACGACGCAGTCGCTGTGCTCGACGAACTGCAAAAGCTCGCGGTCATGCTGTTTCCGCCGCCGCAGCACAGCGACCCCTTCTGGGCCGAGGCGGCGCGGACCGGGCTGATCGGGGTCGGTGCCTATGTCGCCGAGACGCCCGAACTTTCCTTCAGCCTGGGCGCCATCTATCGCGAGCTAACCCTCGGCGACCCGCGTACCCGTCTGCCCCAAGAGGTGAGGGCGCGGGCGGCGGCCGCCCGCCCGCTCTCCTACGGCTGCATCAGCGCCATCTCGGACTTCTGCTCCGCCTCGGAGAACACCTTCGCTTCCATCAAACAGACCATCACGGCGCGGATGAACCTCTGGCTGAACCCGCGCGTCTGCGCGGCGACGGACGCCAGCGACTTCGACCTGCGAGACCTTCGTGAGCGCCGGATGTCGCTCTATCTCGGCGTCTCGCCGGACAACCTGGCCCGCGTGGCGCCCCTCTACAATCTGCTGCTGCAGCAACTCGTCGACCTGAACACCCGAGAACGACCGACCGCCGATCGGCCCGCGGTCCAGGTGCTCATGGTGATGGACGAGTTCGCGCGCCTTGGGCACGCGGCCGTCATCGCCCACGGCTTCTCCTATGTCGCCGGCTACGGCCTGCGGCTGCTCCCCGTCCTTCAGAGCCCGGCGCAGCTGAGGGCCGAGTACGGCCCGGACCTTGCCGAGGAGATCATGGCTAACTGCGGCCTGGAGATCGCGTTTGCGCCCAAGGAGCTGAAGGTCGCCCAAGACATCTCCGAACGCCTTGGGTTCTGGACCTACTCCAGTCGGTCCCGCAGCCGGCCGACGCTGCTGTCGGGTGGCAGGCGCAGCACCACCGAGTCCGACCAACGTCGGGCGCTGATGATGCCGCAGGAACTGATCCAGATGGACCCCGGCCAGCTCATCCTTCTGCGGGCCGGCATGCCGCCGGTGCGTGGCCGCAAGATCCAATACTGGCGCGAGAGGGCGTTCAAAGACCGCGTCACAGCGCCGCCGACGGTCGCCGCACATCCAGCGATCGGGACCGGGGCTCCAATCTCGGCGACGCCGCCGATGACGGCGGCCGCACCGCGCCAGGACGACCTCAGCCTGGATCTTGTCGCGCCGGCGCTGGAAGAGGCGGGGTTCGAGGCCTTGCCGGCTGAAGGCGCGACCGACGCCGAGGTCGAAGGCTGGATGGAGCGCTTCATCGATGCGTCCGTGACACGACAGGAGGCCGACCATGCCCGATGAGATTGATCGCAATCAGATCGACAGCGAAGGCCGCGGGCGCTCGACGAGCAAAGGCGATGTGCCCGATCCGGTGCGGCGGCGGTACTATTTGGACGACCGCGGAGGTCCGGGGCTTGGCTTCTATGCCGACGCCCGCATTCAGACCGCCGCGTTCCGTGACTTGGGCACCCGACTGGTGACGCCCAGATCCGACCCCAATGCGATCCGCGACATGGCAGCAGTCGCACACCATCGCGGCTGGTCCGTGGTCGTTGTGCATGGCGAGACGGACTTCCGGCGCGAGGCCTGGCTGACAGCGACCGCCCTTGGCATGCAGGTGCGAGGCTACCAGCCGAGCGAGCGGGACCGCCAGGACCTTGAGCGGCGGCAGGCGGCTCTGGCGCGAAAAGCCGCCCGCTCAACCGACGAGCGGCCTGAGCGCGGCGATCGCGAGGCTCGCGAGGCTCGCGAGGGCGCCGTCGCAGGGCGCACAAATATGCGCATCGTCGAGGCCGTCGTGCGGGCGCGGGTGGGCGACCGGCCGGCTCAGGACCGAATCCTGTCGGCTGCGCGCGAGCGGCTGGCGTCCTGGCTGGAGCAAGGGGCGCGGGTTCGACCGGTCGAGGTCGCCCGGTCCCAGGACAAACAAGAATCCCACCACTCGCGAGAGCGGCAGCGCAGCCGTTAGCTCACCGGAAGTCTCGCGTCTTCTGCTTGAGCGTGAGAGGTCGGCACAAAGATGTGCGGCGCCCGTGCCATTCGACCGCCAATCTACAAGGCGTGATCGCCAGCGCCATGGTAAGATTAACTCGGGCTTGAGTAGGGGCCCGCCGTTCGTAATATGTAGTCTAAAGACCGTGGTTTCATCGGCGACAGAAGTGTCCCCGTTCTTCTATGAAGGGACGGGCGCTTCTAGCTTGGAATCTGCGGGCGTTACGGACCGCCAAGTCGCTCTCGCAGGAGCGGCTGGCGATCGATGCTGGAGTCGACCGAGCCTGGGTGAGCGAGCTTGAGCGGGAACAGGGCAACACTTCCGTCGATCTGCTCGACCGCTTGGCCGAGGCGCTCGACGTGCCGATCGCGGCGCTTCTCACCGAACCCGAACCTGACGCGGACAAGCCCCAGCCCCTGCGCAGCGGCCGACGTCGCCGCGAATGATCTTGGCGAGGGCTAGGGCCGATGGATCGGGCCCTGGTCTGTGCGCACGGCAAGATGGTGGCCCTGGTGGCCAGCGTGCTGCAGGCCTCCGGCGTCACGACAACCGAGGAGTTCGCCCGGCTCCTGCAGGTCTTTGCGGACACCGTGGAGGAAACCGACGCGGAGCAGGCCGAGATATTGTCCCTCTGGTCGGAGACCGTCGCCGCGATGCTCCCGCCCCAGCCCAGGCACTAACAGGCGACGAGGAATCTCGCGGGTCTGAGGGGAAAGCCTTCCCCTGCGACCGAGCCGGATCGTCTCGGTCGACCCCTTCGAGCGGGGAGTCCCCCGCAACGCCCCCAAGGAGTCCGAGGGAGGCCGGTGTCCGGATGCTGGAGGACGAGGGCGCGCCCCTGCGCTCATCCCGTTCCAGGGAGAAGGAGGGAGGGACCGGACGGCCGGAGTTGTTCGGAGCTGTGCCATGTCTCTTCAGACCCTCGTGTCTCTTCAGACCATCGTTCGGACCCTGGGGGGCGACCTCTACGACCATGGTCGCCGCGCCAACATCCCCGCGCCGGGCCACAGTCGCCACGACCGCTCCGTCTCGCTCCTGCTGGAGGACGATCGGGTCGTGGTTCACACCTTCGGGGATGGCGACTGGCGCGACGTCCTCGACCATCTGCGCGCCCTGAAGCTCATCGACGCCGCCAACGCGCCCCGGTCGGTGGTGGGGGCCGGGGCGCGGGCGCGCCCGGCGCTGGTGACGCGCCTGGAGCGGCGCGATGCGGCGCGCAGGCTGTGGGACGGCGGACGCGCCATCGCCGGCGCCCCCTCGGAACGCTACTGCCGGATGCGGGGCCTGGTCGGCCCGCTGCCCGGGCCCGAAGTCCTGCGCCACAACGCCGAGACCCCGGTCTCCGCCTATCGCCGCGGCGGCTACGCCTGCCCGGCGCTGCTGGCGGCGATCCACACGGCCGACGGCGTGTTGACGGCGGTCGAGGTCACCTACCTGACCGCCCAGGGCCGACGCGTCACGGACTTGCGCCTGGCCCGCAAGACGATCGGCCTCGCGCCCGCCGGCTGCGCCATCCGCCTGGATCCGGCCGCCGAGGCGATGCTGGTCGGCGAGGGGGTGTTCACGACCCGGTCGGCCAGCGAATGGTTCGGCCTGCCGGGATGGGCCTTGGGCTCGACCCGCAACCTGCGGGTCTGGCGGCCGCCCGACGGGGTGCGTTCGGTGCTGATCGCCGCCGATCGTGGCCGGGACGGAGAGGCCTCGGCCGAGCAACTGCGGGCGGGGCTAGTCCGTGAAGGAGTGAGGGCCGCCGTGGCGCTGCCGCCGGGCCACCACGGAGACTGGAACGAGTGGGCCGTGGCGGTCGGGCCCGGGCCCGAGCGCGGTCGGGAGGAGAGAGGAAGGGCGGGGGCAGGCGCGCCCAGGGGCAGGATGTCCCTCGCCCAGACGCAGGAGCCTGACCCCGATGACCGACACCCACACTGCTGAGGCCGCCGGCCTCGCGACGCCCATGGCGCGCATCCAGGTTCGCCTGGGCGACCTGGGTCTGGCCAAGGAGAACCTTCGCTTCGCCGAGCCGGCCGACGACGGCGTGCCCCAGCTGGCCGACACCATCCTGGCCGCCGGTGTGGTGATCCCGCCGATCGTGCGCGCCGGGCGCAAGGACGAGGAGTCCCACATGGCGCTCGACGGCCGCCGGCGGCGCCTGGCCCTTCTCCTTCTGAAGGAGCGCGGCGCGATCGACGACGACTATCTGGTGGAGTGCCAGCTGGCCGAGACCAAGGCCCAGCAGGCGGCCGCCATCGTGTTGCCGAACACCGAGCACGCACCGGTCCACATCGCCGACGTGATCGTGGCGATCGGCCGGCTGCGCAAGGCCAAGATGGATACCACCTCCATCTCCAAGGCCCTCGGCTACAGCGAGCTGGAGATCAAGCGATTGGAGGCTTTGTCGGCGGTCCACCCGAACGTGCTGAAGGCGCTGCGCCAGGGCAAGCTGACCCTGAAGCAGGCACGCCTGTTCGCGCGCATCGACGACAAGACGCGCCAGGCCGAGATCGCCGAGACGGCGCTCGCCGGCTACTTCCAGGACCACCATCTGCGCCACATCGTGGAAGGCGGCCGCCTGACCGTCGAGGATCCGCGCTTCACCCTGGTGGGCATGGACCGCTACGTCGCCGCGGGCGGGCGGGTGAGCGCGGACCTGTTCGGTGAGCTGCCCGACGCCCTGCTCGACCCGGCGGTTCTGCAGGCCGCCTGGCGCGAGCGCGTGCAGCCGATCATCGAGCATCTGGCGGCTGAGGGCCTGGCCGTCTACATCGGCCAGGACGGCGCGTTCGGCGCGCCCGAGGGCTTCAATCGCCTGGGCTATGTCTACCCCGGGGACCTCAGCGAGGCGCAGAAGACGGCGCTCACTGACGCCCGGTACGCCGTCACCCAGCTGTCGTCCGCGCTGCAGGACCTCGACCCGCAGGCGGACGACGCCCCGGCGGCCTGCGCGCCCCTGGCCAGCGCCATGACCGTGGTCGCCGGGGCGCCGCTGACCCGCGACAAGATCGGGGCGGTGATGCTCTCGCCGGCCGACAACGACTACGGCTGGGGCGCGACCTTCTACTCGGTCCCGCTTCCCGCCGACGAGTTGCCGGATGAGATCGACGACGAGACCGAAGACGACGATGACGCGGCACCGGCTTACGGCCGGGCGGCGGCCGATGTGGAGGTTCCCCGGGCGGAGGTGGAGGTCGAGGGCTCCAGCCACGTGCTGCACGAGGTCCGCACCGACGTGGCCACCCGCGGCCTGATCCGCGACCTGGCCGACGATCCGAGCGCGGCCCTGACGGTGCTGGTGGCGCAGCTCTTCAAGCAGCTGGCCCTGCAGTCCTCGGGCGCTCTGGAGGAGTCGGCCCTGCAGATCTCGGCCAAGCGCTACAGCTTCGGCACGACCTCAGCCGTCGCGTCGCTCGACGGCGAGGTGAAGACGAGGCTGGATGGCCGGCGGGCCGCCTACAAGGCTTCGGGCCTGCGGCCGATCACCTGGGTCGAGACCCTGGCGCACGGTGAGAAGATGGCCCTCCTGGCAGAGCTCACCGCCATGTCGGTGAACCTGCGCGAGGGTCGCACCACCTCGCTCCGTCACGCCGCCCGGGCCGAGGCGGCCGAGATCGCCGCCCTCTGCGGCGCCGACATCTCGGCCCACTGGACTCCGGACGCGGCCTTCCTGACCGTCCACCCGAAGAAGCAGCTCCTCGCGATGCTGGAGGAGATGGGCGTGGAGGATGACCGAGCGAAGACCCTGAAGAAGGACGACCTCGTGGCCTTCGTCGCCGAGGCCGCTGCCGAGCGACAGTGGGCGCCGGCCGCGCTGGCCTGGGATCGCCCCCTGGTCGAGGCGGAAGCCGATGGACCGGATGAGATCGAGCCGGCCGAGGCGGACGACACCTCCGGGCCGTCAGACAAGGGTGCGGTGACGCCAATCGCAGCCTGAGGATCAGGGCCCTCGCCACCTGCGAGGGCCCCTTTCTCTGCTGGCAGAGAGAAAGGCAGGGGGGCGGGCGGGCGAGCCCGTCGGGTCTGGAGGGAGGAGCCCTCCGCGGCGGGTGAACCGGATCCTGCCCATGAACGCCCTGCTTCCCCTGTTCACCGCCACCGGCGACGCCGTCGACCAGAAGGCCGCCAACCTGCTGGCCGCGGCGCGCGCTCTCACCCCGCATCTCAACCGTTCGCGGGCCCTCGACCGCAAGCTGGTGTCCGGGGTGATGACCACGGCATTCGGGGCGTCCGACGCCGAGGGCGCTTGGCTGTGGCGCGACGCCTATGACGCCGTGGAGGCGGCGCTGGTGCTGCAGCTTCGCCGTCTCGCGCCGCAGATCGGGCGGCTGGAGGATGCGCCGGCCGACATCGCCGCCCTCCTGGCAAACCTCTCCGGCCTGACGCTGACCCACACCCGCCGCTCCGAGGAGCAGCTGGCGATGGACCAGTTCTCGACCCCGCCCGAGCTGGGCTGTCTCGCCGTCCTCGCTGCCCAGGTGCGCCCGGGCGACGTGGTGCTGGAGCCGTCGGCCGGGACGGGCCTGCTGGCGATCCTGGCGGAGTGCTGCGGAGCGGCGCTGACCCTCAACGAACGCGCGGCCGGCCGCGCCGCCCTGCTCGAAGGGCTGTTCCCGCTGGCCTCCCGCATCCAGCAGGACGCGGTCCACCTGCCCGACGTCCTGAAGACCTCCGGCTCATTCCACGTCGCCCTCCTCAACCCACCGTTCCAGGAGCTGGAGGCTCACCTGCACGCCGCCCTCGCCTGCGTGGCTGACGGCGGGCGCCTGGCGGCGATCGTCCCGGCCCGCCTGTTCGACGACGCCGCAGCGCTGCGTGCCCTTTCGGTGCAGGGGCGCGTGGTGCTGCGCCTGGCCTTCCCCGCGCGCGCCTATGCGAAGCACGGCACGTCCGTGGAGACTGGTCTGCTGGTCGTCGATCGGGGCATGGCCAACGCGGCGACGCCGGCGGTAATCGCCGCCGAGACCCTGGCCGATGCCGCCAAGGCGGCCGCCGCCGTGGTCGCCCGGCCCACAGCCCAGACGCGGCAGTTCCGCAGTCTCGACACCGTCGCGCTCCTGGTCCCCAAGGCGCGGGCACTGGCCACATCCTCCGGGCGGCTGGCCTTCCTCGCCAACACGGCGGCGGTCGCCTACGAGACCTGCCCCTGGTCGGGCGAGGGCCACGACGTCGGCCTCTACCAAGCCTACACCTTGGGGCGGGTCCGCTTTGCGGCCAGCACGCCCCATCCGTCCCCGCTCGTGGAATCGGGGCCCATGGCCTCGGTCGCGCCGCCAGCGCCGACCTATCGGCCGGTCCTGCCGCCGGACATCGCCGCCCGCATCTCCGACGCCCAGATGGAGACGGTGATCTATGCCGGCGAGGCCCACGCGCAGGTCCTGCCGGGATCGTGGATATTGGGGGAGGCGCCCCACCAGCTGGTGCTGGTGGCCGACGACCACGCCGGGGCGGTTCGCTTCCGCAAGGGCTTCTTCCTGGGCGACGGCACGGGCTGCGGCAAGGGGCGGGAGGTTGCCGGGGTCATCGCCGACAACATCGCTCAGGGCCGGACCCGGGCGGTGTGGCTGTCGAAGAACGACGCGCTTCTGGAAGACGCCCGGCGCGACTGGGCCGCTATCGGGGGAACCGCCGCCGACCTCACCCCGCAATCGGCCTGGAAGCAGGCCGACGCCATCCGCATGGACAAGGGTATCCTCTACACGACCTACGCCACCCTGCGGCAGCCGGCCCGGGGCGACCGCCCCTCGCGGCTCGACCAGATCGTGACCTGGCTTGGGGCGGAGTTCGACGGGGCGATCGTCTTCGACGAGGCCCACGCCATGGCCAACGCCGCGGGCGGGGGCAAAGGCGCGCGCGGGACCAAGAAGGCCTCCCAGCAGGGCATGGCGGGACTGGCCCTGCAGCACCGCCTGCCAAACGCCCGGATCCTGTACGTCTCCGCGACCGGCGCCACCACGCCGGAGAATCTGGCCTACGCCGCCCGGCTCGGCCTCTGGGGCGGCCCCGAAGCGCCCTTCCTCAATCGCGAAACCTTCCTGAGTGCGGTGGAAACGGGCGGGGTGGCGGTCATGGAGCTGATCGCCCGGGAGCTGAAGGCCATGGGCCTCTACATCGCCCGCTCGCTCTCGTTCGACGGGGTCGAATATGACGCCCTGCGCCATCCGCTGACCGAAGACGACATCGCCATCTGGGACACCTGGGCCGATGCCTACCAACTGATCCATCGCAATCTCCGCGCGGCGCTGGACGCCGTCGGTGTGACCGAGGAGGGCAAACCCCGCTCCGGCCAGGCGGCCTCGGCGGCGATGTCGGCGTTCGAGGGGGCGAAGCTGCGCTTCTTCGGAAATCTGTTGTCGGGCCTGAAAGCGCCGTCCCTGGTGGCCTCGATCCGGGAGGATCTCGCTGCCGACCGCTCCGCCGTGGTCCAGGTCGTCTCGACCAATGAGGCGGTGATGGAGCGGCGCCTCGCGGAGATCCCGCCGGAGGAGTGGAACAACCTGGTCGTCGACCTGACGCCGAAGGACCAGGTGCTCGACTATCTGATGGGCGCCTTCCCGGTGATGGCCATGGACGCCGTTGAGGACGAGGACGGCAACGTGACCATGGTTCCGGTCACCGACGCGGATGGCCATCCCGTGGTTAGCCAGGAGGCGCTGCGGCTGCGAGATGAGTTGGTCACCCACCTCGCCGGCCTGCCGGCCGTCCCCGGCGTGTTGGACGCGGTGATCGAGGCGCTTGGCACCGAACAGGTCGCCGAGATCACCGGCCGCTCGCGCCGGGTGATCACCCGCGACGGCCGCCGGGTGGTGGAGCGCAGGAGCGGTGCCGCCGCCAAGGCTGAGACCGACGCTTTCATGTCGGCCAAGAAGCGGGTTCTGGTGTTCTCCGACGCGGGCGGCACCGGACGCAGCTACCACGCCGACCTCGCCGCCCAGAACCAGCAGCGCCGGGTCCATTACCTGGTGGAGCCCGGCTGGCGGGCGGACGCCGCCATCCAGGGGCTGGGCCGCTCGCATCGAACCAACCAGGCCTGCGCGCCGCTGTTCCGGCCGGTGGTCACGGACATCCACGGCGAGAAGCGGTTCACCTCGACAATCGCCCGGAGGCTCGACAGCCTGGGCGCCCTGACCCGGGGCGAGCGGCGGACGGCCGGTAACGGCCTGTTCCGCGCCGAGGACAATCTGGAGAGCCCCTGGGCGCACCGCGCCCTGCAGGCCTTCTACGTCGAGCTGCACTTCGGCAACGTCGAGGCCATGGACCGGGAGACCTTCGAGGCCAAGACCGGCCTGCGGCTCCTCGACGGCGAGGGCAACTTGAAGGCGTCGGATGAGATGCCGCCGATGAACACCTTCCTGAACCGGCTGCTGGCGCTGCGGATTGCCGACCAGAACGCCCTGTTTGCGGCGTTCGACCAACTCCTGTCGTCGATCCTGGAACGGGCGGCGCAGTCTGGCGCCCTGGACCGGGGCATGGAGGACATCGTTGCCGACGATGTGGCGATCACGGGCGAGGAGGTCGTCCGCACCGACGCCGTCACCGGCGCCGAGACCCGGCTGCTGCGCTTCCAGGTGCGCACCAAGCGCGAGCTCGCCAGCGCCGAGCACGCCCTGGCGGGCCTGGATACGCAGGGCGTGATCTACGCGCTCAACGCCAAGTCCGGGCGTGCTGCGCTCGTGGTGCAGGGCCTCACCACGACCAACGACGAGGACCGGCTGGTCCCGGCCGTCCGCCTGATCCGCCCGGAGAAGCGGACGATCGCCTCGCTAAAGGGCTTTGAAGAATCGGCGTGGGAGGCAACGGACGAGTCCCGCTGGCGTGCAGCGTGGGACCAGGAGCTGGCCGCCGCCGACCCCTGGATCACCCGCGACCTGGTGCTGGTCTCCGGACTTCTGCTGCCCATCTGGACCCACTTGCCCGACAAGGGGACCTCGGTGCGGCGGCTGAAGGCGCCGGACGGCCGGCGCTGGCTCGGCCGCCTGCTGGACCCGGGCCAGGTCCCGGCCCTGAAGGTGGCGCTGGGCCTGTCGGACGTCGCCAGCGCCTACGGCGATCCGGATCAGGTTTCGACTCTGGTGCTGGAGGAGGGGGCGGCGCTTGGCCTGTCCGGCGGCCTGTGGCTGCGCCGCGCCAGAGTCATGGACCGTCAGCGGCTGGAGGTCGTCGGCGCGGCCTCGCAGCGTTCGGCGTTCCAGTCGCTCGGCTGTTTCACCGAGATCATCGCCTACACGCCGCGGGTGTTCGTGCCGGTGGACAAGCCGGAGGTCTTGGCCGCGGTGCTCGCCAGGTGGCCGCCGCAGTCGGTGCTGCCCAAGGCGGCCTGATGGAGGGTGGAGGAAGGGGCCTTCGGGCCGAGCCGGGCGGGGAATGGGTCCTCGCCCGGTGCGGAGCCCGGCCATGCCCGACCCTTTCCCGCCCCGTCCCGGATCCTCGTCCCCTTGGGGGCCGATCCAGACCGTCGCCCCGCTCGGCCCGGATGCCGTCGCGGTCACCACGGCCTCGCACGGCGGCCTGCTGATCTCCCAGGCGGCGCTCTCGCGCCTGCCCGGCGCGATCCAGCGCACCGCCTACAGCGCCAACGGCTGGTTCGAGGAGGACTGCGACTGGGCGCTGCCCTACCTGGCCCTTGGGCTCGACGCCCACGAGCCCGATGCCGCCCGGGCCGCGGAGGTCCATGCGGCCGCGGTCCGTACGGTGCAGCGGTTCCATCCGCAGCATGCCGCCCTGCTTGGCGTCGCCCCGGCAGCCGGAGGCCAGGCCGCTGGTTGAGCAGCCGGACCTCTTCCGGGCCGGGGTCGCGGAGGCGCCCTGGCCCGCGCTTTCGCCGGCGATCGGCGCCGCCGGTATCGATCAAGTCGCCGCCCTTGATGAGGAGGGCGCCCTGGCCCAGCTCCTGGTCCGCTGCGGTGCGCGCGAGGCCGATCCGACGCTTCTGGCCTATCGGCTGCTGGATCGCTTCGGCGGTGTCGGCCGGGTCGTTGGCGCGCCGGCGGCGGATCTGGCCCGGGTCGTGGGTGAGGACCTCGCCGTCGAATTGGGCGTGCTGCACGCCCTGTTGCTGCGTGTACTGGAGTTCCCGCTCCGCCGACGTGACGTCATCGCCTCGTGGGTCGCCGCCAAGGCGTATCTGCAGGCGCGGCTCCGCGCCCTGCCCCGCGAGGCCTTCCACGTCCTCTTCCTCGACAAGAAGAACCAGCTCATCGCCGACGAGCGGATGGGCGAGGGCTCGGTCAGCCACGCGCCGGTCTATCCGCGCGAGGTGGTGCGTCGCGCCCTTGAGTTGTCGGCCAGCGGGGTCCTGCTGGCCCACAACCACCCCACGGGCGATCCGACACCATCATCCGCGGACATCGAGATGACACGCCAGGTGGTGGCCGCTTGCCGGGCGCTCGACATCGCTGTCCACGACCACCTCATCATCGGTGGCGACCAGGTGGCCAGCCTGAAGGCCCTGGGGCTGATGTAGGCGAAGGCGGCGGGAGGCAGGAGGAAGGGCGGTTGCGGGTGCGCTCGATCCGAGCGCGATCGGAGGACCCCGCCATGTCACCCTCTTCCTTGTCTCAAGCCGCCGGCTGGTCGGACGACCGTGTCACCCGCCTGTCCAAACTCTGGGGCGACGGCCTCTCGGCCTCGCAGATCGCCAAGCAGCTGGGCGGCGTCACGCGCAACGCCGTCATCGGCAAGGTCCATCGCCCGGGCCTCAGCGGTCGAGCGGCGCCGTCCGCCCTGCGCGCGATCGCCTCACGGCCAACGCGATCCCGGCCGCCCCGTCGGGCCGCCCCGTCCCGGCCGGCCAGGGCGGTCCGTCCGGACATGACCGTCGCGCCCGTCGCCCCGGAAGGCCGGGGTCTGGTGGACAACCTGGTCCATCTCGCCGCCCACGCCTGCAAGTGGCCGATCGGCGACCCAAAAGAGCCCGGGGTTCAGCTTCTGCGGTCGGCGCGCCGACGGTCGCTATTGCGCGGCGCATGCGGCCCGGGCGGTGCGTCCGGGCACGGCCTGGCGTGCCGATCGGGACCCCATCGTGAGGCGCGCCCTGGCCGGCCTGGTGTGATCACTCTGTCGACGAACGGGGACCAGCGGTAGCTGGCCCTTCGCGTGGGGGTCGCCCTCTGGCTCGAGTGACCTCGCCACCCCTCGTCGGCCCCCACAAGGGACGCTGGCGCTCAAAGCCCTTGTGAGCGCCGCCGCCGGGCGGCGCGGGGCGGTCACGAGCCGACGGGCTCGCCCCCCAACCCACAAAGGGACTTCCCATGCAGCTCTTCCCCTCTCCGCTCTCCTCAGACCACCTTACCGCCTACGAGGCCCAGGCCCTCCTCCTCGAGGATCTTCGCACTCATCCGCCGGAGGCGGCGCTCCACCAGCTCGGCTGCAGCCTGATGACCGAGCTGCTCGACATCGTCGGCGAGACGGCCCTGGAAGACTTCCACGTGCTGATCGGCGAGGCCCTGATCGGCGCGTTCCACTCCGTGGCCCAGCGCATCGAACGCGACGCCGACAAGGCCCGCGATCAACTCGGTGGCCTGGTCCGCGACTTCGATGGGTCCGAAGTGCTCGACACCGAAATCCAGGAGGCGACCCGCAAGGCCCGCTCGGCCGACGTCGCCACCTTGGCGATGGAGATCGTCCGCGATGCGGCCGCCGCCACCTACACCACGACCACCGGCGAGGTGTGGAGCCCGTGGAAGGGCTCGGTGAGAGCCTCACGGAGCACCGCCGCCCAGATTGACGCCCGGGACGCGCTGCGCGCCGCCAAGGCCCGCAAGCACGCCACGAGTGACGCAGGCGCGACGATCGTCGCCTTCCGAGCCGCCCCCCAGGCGGACACCGCCGAGGACGCCGGGCGGATCTTCGACGCCCTGAACTGGGCGCGGGCGCGATGGCCGGACATGGCGCTCGCCACCTCTGGCGCGAAGGGCGCCGAGAAGCTGGCCATCAAGTGGGCGCAGCAGAAGGGCGTCACCCTGGTCCTGGCCAAGGCCGACTTCGACAGGCATGGCCGAGCGGCCCCGTTCCGGGTCAACGACGAGATGCTGGCGCTGGAACCGGTCTGCGTCCTCACCCTGACCAACTCGGTCAATGCCAAGCGTTCTGCGGGCCTGCAGCCCTTCGGTCCGGCGTTGAACCTGGCCCAGAAGGCTGGAGAACGGGGTCTGCGTCATCATCCCGTGAAGGCGCGGGCCTGACCCCGCCGGTGCGGCGGCCGCAAGGTCGCCGCATCTTCTTTGCCGTGTTTCCGCGAGAGGTCCCAGAACCGGGATCGTCAGGACGCAGGGTCTCCGCAGTACGGAGCCGGCGGGCCGAACGCGATCAGCCGGCGAACCTGGGACAGGGCCGGGTGGCCTCAAGGCGACCTCGCCCTTGGGCGAGGCGTCGGCGTCGGACCCTCCGGCCTTCCTCCGCTTCGCTCCGTGCAGGCCGGTTTCCAGCGCCGTCGACCCTGAGGCCGTCCGTCTCCCCGCCCCGGGCGGTCGCATGATCGCGGGATGAGCCCGCCGATCGATCTCAGGAGACTGAAGATGGCGAACATGGCGATGGCGCAGGCGGTTCTGGAACACGCCCACGAATTCTACGAGGTGGAAAACTGGTACGTGGTCGCCGAGTGCTGGGACGCCTGGGCGGTGCTTGAGGAACTCGACCAGCAGGAAGAGAAGAGCCAGGTCCCCTTCCACCTGGAGACCGCGGCGATCGCCCACTTCGCGAAGCTGATCGCCGAGCGACGCACCGTCCACTGACGGCTTCGGGCGGCCGCGAACCGGCCGCCCGTCGAACTTCGGCGTGAACAGGCGCCGAACAGAATCCAATCCGTTGTGGCTCGCGGCTCCCCGGCCGCGAGCCCTTGGGGTTGATGATTCGTTCCTAGTCGTCCTCGCCCGTCAGGTCCTTCCAGTAGGTCAGACCATGGTCGACGAAGGCCGCCGGGTAGCCTTCAGCCATGGCGGCGAAGCTCTCTTCGCCCTCCGTGCGGACCTCCAGGATCGCTGAGGCCGGAAGATCGGTCCGGGCGTAAAGGTCAAAGCCGGATGGCTCGGCGACGGCGCCTCTGGCCCGCGCAAATGTGGCGATCACCGCGCGAGCGGCGCCGCCGAAGTCCTCACACTGCGCCAACGGCACGGCGACTCCGACAACACGGGCTTGGCCGACGCTCTCGAGCCGCGCCAGTAGCGCCACGTCCTTCATCCACATCGACGCCGCCTCGCCGCCCCAGTGCTTCATCAGGGGCGCGACGCCGAGATCGTCGACACGCTGGGGATGGGAGACACCCCAGAACTTGCCCGCACGGCTGTCGTGCTGGTGAGTGAACATGTTGTGCTCCCACAGGAGGTCGGCTTCCGCCTCGGTGAGGAGGCCCTCGGCGACGATCGCGTCGGAGCGGCGGCGAAGACTGTCTGGGGTCGACAAGTGAACCCCCGCCCGGGTGAGCGCCTCGACTTCGCGATCGGTCAGGCGGGTGTAGTGCCACGCCCGGATCGTCCGCACGTCCATCAGGGCTCCGACGCGCTCGCGCAGGCCGCTGAACTCGGCGGCGTACTCGTTCTCGGGACGGATCAGCGTTCGGGCGCGGCCATGGTCATGGTCGAGGAAGATCTGGTTGGAGCGCGCATAGTAGGCCGCCATCAGGTCGGCGTGGTGGGCCAAGTAGGCCGTCAGCTCCGGGTCGAAGCTCTCGACGTCCCACACATCGATCGGGCGGTCCGCCACGGGCGTCTCCGGCTTGCTCTCGGGGGCCGGGCGGCGTCGCCGCGACCGCATTCATGGTGGAGGTGGGGCAGGCGCTGCGCCACGACAACTCTTCCACGGATGAGCGGAGTGCGGCGTCCGTGGGACCGGTGCTCGCCAGGCGCTTCGTCGTCCACTTTTCCCCGGGGCGGGCCGCGCCGGCAAACGGCCCCGCGCGATCAATCACGTAAACCTAGGCCGGGTCGCTCAGGGTTCAAGCCGACCTCGCAGGCGAGGCGTCGGGGCCGGACCCTCCGGTCTTCGGCGCTGCGCGGCCTGCAGACCGGTTTCCATCCCCTCCGGACTTCAACCCCTCGCTTGTCCCCGACCTGGGGCGGTCTCGTGATCGCGGCAGGGACCGCGAGCCGTCCGGGCTCCTCCGGACGGAAGACGGAGAACGACGATGCTGAACCAAGTCCAACTGATCGGTTTCACGGGCGCCGAGCCGGAAATCCGCACGACCCAAGGGGACAAGAAGGTCGCCACGCTGCGGATCTGCACCAGCCGCTACACCAAGAAGAACGGCGAGCGGAAGGACTATCCCACCTGGCACCAGGTCGAGATCTGGAACCCGGCGACGGTGAACTGGCTGGCCTCCAAGGGCCTCGCGAAGGGCGCCAAGGTCTACGTCCAGGGCGAGATCCGCCACGACCACTTCACCGACAAGGAAGGCGTCGAGCGCTACTTTTCCAAGGTGGTCATCGCCATGCCCGGCCACGAGCTGAAATCGCTTGATCGGCCCGAGCACAATCCCGCCGAATAGGTCGAAGGCGTTCCTCAAGCGCGCCCGGCGCCCGCAGATTTGGCGGGCGTCGGGCGCAATCGCACAGTGATCAAGCCCGTTGCCAGGGTAGGGGTCGTCCGTCCAGCTGTGACGCGGCTGGCGGCAGACTCAACACAACATGCTTGTTGTGTGGTTGACAGCTTCGCCACACAACGCGCATGTTGTGTGCATGACGCCGTCTTTCGATCCAGAGTCCGGCTATCTGCCCGTGGGCGTGCACCCCTGGCCGTGGGGCGATTTCGTCACCGCTTTCTCCTGGAACCAGCGGCGTCGCTTCCTGGCGAACGGCCTCTATCGCGCGCTCCGCAACCTCAAGATGGCGGGCTGTCGGGCGGCGATTGTCGATGGCAGCTTCGTTACCGCCAAGGAACTGCCCGGCGACTACGACGCCGCCTTCGATCCGAACGGCGTCAACGGTTTGCTGGTCGATCCGGTGCTCCTGCGCCACGTGGACGGGCGCAAGGCCATGAAGGCCAAGTACTTCGGCGACCTGTTCCCCTGGGGGCACGTGGCCTGTCAGACCACCGGGATGATCTACCAGGACTATTTCCAACAGGACCGCGAGGGCCACGCCAAGGGCGTGGTCCTCCTCGATGTGAGGGCGCTGCCGTGATCGTCAACGAACGCCAGCTCGCACAGGCGCGTACCCAGGCCCAGCGCTTCCGCGCTGCGCTCCAGGCGATGGAGGCCGGCAGCCTCGACGTGACCGACCTGCATCCGGCGCTGAAGACCGCCCAGATCGACGCCGTCCGGGGCGAGCTGAAAGCGCTGGAGGCCGAGATCCGCGCCTATGAGCGGCTGCGGGCCGGCGAGGTGAAGCGCTTCGATGTGGAGTCACTGGCGGAGCTTCCGATGGCGCTGATCCATGCCCGCATCGCCGCCGGCCTAACCCAGCGCCAGCTCGCCGATCGCCTCGGCCTCAAGGAGCAACAGATCCAGCGTTACGAGGCCACCCGCTATGACGGCGCCAGCTTCAGCCGCCTCGTCGACGTGGCCGACGCGATCGGCCTCAAGGTCCGGAAGCGCCTGGAGCTTCTGGAGCCGGCCGCCCCGACCGCGATCCTGCAGCGCCTGAAGGCCATCGGCCTGGACGAAGGGTTCATCCGCCGGCGGATCGCGCCCGACCTCGATCTCGAGGGCGATGGTCTCTCGGAGGCGGCTGAGCGCGTCGGCGGTGTTTTCGGTTGGTCCACAGACGCCATCATGGGGTCGGCCCCCCTCGACATGGGGCAGTTCGCCGCCGCGACCGCGCGCTTCAAGATGCCGAAGGGGCGCGACGGTCGTTCGGCGGCCATCTACACCGCCTACGCCCACCACCTGGCGGAGGTCTGCGCTCAGGCCATGGTCGGTCGCCCCCGGGAGCGCATCCCGAGCGAGTGGCGGGTGTTCCGCCAGCGGCTGCTGGAGAGTTATGGCGCGGTCGAATTCCGCAGCGCTTTGTCGCTGGCCTGGGACCTCGGCGTGGTCGTCCTGCCGCTCAACGATCCGGGCGCCTTCCACGGCGCCTGCTGGCGCGTGGCCGGCGTCAACGTCGTGGTCCTGAAGCAGGCCCACCGCTACCCGGCGCGCTGGCTGTTCGACCTGATCCATGAGCTGCGGCACGCGGCCGAGGACCCGGACGCCGTCGCGTTCGAGGTGGTCGAAGGCGCCGAGACCTCCGACGAACGCCGCCAATCGCGGGAGGAACAGATGTGCAGCTGGTTCGCCGGCCAGGTCACCCTCAACGGCGCGGCCGAGGATCTGGTGCAGGAGGCCATCGCGCGGGTGGGCGGCGACCTGCGCCGGCTCAAGGGGGCTGTTGAGACGGTCGCCGCTGACCGCGCCGTCGATGTCGCTTGCCTCGCCAACTACACGGCCTTCCGGCTCTCCCTGCAGGGTGAGAACTGGTGGGGCACGGCCGCCGGCCTGCAGGACACGAGTTTCGACCCGCTCGCCTTCGCGCGCGAGGTCTTCTTCGAGCGGTTCGCCTTCGAGGGTCTGGGCGACGCCGACCTCAATCTCCTGACCCTCGCCCTCCATGACGAGGCCGCCGATGGCTGACGATCCCGAATTCGACGAACTGCCCGACTTCAAGCCGCTCGAGGTGAAGTGCTCCGACAGCGACTGCCAGTCGGGCCGCCACGCCTTCGGCCCCAACCGCCGGAAGAAAGAGTGGGCCAAGAGCTACGAGGGCCAGTGCCGTGAGTGCGGCGCCAAACTGGTGGACTGGGACCGCGTCAAGCGGCGTGATCTCGCTGACGTCGCCGGGGTGTTCCGCGAGCTGCAGCACGAGCTGATCCGCCACGTCTTCTTCCACGCCGACTTCGATGAGCCGGCGCGGGCGGAGGCGAAGAAGCTGGGCCCGGCGGGCCTCCGTGCCAAGGTGCGCCCCTACCTGGAGAAGAAGGTGGGTCGCGCCGACATCTGGCGCGATGGCACGCAGACCCCGAAGGAGGGCAGCGCCATCCACTTCGCGCAGCACGCCACGGCCACCTGCTGCCGCAAATGTATCGAGTACTGGCACGGCATCGAGCGCGGCCGCGAACTGACGGCGCCCGAACTGGACTACTGCGCCGGTCTCGTCGGGGCCTACCTTGACCTGCGCGAGCCGGAGCTGTTCGCCGACCCGCCGGGCAAGCCGACTCCGGAGTACCCGGAGCCCGTCAGCTGATGAAACCGGCCAAGCTGATCGACACCGACACCTTCGCCGCGACGATGCGCAGCCGCATCGTGCGCCCGGCGTCGCGCGAAGTGTTGATCAGCCGCTTCTCGGGGTCCGACCAGGAGGGTGACCTGACCGTGCCGCCCAACTGCGAGGGCCTGGGCCGCGTGCGGCACTTCCGCCGCGCCACGGCCGCGGGCTGGCCCGAGAACCCGCTCCCGATCGATCCGGCGGCGCGACGCCTGGGACGGCCGGGCGGCGACATGGTCCACGCCCAGGTGTTCCAGAACGCGGCCTGCGGCTGGCGGTGCTGGTACTGCTTCGTGCCGTTCAACATGCTGGGCGGTGACGAGACACGCGCCTCCTGGGTCACCGCTGAGCAGCTCGTCGACCTCTATGCTCGCGAGCCCGATGGCCCGGACGTTATCGACCTTTCCGGCGGTTCACCCGACCTCACCCCGGAGTGGGTGGTGTGGACCATGGAGGCCCTAGAAGCCGCGGGCCTGGCCGACACTACCTATCTCTGGTCCGACGACAACCTCAGCACCGATTATGTGTTCACGCACCTGAACGCGGCCGCGCGCGATCACCTCGCCGCCTACCGCAACTATGGCCGCGTCTGCTGTTTCAAGGGGTTTGATGCCGAGGCTTTTGCCTTCAACACCGGCGCCCGGCCGGACGCGTTCGAGCCGCAGTTCAGCCGCTTCGGGCGCTACCTCGATCTGGGCCTGGATCTCTATGGCTATGTGACGCTGACCGGGCCCGACGAAGCCGCTGTGGCGCGCGGCGTGCCCGAGCTGTTGGATCGCCTGCAGCTGCTGCATCCCAACCTGCCGCTACGGGTCGTTCCGTTGCAGATCGGCGACTTCTCGCCAACCCGCGAGCGGGAGCGTCGTGGCGGCCATGGACGGTTCGAAGCCGCTGCCCGCGTGCAGGACGCGGCGATCGCGCTCTGGACGGCGGAGCTCGAGCGGCGCTTCCCGCGAGAGATGCGGGCGCTCGGTGTGGTCGACGTGCCGTTGGGGAGGTCGTAGTGGACGATGCCTCGGCTCCCAGCTCGGCCGCCGCGCAGAGCTTCGCCGAGGTCGTGGCCGGCGCCGGCGGCCGACATCCCATCGACGTGCTGGCGGCGCTCAACGCCGGCGCAGGCGCCGACGCCAGCCGGCTGGCCGCCGAGGCCGCCACGCCGCCGCCGGCACTGGTGCTGGCGCAAGGTGACGGGCTGGCGATGCCGCACCCGCTGGACGCGGAGTGGCGGTTCGACGATGTCACCGCAGACGCCCTGCTGGCCCGCGCGGTGGACCTGACGCAAGCGGGCGACGCCGTGCTGCTCTTGGGCGTCCCGACGGTGGTGCTCGCGGCGGCCCGGAGCGAGGCCGCCCGCCGCTTCGTGGTGGCCTGCGAAGACAACGTCATCGGCGCGGCCCTGGACGCCCGGCTCGCGGCCGACGCGCGGTTCGTGCGCGCGGCCCCAGATGGCTGCGCCGCCGCCATCGTCGATCCGCCATGGTATCCGGCGGTGTTCGACGCGCTGCTGACCCAGGCCGGCGCGGCGTGCCGGGAAGGCGGCTGGGTGCTGGTTGGTGCGCCGTCGCCGGGCGTAAGGCCGACTGCCGCCGATGAGCGGGTCGCGAGCCTCGCGACCGCGGCAGCGGCGAGACTGAGCCTCGTCGCTGACGAGCGGGACGCTTTGACGTACCGGACGCCCGCCTTCGAGTTGGCGGCCATGCGCGCGTGCGGCGTGTCGGCTTGGCTGCCGTCATGGCGGCGGGGTGACCTTCTCTGCTTCAAGAAGACTGGTCTTGGGATGGCGCGACCTCTGCCCGCCGCGCACCCGGCCTTCGAACTCACGATCGAGGGCGTTCGCCTGCGCCTGATCGCCGACCCCGCGGTGCCGGCGACCCCTCTGACACCGCTGGTTTCCGGCGAAGTTTTCCCTAGCGTCAGCGCCCGCGCCGTGGGGCGGGATAGAGCCAACTTCTGGACGAGCGGCAACCGCGCCTTCGCCTGCGATCCGCGCGCAACCCTGCACGCAATGCTGGCGCTGGCCGCCCGGAACGGCCTGTGGCCGAAAGGACTCGATTCAGCAGGAATCGGGTCCCGGGACCCACTGTCGATTGACCCGATTCAGCTAGCTGACGAGCTTGCCCGAATCGCTGCGCGCGACCTCGCGCAAGCGGCGATGCTGGTGGGAGTATCGTCATGGGACCGCAGTGTGAACGACGCGCGATTCTTGAACGGCTCCTCGACCGCGTTCCGGCGGAATCTCCTTGGCGCGCCCGGCTGAAGGGCGAACTCGCCAAGCCGACGATCACCACCGGCGTGCACCTGGCCGTCTTCGTGGAGCCCTTCCTCACCGCCGTCCTGGAAGGCCGCAAGACCATTGAGTCGCGCTTCGGGGTCCATCGCCGGCCGCCGTACCTCTGCATCGCGCCGGACGACTACATCCTGATCAAGCGCAGCGGCGGCCCCGTCGTCGGGCTGGCGCTCGCCAAGACCGCGGACTTCTATCAGCTCTCCCCGTCGGTCCTGGCCGACATCCGCGCGCGCTTCGCCTACCAGCTCTACGCCCTGGACGAGGAGTTCTGGGAAAGCCGGGCGAGCAAGCAATACGCGACCCTCATCGAGCTGGAGGAGCCGACCGAGATCAAGCCGATGGCCTTTGCGAAGCGCGACCGGCAGGGCTGGGTGATCATCGACCGGCGCGCCGAGGCGCCGCAGCTGGACCTTCGATGATCATCACGCTCGCGGGCCCTATCGGCAGCGGCAAGAGCACCCTGGCGCGGACGATCGCCGCGGCCTCCGGCGTCCCCTCTGCCGGCTTCGGGAACTACGTGCGGAGCCTCGCGGCCGAACGTGGCCTGGACGTAGAGCGCCGACAGGTGCTTCAGGACCTGGGCCACGAGCTCGTGCAGGCCGATGCGCGGGCGTTTCTCGACGGGGCGCTGGCCTGGTCGGGGCATGCGCCCGGTCAGGACCTTCTGCTGGACGGCCTGCGGCACGTTTCCATTCTCGACGCCCTCCGGCAGCGGGAGGCCGAGGGCCTCGACACCGTCACCCTGTTCTATCTCGACACGCCGCGCGAAACGCGGCGGGCGCGGGTGGCCGCCCGGGGCGTCAGCATCACCCAGATGGAGGCCGACGAAGCCCATCCCGCTGAACAGGACCTTGACGAAAAGCTCCGTGCAGCGGCGGACGCCGTGCTCGACGGCGCCAAGGATCTGGAGGCCCTCACCCGGGACGCATTCGCGACCATCGAGACCCGACGAGGGCGCGCCTGACGCAGGGCGCACAGTATGATAGAACAAGACATGAACAAAGAGACTGAGTCGTGAGCCAGAGAACCGGGAGCGCCGATCTGCCACTGCACGGCGGTCGCGTACCGGCTTGGCTGTCCGACCGCATGACCGCGCTGGGCGCGGTGATGTGCGAGGCGATCATCCACCACTACGGCCGCGACGAGTTGCTCCGACGCCTGGCCCACCCGTTCTGGTTTCAGGCCTTCGGCGCCGTCATGGGGATGGACTGGCATTCGTCGGGCATCACCACCAGCGTTCTTGGCGCCCTCAAGCGCGGCCTCGCGCCGCGCGCCCGCGAGCTCGGCCTGCATGTCTGCGGCGGCCGCGGCAAACACTCGCGCAAGACGCCGGGCGAGCTGGTCGCGCTCGGCCACAGGCTCGGCTTCGACGGCGCGGGCCTGGCCGCGACCAGCCGTCTGGTCGCCAAGGTGGACAGCGCAGCGGTGCAGGACGGTTACGACCTCTATCTGCACGGCTTCATCGTTAGCGACGATGGCCGCTGGGTGGTGGTGCAACAGGGCATGAAGGGCGAGGCTGGCACGGCGCGTCGCTACCACTGGCTATCCGAAGGCCTCACCAGCTTCGTCGACGCCCCGCACAGCGCAATTGAAGGCGAAACCTCCGGCGAGATCGTCAACCTCACCGACGCCAGGGCGGGTGTCTCGCGGGCGGCGCAGATCGAGCTCCTCGAGACGCTCGGTCCTGACGCGATCGCCCGTGAGATGGCGATGTTGGAACGGGGACCAACGACGGCCGCGCCCCCGCCGCCACAGATGACTCTGCCCCATCTGACGATGCCGGAGCGCCACGACGTACGGGCGTCTGACGTGGTGCTGCCGCGCTTACGAGGAAACCTGGCCGCCGCAGCTGAATGCGGCCCGAAGGATTTCACCGAGCTGCTGCAGGTGCCCGGTGTCGGCGCTCGCACGGTGCGTGCGCTCGCCCTGGTGGCCGAGGTCATGCACGGCGCGCCCTGTCGGTTCAGCGACCCGGCCCGCTTCGCCTTCGCGCACGGTGGCAAGGATCGACACCCGTTCCCGGTCCCCATCCACGTCTACGATCACACGATCTCCGTGCTCAAGACGGCCGTGAGCTAGGCCAAGCTCGGCCAGGACGACCAGCTGCATGCGCTCCAACGGCTGGACGCCGAATCCCGACGGATCGAGGAATTTGCTGTGGCCGCCAACTTCGAGCGGGTCGTGGCCGAGGAGCGCGCGCGGTCCGCGAGCTATGGCGGACGTAGCATCTTCGGCTGGGAAGGTGCCGACGCGCGCAGGACCGCCTGATGTCGGCGCGAGCAGTCAGCCGGGACCCCCACGGCGACCGTCGGCCGACGGCCGATCCAGTGACAGACTCGTTGACCCGGTGCGGGAGCTCAGCTTTCGCCCAACTCAAGCGTTGCGCATTGACGAGAGGTGGCGCGGTCTCACAACCTGAGGGGGGCGGCTCTCGGGCGGGCACGGGGCGGGGGCAGACTTGGGATTCGTGGCGATGCGCGACCTTGTGGGGGCGGCACAATGGACGACGGCCGCGTTCACTACCTTCGCGCTCAGCTTGTCGTTCTTTGAAGCAGTAATCTTGGACCTATTGGTGCGCCGCCGATCGGCAGCACCCGTTGTGTTTGCAGATGTTGCCGGCGTCCGATCGGCGCTCTCCGAGTATGGCGCCCGGCGGGTAGGCCGCGACTACGACTTGGAACCCGTCGCCCTTTCAGGCGGCGTTTTCCATCCAAAGGTCACGGTACTCGCAGACACGACAGACGCGCACCTGGTGGTGGGGTCCGGAAACCTGACCTTTGGCGGATGGGCAGGCAATCTAGAATGCGCGGAGCACCTCCACCCTAGTTTTGCCGCAGACGCCTTCGCTGATGCGGAAGACTTCTTCCTCTCGGTCGCCCTGGAATCGCGGCTGAAGCATGAAGCGTTGGGCAAGTTTGAATCGACGGCTGCCCGTCTCGGCTTGGCCGCAGCAGCAGGGCCTCGGCACGGCCGAATCCGACTTCTGCACAGCCTTGCAGGCTCTCTGTCGGCCCAGATTGGGGACCACGCAGCAGATCTAGGCGGCGCGAGTCGACTTGTCGCCGCGTCTCCCTATTGGGACGACGGTCGCGGCCTTAAAGACCTTTGCTCGCGCCTGGGCTTGGATCACGCGTACGTCCATGCACACCCCTTCGGCGTAGTTGAGGCTGGCATCGCGCAGAATTGGCCCCGCGGCGCTCAAATCGAGGTGCGTCCAGTCGAAGTGGCGGCCCTGTGCGAAGCAGCAGCCAAGCGACCCATGCACAGCAAGCTGTTTGAGGTGCTCTGCAAGCGGGGAAGGTTGGTGGTGTCGGGCAGCGCGAACGCCAGCAGCGCGGCCTTGGGCGCCGCGGGAAATGTAGAAGCGGTGGTGCTTCGCATGTGGCGCGAGCCACAAGCTGGTTGGCGACTGGATCCAGCAGCCGCGCTTCCTTCCAAGGAAATCGCCGAGACCGGTGAAGCCCTCGAAACCGTTAGTGAACCAGCTGTCCTGCGCGCCGAAATGGAGGGGGAGGTGGTCACTGGCCGCATTCTTGGCGCCTTTCCCCCCGGACCGGCGTCAGCGTTGCAGGTTTCCGTCGAGGGCGCGGAGGTGATCGGAGAGGCGCAGGTGGGCGCCGACCGCCGATTTGCGCTCGAGGCTGGGAGACTAGAACTGGAAGCGTGGCGGTCAGGCCGGCTGGTTCTTCGCCTGACTTCCGGCGACGACGTTGCCGAAGGCTTCGTTGCGTTTCGTGACCTACAGGACGTGCGCCGTCGAGCGGGGGCTTCCGCATCGCGCTTGCTCGCGGTGATGGCGCATGTCGACGCTCCCGAGGACGCGGTCGCCCTGATGTCCTGGTTCCAGGAGCACCCTGAAGCTCTTGTTGGTGCAGCGCGCATCGGCGGCGGTGGCCATGCCCCTGTGCCTCCAAGACCCACACTCACTGATGTCGGGGCGCTTCTCCGACCGAACGCGCGCCCGCCCGCGAATGGCGCTGAAGGCGGTCCGCCCTCTCCGGGCTGGAGCCGTTTTGTAGACCGTCTCATGGCCACGCTTGCGGAGCCGCGATCGCCGTTTGACGCAGGCGGCGACGACGATCCTGACGAAGGCGTGGACTCTGCCGAAGTGGCAGCGCGAAAAGCCCGCGCCCGGCAGCGTGAGGCTGACCGGCGATCGCGACAATCCGCAAAGGCCATGCAGGTGTTCGACGCGGTGTTCGACCGAATGCTGTCGAAGCCGGCCGAAGGGAATGATTACTCAGGTCTGTTCGCGCTCACGCAGTATGTATGCAATCGCCTCGCGCCGGACGTTGCCAAGGCAAGAGAGTACCTCGCGCGGCTGACGGATGCCTTCCTCGTAGGGCGCGCGCCATCCGCACTCGGCACAGCTGCCGCCGCCGTGCTGGTGTCAGCCGCGCTCGAGCCAAATCCAAACTCGGGTGTTCGCCGCGCGCGCAGTCGGCTGCTCAGGCTGGGATGGGACATGACCGCCCTCCCGCCAGACGTTGGTCTCGCGGGGGGCTTCCTGAACGTATTCGGCCTTTCGGTCGATGGTGATGAGCTCTGGTCGGCCATAAACGCCGCCCGAACAACTGCGGAGGAGATACGAGCCTACCGAACAGCTCTGGAGACCGGGGCGGTGCGCCCGGAGCTCATGGTGCTGCCTCTCATGCCGGAATGGCCGGAACTGGAACGGGCTTTCCAAGTCGAGCCGAGACGCCGGGGCGTCCGCTTTGTGGACCAGGGCGCTCGGCGCTGTCCCTGCTCCACCACGGTCCTTCCCGATGGTGAGCGCCATCGCCTCGCCAGTTCGCATGTTGCGCGTGCATCCTGCGGCCACGTTCTTCTCTGCGAGACAGACTGATGCCGCGTACGCTCGCTGAGCTTATTGAGGAGGCGGGCGCGCGCGATGAGCCAGGCTTCAACGACCCACGCGGCCCGGCTCCGGGCGGCGTCGATCCGCTGGGCCTGCGTCAGATCAACTTTCAGCTGATGGACCAGGTGTTTCCCGGCGTGAACAACGTTGCCCGTCACATCCGGCCGTTTGTTGTGGTCACCTGGGCATGGCGTCGGGCGGCGCAGCTTGCGCTTAGCGCTGGGCTTTCACCGGCGCCCACTGATCTGCTGAGGGACTTCGTCGACCGGATTGAGGTGATCTACGCCTGGTCACAGTTCGTCCTCGTTCCAGCGGCGGATCTGCCGGGGCGGGACGTCCTTGCGCAGATTCTACAATCGGGGGGGTACGTTTTTGAAGGAGCCGAATGGGAAACGCGCCGCGACACGCGCCGCTACTCGACCGCGTTCAGCGCCCCGATCAACTACGGTCCGGCGCTACGTGCGCTCGGTTGGATCGAGCCGGCGGAGGATGGCAGTGGCGCGTTTAAGGCGTCGGCCGCAGCTGGCCCCGCGCTCGACGCGCTGGAAGAGCGCATGGCGGCCTACCTCGACCACCCGGCATTCTCTTCCTTCGGCCGGGTGGACGTATCGCAGGCTGATGTGCGCGCCTGGAGCGAGGCATGGCGCCTAGACGACCCCTCGGACGCCGAGAAAGCTGTCGCTGCCGAACTGCTTGCTGGGGCTTCTGCAAACCCCCGAAGGGCCGCCGGCGTGGCGTTGGCTTGCGCAGCGTTTGGCGCTTCAGGTGATCCTGAGGCGCGATCAGTGCGTCGGGCGATGAGCGGGCCGCCGTCGAACTTCGTGCCACCGGCGGACCTGGTGAACACAATGGCCATGTGGCGCAAAGTGCAGGTTCGCCAAGTCCTTCGGCTCGCACTTGAGGCGCTGTTCGCTTGGAGCGTGGATCGTCTCGGCATTGCAGCGAGGCCAACGGCATCGCTCGTGCAGGCCTTCCTGTCCGCTCCAGGTATTCCTGCCGCCGCCTCAACTCGCGAGTGGCTTCGGCAAGGTCCAGCGAACTCCGGCCCGGTGGAGCACTTGGAGGCCCTGGAAGTAGCGCTTCAGGCGCGCGATCGCAGCGGAGTGCCCGCGGTTGTGCTTGGAGCGATCGCCTTTTGCTTGGCTGAGGCGCCGGCCGCGTCCGAAAGCTTCGAGGCTGCAGAACGGCTCCCGCTCAGCGTGGCGGCGCGTCAGGCCAGTAGCTTCCTAGACGCTCCGCCTTCGGCGTTCCTCCGCCACGTGTTCGAGGCCTGGCTGTTTGGCCAGCACACCTATTGGTCGATCGGACGCGGCTTGGCTGACGCCCGCGCACAGGGCAAGACGCTCTTGCGACTGCGCGTTGTCATGGACGAAGGCGGGTGGACCCTGACGCCAGGCGCCTCCGCGCCGACGCCGCTCGCTACCGCTGACCGCCTTGCGACCATCCTGGCTCTGGCGGGCGAGTCAGGTCTGCTCGCGGCGCATGCTGCGGCCTGATGTGAGCCGGGATCGAGAGGGATAGCCCCAGTGCGCGACCAGTACGCCGGAGATGTATCGGACTATCTGAAGTACGCATTCCTCCGTGCGATGGCCGAGCCCGGGACCAGCCTCGGAATGGCCTGGTACTACCTTTCTGGCCATGACGGGCGCGCCGACGGTCGCCACGAAGAATATCTCGCCGACCCATCATGGGCCGCACTCGATCCAGACCTCTTCCGGGCCCTCAAGAGTCGAACGGGGCGCTCCGTGGGCGAACTTGAGCGGATGGAATTCTGGCCGGCGGGCACAAGCTTTCATCGAGGTCCCGTGCCCGTCGCTCGGGCTCGCGTGCAGTGGGCAGAGACGATGATTGCGTCCCTTCAGGATGTGGATGCGGTGTTCGCCGACCCCGACAACGGAGTTTCCCGCCAGGGCGTTGTTTCGCGCAAGAGCGCCACCATCAGCGAGGTCAGGGCACTCGCTGCGGGTGGGCGCAAGGTTTACCTAATCCGCTTTCCTCATCGCCAGGCGAGCCACGACGATCAACTGCGCAGCTATCATGATGTGTTTGGGGATTTCCGCCCCGCCACGCTCCGGACCTGTGTGAGGGTGCTCAACCGCAATGGATCGACATCTCCGCGGATCCGATGGTTCTCGGTCTTCAACGGTGACGCTACCTCCCGCGAGCGGCTCGCCCGATTCTCGGCCCGCGTTTCGGCAATCTGAGGTGGCGCCGGTTGTCCGTACAGCCCGGCGGCTTGGCTAAGGTCGGTTCAGGTTCAGATCACGCCGCCAGTTTGTGTTCAGGGTTGGCCCTATCCGGGGCGAGCCCCGGATAGGGCGGCGCCTGGATTTGCCCAT
>CAMTXB010000034.1:0-15692 GCA_947085575.1 uncultured Caulobacteraceae bacterium
GACCTTTGACTAGGTTCCGCGCCTCTTCGGGAGGGCAAGCCCGCCCGAAGAACCCAGGACCTGGGGCTATAGCTCAGCTGGTAGAGCGCTTGAATGGCATTCAAGAGGTCAGCGGTTCGACTCCGCTTAGCTCCACCATGGGGGCCCGCAGGTTATGCCTGCGGGCCTTCGCCTTTTTCGGACGTCCCTCTCGCCATACCCGCCAAGGCATGACGGGACGGTCAGCTCAGGCCGATGGGCGGTTCAGCCGCCAACCGTCTAGGCTTGGCAGATATTGAAACCCGGCCGGCGCATCGCCAGATAATCCTCAACCGGACCTCCCGCGCCATCCAGATGGGCGGGGGTCCGGGGAGTCGCTTGCTGATGAGGACTCGAGGACAGATGAGCCGGACGATCCTATTCGACAGCCCCTTTCTGCTGGGATTTGAGCACACCCGCGCCCGAATCGAGCGCGCCGCCAAGGCCGCCGCTGAGGCCTATCCCCCCTACAATGTGGAGGACCGCGGCGCAGGGCGGCTGCGCATCACCCTGGCTGTGGCCGGATTCACCCCCGACCAGCTGCATGTGAATGTGGAAGACCGCCAGCTGGTGATCGCCGGGGGCCGCAAGGACGAGGCGGGCAAGGACGGGGACGCCTATCTGCACCGGGGCATCGCCGCCCGGGGCTTTCTGCGCACCTTTGTCCTGGCCGACGGCATGGCGGTCGAAGGCGCCACTCTGGAGCATGGCCTGCTGCACATCGATTTGGCCCGGCCAGAGCCTGAGACCGTGATCAAGCGCATCCCCATCCGCACTGCGGGCTGAACCCCAGCTGCGATGGTCCCTCGGCCGAACCGGCAGGGGTCCGGCGCCTTGCCAATCCATGGAGGTGGTCATCATGACACCGATCCTATCGACCGAAGCTTTCGCCGCCCTGGGCGCCCCTGACCTCGTCTATGTCCGCCCGATTTCGGGGGCCGAGGTCCTGGCCAGCATCCCGGCCCAGGGAGAGGCCATGAAGCTGGATCTCAATCCGAACCAGACCTTCTATGCAGTCCATCGGGCCGATGGGGAGCGCCTGGCGGTGCTCAGCGACCGCAATGCCGCCATGGCCGCCGCCCTGGCGCACGAGCTGGCGCCGGTCTCCGTCCACTGAGCTCGATCCGCGGCCAGGCGTCCTGACCGGGGGCCGCGCGCCCACCCCCGGCGCATGACGTTCTAAGCATATGATTTTGCGCCGTTTCTCAGATCTGATTGATCCCATCAGATCGGATGGGGCCTTAGGCGGCCGAGGGGGCTGATTCCTGCACCAGGAGGGCGTGCAGGGCGTCCGGCGTCTTGGCCTGGCGCAGGTGGGTGCGCAGGTCCGGGCTGCGCAGCATGCGCGACACCCGCGCCAGGGCGCGCAGGTGCTCAGTGCCGGCCTCCGGCGGGGCCAGCAGGGCGAAGATCAGATCGGCGGGCTGGTCGTCGATGGACTCGAAGGCCACGGGCTGTTCGACCCTGAGGAACACCCCGCGGATTCGGTCCAGCCCCCCGATCCGGGCATGGGGCACGGCGACCCCATGACCGATCCCGGTGGAGCCGGCCTGCTCGCGTTCGGTCAGGGCGTCCAGCACCAGTCCGGCCTCAAGACCGAAGTTGCGGGCCGCCAGGTCAGCCAGGTGCGCGAGGACCTGGCGCTTGTCGGTGGCGTTCACGCGCACCGCAATGGCGCCGCGATCCAGAATGTCGCCGATCTGCATGCTTGCGTCGGAAAGCCTGTTCTACGGGTTCGAACCCGCACGGTTGGCGGCGACAGAGGGCGCCCTTGCAGCCGCCCTCAGGCGGCGCCTTGGGCGCCCGTTCCGTTCACCGGCTTCGTGCGCTCGGGATCAATCCAGCCGATGTTCCCATCGGGCCGGCGATATACCACGGACAGACCGCCGTGCGCGGCGTTCCTGAACACGATTGTTTGAGCGCCGGTCATATCGAGCTCAAGCACGGCCATGGAAACCGTCATCTCACGAATCATGCGCTCGGTTTCGGCGATGACCATGGCCGAAGACGATCCCTCCTGGCCCGGCTCCGCCCCTTCATCCCAGTCCGGCTCGTCCTCGCCCTCAGGGCTGCGCAGGACGAAGTAGGAGGCGGTCTCGGCCTGCTTGGCGAGGGCCTGCTGATGATGGTCCTTGAGCCGGCGCTTGTAGCGCCGGACCCGGGTCTCGATCTTGTGCAGGGCGGCGTCAAAGGCGCTATGGGCGTCCGTTCCGGAGCCCTGGCTCTGAAGCTGCTGGCCGGAGGCCAGGGTCAGGGCGCAGTCCACCTTGAAGGTGTAGCCCTCCCGGCTGACCACGACATCGGCGGCGCCCCCCGCGCGATCGATATATTTGCCAATACTACTGGTGAGTTCGTCGGTGACCCGCAGTCGCAGGGCCTCTCCAACATCGACATGTTTGCCGGTGACTTGGACTTGCATGACCCCATCAACGCGCCGGACCGGGTCTGGTGTCAAGTGCGTCAAAAGCCGCTGACCGCCGCGACGAAAAGCCTGTGGATAACCCCCGCCGCAAGGGCCAGAACCCCAAGACTGACCACGGTGACCACATAGCCGGCCAGGGCCAGGATCCCATCCCGCTGGATCAGGGCCAGGGCGAAGAGACTGATGGCTGCGGCCGGGAGCATGTTGCCCAGCGGCAGGGGCAGCAACAGCACCAGGGCCAGGATCGAGCAGGCCCCCCCGATGAGTCGGTCCCCCACGGGACCAAACAGAAAGGTCAGCCGGGCGCGGGAGATCCGCTCCACCTTTTCGACCTGGGGAATCAGCTTGAGGAAGGCGCCGCGCAGGCCGGTCATCTCCAGCCGGCGCCGGCGCAGGGCGGCTGGCATCCAGGGGCTCCTCACCCCCAGGGCCAGCTGGGGGGCGAACAACAGCAGGGGCGCCCCGAGAAAGGTGGACGATCCCGGCGGCAGCGGCAGCAGATTGGGGGCGGCGAACAGGAACAGCAGGACGCCGAAGGACCGGCGGCCGAAGCGGCCGATGAGAGTCCCGAGGTCTTCGCTCTCGTAGGACAGGTCGCTGACATCCCGCAGGATCTGCGAGAGGCTGACCCGGCGCTCCCGATGCGGGTCTTGATCAGAGAATCCAGGGCGGCCCGGGGCTGTCATCCTCACGAGGTATGGCTGCGTCAGTGACGCCTCGCAATCGGCGTCAGGCCCCACGCGGCGCTTTACAGGGGACCCAGGAGGCCCTATCGGGGCGTCATGCTGGTGTTCGCCGCCATGACCATGATTATTAAAACCACTGCGCCTGGGGGCGCAGGGGTCTGGTCCTGGCTGTCTGCAGCCGACTGAAGATCCCTGCTTGACCCCCCCGGAAGGATGGGGTCGGCCAAGGAAAAGCCAGCCTCCCTCCGGCCAGACCCCCGGAGGCTCCCTTGCCGCAGTCCCTGTACAGCCCCCTGGCGCCGCCCAGGTCGCCTTCCACGGCGCCGCCGACCGTGACGCTTCCCCTGGCTACCGCCGGGCTTGGCGCGGCGACGCGGCGCCGGACCGTCGCCATTGTCGGGGCTACAGGCGCCGTCGGGGCCGAACTGATCGCCTGCCTGGAGCGACGGGCCTTTCCCGTGGGTGAGCTGCGCCTGCTGGCCTCCCCGCGCTCGGCGGGCAAGACCGTGATGTTCCGCGGCGCGCCGGTCATGATCCAGGCCCTGGAGGAGACGAGTTTCGCCGGGGTTGACGTGGCCTTCTTCTCCGCCGGCGCCAGCCTGTCCCGGCGCTATGGTCCCCTGGCGGTGGCCGCCGGCGCCTGGGTGGTGGACAATTCCTCCGCCTTCCGCATGGACGCCGACACCCCGCTGGTGGTCCCCGAGGTCAATGGCTGGCGGCTGGACGAGGGGCCTGGCCGGCTGGTGGCCAACCCCAACTGCGTCGCCGCCATCGCCGCCGTCGTGCTTGCGCCGCTGCACGCCCGCCGGCTGATCGTCCGGCTGGTGGGCTCGACCTATCAGGCGGCGTCGGGCGCCGGGGCTGCGGCCATGGCCGAGCTGCGGGACGCCACCGCTGCGGCCCTGGCCGGGGAGGCCTATCCGCCTCAGGTCATGGCCCATCCCTATGCCTTCAATCTGTTCAGCCATGACGCCGGCATCGACCCGGAGACCGGCTATAATGGCGAGGAGCTCAAGGTCATGGCCGAGCTGCGCCGCCTGCTGGGGGCGGCCGATCTGCCGGCCAGCTTCACCTGTATCCGGGTGCCGGTGCTGCGGGCCCACGCCATGGCCCTGACGGTCAGGTTCGCCGAGCCGGTCAGTGTCGAGGACGCCAGGACCTGGCTCGCCGAGGCGCCTGGCGTGCGTCTGGTGGATGACCGGGAGGCCAATCACTTCCCCATGCCGGGCGAGGCCTCGGGCCGTGACGATGTGCTGGTCGGCCGGATCCGCACCGACCTGTCCGATCCCTCGGGGCGCAGCCTCTCCCTGTTCATCGCGGGGGATCAACTGCTCAAGGGGGCGGCGCTTAATGCTGTCCAGATCGCCGAGTCGCTGGTGCAGGCCGGCCGGGTCTAGACCGCTTCCTTCATCGCCCGCCGCCGCTCCACCGAGGAGGGAATCCGCATGGCTTCCCGGTATTTGGCCACCGTGCGGCGGGCGATATCGACCCCGGCCGCCTTCAGGATGTCGACGATCTGGTCGTCGGAGTGGACGCCAGCCCCCTGGGATTCTGCGTCGATGAGCTGCCGGATCTTGTGGCGGACGCTCTCGGCCGAATGGGCCTCGCCGCCGGAGGAGGAGGCGATGGATGAGGTAAAGAAGAATTTCAGTTCGAACAGGCCCCGCGGCGTGGCGATGTATTTGTTGGAGGTCACCCGGCTGACGGTGGACTCATGCATGCCGATGGCCTCGGCCACGGTCTTGAGGTTCAGGGGCCGCAGGTGTTCGACCCCATAGGCCAGGAAGCCGTCCTGCTGGCGGACGATCTCGCTGGAGACCTTGAGGATGGTCTTGGCCCGCTGGTCGAGGCTGCGGACCAGCCAGTTGGCGGTGGCCAGGCAATCGGCGACGAAGGTCTTTTCCTGGTCCGACCGCACCCCGCCCGACACCCGGGCATGATAGCGCTGGTCCACCAGCAGTCGCGGCAGGGTGTCGCTGTTGAGCTCCACCAGCCAGAGGCCGCCGGGGCCTTCGCGGACGAAGACATCCGGCGAGACCGGCTGGCTGGGTTCCCCGCCGAAGGCCGCGCCCGGGCGCGGGGTCAGGGCGCGGAGCTCGGCGAGCATGTCGCGCAGATCCTCGTCATCGACCCCGCAGACGCGCTTCAGCCCCGCCATGTCCCGGCGGGTCAGGAGGTCGAGATGGTCCAGCAGGGCGGACATGGCCGGATCGCAGCGATCACGTTCAATCAGCTGCAGCCTCAGACACTCGGCCACATCCCGGGCGAAGACGCCGGTGGGCTCCAGGCCTTGAAGCTTGGTGAGCACCGCCTCCACCAGGGCCAGGTCGCAGCCCAGGCGCCGGGCGGTCTCGGCCAGGTCCAGACGCAGATAGCCCCCCTCGTCCACCCCGTCGATGAGGACGGACGCCACCGCCGTCTCCACAGACGAGAGGTTCAGCAGCCCAGCCTGGTCGGTGAGAAATTCCGCAAGAGTCTTTTGGTGGGCGGCCAGGGCGTCCAGGCCGTCGCCGTCGCCGTCGAAGGTTCCGCCCTTGCCGACCTGGGACCAGTCGATGGCCCCGCCGGCCTCAGCCCCGCCGGCCTCGGCCCCATCGCCGGTGGCCCGCTCGCCGGGGGAAACCTCGTCATGGGCGGCGTCCATGTCGCTGTGGGCGGCGCCGGCGGCCACCTCGTCAAGGGCGGCCTCAGCGCGGGCCTCGCCGGTCGCCTCCAGGGCTTCAGGGACCGGCTCAGCCTCGCCCTCGTCCCGGGCCAGCAGGGGGTTCCGCTCCAGCTCGCCCTCGACATAGGCCTCCAGCTCAAGGTTCGACAACTGCAGCAGCTTGATGGCCTGCTGCAGCTGGGGGGTGATGACCAGCCCCTGCCCCTGACGGATTTCGAGTCGCGCGCTGAGCGCCAAGTCCAGCCCTCCTGGCCTGCTTCTTGCTGGCAAGGCTAGACGGCGATCCCACACCGATTGGTTAACCCCGGCGGGGTCGACAGCAATTCCGTCGCCGGCTTCAGGCGCCGGCCCGCCCGTGCTAGGCGCTGTCCCTCAGAGCACGACATTCCATGAGGGAAGATTCCCATGTCCGAGACCGCGCCCCTGCGTCCCGAAACCCTGGTGATCCATGCGGGCGCGAGCCCCGACCCGGTGACCAAGGCCCGCATCACCCCGATCTATCAGACCAGCTCCTACGTCTTCGACGATTCCGATCACGCTGCGGCCCTGTTCAATCTGGAGGCCGCGGGCAACATCTATTCCCGTCTGGGCAATCCCACTTCCGGCGTGCTGGAGGCCAGGCTGGCGATCCTGGAGGGCGGCATAGGCGCCCTGGCGGTGGCCAGCGGTCATGCCGCCCAGCTGCTGGTCTTCCACACCCTGATGGAGCCCGGCTGTAACATCGTGGCGTCCCGCAAGCTCTATGGCGGGTCCATCACCCAGCTCAGCCAGAGCTTCAAGCGCATGGGTTGGGGGGTGACCTTTGTCGAATCCCTGGAGCCCGAGGCCTTCGCCGCGGCGATCAATGACCAGACCCGGGCGGTGTTCATCGAGTCCATCGCCAATCCCGGCGGCGTGGTCATGGACATCGCCGGCATCGCCGCCGCCGCCCATGCCGGGGGCGTGCCGCTGGTGGTGGATAACACGCTGGCCACCCCCTATCTCTGCCGGCCGCTGGATCATGGGGCCGACATCGTCGTTCACTCCCTGACCAAGTTCCTCGGCGGGCACGGCAACTCCATCGGCGGGGCCATCATCGACGGGGGCAGGTTCGACTGGACGGGAGGCCGCTGGCCCAATCTCAGCGCCCCCAATCCGAGCTATCACGGCAAGGTGTTCACCGAGGCCTTCGGCGCCGCCGCCTTTCTGGTGGGCTGTCGCGCCCTGGGCCTGCGCGACCTTGGTCCCGCCCTGTCGCCGTTCAACGCCTTCATGATCCTGACCGGCATCGAGACCCTGGCCCTGCGGATGGAGCGCCACTGCGCCAACGCCCAGAAGGTCGCCGAATGGCTGCTGGCCCACCCCAAGGTCGCCTGGGTTTCCTATGCCGGACTGGCGGGCGATCCCAGCCATGAACGGGCCAAGCGCTATGCGCCGAAAGGCGCCGGGGCGGTCTTCACCTTTGGCCTGAAGGACGGCTATGCCGCCGGGGTCAAGCTGGTCAGCGCGGTCAAGCTGTTCTCGCACCTGGCCAATATCGGCGACACCCGCAGCCTGATCATCCACCCGGCCTCGACCACCCACCGCCAGCTGGAGGCCCGGGACCAGGTCGCCGCCGGCGCCGGGCCCGACGTGGTGCGGGTCTCGGTGGGACTGGAGCATGTGGACGACATCATCGCCGATCTGGCGCAGGCCCTGGCCGGGATCTGAGCAGAGCGACTCCTCCCCGTCTCCCTCGGGTCAAGCCCGACCATACGGAGGATGGGGGACGGTCGTGGGGACAGGGGGGCGCCGCCGAGGCCTAACCGGTGAAGCTGTCGCCCAGATAGACCCGGCGGACCTCGGCATTGTCGATGATCTCAGCCGGGGAGCCCTCGAACAGCACCTCGCCGGCATGGATGATCGAGGCCCGGTCGATGATGTCCAGGGTCTCGCGGACATTGTGGTCGGTGATCAGAATGCCGATGCCCCGGCCCTTCAGATAGCTGATGACCTCGCGGATGTCGGCGATGGCCAGGGGGTCGATGCCGGCGAAGGGTTCGTCCAGCAGCATGAAGGACGGCTCGCTGGCCAGGGCCCGGGCGATCTCCACCCGGCGGCGCTCCCCCCCCGACAGGGAGATCGCCGGGGCGTCGCCTAGATGCTCGATATGCAGTTCTTCCAGCAGTTGGCGCACCGTGGCGCGGGCCCGGGGACCGTCGCGCTCGCGCAGTTCGACCACGGCCATGACATTCTGCGCCACGCTCATCCCCCGGAAGATCGAGGTTTCCTGCGGCAGATAGCCCAGCCCCATCCGGGCGCGCTGGTACATGGGCTGGGCGGTGATGTTCTCCCCGTCCAGATAGATCGCGCCATAGTCCGCCGCGATCAGGCCGGTGATCATGTAGAAACAGGTGGTCTTGCCCGCCCCATTGGGTCCGAGAAGTCCGGCCACCTCGCCCCGGGCCAGGCGCAGGGACACCCCCTTAACCACCGGCCGGCCGCGATAGGACTTGCCGATATTGTCCACCACCAGGCCATCCCCAGGTATTAGGTCGGCGACGGCCGAGGTCTGGGGCTTGTCGAGCACCGGGGCGGCCTAACGCTTGGGCGCAGGCTGGGCCTGCGTCTGGTTGGGATAGAAGACCCCGCGCACCCGGCCCGGCGTGCCGGCGCCCCGGGCGCTGGTCTCCATCTTCGCCTCGCCGGTGGCCAACTGAATCACCAGGCGTTCCCCGCGCAGCACGTTCTGACCCTGGGCGGCGACCACGTCACCGGTCATGGTGATGGTGTCGCTGGCCGCGTCATAGACCGCCGCATTGGACCGCACCCGCTGGGCCGGGGTGACGTAGAAGACCGACCCCTGGGCGTCGAGGCCCTGGAGTTCGCCGCAGGTGGGCGCTGCGCCGGTGCGGGCCGGACGGGCGGGCGCATAGCGGATCGTCAGGACATCGGCCCGCAGTCTTGAAGTGTCCTGCAGCGCCTCGGCCGAGCCCCTCCAGATGGCCAGGCAACGGGTATTGAGCACCTCGAGCTCGTCGGCCGTGATGTCCACCGGGGCGTTGGAGCCCGCCGCCAGCTGGGCCTGGGCCGGGGCGAGGGGGGCAGCGGCCAGCAGGCCCGCCAGCATCAGGGCAGGCCAGCGGGTCCACAGACCGGTGGCGGGGAGAATCTTCATCTCAAGACGCCTCTTTCGCATCAACGCGGCGCGTTCGGGGTGATCGTACCGCTCACGCCCCCGCGGAAGACCATGCGCTCGCCCTTGTCGTACACGCCATAGGACCTTGCGCGGATTTCTCCAAGGGGGCCGGCGCCGGTGATCAGGCCCTCGCCCTCCAGCACGCCGGTGGCGGTGTCGAACGCGGCGCTACCGGTGTCGAAGGTGGTGTTCTGATCGTTCAGGCTCACATCACCCCGCAATTGCAGCATGCCACTGCCCTCGTGGAAGACCCCGGACTGCGCCGACAGGCGCATGGGGCTCAGCCCCTCCCCATCCAGGACCATGGCCGGCTGGTCGAGCATAACCCGCCGATAATCGGCCTCGTCGCGTACGGCGCTGTTGGCGGTGATCACGAAGGAACGCCCATCGGCGTCCCGACCCATGAACCTTGGATTGACCAGCCGGATCGGCGCATCTGACTCCTCTGGCGCGTCCGGCGCCCCCGCCAGGCTGTTATAGACGATGATCCCGGCCAGTCCGATGACCATCACCGCGATCAACGACGGAAGAATCACCCGCAGGCGGCGGATCACCTGCGAGCGACGACGCCAGCGCGCCATGGCCTGGTCCGACGCCGGCCCACGGGCCTCATATGCCAGGGCGCTCACCTGGGGCCTCATGTGTGCGCGAAGACGTCCGACTCCTCCCAGCCGGCCACATCCAGGAGGGCGCGGTAGGGCAGAAAGTCGAAACAGGCCCGCGCCAGGCCCTCGCGGCCCTCCCGCGCCAGCATGGCGTCCAGGCGGGCGCGGACGGCATGCAGATGCAGAACATCGGAGGCGGCATAGGCCATCTGCTCGTCGGACAGCACCGCAGCGCCCCAGTCCGAGCTCTGTTGCGCCTTGGATAGGTCCACGCCAGCCAGTTCCCGGGTCACATCCTTCAGCCCATGCCGGTCGGTATAGGTCCGGGCGAGCCTGGAGGCGATCTTGGTGCAATAGACAGGCGCGGTCATCACCCCCAGATGGAGATGGAACATGGCGATGTCGAATCGCCCGAAGTGGAAAATCTTGGTCACGGCGGGATCGGTCAGCAGGGCCTTGAGACGGGGGGCGTCATAGGTGGCCCGGTCCAGCTGCACGAGGTGGGCGTCCCCGTCCCCGGCCGAGACCTGCACCACACATAGCGGATCACGCCCCAGGCGAAGGCCCATGGTCTCGGAATCCACCGCCACGGCCTCGACCCCCTGGAACAGGCCCGGCGGCAGATCGCCCTGATAGAGATGATTGGCCAAGTCCGCTCGCTCCGCAGATGGCGCGGGCCGCCCCGCGCGGAATGTGACTACCCTACAGTGACGATGAAGGCGATCAGCCTCGATCGCCGCTGCTCATCACCCTCCAGGGCGCCTGGGTCCGTCAAGAGGGGCTTTCCCATAGAGCATGATGCGATCAGACGTAACCGCCTGTTCGACGGCGAGGGCCGCCCCATGACCAACCTTGGGGATCCCGGGTGACTGAGACGCCCGGGAGCCTGCCTTGGGCCGACGCCTTGCGCCTCGAGGGCTCAGGCCTCCGCCGCCTCATAGTCGAGGGTCCCGTCTACCCGCACGATCCGCGTCGAGCGAAGGACCCCTGGGCGGTAGCTGTCGGTCAGAACCGTATCCACGGCCACAAAATCGGCTGTGGCGACATGGGGTTCCAGCACCACCCGCACATAGCCCTGGTGCAGATTGTCCGTCCAGACGACCTCCTCCAGCTGGGATTCGAACAGGCGGTCAAGGCGGTCGGCGGTCTCCAGGTCCCAGCCGCTCTCCACAAAGTCTCCCGGCGAAGAAATGCCTGCTGTGCCCAGCTCCAGCCCCATGGGGCGGCCCTCGCCGTCGAACAGACGGTTCATCCAGAAGCTGTGGCTGTCGCCGGTCAGGACCAGCAGATCCTCGACCCCCGCCCCCTGGCACAGGCCATAGAGCCGCTCTCGGGCGGCGGGATAGCCGTCCCAGGTGTCGGTGTAGAAGGGCAGGTTCCAGCGTCCGGTCCAGAACAGGTCCGGGGACTGGCCAAGCGTGGCCCCTTTAAGGTTCCGCGCCGGCTCGATCCCCAGGGCGGCGACGTCCGGGACGAGCATACGGGCCATCGGGCTGGCATTGCCGATGACCCGCCAGGGCTGGCCCGTCGCCTTGGAGGCTTCCAGGGCGGTACGAAGGTCGGCTTCCATGGCCGGGGAGAGCATCCCCCGCGCAGGGTCGCCGATCACTTCGGACATGAAGGCGTCCCGGTCCTGCGGGGTCTGAATGCGCTCGAACCACGGGCCATAGGCCACCTGTTCCCCGCGCCCGGTATGGCGGGTTTCCAAGGTCACCAGGGTCGCAAGGTCGCCGAACCTGTAGACCCGCCAGAAGTCCGCCCGGCTTCGGCCCGGACCCGGTTCACGGACCGGCATCCACTCGAAATAGGCCTGTATCGAAGCCGCCCGACGGGTCGCCCAGTCGCCCTCGGTGTCGGGCTGATGGTTCTGGGCGCCCCCCATCCAGGGATTGTTGGTGCTTTCATGGTCGTCCCAGCACGCCACAAACGGATGCGCCGCATGCATGGCCTGGGCGCCGCGATCGGATTTGTACTGGGCATGACGCTGTCGATAGTCCGCCAGGGTCACGGTCTCATGGGGCGGCTGATGGCGGCGGCCCAGGAGGGTCCCGACATCGTCGCCCCACTCGCCCGCCCCATACTCATAGATATAGTCTCCGGTATGGAGAACGACATCCACCTGCGGGTCTTTGGCGATGGCGTCATAGGCGTTGAAGTGGCCATAGGCGTAGTTGGAGCATGAGGCGAGGGCGATCCCCAGCCTGTCCAGCGCGCCCGTCGGCAGGGTGCGGGTGCGGCCGGTGGGCGATGTCTCACCGTCCACGGTGAAGTCGTAGAAATAGGTCTGGCCGGGCTTGAGCCCGCCCACCAGGACCTTGACGGTGAAGTCCGCCGCCGGTCCTGCCACGGCCTTGCCGGTGGCGGCGATCCCGGTGAAGGCCGGGTCAGGGGCCAGGCGCCAGGTCACCGTCAAGGGCCTGTCCGGCGCCGAGGCCGCCGGGGTGACCCGAGTCCAGATCACCAGACTGGAGGCGTCGGGATCGCCGCTGGCCACCCCGTGCCGAAACTGGCTCGCCCCTGGAGCAGGACCGGGGGTCGCATGGCTCTGCGACGCCGCAGCGGTCATGGCCGCCATGAGCGCCAGGGCTTCTCGGCGATGGGGTCGGGCAGGCATGGGCGGGACTCTCTCTTCTGAAGGCGACCCCGGCAAGCCGAGCCCGAGGAGCAGGCCGCAGGGCGCCGGATGACGAGGGATTGAAACGAGAAGGACCCCGGCCCATCAGAGCCGGGGTCCGTCCGAAGCCCGCGGGGGCGGGACCTAGAACGTCTTGCGCAGGGTCACAAAGACCTGCTGCGGGGCGCCGGCGACGAGGGTCTGGGAGTCCCCCGAATTGACAAAGCCGTTGGTGCCCAAGGTGCCCACATATTCTTCGTCGGCCAGGTTGGTGACGTTGAGCTGAACCTCAAGGCCCTCAAGCGCCGGACTGCCGGAGAAGCGGTAGCCGACGCTGGCGTCAAGGACCGTGCGACCCTCGACGCGACCGCCGCTGTTGGTGAAGGTGAAGTAGCGCTCACCCAGATAGTTGGCGCTGACGGCGGCGAACAGGGCGCCGTTGTCGAAGCTGAGTTCCCCGTGGAAGATGTTCTCCGGGGTGTTGACCACCTTCTTGCCGGCGGTGGCGGCCAGCAGGACCCCCGCACGGTTACGGACGTCGTCCTGGTACTCTGACTTGTTGTAGGTGTAGGCCCCGAACAGCGACCAGTCCTGATTGATCTTCAGGTCGCCGACCAGCTCCAGGCCGATGGTCTCCACCGAGCCCACATTGGACAGCACAGGCGCATTGCCGACGATGCCCGGACCCTGGGTCACCGCGAGCAGGCGGTCATCAAAGGCCACGAAATAGGCCGTGGCCCCGAGGCGGTAGCTGGGCGCCTGGTGACGCACCCCGACCTCGAAGGTCTGCGAGCTCTCGGGGTTCAGGGTCCGGTCCACTTCGCCGACCACCAGTTGGCTGCGTGAGGCGAAGGGGCCCGCAGTTGCGGCCGAGACATAGGCCGCAACGTTCTTGGCGTAGGCGCCGAACACCTCGGTGGAGTCCGACAGCTCGAAGACAAAGCCCGCCTGGGGCAGGAAGCCCTCTTCCGTGCTGAGCTCGGCGTTCAGATTGGAATCGGCTCCGACCGTCGGGGCGGCGCTATTGATGGTGAGGGTGCGGACCTTGTTATCGACGTTCAGGGTCCGGAAGCCGGCATTCACCTTGAGGGCGTCGGTGACCTGCCAGGTATCCTGCAGATAGACCTGAACGGTCCGGGTATCGAAGGCGTAGGCCCACTGGGTGAAGAACGGGTTCGACTGGAAGCCCAGGAACGAGCGGCTGGGCCCCGCGCGGTTCAGGCCGTAGAAGCGGCGGGCCTGCTGGGTGTCGTTCTGCTCCACCCAGAAGCCGCCATTGAGCTCGTGGGCGCCCAGGCGGACGGTCATGGCGCCGACCAGGCCATGACGGTCGATGTCATATTCGGTGGTGCGAACCGACATCGGGGCGTTGTCGGTGGTGGCGCCGGGCGTCCGGGCGTTGGGGGAGTTCCGGTAGGGGGTGCCCCACAGGCCCTGGCCCTTGTTCTGATGGGTGTAGGCCTTGAGACTGACATCCACGGCTTCGCCGAACGGCAGTTCCAGACCGATATAGCCGATGTCGTCATCCCGAATGCCGGCGGCGTTGTAATAGGCGTCATCCACCGAGGTGATCGGCGAGGGATAGACCGTGCCAGCGCCCACATTGGTCGCCGGCTGGCCCGTATCGCCCCGGTTGTGGGCGATGTCGGCAACCCGGACGGCGGCGGCGAAGCCGGTGTCGCCGAAGTTGTTCCACCCGTAACCCAGACGGCTGATCATCCCCAGCGAGAGGTCCTGATAGTCCTGCTCGCGGCGCTCGGAGCGGTTCCAGTAGCCGGTGAGGGCGCCCTGACCGATCGGCTGGACGATCTTGGCCGCGTACTGCTCCTGATTCTGCTCGCCATCGCCCTTCCACAGGTCTGACCCGTGGTTCATGTAGCTGAGCCAGCCCCGGGTTCCGATGCCTTCGATCTCACCGCTGTCGACCCGAACAAAGCCGCGCAGGGTGCTCTCCGAACCGGCGGTCAGGCCGGCCACCGCCCCATAGGTCGCCTTGGGGTCCACGGAGAAGTAGCGCAGCGCGCCGCCGAGCTGGCCGCTGGACGCCACGTCCAGGGCGCCGGAGCCCTGGCTGAGCTCAACCCGACCCAGATTCTCCGAGATCATCGCCCGGGAAATGTGCAGGCCGTTGTGGTTGCCATAGCTCATATCGCCGAGGGGCACGCCGTCCAGGGTGAAGCCGAGCTGGGTCTGGTTGAAGCCACGGATATTGATCCGGACTGCCCACTCATAGGCGCCAAACGGATCGGCGCCGGACACCGCCACGCCGGGAAGCCGCTCGACCAGCTTGATCGGGCTGGTGCCAGGCGCCAGGGCCTCAAGCGCCAGGCCGCTGATGGTCTGGACCTGACGGGTCTCCCCCTGACCGATCACCACCACCTCGGCCACCGAGGCCGTATTGGCCGGTTGGGCGTTGCTCTGGGCATGGGCGCCAGACGCCATAGTGGCCATCGCCGCTGCAGCGGCGCCGCAAAGCCATTGATATTTCATTCTTTTTCCCCTGTCCCACGGCCAGGACCGCCTAGATGGCTATCTCTCGGGCGACCGCAAGCGCCGGGGAGTTATCATCGCTGTGAGACAGGCCCATGACGGAGATGTGAAGCCATTTTGAGGGCGGGGATCAGACTTGATCACGGCCTGAGCCCGAGCGGCCATGCCAGCCAGTGCGGGCGAGGGGGGGGCGACCGACGCCGGCGGCGCGGCGACCCTGGACCCGCCTGCGCGCCGCAGCCGTCCGCCGATGCGGGTCTCATGGCGGCTTCAGAGCGGAGGGAGCTTATCCGAGGGTGGTGCCCAGGAGAGGACTCGAACCTCCACGGCCGTTAAGCCACTGGCACCTGAAGCCAGCGCGTCTACCAATTCCGCCACCTGGGCCCGGTCCATCGGATCGGGAGGCGGGACTACTAGGGAAAAGCCAGACGGGCGTCAACGGACGTTTTGCCGGGAGGTTGAACTCGCATTGCAGCAGGGGTCCGCATCGTCTATCCGGGCGGCTCGGGAGTTCAGATATCAACAGGCTGGCCATGCAGGATCTCGTCACCGTCTTCGGCGGATCGGGCTTTGTGGGAAGTCAGGTGGTCCGGGCCCTGGCCCGGGCCGGGCATCGGGTTCGGGTGGCCGTGCGCCAGCCCGGCCGCGCCTATGACCTGCTGCTGCTCGGCGATGTGGGCCAGATCCAGGTGGTCCAGGCCAATATCCGCGACCCCGACTCCGTGGCTCGCGCCGTGGAAGGCGCCCAGGCCTGCGTCAATCTTGTGGGCGTCCTCTACGAAAGCGGCCGCCAGAAGTTCGCCAGCCTGCACACCGAGGGCGCGGCGAACGTCGCGCAGGCGGCCAAGGCCGCAGGGATCAGCCGTATGGTCCAGGTCTCGTCCATCGGCGCCAACGCCGGCAGCCCTTCGGCCTATGCCCGCACCAAGGCGGCCGGCGAAGCCGCCGTGCGCGAGGCCCTGCCCCAGGCGGTGATCCTGCGGCCCTCAATCGTGTTTGGCCCCGAGGACGACTTCTTCAACCGCTTCGCCGCCA
>CAMTXB010000035.1:0-13933 GCA_947085575.1 uncultured Caulobacteraceae bacterium
ATCCACTGGCATGGTGTGCTGCTGCCCTTCCACATGGATGGCGTGCCCGGGGTGAGCTTTCCGGGCATCCGGCCTGGAGAGACCTTTCAGTACGAGTTCCCCGTCATTCAGTCGGGGACCTTCTGGTATCACTCCCACTCAAACCTTCAGGAGGCGATGGGTCACTACGGGCCGCTGATCATCGACCCAGCAGGCCAGGACCCGGTCGCCTACGACCGCGAGCACGTCCTGGTCCTGTCTGACTGGAGCTTTCTCCATCCCCACGAAATCCTCGACCGGCTGAAAAAGAGCCCCGGCTATTTCAACCGCGCGCGCACCACCCTTGGGGGTCTTATCTCTGGCGAGGATGGGATGGGTCTGGCGGAGCGGCGCATGTGGGGCGCCATGCGGATGGATCCCCGGGACATCGCCGACGTCAACGGGACAACCTACACCTATCTGGTCAACGGCCACGGCCCGGCGGAGAACTGGACAGGCCTGTTCGCCCCCGGGGAGCGGGTGCGGCTGAGGATCATCAACGCCTCGGCCATGTCGATCTTCAATGTCCGGATTCCGGGTCTGGCCATGACGGTGGTCAATGCCGACGGGGAGAATGTCCGTCCGGTCGAGATTGACGAGTTCCAGATTGCGGTGGCCGAGACCTATGACGTTATCGTCCGTCCGAGCGAGGACCGCGCCTATACCCTGGTGGCCGAGGCGGTTGACCGCTCGGGCATGGCCAGGGCCACCCTGGCCCCCCGCCCGGGTATGGCGGCGGAAGTCCCGCCCCTGCGCGAGGTCCCGACTCTGACCATGCGGGACATGGGTATGGGGGGCATGGGGGGCATGGACCATTCGGCCATGGGCCATGGGACCGCGATGGATCACGCCGCCATGGACCATGGACCCGGCGGTCACGACATGCGCAACCCCGACAATGCGCCAGCCGCCATGGCGGTGGGGGTGGGGGTCGACATGATTTCGCCAGATCCTGTCAACCGCCTGGGGGAGCGCCCCATGGGGCTGGAGGACGTGGCGCACCGGGTGCTGGTCTATACCGACCTGGTGTCCCTGGCGCCCAACAGGGACACGCGGCCACCGTCCAGGGCGCTGGAGATCCACCTCACCGGCAATATGGAACGGTTCATGTGGGGCTTCGATGGCCGCAAGTTCTCCGAGATCGTCGAGCCGATCGCGTTTGCGCGCAACGAGCGGGTGCGGGTGACCCTGGTCAACAACACCATGATGGCCCACCCGATCCACCTGCACGGCCACTTCTTCGAACTGGTGACCGGGGGGCCGGCGGGGCATCAGCCCCTGAAACATACGGTCAATGTGGCGCCAGGCTCGAAGGTGACCTTCGATCTCACTGCGGACGCGCCCGGGGACTGGGCCTTCCACTGCCACATGCTGATGCACATGCATGCGGGCATGTTCAATGTGGTGACCGTGCGCCCCCTGGACGGAGCGGCGGCATGATCCGCTGGCTCCTTTGCCTGGTTCCGCTGCTGTTCGTCCCGGGCCAGGCGCACGCCCGGGACCACGCCCCCGGTCACGGGCAGGGCGCGGCGGCGGTCGATCCGCACGCCGGTCATGACATGGGTGGTCACAATATCGGACCTGCGGCCAGCGGGCCGCCGGACGTGCCGACCAGCGCCGATGATCCTGGCCGCCCCCGCCGGCCGCCGCCGCCCCGCGCCGCCCTGGCCGGACCTGCCCACGCCGCCGACGCCCTGTGGGGCCAGGGCCAGATGGCCCGGGCCCGGGCGGGGCTCCTGCGCGAGAACGGCGATGTGCGGGCCACCGCCGTGATCATCGACCGGCTGGAGGCGCGTTTTGAAGATGGCGAGGCCGGCTTGCTGTGGGATATCAGCGGATGGTCGGGGGGCGACATCAACCGGTTCTGGTGGAAGGCGGAAGGGAAAGGCGCGTTCGACCAGGGCGAGGCCGGGGGTGAGGTCCAGGCCCTCTACAGCCGTGCGATCTCTCCCTTCTGGGACATGCAGGGGGGGCTGCGCCAGGACCTGGTGGAGGATGGCGAGGCCCTGGCCCATCTGGTGCTGGGGGTCCAGGGGCTGGCGCCCCACTGGTGGGAGGTTGACGCCGCGGCCTTCCTGTCCAGCCAGGGGGATCTGACGGCGCGGATTGAGGCCGAGTACGACCAGCGGCTCACCCAGCGCCTGATCCTCCAGCCGCGTCTCGAAGTCGAGGCCTCGGCCTCTGACATCCCTGAGCTGGGTCTGGCATCGGGACTGACCCACCTCGAGGCCGGCCTGCGTCTGCGCTACGAACTGGCCAAGGAATTCGCCCCCTATCTGGGAGTCGAATGGAGCCGTGATCTGGGGGCGACCGCCGACCGGACCCGCGCCCTGAGCGGCGATCCGACCCATACCTCGTTTGTCATCGGCCTTCGGGCCTGGTTCTGAAGGCGCTCTTACATGCAACCCATCTTCCTGGCCTTGCCCCTGACCCTGGCGATCTCCGTCCAGGCCCTGGCGCAGGACCCCCATGCCGGGCACGGCGCCCCGGCGAGCGCCAGCGACCATGCCGCCCACGGGGTTGTCACCAGCCCCGGCGAGGGCGAGATGACCCACGGGCCGCCGGACTGGTTCACGGCGACTTTCGCCCATCCCATGACGCTGACGGCCGTCACGGTGACGGCTGAGGGGCAGGCGCCCCAGCCGGTCCCGGTGGCGGCGGCGGCGGCGGCCACCGAGGTGTCAGCCGATCTGCCTCCCCTGGCGGCCGGTCGCTACGTCCTGAACTGGACCGCCCAAGGGGCTGACGGTCATCAGATGTCGGGGATAGTCCGGTTCATGGTTCACTGAGTTGCGCCGGTTGGTCCTGGAAGGCGGCGATGATCGGGCAGGGTCCGCCTTCGGTGGCGGCGCAGGCGCCGGCCAGGCGCCGCAGGGCGGCCCGGGCCTCCACCAGAACGTCGATGGCCCGGTCCAGGGCCGCCAGCCGCTCGGTGGCCAGGGCCCGGGCGCGATCCCGGTCGTCGCTGGCGTCCAGGGTCAGCAGTTCCTTGATCTCTTCCAGGGTGAAGCCTGCGGTCTGGGCCGAGCGGATGAAGCGCAGGCGGCGGACATCCTCGTCCCCATAGCGGCGGACGCCGGCCCCCACCCCGTCACTGGACCAGCGGTCCGGCGTCGGCATCAGACCCCGTCGCTGGTAGAACCGGATGGTCTCCACCCCCACGCCACCCTCGCGGGCCAGTATGGCGACGGTTCTGGCCTTCATGATTGACTCCGTACTGACGTACGGAACCTAGGGTCGAGCCCCAGGATTGCAAGTCCAGGAGGCCCCATGTCCCCGTCCCCAAGGACCGCCGTGCTGCATCGCATGGTGATGCCCGACCACGCCTGCCCGTGGGGGCTGAAGGCCAGGCATCTGCTGCGCAGCCGCGGCTACCAGGTCGATGACCGCTGGCTGACCACCCGGCAGGAGACCGACGCCTTCAAGGCCCTGCATGGGGTTGCGACCACCCCACAGGTGTTCATCGACGGCGTGCGGATCGGCGGCCACGATGATCTGCGCCGCCATCTGGGTCTGAAGGTCCGTGATCCCAGGGCGGTCACCTACACCCCCGTCCTGGTGGTGTTCGCCACCACCGCCACCATGGCGGCGATGATCAGCCTGGCGGTGTTCGGGACCGTGCTGACGCCGCAGACCGCCGTCTGGTTCATCGCGCTTTCGATGATGGCGCTGGGCATGCTCAAGCTGCAGAACATCGAGAGCTTCTCGACCATGTTCCTCAATTATGACCTGCTGGCCAGGCGCTGGCCGCCCTATGGCAAGCTCTATCCCTTCGCCGAGTTCGGGGCCGGCGCCCTGATGACGGCAGGCGTGCTCACCTGGCTCTCAGCGCCTGTGGCCCTGATCATCGGCGCCATCGGCGCGGCCTCGGTGTTCAAGGCCGTCTATATCGACCGGCGAGAGCTGAAATGCGCCTGTGTCGGCGGCGACAGCAATGTGCCCCTGGGTTTTCTCTCCCTCACCGAAAACCTGATGATGATCGCCATGGCGATCTGGATGCTGGCCATGGCAATGCCGGGCTGATCCTGCGGCCCGTGCGCCGGACCACTGGCGCAACAGTGATTTGGCCGGGGGGGAGGGGCAGGCTATGGTTTGGCCCACAACATCCCGGAGCCCCCATGCGATCCTTGCTGAACGTCCCTTCTGCCGTCCTGGCGGTCCTGGCCCTGGGGGCCTGTGGCGAGGCCAACCTGGCCCAGGTCGGCCGCAATGCGGCATGGTCGGCGGTGGAGGCCGCCAATCCGGAGCTTTCCCAGGGGCTGCGGGCGGCCCAGACCCTGCGGCAGGCGGCGGCGACCTGCGGGTGGGCCGACGTGGACGCCGCGGCCCTGGCCAGGATCGGCGTGGCCGGGATCGAGGAGCCCATGTTGCGGGCCGCCGCCGAGAGTCTGGCGGAGGATCTCCTGGTTGGCCCCGCCCCCGCGGGGGAGACCGCCGCCCCCTCCGACTGCACCCCGGAAACCCGCCGTGCCCTGGAGGCCCAGGTCGCCGCCATGGCCGGGGGCGAGGCCGCCGAAGGCGCAGGTGGCGCGGGCGAAGGCGGGGCGGCCGAGGGGGGCTGGTAGCCCTCGCGCATGCGCCTTGCCCCGCCGATCAGAATGCGTGACAAGGCCGGGTGCCCGCGCCTAGCTTAACCCACGCCTGGGGATGGATCATGAGCCTGAGTACTGCGCAATTGTCGCTGGTGGAACAGCGGGTGGCCAATGATGGGCCATCCACCGCTGTGGCCTATCTGCTCTGGTTCTTCCTGGGCCTGCTGAGCGGCCACCGGTTCTATCTCGGCCGGCCGGCTACAGCGATCCTGCAGATCCTGTCCTACCTCATCCTCATCGGCTTCATCTGGTGGGTGATCGACGGCTTTCTGATCCCTGGCATGATCCGGAAAAAGAAGGACGAGATCCGCCAGCGCACCATGACCGAACTGCTGGCCCGGGGCGGCGAGGCCGAGACGGCTGCCTGAGGCGGTTGCTCGGCGCCGTTTCAATCCCCGGACGCCGCAGAGGCGTTCATTCTGAAGCTGAGTTCCGGTTCGGCGCCGATGACAGATCAGTTCCACCAGCCCGACCTCTACCCTCTGACCTCCAAGTACGACCCGGCATGGCTGCTATCCCTGGACATGGGGCCAAACCCGCTTTGGCTGTTGGGCGATCTGGTCGCCGACCTCCAATTGAAGCCCGGCATGCGGGTACTGGATCTTGGCTCTGGGCGGGGAGCGACTGGCTGAGTTGGGAGCGGGCCAAGCCCGCGCCGGGCGAAAACGGCGTGATCAGGATGCTGGAAGCCGATGGCGGGGCGTTGCTGACCTTCGCCCTTGTGACGGCGGTCAAATGAGCCCCCTCGCTAGAGCATGATGCGATCAGACGGAACCGTCTGATCGTTGAATCATGCTCTAGAACCTAAAGTTGGAGCGCGTTTTGTACCGATAACCGGTTCCCACTTATCGGAACGCGCTCTAAACCCAGACGACAGCCTTGGGCGCAGGGGCGCTCCTGTTTGACAGCTTGGCCACCCGATCAAGCATATCAGCCCCACTGAACGGCTTGGCGACGCAGGTCTTGACGCCCAGCACAGCGGCGCGGCGGACATCCTCGGGCGCCAGGCGGCGGGCCATCATCATCACCTGGCAGTTGTCCAGATCACGGCTGAGACGCAGTTCCTCCAGCAGGCCGAAGCCGTCGAGCTCAGGAAGCTGGACTTCCGCAATCAATACACTCGGCCTGGCCACCTTTACGAGATCCAATGCGGCCCGGCCGGTCCGGACCACAAGGGTTTCATAGCCGGCCAGATCGAGCCGGATCTGGAGCATCTCCAGCAGGGCCCGATCACTGTCGGCAACGACGATGCGAGGCGTCCGAACCATGTCGTTCACACCTCCTAGAAGAGATCGAGGTCGCCGGCCTGATCGCGCTCCTCAACGCCCTGACTCTCGCTGCCAAGCGCCGTAAGCAAGCGGTCGGCCAGGGCGCCGAGAGTCACATCCTGCAGCGCCAGGGCCACCGGCGCCTCGCAGGTGTCCTCGGTCTCCATGCCCAGACGACGGGCAAAGGCCGACAGCCCCGCCAGATGCTGGCTGAGCAGATCGATCGCCTGGAGACTGGCCTGGAGCCTCTCGCACGCCGCCTCGGGCAGGTCAGGCATGACGCCGCCGATCAGACTGTCGAGAAGAATGCAGCGGGCGCCGGCCAGTTCGATCTCGCCGGCGAGCGCCTCCAGCACCACGCCATACCCAGGCGGCGCGGTCTGCTCCAATGCGATCGCCCCCACGCGCCCCTCCCAGTTCGTCAGCCCGGCGGACATCTGAACGTCACAGGCTTAATCGACGCTTAACGCAGCCCGCGGTTGCCGATCGCGAACCTCCCTGACGGGTCGGGAGTGGCGGCTGCCCTTAGGCCGGCAGCGGGCTCTCGGCTTGCGCCATCTATAGAAGCGTAACCGCGGGTTGAAGCGGTCGTCATCGCCTTGGCCGACCCTCACATCTGGATACGGCGCCTGCAGCTGGCATGCCTGCCTGCCCACGACAGCTCCAGTCGAGCCTCGACAGCCGCGCCGGGCGAACGGCCGAGCGCGACTGAACTCAAGCCGTCAGTGCGGCCGCCGCGAACGGAGAAGTCCCCGCCCTGGGAGACGGCCGACCGACCCGCGGGTCCCAATGTATCCACCGACAGCTGATAGGACCCCGAGACGGCTGTTCGGGAACGAACGACCGGTCGCAGAACGATTCCCTGAGGCGTGCTGAGGACATCGATCTCACAATGCACAGCCGTCGGCGCCGCCGCAGCAGCACCCGAAGCGCCTAGCGGGAACGCCAGAGCCGCGATGATGAAACTGAGAGAGTGCATTTCAACCTCCAATGGGAGTGGAAAGACTGGGACGACAGCCTTTCAGCCGTCGTCCCAAGGTCGGGTTCAGTAGCCACCCTGAATGGTCAGGGTCATGTTGCCGTCGCCGACCTGATGGGTGCGGGCCGTCTGGCCGTGACCGATCTGGATGATCCCGGAAATGTTGTTGGACCCGGATTGGTCGGCGGTCGCGTAGTGGCCTGAACCGATCTGGGCGATACCCGAGATGTTGTTGTGTCCACCCTGAAAAGTGCGGGCCGTAAGATGGCTTCCGCTCTGGCCGGTCACCGAATAGTTGTTCCTGCCAGACTGTTCGCTGGTGACGTGGTTCCGTGACCCGTGCTGGGCGCTCTGAACAAAGTTCCGAACGCCGCGCTGGCGCGCCTGGGCTGCGTTCCGGAAGCCACTTTGCTCGGACACAACCCGGTTCCAGCGCCCGTTCTGGGTCGCGGCGGACGAATTTGCCGCGCCGTACTGGTCGATGACAATGGCGTTCTGGGCGTTGGCCTGGGTGGAGCCAAGCGTCATTAGAATGGCGACAGAGGTCGCCGCGAGGATCGTGCGCTTCATGGTGTCTCTCCTGCTCTGCTCCGCCGAGGGCGAGTGCCCGGGCGGTTCACAGGCAAGGTTAATCACCGTGGTTCTGATGCTGTTCTGAAACCCGCGTTCATGCGTGGTTCACGCGACTGTCGCCCGGGACGACGGCGAGGCCCGCCCCAGAGCTAAACCGTCTGCCCCCGGCCGGGTCATGCGGCGCCCGATGGGCGCAGGGATGGGATGGAGCGCTCCGGCAACCTCGTTCGGCACGAGGTTGTCACCCATGTCTTCGGTACAAGATGCTGCCCATGTCTCGCGGCGTACACGAAAAACCTGGAGCGGCCGGGGGGAATCGAACCCCCGACATTCAGCTTGGGAAGCTGACGTTCTACCTCTGAACTACGGCCGCGCAGGACTTCCTATCGGCGGGGCGGGGGGGCTGTGTCAACCGGGCAGACGACGGTCTCGCCGGACGGCCCTTGCTTCCCCGTCCGTCACCTTGGCTAGGGTGGCGGCGGATCACAGAACGGTAAGGACCTCACCATGATTGGCTACTTGACCTTGGGCGTCAGCGACCTGGACCGCGCCAAGAGCTTCTACGGGACCGTGCTCGCCCCGCTGGGGGCCAAGCCGGCCTTCGGCAGTGACCGTATGCAGGGCTATTCCAATGGCGCGGGGCCGATGCTCAGCGTCTGCACCCCCTTTGACGGCGAGGCGCCCAGCGCCGGCAACGGAACCATGGTCGCCCTGGCTGCGCCGTCCCGGGAGCTGGTGGACGAAATCCACGCGCTCGCCCTGAAGACCGGGGCCGCCGATGAGGGGGCGCCGGGCATCCGCATGCCCAACATCTACGGCGCCTATTTCCGCGACCCCGACGGCAACAAGCTCTGCGTCTTCAAGATGGGCTAGGCGCCTGTCCGGCTCAGTTCCAGGGGCGGAAATGTTTCGACAGCTTCAGCCCCTGGCGCTGGTAGTGGGAGCCCCCTTCGCCATAGAGCCGGTGGGGCCTTTCGGTGAGCGGCTCATAGACCAGGCGGGCCACGGTCTGACCGTCCTCCAGCAGGAACGGGGTCTCGTGGCTGCGGACCTCCAGCACCCCGCGGGAGCCCTGGCCGCCGGCCTCTTCGGTGCCGAAGCCCGGGTCGAAAAAGCCGGCATAATGCACCCGAAATTCCCCCACCGAGGGGTCAATGGGGGTCATTTCGGCCGCCTGCAGCACGGGGATCTCCACGGCCTCCTTGGAGGCCAGGATGTAGAATTCGCCCGGATCGAGCAGCAGCTCCCCGCGGCGGGGAACCAGCGGCTCCCAGAAGTCCCGGGGGTCGTGGCCGTCCTCCCTGTCCATGTCGATCACCCCGGCATGGCGCCTGGCGCGGAAGCCCGCCACCCCTTCGGTGAGGTCGACGCCGACGCTGCGCAGATCAAGCTTGGGGGGCTCCCCCCGCTTGAGCCGCAGCTGGTTCAGCCGGGTTCCGGCCCGGACCAGCACGGAAAAGGTCTGGGGGGCGATCTCCATATAGAGGGGTCCGCCGTAGCCCTCGGCCACGTCATCGAAGGCCGCCCCGTGGTCCGTGAGCAGGCGCACAAAGACATCCACCCGTCCGGTGGAGCTCTTGGGGTTGGCCCGGCCCGAAATTCCGGCCGGCAGGGCCAGGCGCTCCTGAAGTTCGGCGATATAGACGCAGCCCTTCTCCAGCACCGCCCCACGGGAGAGGTCGAGCTCGTGCATCGCCACGTCCTCGAGCCGCTGGACCACCTTGCGGCCCAGGCCCGGCAGGAAGGAGGCCCTGACCCGCCAGGCCCGCCTCCCCAGGCGCAGGTCGAGGCTGGCGGGCTGCACCTGGTCGGAGTCAAAGGCCCTGGAACTGATGATGGCGCCTTGGGCGATCAGGGCGTCGATGGCCTGGCAGGGCAGGATTCCGGGCGGGAGAAGGGGCTCTGTCATTCCCGCGACATTCGCCGCCGGCCTTGAGTCTGACAAGCGGCTGTCTGAGGGCCGAACGCCCGCGCCGGGCCTTGACCCCAGCCGCCCAAGGCGGTTGATGCGCAGGCCTTGCTTGCCTGCCGGGAGGAGCCCCCATGGCCGAAGATCCGCGCGACTGGAACCTGGAGACCAAGCTGGTCCGGGGCGGCATGGCCCGCACGCCCTATGGGGAGATCTCCGAGGCCCTGTTTCTCACCCAGAGCTTTGCCTATGACAGCGCCGCCGCCGCCGACGCCCGGTTCGCCGGGGAGGCGCCGGGTTTCATCTATCAACGGTTCGGCAACCCCACGACGCAGATGTTCGAGGACAGGCTCGCCCTGCTGGAGGGCGCTGACCTCTGCCGGGCCACAGCGTCGGGCATGTCGGCGGTGCATGTGGCCCTGACCGGCCTGGTGCGGGCCGGCGACCACATCGTGGCCGGTCGCGCCCTGTTCGGCTCCTGCCGCTGGATCCTCTCGGAGTGGATGCCCCGCTTTGGCGTCGAGGTGACCTATGTGGACGCCGTCGATCCCGCCGCCTGGAAGACGGCTGTGCGCGAGAACACCAGGTGCTTCCTGGTGGAGAGCCCGGCCAATCCCCTGCTGGAGGTGACCTCCATCGGCGCGGTCGCGCAGATCGCCCGGGCCTGTGGCGCCAGGCTGGTGGTGGACAATGTCTTCGCCACCCCGATCTTCCAGAAGCCCCTGGCGCTGGGCGCCGACATTGTCGTCTATTCGGCCACCAAGCATATTGACGGCCAGGGCCGGGTGCTGGGCGGGGCCATCCTGGGCGGCGAGGCGCTGATGCTGGACGCCTATAAGGACATCCTGCGCCATACCGGGCCTGCACTCTCGCCCTTCAACGCCTGGGTGCTGCTGAAGGGCCTGGAGACGCTGGACCTGCGGGTTCGCCGCCAGAGCGACAATGCCGCTCACGTGGCGAACGCCGTGGCCGCCCACGGCAAGGTGCGCCAGACCATCTATTGCGGCCGCCCAGACCATCCCCAGGCGGCCGCCATCGCCAATCAGATGACCGGCGGCGGCAATGTGCTGGCCTTTGACCTGGGCAGCCGCGAGGCCGCCTGGCGGTTCCTGGACGCCCTGCAGATCGTCGACATCTCCAACAATCTCGGCGACGCCAAGTCCATGGCCACCCATCCCTGCACCACCACCCACCGCTCCATGCCGGCGGCCGAGCAGCAATCCATCGGCCTTACCGAGGGCTGGGTGCGGATGAGCGTGGGCCTGGAGAACGCCCTGGACCTGCAGCGGGACGTGGAGCGGGCGCTGGATCAGGCCTGAACAGCCTCAGCCGCCGGTCAGACTCTGCGGCTCAAGCCGGTAGATCTTGGCGCAGTACTCGCAGGTGACGTGAATCCGCCCGTCCGGCTCGACCATGTCGGCGCACGCCTGCGCCTCGAAGGAGGCCAGGACTCCGCGGATCCGGTCTTCCGAACACCGGCAGACGGCGGCGAGCGCCTGATCCTCGAACACCCGCACCCCGTCCTCGTGGAACAGGCGAAACAGCAGGGTCCGGCCGGAGAGGGTCGGGTCGAGCAGCTCGTCCTCGCCGACGGTCTCGAAGAAGGCCTGGCTGCGGGTCCAGGCCTCCTCGGTGGAGCCCCGGGCCTGATCCTCGGCCACGTTCTGGATCAGCATGCCGCCGGCCCGCCAGCGCAAACCATCGCCCACATCGGCCTGGCCCACCGCCAGCCGCACCCGCGTCGGGGTCTGTTCGGACTGAACGAAATATTGCTCCGCGCAGAGCGCCAGGGTCTCGCCCTCGATGGCGGTGACCCCCTGATAGCGGTCCATGTCCGGACCCTGGTCCACGGTCATGATGAACACCCCGCCGCCAAGCAGGGTGCGGGCCCCCGGTCGCACAAAGCCCTTCGAGGCCTCGGCCACGGCATCAGCGTCAAACCGGCAATAGCCCCGCAGATGGCCCGCCGTGTCATAGTCGGCGACCACATAGCGCACGGGACCTTCCCCCTGCGCCTGAACGATCAGCCGCCCTTCGAACTTCAGCGCCGAGCCCACCAGGGCCGCCAGCGCGCAGGTCTCCCCCAGCAGATTGGCCACGGGCTCGGGATAGGCGTGGGCAGCCAGGATCTCTTCGATGGCCGGGCCCAGCCGCACGAGACGGCCGCGGACGGCGGCGTCCTCGATCTGAAACGGACCGACGACATCGTCAGGGATTGGGGGCGTGTTCTGGGACATGGGGAGGCCATATAGGCGCCTCGCGCCCCGATTGCGAGCCCGGCGGTCGCCGCCTCAGATCGCTTCGAAGCACCAGGCCAGGATCGACTTCTGGGCGTGCAGGCGGTTTTCCGCCTCGTCCCAGATCTTCGAGCGGGCGCCGTCCATGACCGCGTCGGTGACCTCCTCCCCCCGGTGGGCCGGCAGGCAATGGAGGAAGATGGCGTCGGGGGCCGCCAGGTCCATCAGGCCTGTATCAACCTGATAGGGCTCGAAGGCGGCGATCCGGTTCTCATGGTCGGTATCGCCCATGGAGACCCAGGTGTCGGTGATGACACAGTCGGCGCCGCGCACGGCGGCCTTCGGATCATCGGTCATCACCACCGTGGCCTGCATCTCCGCGGCGCGGGCCAGGTCGGTCAGGTCGGGATGGTAGATGGTCGGACAGGCGATGTTCAGCTTAAAGCCGAACTTGCCCGCCGCATGGATGAAGCTGGAACAGACATTGTTGCCGTCGCCGACCCAGGCGAGCGTACGCCCCTTCACCGGCCCCAGATGCTCCTCGAAGGTCAGGAGGTCGGCCAGGATCTGGCAGGGGTGGCTCCTGTCCGTCAGGCCGTTGATCACCGGCACGGAAGACGCCAGGGCCAGGCGCTCCAGGTCCTCATGCACCCTGGCCCGCAGCATGACCGCGTCCACCATCCGCGACAGCACCTTGGCGGTGTCCTCGATGGGCTCGCCCCGGCCCAGCTGCATGTCGGCCGAGGTGGAGATGATCACATCGCCCCCCAGCTGGCGCATGGCCGCGTCGAAGGAGAAGCGGGTGCGGGTCGAATGCTTCTCGAAGATCATCGCCAGGACCCGGTCGCGGCCCGGGGCGTCGGCGTCCACCCGGCCCTTGGGCCAGCCGGCGCGGGCGGCCTTACGGGCCTTGGCGTCGTCCAGGATGGCGCGCAGGTCCGCAGACTCCATCCGCCACAGGTCGAGAAAATGTCTCGGAGAGCTCATCGAAGGGGCATCCCATCGACCCCGCGCCGGCGCCGGAAAGGTCTGGCGGCGCCGCCAAGCGCGGGGTCCTTGACTATGAGTCCCGGCGCCGGGCCGGGGGTGAAAACCTCAGGCCGCCGCCCGGGCCTTGGCCCGGGCCCGCTCGCAGGCGCGCTCAAGCCGCTCGACCGCCTCCTGCGCCTCGTCCTGGGTGAGGGTCAGGGGGGGCAGAAGTCGGATGCAGTTGTCCCCGCCGCCGGCGATCAGCAGATGCTCGTCCCGGGCGTGCTGCATGAACTCGCGGTTGGGGGTCTCCAGCTTGACGCCGATCAGCAGGCCCTTGCCGCGCACATCGGCCACCACGTCGGGATAGCGGTCCTTGAGGCCGGCGATCTGCTGATTGAAATAGCCGGCGATGTCGCGGACATGGGCCATCAGATCAGGCTTGGCCAGTTCGTCCAGGGCCGCTTCACCCACGGCCATGGCCAGCGGGTTTCCCCCATAGGTCGAGCCGTGGGAGCCGACGTTCATGGCCGAGCCGGCCTCGATGGTGGCCAGGCAGGCGCCGACGGGGAAGCCGCCGCCGAGCGCCTTGGCCACGCACATGATGTCGGGATCGCCCTCGCCGTCTGCCCAGTCATGGGCGAACAGGCGCCCGGTCCGGCCCAGGCCGCACTGGATCTCGTCATAGATCAGCAGGATGCCCTGCTCGTCGCACAGCTGGCGCAGGCCCTTCATGCAGGCCACCGGCAGGGAGCGGGCGCCGCCCTCCCCCTGGACCGGCTCGATGATGATCGCCGCCGTGGTCGGGCCGATGGCCGCGCGCAGGGCCTCATGGTCGCCGTACGGCAGGTGGATGAAGCCCGGCAGCGGCGGGCCGAAGCCCTCCAGATAGGCCGCATTGCCCGAGGCGTTGACCGCGGCCACCGTGCGCCCGTGGAACGAGCCCTCGAAGCCGATGATGTCCACCCGCTCCGGATTACCCCTGGCCCAGTGATGTTTCCGCGCCGTCTTGATGGCGCATTCCACGGCCTCGGCCCCGGAATTGGTAAAGAACACCACATCGGCGAAGGTCTCGGCGCACAGGCGCTTGGCCAGGGCCTCCTGCCCCGGGATCCTGAAGATGTTGGAGACGTGCCAGAGCTTCTCGGCCTGGTCCTTCAGGACCTGGACCAGACGCGGATGGGCGTGGCCCAGGGCGTTGACCGCGATGCCGGCCATGCAGTCCAGATAGGCCTCCCCCTCGGCGGTGAACAGTCGCGCGCCCTCGCCTCGCTCGAACGCCAGCGGGGCGCGGTTATAGACGCCCATGATGTGGTCGCTGGGAACGGTCGCGGCGGGCGTCGCGGTCTTGTCGGTCACGGGAGGCGGCCTCCAAAGGAAACGTCCCC
>CAMTXB010000036.1:0-5195 GCA_947085575.1 uncultured Caulobacteraceae bacterium
CCTATGGGCAAATCCAGACGCCGCCCTATCCGGGGCTCGCCCCGGATAGGGCCAACCCTGAACACAAACTGGCGGCGTGATCTGAACCTGAACCGACCTTAGCCAAGCCGCCGGGCTGTACGGACAACCGGCGCCACCTCAATGGACCACATCATGAATAACCGCCTGAGCCAGGAATTCGGTGAAGTTTTTGCACGGATACCCCTCAAGGCGGCGCCCCACATCGTCCACGGCGACGCGCTGGAGATCGATTGGGCGACAGTACTACCGCCACATCAGTGCACTTATGTCTTAGGGAATCCTCCTTTCATCGGCTTCGTCATGCGAGGGAAGGGCCAGCAGACCCAAGCGGAGGCACTGATGAAACGCCTGGGCGCGGCTGGGAGTCGTCTGGACTATGTCGCTGCATGGTTCCTCAAAGCCGGCGAGTACGTCCAGAGCTCAAATGCTCACATCGCCTTTGTCGCCACCAACTCCATCACACAGGGAGAACAGGTCGCCCTCCTTTGGCCCGCGCTTTTTCAGCGATGGAAACTAGAGATCGCCTTCGCTCATCGGACGTTTGCCTGGGGCTCAGACGCGCGCGGGAAGGCCCATGTTCACGTGGTAATCATAGGGCTCACTCGCCGCGAACATGAGCCCGAAGAAAAGCGGCTATTTGACTACGACGATGTCAACGGTGACCCGCGCGAAAGTCGACATAAGTCCCTGTCGCCCTATCTATTTGACGCTTCGTCGCTCGGGGACCGCCATCTTGTGGTGGAGCGGGCGCGCAAGTCTCTTAAGGGTAAGCCGCTCATCTGTGTAGGATCCAAGCCCGTAGACGGAGGGCATTACATATTCGATCGAGACCAGCGTGACGCATTCCTGGCCATCGAACCTGAAGCAGCAGATATTCTGCGTCCGTTTATTGGAGGGCGCGAGCATATCAATGGGGCTCAACGCTGGATTCTCTACCCAGACGGAATAAGCGCACAGTCCCTCCGCCAGCTCCCGCAAGTCCGGCAGCGTATCGCGCGGGTACGCCAATATCGCGAAAGCGAGGGCGGCCCCCTCGGGCTCCAATTGGCCACCACTCCAACTCGCTATCACGTCACCGTTGTGCCGGAACGGCCCTTTCTTGCCATGGCGGAGGTGAGTTCGGAACGGCGCACCTACGTGCCCATCGGGTGGCTCGAACCACCATCGATCCCGAGTAACAAGCTTTTGGTGGTTCAGGATGCGAGCCTTTCGCTGTTTGGCCTGATGACCAGCGCTATGCATATGGCGTGGCTTACCTTCATCGGCGGTCGGATGAAGAGCGACTTCAGCTACTCGCCGGGCCTCGTCTACAACACCTTCCCCTGGCCCGACCTGACCGATGACGACGAAGGTCGGCTCGACGTCTTGGCTCAAGCAGTATTAGATTCTCGTGCCCATCATGCGGGCGCGACGCTGGCCGATCTTTACGACCCCAACGTCATGCCCGCGGATCTCCGCAAGGCACACCGGGCCCTCGACCTCGCTGTGGACCGCCTCTACCGCAAATCGCCATTCGACAGCGACCGCGAGCGGGTCGAACACCTCTTCGCTCTCTATGAGAAAATGACCGCTGGTCTACTAACCACGCCAGCAAAGACGAGCCGGTTTGCGCGCCGGCGAGCGTTGCAGGGTTAAGCCTTCGGCACCGCGCCATAACCTGGGTGGCGGCCTTCCAGAAAGGCAACGTTCGCTGGCGGCTCCCCCCGGGCCGCGCCCACGGTGAAGCTCAAAGGATAGGGCGTTCTGGAAATGGGGACGCGCACGCCTTCTGCTGCCCTAACTGAACGGAAGGCAGCGCATGCCCACACTTCCGCGATCATCCGGCCTCACCGGAAGCAGACCTTCAGAAGGTCGCTTCAGAGCCCATTCGAGGCGCGGCAAATCCTGGGCCCCAGTCCTCGCCCCGCCCGCCCCCTTCCCCAACGTCACGCTTCCTCTGCATCCCCGGACGGTCATACAGTTGTTTCATGACCGAGCCGCCGATTCCCCACCGCCCCGAGGGCAGCCGCATCCGCCCGCAAGGCGTCCGGGCCGTGAAGCCCCGGGACGCCGCCACCATCATCCTGGTCCGCCGGGACGCCCCCAGGCCCCGGGTTCTGATGGGCAAGCGCAACAGCGGCCACGACTTCATGCCCAACCTCTGGGTCTTCCCCGGCGGCCGGATCGACCGGGCCGATTTCCGCGCGCCCCACGCCACCGATCTGCGCCCCGAGGTGGCCGCCAAGTTCGACCGGCACATCAAGCCGGGCCGGGGCCGCGCCCTGGCCATGGCCGCCATCCGCGAGACCTTCGAGGAAGCCGGCCTCCTGCTGGCCAGGCCCGCCCCGCCTCGCCCCGGCGCCGGCCCCTGGCGGGAATTCCTCGCCCAGGGCGCCCTGGCCGACCTGGAGGCCATGGAGATCATCGCCCGCGCCATCACCCCTCCCTCCCTGGCCAAGCGGTTTGACACCTGGTTCCTGATGGCCGACGCCGAGCGGCTGGTGAGCCTGGAGCGCCAGCCCGACTGCGGGGAGCTGGAGGAGATCGCCTGGGTCAATTTCGACGACGCCCTGGGGCTCGAACTGCCCATGGTCACCCGGACCATGATCAAGGAAGCCGTCCTGCGCCTGGAGGATCCGGGCCGTCCGTGCCCCTATATGCGGTTCGGGACGAAGGGGGCTAGGCTCGGCCACCTCTAAGCCCGTCCAGGAGTTTGCATGTCCGCTCGTCCCAAGGTCGCCGTGATCGTCGGCAGTCTTCGCGCCCAGTCCGTCAACCGGCGCCTGGCCCAGGCCATCGCCAGGACCGTCGCCCCCCGGCTTGACCTGGAGGTCGTCGACTATGCCGATGTGCCGCTGTTCAATCAGGACCGCGAGGCCGAACCTGGGGCGGCGGTGATCGCCTTTCGGGACGCCATCAGGGCCGCCGACGGGGTGCTGATCATCACCCCGGAATACAACCGGTCCATGCCCGGCGTGCTGAAGAACGCCATCGACTGGGCCTCCCGTCCGCCGGGCCAGGGCGTCTGGTCGGGCAAGCCCGCCGCCATCGCCGGCTCCAGCCCGGGCGCGCTCGGCACTGGGGCCGCCCAGGTGGATCTGCGCAACGTGCTGACGGCGATCAATGTGGCGGTGATGGGCGCGCCGCAGATCTATTTCGTCCATAAGGACGAGCACTTCACGCCAGACGGCGGCTTTTCCGACCCCAAGTTCACCGCCTTCATCGAGGGCTGGGGCGACAGGTTCGCCGCCTGGATCGCCAAGGTGGGCGGCTAGTGGAGGCCCGCACAACCGTGCTGGGATCGGCCGAGCATCCCGGCCATGACAAGGTGGCCAAAGCTCTTTTCCCCGCATTGACTTTGGTCTGCGGATTCGTATTGTCCGCGGCTCATTCGAAATGACTGCCGGGGTAAGCGCGCTTGCCCGGCCCCGCGAGGACCGACCATGGCGAAGCCAGCTTCCATCAAGATCCGCCTGAACTCCTCGGCGGACACCGGCTTTTTCTACGTGACCAAGAAGAACGCCCGCACCAAGACCGACAAGCTGGTGATGAAGAAGTACGACCCCGTCGTGCGCAAGCACGTGGAATTCCGCGAAGGCAAAATCAAGTAGGATCGCCTCGCGCACCCGCCAACAGGGAAACGCCCGGCTGATCCAGCCGGGCGTCTTGCGTTCTGTCTCTCGATTGAGTCTCGGCTGGCCTTAAGCCGCCCGGGATATGACCCTGTTGCGGCCTGAGGACTTGGCCTCATAGAGGGCCTCGTCCGACCGCTTGAGCAGGGTGTCGGGGGTGTCGTCGGGGCCGAAGGTGGCGGCCACGCCGATGGAGATGGTGGCGGTCAGCAGCTCGGTCCCCTGGGCCACCCGGAAGGGCGAGCCGGCCACATGCAGACGGATGCGCTCGGCGATGCGCTCGGCGTCCTCGATCCGGGTGCCGGGCATGACCACCACGAACTCCTCCCCCCCGTAGCGGCAGGGCAGATCCACGGCCCGGACATTGGAGGCCAGGCGCACGGCGAACTCCCGCAGCACCTCGTCGCCCACATCGTGGCCGTAGCCGTCATTGATCTTCTTGAAGTGGTCGATGTCGATCAGCAGGACCGCCACCGGCTCGCCCCCATGGGCGGCGCGCTTGACCAGGGCGTCCAGCTGGCCGGTCATGTAGCGGCGGTTGTGCAGGCCGGTGAGCTGGTCGGTGACCGCCAGCTCCAGGGAGTGGTCGAGATTGTCCCGCAGATAGTCGGTATAGCGCTTGCGGCGGATCTGGGTCCGCGCCCGGGCCGACAGCTCCTGGGGGTCGATAGGCTTGGACAGGAGGTCATTGACCCCGATCTCCAGGGCCTTCATCAGCCGCGGCCGCTCATCGAAGTCGACAATGGCCAGGATCGGCAGGTGACGGGTGGCCTCGTCGGAGCGCAGCTGGGCGCAGAAGCGCAGGCCATCGAAGCTGCGGGCGGTGACATTGACGATCACCAGGTCCGCAGGGCCACGGGCCGTCAGCAGGGCCTTTTCCGGCTCCGATTCGATCACCGGCCGGTGTTCGATGGACAGCTCGGCGGCCACCCGCTGGGCCTGGCGCTCATGGTCATCGACGATCAGCACCCGGCCGCCTGTGCCGCCCATGCGCGAGCCGGCCCCGGCGATGACGCCGATGCGCCGGCCCGAGGCCTCGCGCACCCGCAGCTCGTCGATGACGGTCTTCAGGCGGGTCAGGCTGCGCACCCGGGCAAACAGCATGACATCGTCGATGGGCTTGGTGAGGAACTCGTCGGCCCCGGCCTCCAGCCCCGCGATACGGTCGGCGCGGCCGTCCAGGGCGGTGACCAGCACCACCGGGACGTGACGGGTCTCGGGGTCATCCTTCAGCCGGCGGCAGACCTGGAAGCCGTCCATGCCGGGCATCATCACGTCCAGCAGCACGATGTCGGGCTGTTCGGCGGCGGCGATGGCCAGGGCCGTGGGGCCGTCATAGGCCGTCAGCACCTCATAGTACTCCGCGGTCAGGCGGGCCTCCAGGAGCCGGACATTGGCCTCGATATCGTCCACGACCAGGATGCGTGCGGACATGAAGGCTACTCCAGGAGCCGGCGGATCGTGTCGAGGAAGTGCGACACGGAAATCGGTTTGGAGATGTAGGCCTCACAGCCGCCCTCGCGGATGCGCTCTTCATCGCCCTTCATGGCGAAGGCGGTGACG
>CAMTXB010000037.1:0-17429 GCA_947085575.1 uncultured Caulobacteraceae bacterium
GTCGAACCCCTCTCTCCAGGTTGAAAACCTGGCGTCCTAACCGATAGACGAAGGGACCACTCGACGCGGAGGGCGGCTCTATATCCGCCTTCCCTGCCCCACGCAACCCGCTGGCTAGACGTTTTTGCGACGGGGATCGGCGATGTCGTCGATCTCCATCTCCACGCCCTTGCGGCCGTTCCAATCATCAGCCCTCAGGCGGCCTGCCACGTGAATCGCCCCGCCCCCGCCCATCAGGCGACGGCCAAGCTCGGTCTCTTCGGCCCGCCACGCCACAGCCTTCAGGCGCCCCCCTGAGCGGTCCGTGAGGGTGCAGCGGACGTGCCCCCCCCGCAGCATCATCGGACGCTCCACACGGGCCTCTGCCAGGGCGAACAGAGGCTCGGGGTTCCCCGGCCCGAAGGGCGCCAGACGCTGAAAGGACTCCAGCAGACCGCGATCAGCGCCCGCGGCGGTGAGCAGAGCGTCGATCTCCAGGGCGTCCGCCTCGCTGGCGGCCTCCGTTTCAGCCTCAAGCTGGGCGCACAGATAGTCCCGCAATTCCGGCAGGAGGCTGGGGCGCACCGACAGTCCAGCCGCCATGGCATGCCCGCCGCCGGCCAGGAGCAGGCCCGTCTCAAACGCCCCCTGCACCGCCCGGCCGAGATTGACCCCCGGCTGCGAGCGTCCCGAGCCCTTGCCGACATCAGCGGCGCGGTCGATGCCTACCACCAGGGCGGGCTTGCGATAGCGCTCCCGAAGTCGACCCGCGACGATGCCGATCACCCCAGGATGCCAGTCGTCGGCGGCGACCAACAACAGCGGCTGATCGGCGAAATTACTTTCGCGTTCAACGATCCGCACGGCGGCCTCCATGACCTCGGCCTCGACCTCCCGCCGGGAGGCATTCAGGGCGTCCAGCTCCAGGGCGATCTTCCGCGCCTCGTCCGGGTCATCGGTGGACAACAGGCGCGCGCCAAGGTCTGCGCGTCCGATGCGCCCGCCAGCATTGATGCGGGGCCCGAGCACGAAGCCCGCGTGAAAGGTGGTCGCCGGCCCCTTGGCGCCGGCGGCTTCCAGCAGGGCCTTCAACCCGAGATTGCCCCATCCGGACATCACCTTGAGCCCCTGGGCGGTGAGCGCCCGATTGAACCCCACCAGCTGGGTCACGTCGCAGACGGCCCCCATGGCCGCCAGGTCCAACCATTGCCGCAGGTCCGGCTCCCGATGCGTGTCAAACAGGCCTCGACCACGCGCTTCGCGGTTCAGGGCGGCGAGAAGAACGAAGGTTACGCCGGCGGCGGCCAGCACCCCTTGGCCCGAGGCGCAGTCCGGGCGGTTGGGATTGACCAGGGCCGCGCAGACCGGGACCTCATCGCGCATCAGGTGATGGTCCACCACCACCACGTCGAGGCCGATCTCTGCGGCGCAAGCGATGGCGTCGATCGCCGCGGCGCCACAGTCCACGGTGACGACCAGGTCGGCCCCCTCCTCCCGCAGGCGGCGGAAGGCGGCGGGCGACGGGCCATAGCCCTCGGCGACCCGGTCGGGGACATAGATGGTCAGAATCTTGCCCATGGCCCCGAACCAGCGGACCAGCAGGGCGGCGCTGGCGGCGCCATCCACATCATAGTCGGCGAACACCACCACGGCCTTGTCCGCGATCAGGGCGTCCACCAGGATCCGGGCGGCCTTATCCATGTCGGCAAAGGCCGAAGGGTCCGGAAACAGCGCCTTCAGGGTGGGCTGCAGGTAGGAGATGGCGGTGTCAGCGGTGACTCCCCGGGCGGCCAGGGCCCGCGCCATGGGCTCGTCCAGCCCCAGCGTCATCTGATGGGCTCGCACGAGGGTGGGATCGGCTGGCCGGGCCCGCCACAACCGACCGCTCAGGGAGCGATCGACATCCAGATAGCCCAGGACCCCCGCGCCATCGGCCATGGTCACACCGGCCGCTTCATCCGCACTTCCCGAACGGTGCGGGTGAACGAATTCATGACCATCGAATGGGTGTGAACAAAGCCATCCTTCAGCCGCACACCGTCCAGGAGCACGCCCGTGGTGACCCCCGTGGCGGCGAAGATCGCATCGGCCCGGACCATCTCGTGCAGGTCGTACTTCTTGTCGAGCTCAGTGATGCCGCACCGCTCCGCCCGCAGGCGCTCATCGGCATTGCGGAAGACCAGCCGGCCCTGGAACTGCCCCCCCACGCACTTGAGCGCCGCACAGGCCAGCACCCCCTCAGGCGCGCCCCCCTGCCCCAGATAGAGGTCAATGCCTGTCTCCGGATCGGCGGTGTTAATGACGCCGGCCACGTCTCCGTCGGTGATCAGATGCACCCGGGCGCCGGCCTCCCGGAGCCGGGCGATGATCTCTCCGTGTCGAGGACGATCCAGGACGCAGACGGTGATCTGACTGGTATCGACCCCACGCACTCCGGCCAGGGCCTGAACATTCTCCCCGGGGCTGGCGTCCAGGTCGATCAGGCCCGGCGGATAACCAGGTCCACAGGCGATCTTGTCCATATAGGTGTCTGGGGCGTTCAGCAGGCTGCCCTTAGGCGCCCAGGCCATGACCGTCAGGGCGTTGGGCATCGCCTTGGCGGTCAGGGTGGTGCCCTCCAGGGGATCAAGGGCAATGTCCATGGCCGGTCCGCCCCGTCCGACCTTCTCGCCGATATAGAGCATGGGGGCTTCGTCTCGCTCACCCTCGCCGATCACGATCTCCCCATCGATCGCCAGATCGTTCAGGGCTGTGCGCATGGCGTCCACGGCCGCCTGGTCAGCGGCGCGCTCATCGCCGCGCCCCACCAGCCTCCAGGCGGCGATGGCGGCAGTCTCCGTCACCCGCACCGAGTCCAGCACCAATCCGCGATCAAGGGTCTCAGCGCTCATGTCGGTCTCCGTCCTGACCCTGGGGCCTTCAGTCTCCGGGAAGTCTCATATCCTGGCGATTCGTAGCAGACGCGGCGCCTGAATGACGGCCGGGTGGCGTCCGATCCGCTCCACCGCCTGGGCCAGCACCGCCTCAGGCACGGCATGGGTAGTCAGGACGATCGGCACACCTTCGGCGTCCTCCACCGGCTTCTGCAGGAAGCTCTCGATCGATACCCCGGCCCCGGCCAGGGTTTCTGACACCGCCGCAATGACCCCCGGCTCGTCCTTCACCAGCAGGCGCAGATAGGCGCGCACGACGTTGTGCCCGCGATCCACGGCGACACAAGGGGCGAGATCCTGAGCCCGCCGCTGGAAAACCGGCCGAACCGCCTGGGTCATCACATCGGCGATATCGGCGGTCACAGCGGCTGCGGTGGGTCCGGCGCCGGCGCCGGCGCCCTGAATGAAGATCCGGCCCAGCCGCTGCCCTTCGATGACCAGGGCGTTGAGCGCACCGCCAGTCTGGGCCAGGGGATGTGACAGGGGCACCAGGGAGGGGTGAACCCGAACAGCGACCCCCTTATCGCTGCGCTCGGCCGAGGCGATGAGCTTGATCCGATAGCCAAGGTCCTTTGCCATGCGGATGTCGAGCAGTTCCACCTGATCGACACCACTTACTTCACAGGCGGCGAAGTCCGGCGCGCAATTGAAAGCCAGAGCCGCCAGGATGGTGATTTTGTGGGCCGCATCAAAGCCGCCCACGTCCATGGTCGGATCGGCCTCCGCATAGCCCAGGCGCTGCGCCTCGGCGAGCACCTCGGCGAAGGCCCGTCCCCCCTGCTCCATCTCGGTCAGAATAAAATTGCAGGTGCCGTTGAGGATGCCGGAGATGCTGCTGATGTCATCGCCGACCATGGCCTCGCGGACTAACTTGACCGCCGGGGCGCCCCCCATCACCGCCGCCTCGAACAGCAGGGGAACCCCCGCCGTCTCGGCCAGCAGAGCCAGTTCCGCCCCGTGCTCGGCGATCAGGGCCTTGTTGGCTGTGACCACGGGCTTGCCGGCCTTCAGGGCCGCCTCGACCGCCGCCTTGGCCGTGCCGTCCGACCCGCCGATCAGCTCGACGAACAGGTCCACCTCCGGCGATTGCGCCAGCGCCACCGGGTCGTCAAACCAGGTCAGGCTGGAGATGTCGAAGGGCCTCGGCCGGCTACGGGACCGGGCCGAGACGCCCGTGACGCTCACCCGCCCCCCGGCGGGGGCAAAATCAGGGCGCGCGCTGAGAAAGCTCAGCAGCCCGGCCCCGACGGTGCCCAGGCCTGCAACGCCGACGCGCCAGTTGCGAGACCCCATCAGCGGCCCACCATGTTATGGGCCCGTGCGAGAATCCCGTCGGCATTGCCCAGAAATTTCTTCACATTGCGGGCGGCCTGGCGAATGCGATGCTCGTTCTCCACCAGACCGACGCGGACAAACCCCTCGCCATACTCCCCAAAGCCCACCCCCGGGGCCACAGCGACGCCCGCCTCCTCGATCAGCAGCTTGGAGAAGACCAAGGCGCCAACCTCCCGGAACTTTTCGGGCACCGGCGCCCAGGCAAACATTGAAGCGTCGGGTGAAGGTATGTCCCAACCCGCCCGCTTCATAGAGTCCACCAGCACATCCCGGCGGGATTTATAGATGGCGCGGATCTCCGCCACGCAGTCCTGCGGGCCGTTCAACGCCGTCGCGGCGGCCACCTGAATCGGCGTGTAGGCCCCGTAGTCGAGATAGGATTTCACCCGGGCGAGGGCGCTGCAGATCCGCGCATTGCCCACCACCATGCCGACCCGCCAGCCCGCCATGGCATAGGTCTTGGACAGGGAATTGACCTCGACGGCGATCTCCTTGGCGCCCTCAACCTGCAGGACGGAGGGCGGCGGGTTATCGTCGAAATAGATCTCCGAATAGGCGATGTCGGAAATCACCAGCAGATCATGCTTCCGCGCCAGGGCGACAGCGTCCTTGTAGAACTCCAGGTCGACACACTGAGCCGTCGGGTTGGAGGGATAGGACAGAATCAAGACGCTGGGTGGCGGCGCTGAGTGCTTCACCGCCCGGGATACCCCGGCCAGATACTCCTCCGGGGAGTGGGCCGGTACATGACGGATCACGCCCCCAGCCATGATGAAGCCATAGGCATGGATCGGATAGGCGGGGTTCGGGCAGATGATCACGTCGCCCGGGGCCGTCAGGGCCTGGGCCAGATTGGCGAAGCCTTCCTTGGACCCCAGGGTCGCGATCACCTCGGTGTCAGGATTGAGGGTCACATCGAAGCGGCGTCTGTAATAGCCGGCCATGGCGCGACGCAGACCGACAATACCCTTGGAGGCGGAGTACCGCCCCGCCTTGGGATCGCGGGCGGTCTCGATCATCTTCTCGACGATGTGCCTGGGGGTCGGCATATCGGGATTGCCCATGCCGAAGTCGATGATGTCTGTGCCCTCAGCGCGAAGCCGCGCCTTGATGCGGTTCACCTCCTCGAGAACGTAGGGCGGGAGGCGACGGATACGGTGGAATTCCGGGGTCATGGTAAGCTCTGCCGCCGTGGCGGCCTCTGGGAGCTGAAAGTCGCGCATGGATAGACCCCGGACGAGGGTCCGCCAAGCAGGTTTGGGGAAGTTTTCGCCTCCGCGGGTCCTGTCAACGGGACGACGGAGGCGGTGTAGCTCGCTCCCGGGCGTCGCGGGCGAATCCCTCGGTATTGGCCGGGGCGCCGGCGATCGGTGGGGGCTCAACCCTCGCCTGGGCTTGGGCGGCAAAGGCTGCCGTGTCGCTGAGCGTCCAGGTCTCCGGTGCTGTATCGGCATACAGACGGGCGCGGGCGGCTTCGACCTCTGTCACCGCCATCGCCCAGGCCCTGGGACCGCGCATATCGGTCGGCGCAGGGGGAATGTCGCTGAAGCGGGGATAGGCCCGCTCGGCCAGGCTTGCCTCGAGGATGGCCTGAGCCGCCGGAGACTTCAGATCGACGGGTCCCTCAGCAAAGGGGCTTGGCCCGGCACAGCCCGCCACCATCATCGCCCCGAGGCACAGGGCGGCGGCGCGCCTGAAGGGGGCGCCTGGGGGAGGGCGAAAAAGACCGGCGGACACATTCATTTCCGCCTCGGTCTTATGACATGATGCGGTTCAGCGAAAGGGCCGCAATCGGTCCAACGACCTGGAGGACGGTCTGCCATGAGCGAAATGAGCCCAAAGACCCGCAAGTCGCCCATGGCTTCTCCCGCCAGCCCAATGGGCAAGAGCGCCGCGCCCGTCGAAACAACGGCCAGGACCCCGAAGGCGGCCAGGACCCCAAAGGCGGCCGGGACCGAGGACCTGGCGCCAAAGGCAAGGCCCAGGCCGGCCAGAGCGCCCAAGGACAAGAGCGCCGGGCCCGTCGAAACAACGGCCAGGACCCCAAAGACGGCCAAGACCCCAAAGGCGGGCGGGACCGAGGCCCCGGCGCCAAAGGCAAGGCCCAGGCCGGCCAAAACGCCCAAGGACAAGAGCGCCGCGCCCGTCGAAACAACGGCCAGGACCCCAAAGGCGGCCGGGACCGAGGACCCGGCGCCAAAGGCAAGGCCGAGGCCGGCCAGAGCGCCCAAGGGCAAGAGTGCCGCCACCCCTCAAAAGCGCCGCGCGCCGGAGCAGGCGCCCCCGCCTAGACCTTCGGCCCCGCCGGACCTTACCGCCGACCAGCAGCGCCTGCTCGAAACCCTCTCGACCAATCTGGCCAGGGCGGCCATGACCGCCCAGGGGGCCGTAGCCGAGGCGGCGCTGCGCCAGGCCGACCGGCCCACCGCGCTATCCTCCGACCCGTTCCATATCGCCCCGGCCATGACGGAGGTCATGGGCAAGCTGGCCGGTCAGCCCGACCGGCTGGTCAGGGCGCAGGCCGATCTCCTGTCACGCTATATGGACCTCTGGCAGTCCACGGCCCGGCGTATGGCCGGAGAGACGCCGGCTCCCATTGCCGCGCCGGCCAAGGGCGACAAGCGATTCCTCGATCCCGACTGGACGGAAAACCCCGTCTTCGACGTGATGAAGCAGTCCTATCTGGTCACGGCCGACTGGCTGAACACCCTCGTGAGCGGCGTCGAGGGCGTCGACCCCATGGCCCGGCGCCGGGTCGAGTTCTTCATGAAGCTGCTCACAGACGCCTTTGCGCCAACGAACTTCCTAGCCAGCAATCCCACCGCCCTGCGGGAGATCATGGCCACCGGCGGCGAGAGCCTGGTGCGGGGCATGGAGAACTTCGCCGCTGATCTCGCCCGGGGCGGCGGACAGCTTTCCATCAGCCAGACCGACTATGAGCAGTTCAAGATCGGCGAGAACGTCGCCACGGCGCCGGGCAAGGTGGTCTTCCAGAACGAGATTCTACAGCTGCTACAGTTCGATCCGGCCACCGAACAGGTCCACCAGATTCCCCTGGTGATCTTTCCGCCCTGGATCAACAAATTCTACATCCTCGACCTGAGGCCGGACAATTCGATGATCCGCTGGCTCTCCGCCCAGGGGATCACCGTCTTCGTCGCCTCCTGGGTCAATCCAGATCAGAGCCTGGCGGGGAAGACCTTCGAGGATTATCTGAAGCAGGGAATCTATGAAGCCACCGACGCGGCCATGACCCAGGCGGGCGTGGATCGGGTCAATGCCGTCGGCTATTGCATCGGCGGCACGCTCCTGTCCTCGGCCCTGGCCCATATGGCGGCAAAGGGCGACCGCCGGATCGCCTCGGCCACCTTCTTCGCCGCCCAGCAGGACTTCGCCGAAGCCGGCGACCTGCTGCTGTTCACCGACGAGTCCTGGCTGAAGGATCTCGAGCAGATGATGGACGCCGAGGGCGGGGTGCTGTCGGGCCAGGCCATGGCCGACACCTTCAATATCCTGCGCTCCAACGACCTGATCTGGTCGTTTTTCGTGAACAACTATCTCATGGGCAAGGAGCCGCGCCCCTTCGACCTGCTGTTCTGGAACTCCGACCAGACCCGCATGTCCAAGGCGCTGCACATGTTCTATCTGCGCAAATTCTATGGCCAGAACGCCCTGGCCAAGGGCGAGCTGGAGCTGGATGGGATCAGGCTCGACCTCGGGACGGTCGAGACGCCGATCTATGTGCAGTCGTCGCGGGAGGACCATATCGCCCCTGCGGAGTCGGTCTATCGCGGGACGCACCTGTTCGGCGGTCCGGTCACCTTCACCCTGTCCGGGTCCGGCCACATTGCCGGTGTGGTCAATCCCCCCGCCGCCCAGAAGTACCAGCATTGGACCTTTGATCAGCTGCCCCCCACACTGCAAGAATGGCAGGCTGGCGCAGTTGAGACCCCTGGGTCATGGTGGCCGCACTGGGTGAACTGGCTCAAGGGGCATTCCGGGCCGCTGGTTCCGGCCCGTGACCCGGCCAAGGGCCCCCTCAAGCCGATCGAGGATGCGCCGGGGAGCTATGTGAAGGTCAGGTCCTGAGCAGGATCGGGTCGTCGCTGGGCGGAATATGACCGGCGTCTACAGCAAACCGGCGAAGTTGTGAGCGCTCGCTCACTCTTCACCGGAATTGAATGGAGAGGCACAATGCTGCCGAAGATCCTCATTGGCGTGGCTACGGGCCTGCTTCTCCTGACTCCGGCCTGGGGTCAGACTCCCATGACCGAGGCCGCCCAGCAGCTCGAGCTCAAGGCCAAGAGAGTCCCCGGCTTGATGGGTTACGGGTTCGAGCTGGCCGAGTTCAGCGGGGAAACCGCGACCCGCAGCTCAAGCTTCCGCGCTCTCGGCCAGGCCATTTCCAGAGACAGCGCCCGGACGCGGTTCAAGGTGGCTAGCCCCGGCATCCCTGAGATGGAGGCTGACTGTTCAGGCGGCCAACGGCGAATGCAGCTCGGCTGGATCGCCTTCGAGCGGGAAGACCTCAGCTATGCCTGTGTATTCAGCCGCAATGGGCAACCTGTCCCGGGGGTGGGCTTTGAGCTGGCCCTGCAGAAGGCGGGCCTGCTCGCGCGCATGTCGCAGCCGCAGCGGGCTGGCGAGATGACCTATGGCGGTCAGACGATCAGGGTTCAGACCCAGCGGATTGGCGGGCTGGCCCTGCCCACCGGACGGATCGCGGGCTATGTGTTCCTCAAGGACGGGGAAGAGATTGGCGGGATCGACTTCAACCGGATCATGGCGCCGGCCATATATCTGCCCCATCCCGGCGCGCCGGACCGGGACATCGCTGCCCTTGCGGCGCTCTCAATCCTCTTTTTTGCCGACCCGGCCAATCAGGCAAATTGAGTTCCCTTAGGAACGACCGCTGATCGGAACCCGGGGGGGGGGGCAAGTCCTGACGCCGTCAGGCGGGGATGAACTTCAGCGCCACGCCGTTGTTGCAGTAGCGCAGGCCGGTGGGGCGAGGTCCGTCCCTGAACACATGCCCCTGATGACCGAGGCAGCGCAGGCAGTGGTATTCGCTGCGGGGAAAGCCGATTGTGAAGTCGATTTTCTCGCCCAAGACGCCCTCGATCGGGCGATAGAAGCTCGGCCAGCCCGTGCGGCTGTCATACTTCCAGTCCGAGCGGAACAGGGGCAGGCCGCAGCCGGCGCAGGCATAGGTTCCCCGGCGGGTTTCCTTGTCCAGGGGACTGCTCCAGGGCCGTTCGGTTCCCGCCTTGCGCAGCACCTGATAGGCGGCGGGAGACAGCCTGGCCTTCCACTGGGCTTCGGTCAGCCGCCGCCAGGGGGAGTCGGCATAGGGATCCTGGGGCCTGGCCTCAGGCGCGCCTGAACAGGCGGCCAGAGCGGTGGCGCCCAGCAGAAGGGCCCGACGATGAATGGCATGCAGCAGGGTCATGCTTCACATACGGCTCGCCCCCGCCCTTGGATACATGATCGCAGAAATTCTGTGCGCTCGGATAATCCCGACAGGGGTCCCAGACCCTAGACGCGGAGGAGCCCCGCGCCCTCCTCCAGACCGAGCATCAGATTGAGATTCTGCACCGCCGCCCCTGAGGCGCCCTTGCCGAGGTTATCCAGCACCGCCACCAGCCTGGCCTGCCCCTTAGCGTCGTCGCCGAATACATAGAGCTTGAGGCTGTTGGAGCCATTCAGAGCCTCAGGGTCCAGAGCCTGGACATAGCCGGCGGCGCCTGCCCGCGCCTGGCTGAGGCTTGCGACCTCCAGGTCGCTGGCGACCGTCACGAAGGCTTCGCCGGCATAGGCCTCGGACAAGGCCGCGCTCAGGTCGCTGACCTTCGGCTGCCCCGGCAAGGCCCAGAGCGCCAGCGGGATCTCAACAATCATCCCCTGGGCATAGCGCCCCACCGCCGGCGAGAAGATCGGCGGATGGCTAAGTCCGCTATAGGCGACCATTTCGGGCAAGTGCTTGTGGGCCAGGGTCAAGCCGTAGGGCCTGAAGGCGTCGGCCGAGGGCGCGGGCGCGGGCTGCGCCTCGAATTCGGCGATCAGTCCCTTGCCCCCGCCGGAATAGCCGGACACACCGTGGACCGAGAGCGCGGCGTCAGCCGGAATCAGTCCCGCCCGCACCAGGGGGGCGGCCAGGGCGATAAAACCCGTGGACCAGCAGCCCGGATTGGTCACCCGCGTGGACGCCGCAATCGTCTCCCGGTGACCGGGGCTCAGCTCGGGAAAGCCGAAGGTCCACCCCTCCGAGGTCCGGTGGGCGGTGGAGGGGTCGATGATCCTGACCTCCGGATTGACAATCATCGCCACCGCTTCCCGGGCGCCGTCGTCCGGCAGGCAGAGAATGGCCACATCGACGCTGTTGAGCAGATCAGCCCGGGCCGCCGCGTCCTTGCGCCGCGCCGGTTCGATCGACACCAGTTCCAGGTCACGCCGGTCAGCCAGGCGCTGGCGGATCTGCAGGCCCGTGGTGCCGGCTTCGCCGTCGATGAAGATCTTGTGGGCCATGGTTCGTCTCCCGTCTGGGACGCAGGACAAGAAAAAGGGCGCTCCGGTCTCCCGAAGCGCCCCATTCGCATACGCGGTGTTCGCGCGCGACTAGCGCTTCGAGAACTGGAAGCTGCGGCGGGCCTTGGCCTTGCCGTACTTCTTACGCTCGACGACGCGGGAGTCGCGGGTCAGGAAGCCATGCGGCTTCAGGACCGGACGCAGGCCCGGCTCGTAATAGGTCAGCGCCTTGGCGATGCCGTGACGGACCGCGCCGGCCTGGCCCGACAGGCCCGAACCCTTGACGGTGACGATGACATCGAACTGGCCCTGACGGTCAGCGATCTGCAGCGGCTGGGCGATCATCATGCGCAGCACGGGGCGCGCAAAATAGATCTCCTGGTCGCGGCCATTGATGGTGATCTTGCCCTTGCCGGGCTTGATCCACACCCGGGCCACGGCGTTCTTGCGCTTGCCGGTGGCGTAGGAGCGGCCGTACTGGTCGATGACCGGCTCACGGGGGGCCGACTCGGGGTTGGACGAGAGGCTTTGCAGGGCCTCGAAACCTTGGGTCTCGGACATGGGCCTCAGGCGCTCCGCACGTTCTTGGCGTTCATTTCGGCGAACGCGATGGTCTCTGGGTTCTGGGCGGCGTGCGGATGCTCGGCGCTGTTATAGATGCGCAGGTGAGTCATCTGCTTGCGAGCCAGGGGGCTTTCCTTCGGGAGCATACGCTCCACGGCCTTCTCCAGCACGCGCTCAGGGAACTTGCCGCCGAGGATCTTGCCCGCCGTGCGTTCCTTGATGCCGCCCGGATGGCCGGTGTGCCAGTAGTAGACCTTGTCAGTCAGCTTCTTGCCGGTGAACTTCACCTTGTCGGCGTTGACGACGACGACATAGTCACCGCAATCCACGTGCGGGGTGTAGTCGGGCCGGTGCTTGCCGCGAAGACGCATGGCGATGAACGAGGCGAGCCGGCCGACCACGGCATTCTCAGCATCGATCACGATCCACTTCTTCTCGACCTCGGCAGGCTTCAGAGAAGCCGTGGTCTTCATCATGGGGACGATCCGTTGGTTGCGACGGCGGCGCAGCGCCGGCGACGTGAGGCGCGGCATGTACGTGCCATATGTCAGGTTGTCAACTCAGAGCGCCGCGAAACCCTTATGAATCATGCCCCATTGGCCCATGGTATTATGATACCGTAGACGGGCCTAATCCCCTCGGTTGACGATCGCAGCCGTGGCCACAAGGTCATTCAACAGGGACAGGGTGGCCGCGCCGGAACACTCGAAGGGGTCAAGCTCCAGCCGGCGAAAGTACTTCAGCACCAGGGAGGGGTTGAGCTTCTTGATACTCACCTGCCCCATGGTCCAGTTGCCGAACTGGCGCTGGGCGATTTCCTCATAGGAGAGCAGCCGCACATTCTGATGGCGCTCATCCCTGACAATGGCGTTATAGAGTTCGCAGACCTCGTCGCGCCCGCCTTCGATGACCTGAACGAACAGGTTGTCGGAAACACAGAGCAGGCCAGTAATCCCCAGGGCGGGATTATTCTTGCGCGATTGCTGGAGGATGAGGTCAAGCTCGGGGCCCCGCAGGGCGGCCGAGGGGCGGCTGGCGTAGAGACAACGGACGAGCATAGCGCCTTACCTACGGGCTGGACTTGATCAGCGAGAGGAACTCGCTGCGCAAGGTGTGGTCTTTCAGGAATGACCCGCGCATCACGCTGTTGATCATCTTGGTCTCGGTGTCCCTCACCCCCCGCCAGTGCATGCAGAAGTGATCGGCCTCCATGACCACGGCCAGGCCGTCGGGACGGACCTTTTCCATGAGCAGCTCGGCCATCTGGGTGATGGCCTCCTCCTGAATCTGAGGGCGCGACATGACCCACTCGGCCAGGCGGGAATATTTGGACAGGCCGATCAAATTGGAATGCTCATTTGGAATCAAGCCCACCCAGAGCCGGCCCATGATCGGACAAAAGTGGTGACTGCAGGCGCTGCGGACTGTGATCGGGCCAACGATCGTCAGTTCATTCAGAGCCGAGGCGTTAGGAAACTCCGTCACCAGCGGCGCCTCGGCATAGCGGCCGCGGAACACCTCGGAGAGATACATCTTGGCCACGCGCCGGGCCGTGTCCTGGGTGTTGTGATCGCTGTCGGTATCGATCACCAGGCTGTCGAGCACCGAACGGAACTTAAGCTCGACCTCGTCCAGCAGGCCGTCCAGATCACCAGGCTCCAGGAAGGCGGAGATGTTGTCGTTCGCGAAAAAGCGCTTGTTGGAAGACTTCAGCCGCGCCCGAATCCGGGCTGATACGGCTGTCTGCTCCGGCGCACCGGAGGGCGGTTTGGAATCGCTCATGAACCATCTGTCGAAATGTGGGGCCCCGGGAGGCCAGGGGTCCGATGAATGCGACCCCCCGGCTGGACTGTATCAGGTCCAGCCCCCTCGCCTACCCGCTTATGCCCCTGAAGCGACCCGTGGTTTCAGGCCTTGCTGTTCTAGCCGCCACCTGAACTGGTCAAAGCGGTCCTGTCCGAAGAAGGGCTCACCATTGAAGGCGATCATCGGCACGCCATAGTGGCCGGCCTGTCGCTGGGCCACCTGATTGGCTTCCACCACGGCGTCCAGCCGGGAGGCGTCTGCGTCCACCGCAGCGGCCAGTTCGGTGGGATCAAGGCCCGCCCGTCCGGCCGCCCGGGCCAGATGGTCGCCAAGATGCCAGTTCTCCACCTCCCCGCTCCAGATCACCTGGCTGACCTCGGCCAGATAGGCCAAGCCCCTGCCCCGCTCGGCTGCGGCGACGCCCATCTGGGTCAGGCGATGGATGTGGGGCTGTTCCTTGGGATAGGTGCGGGTGGCCATGTCCATATGGACCGGGTCGGGACGGGGCCAGCCGAACGGCAGGCCGAGGAAGGCCGCCTCACGATGGATGTCAGTCAGGAAATAGCTGAACCAGAGCGGATCGCGAGTTTCGAAAAACTCCGGTGTGCGCACGGCCAGCGGATAGACCGGGCGGATGACCCCGGTCACGTCATAGGCGGCCTCCAGCGCCGTCAGCCGCGCGGTGATCATGTAGGAATAGGGCGAGCGGAAGGACCAATAGAGGTCATAGGTCAGGGTCAAGGGCAGGCCTCCACAGATCGCTCAGGCGGCAGCGCCGCCTGCATATATTGACACGATAACTGTCATTTAAGTGCGATCCAACCGGGATTTGGCCCTCGTCATCCCCCCGCCGCAGGTTTGGGGTACACTGCGCTCAAATCCAGTCCTGACCCGTGGTGTCTCATGTCCATTGATCGTCGCGCCCTGCTGGGCGCCGCAGCCGCCGGTGCGGCCTTTTCCGGCTACGCCCTCCGCGCCCAGGCGCAATCGAGTTCCGAGACCTATCTCAACGAGGTCCATGGCTATGGCCCCCTGAAGCCCGATCCCTACAAGATCCTCGATCTCCCCGAGGGCTTCTCCTACCGGGTCATCTCCCATGCCGGTCAGACCATGGATGACGGCTTCTTCGTCCCGTACAAGGCCGATGGCATGGGGGTCATTCCCCTGGGCGGCTCCAAGATCGCCCTGTTGCGCAATCATGAGCTAGGCCCCCGGGACTTGAACTACGGACCCCTTGGACATGGCCGCCAGCTGGCGGACCGGCTGAAACCGGGACAGGCCTATGACATCGGCCCCGACGGCTATCCTCTGGGCGGCGGCGTCACCACCTTGATCTACGACATGAAGCGCCAGCAGGTGGAGCGCCAGCACCTCAGCCTGACGGGAACCCTGGTCAACTGCGCCGGCGGCGTCACCCCCTGGGGCTCATGGCTGAGCTGCGAGGAGACCACCCTGTCGCCCAAGGCCGGGCTCGGCAAGGATCACGGCTGGGTCTTCGAAGTGCCCGCCCGCGCCGGGGGGCTTGTCGATCCTCAGCCCCTGCGGGCCATGGGCCGCTTCCAGCACGAGGCCGCAGCCGTGGATCCGACCAATGGCATAATCTACCAGACCGAAGACTCCTTTGATTCCAGGGGGCTGTTCTACCGCTTCCTGCCCACTGACCGGCGCAATCCCGCCAAGGGCGGACGACTGCAGGCCCTCGGCTTCAAGGACGCCCCCGAAGGCGGCGACGCGCGTAATATGAAGGGGTCTGAACCCAGCTGGAGGGTGGGCGATCGCAAGACCTGCGTCTGGATTGATGTGGAAGGCGCCGACAATCCCCATGAGGACCTTCGGTTCCGCTTGCAGAAGGCGGGGGCAGCGTTCGTCGGTCGGGGCGAAGGCGTCTTCTGGAGCCCGCAGGGGGTCTATTTCACCTGCACCTCCAGCGGCCCCGCAGGCCATGGTCAGGTGCTGCGCTATATTCCCAGCCTCCATGAGGGCGAGGTCGGCGAGGTCGACGCGCCGGGGCTGCTGGAGCTGTTCGTTGAGCCCTCAGACAGCCGGGTGATGGACTTCGCCGACAACCTCGCCATCTCCCCTTGGGGGCATATGTTCGCCTGCGAAGACCGCTACTCAGAGAGCCTGCGCAATCACCTGAAGGGGATCACACCCGATGGGCGTGTCTATACGATCGCCCGCAACATGTTCGACGGGAACGCAGAGCTGGCCGGGGCCTGCTTCTCGCCGGACGGCTCCACCTGCTTCGTCAACATCTATTGGCCGGGCCTTACCGTGGCCATAACCGGACCTTGGAACAGCTTCCGGGCCTAGGAAGCTCTGGCGGGCGCGCGAACCCGGCGCCGCGTCGGCCCCGGAGGCGCGATCAGCGCATGGCCCTAGACCCGCCGGACCCGCCAGGCGAAGGCGGTGGCCAGGCCAAACACCAGGGCGGCCAGCAGCTGATGGATCAGACTGAGCCAGAGGGGGGCCGCCAGCATCAGGGTGGCCACCCCGAGCGCCACCTGCAACAGGGTGGCGTGGGTGGTGGCCATCATCAGCCCCTTGGCCTGTGGCGGCACATAGCTGGTCCGCCGGGCGCTGATCGCCATCCAGATAACCACCCCGGTGAGCAGATAGCCCACCAGGCGATGGTGCAGCTGAACCGCACCCTGACTGTGGGCCAGGGTGCCCCACAAGCCGTCGCCCGCATAGTCGGGCGGGAACAGTGTGCCGTTCATCAGCGGCCAGTCGTTATAGACCCGCCCCGCATCATTTCCGGCCACCAGGGCGCCGAGCAGAATCTGCAGGAAAATCAGCCCCATCAGCCCCAGAGCCAGGGCGCTCCATGGGCTGGGAAGGGATTGGCGGGCCTCCCCGCGCCAGGCGTCCAGGGCGGTCCAGATCAGGGCTGAGAACAGAATGAAGGCCAGGCCCAGATGGACCATCAGCCGTTCGGGCGCCACCGACACCCGTTCGGATAGCCCACTGGACACCATCCACCAGCCGATGACGCCCTGCAGGCCGCCCAGGGCGAACAGGCCCGCGCAGCGCAGGATCAGGCGCTTGGGGATCTGATTGCGGATCAGGAAGTAGGCCATGGGCAGGGCATAGGCGAGCCCCACCAGGCGACCGAGGAACCGGTGCCCCCACTCCCACCAGTAGATGACCTTGAACTCGTCCATCGACATGCCGCGGTTCACCAGCTGGTACTGGGGAATCTGTCGGTACTTGTCGAACTCGGCCTCCCACTGGGCGTCTGACAGGGGGGGTAGGGCGCCTGTCACCGGTCGCCACTCCGTGATCGACAGACCAGAATCCGTCAGACGGGTCGCTCCGCCCACCGCCACCATGAGCAGCACCAGGGCAGCCACGATGGCGAGCCAGATTGCGACCGGGGTCGACCGGTCCGAGCGCAGGAACGAGGTCATTGCGGCGGGATCGCGCTCCATCGGGGTCTAATTGCGGCCATGGGCTAAAGCACATCGAAGGCTGCGTCCATGGTCAGCGATGCTTGCCAGGGCATTTGGAACCACCCAAGCTCGTCCCCAGTTTAGCAGGGGATATCGACCTGAGCCCCCTTGGAGAGAGCAGAACATGAATGATGTGGGACTCCTCGGCGCCATCCTGATCGGGATCCTGGCCGGCTGGATCGCCGAGAAGGTCATGAAGCGCGACCATGGCCTGTTTACAAATCTTCTGGTCGGTCTCGCCGGGGCGCTCATTGGCGGATTCATCGCCAATGCCATCGACTTCCCGTTCAACGGCCTTGTTGGAAGCCTCATCGTCTCCACGGTCGGGGCCATACTGCTCCTGGCGATCCTGGGCCTGATCCGTCGCAAGTGACATTGAACCGGCGCGACCCCTATATGAAGGGGCGCCATGTCGGCGCCGAGAGCCTTGCGGGAATCTGATGAGCGCACGTCTGCGCAAACTACTGGGCCTGTTCGGGATTGTCGCCTTCGTGGGGATCTATGCCGTGGTCGCCATCGCCATCGGTGAACGCCTGCCCGATAACTTCTGGGTTCAGACGGCTTACTTCGCCGTGGCGGGACTGGCCTGGGGCATTCCCATCCTGCCGCTGATCAGCTGGATGAACCGGGGCCATTGATCGCGGCGGATCGGGACCCGCGTTCAGTGGCTCCCCGTTCGACCTCGTCCCCCCAAGGACGATGGTCGGAGCGGCGGGATTCGAACCCACGACCCCTTGACCCCCAGTCAAGTGCGCTACCAGGCTGCGCTACGCTCCGTCGCCAGCGGCGAGGTCGCGTCTTATAGGCGGGCGCCCCGCGCCGGGCAACCCGCAAA
>CAMTXB010000038.1:0-28689 GCA_947085575.1 uncultured Caulobacteraceae bacterium
AGCTCCCCCTTCAACGCCTCCAGCGCCACCTTGGCCTTGAAATCAGCCGAGTACCGCTTCCGCTTCCCAGTCATAAAGTCCGTCCTTCAAAGAGGTCGAACCTACCTTAGCCAACTGTCCGAATTTCCGGCGCCACCTCACTTGTCGCCTAGCTTTTTGACCGGTTCCTCGAAGGTGGCGACCTTTCGGCGCTGCACACCGAAAACCTGAAAGAAGTCATTGTAGAAGCTCTGCGTCTCTCCCTTCTCGTAGCTCGCATTGGACCATTCGCGCGCGAAGGAGGCAGCGCGGGCACGAATTTCATTCCAGCTGAGGCGCAAGTGACGACTTCCCCCCGACAAACGACCGCACTTCGCCCCGTCCAGAGCGGGATGGCAAGGGAAGCCACGAGGCGCTGAGCACGCCCTGGCGCGAGCTGGTCTTGATTAACAGATAGGGGCAGCGCCGGTCCCAACGATCGTAAGCTAAGGTCTGCTTTTCGGAAGGCAGCCAATGTCTGGTTCTGGCGCCTAGCAGACACCTACGTCAGCTTGGCGATGAGCGCGCAATCGCCCCCTACCGCCGCTTCCCCCGTCCGCCTTGCCTTGGCAGGGGCGGGCGGCCGGCCTTGCGGCGGATGCCCAGCCTTGGACGGGGGGCTGTGGGGTCGGGTTGGGCGGGGTCGCTCAGCATTTCGAACAGCAGGCCGCCGGTGATGGGGGTGGCTTCCCGCAGGCGCACCTCGACGCTCATGCCCAGCGGCCAGCGGGCCCCGGAGCGCTCGCCCACCAGGGCATGTATCTTCTCATCATGGATGAAGAACTCGTCCCCCAGATCGGAGATCGGGATCAGGCCGTCGGCGCCGGTCTCGGCCAGGCGGATGAACAGGCCAAAGCGGGTGACCCCGGTGATGCGGCCATGGAAGGTCGCCCCCACCCGGTCGGACAGGAAGGCCGCCACATAGCGGTCGGCGGCGTCGCGCTCAGCGGCCATGGCCCGGCGCTCGGCATAGGTGATCTCCTCGGCGGTGGCCCTCATGTGGGCGATGTCCCAGTCGCTGAGACCGTCAGGCCCGCCGGGCAGGTTGAGACCCAGGGCGCTGATCAGGCCCCGGTGGACGATGAGGTCGGCATAGCGGCGAATAGGTGACGTAAAGTGCGCATATCGGGCCAGATTCAGACCGAAATGGCCGATATTGTCGGTGGAATAGTGGGCCTGCATCTGGGTGCGCAGGACCACCTCATTGACGATCTCCGCATGCGGCCCCTCCCGGGTCAGGTCCAGCAGACGGTTGAACCGGTCGGTGCGGGCGGCCTCGCCCTTGGACCAGTTCACCGAGATGGAGCCGAGGAATTCCGCCAGGGACTCCAGCTTCTCCGGGCTTGGCGCATCATGGATGCGGTAGATCAGCGGGGTCCGCTTGGCCTCAAGGGTTTCGGCGGCGCAGACATTGGCCTGAATCATCATCTCCTCGATCAGCTTGTGGGCTTCGAGGGCGGGACGCGGCGTGATCGAGGCGACCTTGCCGTCTTCGCCGATGATGATGCGCCGCTCGGCGCTTTCGATGGCCAGGGGAGAGCGGCTGTCGCGCCCCTGTTTCAGGGTCAGATAGGCGCCCCAGAGGGGTTTGAGGATCGGCTCCAGCAGGGGGCCGGCCTTGTCGTCGGGGCGGCCGTCCATGGCGTCCTGGGCCTGTTCGTAGGCGAGCTTGGCGGCTGAGCGCATGAGGCCGCGGACGAAGCGGTGGCCGCGCTTGCGGCCATTGCGGTCGAAGACCATGCGCACGGCCATGCAGGCCCGGGTCTCGCCCTCGCGCAGGGAGCACAGGCCATTGGAGAGCCGCTCGGGCAGCATGGGCTCCACCCGGTCGGGAAAATAGACGCTGTTGGCCTTGTCCCGGGCCTCCCGGTCGAGGGCTGCGCCTGGCCGCACATAGGCCGCCACATCGGCGATGGCGACCCAGACGATCCAGCCGCCTTGGTTGGCCGGGTCCTCGTCGGCCTGGGCGAACACCGCGTCGTCATGGTCGCGGGCGTCGGCGGGGTCGATGGTGATCAGCGGCAGGTCGCGGAGATCCTCCCGGCCGGCCAGGGTCGGAAGCTGCGCCGCCCCGGCCTCGGCGAGGGCCTCGTCGGAGAAGCCCGTGGGGATCCCGTGGCTGTGGATGGCGATCAGGCTGGCGGCCCGGGGCTCGTCCTCCCGGCCCACCACCTCCAGCACCTTGCCGCGCTTGGGGCCGTGGTGGCGCTCGGCGGTTCCCACCTGGGCCAGGACCAGATCGCCGTCCTTCAGCTGGCCGTCGTCGAAGACGATCAGGCTGTGCTTGGACTTGCGGTCCACCGGCTCGATGCGGACCTCCCGGCGGTGCTTGCGCACCACCCCCAGCACCCGGTGGGCGCTCTGGCCCAGGCGCTTGATCAGCCGGGCTTCGGTCTCGCCGCTCTCCAGGGTGACGAAGCGGACCAGCAGACGGTCGCCCAGGCCCGGCGCCCCGGCCACGACCTCGGCCTTGTCCGGCGCCAGATGGACCAGCGGCGTGTCCTCGGCCCCCTTGGTCAGCCGCACCAGCAGGTCGCCGTCAGTGTCGCGTTCAACCACGTCGACCACGCCCACGGGGGGCAGGGCGCCGGCCTCGGCCACGCCCTTGCGGCCCCGACGGCCCAGGACGCCCTCGGCCTGCATCGCCTTCAGCATCTCGCGCAGGGCGCGGCGGTCGACGCCCTTCAGGCCAAAGGCCCTGGCCAGTTCGGCGCGGTCGGTCTCGCCAGTCTGGCGGATGAACTTTTGCAGGGTCTCGCGGTCGGGCATGCCCTGGGGCGGACGCGAGGCAGGGCGGGGGGAGCGGGGCTTGGCCATGGCCTCTTCTAACGCGGGAATCGGCGCTCGGCTTCCACAAGTGCGGGACGGCCGAGCCTAGTCCTCGTCCAGGTCGTCCTTGAAGGCGCCGAACAGGGTCAGGCCCTCAATGGTCGTCGCCCCATCGACCTTGCGGACAGTGCGCACCGCCCCGTGGTCGGCCAGGGCCTGGGCCAGTCGCTCCGAATGGGTGACCAGCCAGACCTGTGACCGCTCCGAGGCCTTGGCGATGAGGCCGGCCAGGGGCTCCATGAGGTCCGGGTGCAGGCTGGCCTCGGGCTCGTTCAGGGCGATGAACGGGGGCAGGCGATAGGCCAGCAGGGCGCCGGCCAGGGCCAGGAACCGCAAGGTGCCGTCGGACAGTTCGGCCGGCTCGAACACCCGGCCGGGAAACTCTGGCAGCCGAAGGCCAAAGGTGGCGGTGCGCTCGGGTTCAGGCAGGTTGAGCACTGCGCCGGGGAAGGCGCTGGCCACAGCCTCGTCCAGGTCCCGCCGGTCGCCGCGGATGTGGGCCAGGGTGGCGAAGACCGCCGCCAGATTCCCGCCATCGGAGGCCAGAGCGGGTGCGGCCACCGCCACACAGGGGCGGCGCAGGGCAGAACCTGCATCGGTCCGGACGTCATGATAGAAGCGCCACTCCAGCAGGGTGCGGCGCACGGCGTCCAGTTCAGGATATCTGGCAGGATCCTCCAGGCGGCCGAGCAGGGTCTCCGAGGACAGCAGGTCGATGTCGAGATCGGCGGGGCGGCCTTCGGCGTCCCTGGCCATCACGGCTGCATTTCGGCGCTCCACCAGCCGCGCGCGGCGCCGGCCTGACAGATAGGTCAGGGTCTCGACCTTGACCTGCGGCTCCAGGTTGAAGGCTGCGGCGGTCACCCTCTGGGGGAAACCGACCTCGACTTCATAGCGAAAGGCGCTGTTGCGGGCGCCGGGCGCCGCCAGGGTGACCGAAAGCGCAATCCGCGCCGGGTCGCGGGCCTTTCGGGCCCCAGCCCACATGGTCAGGTCCAGGCCCTCGGCGGCCAGCCGCGCCCCCAGCTGGTTCTGGGCGGCGGCCTGGAGCAGGTCCAGCGCCCGGTAGAGGTTGGACTTGCCGACCCCGTTGGCCCCCACGAACACGTCGAGCCGCGACATCGGATAGGTGATGGCCTTCAGCGACCGGTAGCCCGAGACCGAGACCTCGCGGACGGGCAGGTCCATGGGCGATCAGCTGGCCGGAGGCTTCTTGGCCGGCGCCATTTTGGCCGCGGGCTGTTTCGCGGCGGCCTTCTTGGCCGGCGCCTTCCTTGCCATCGGTTTCTTGGCGGCTGGCGCCTTTCCGGCCTTGGGCTTGGCGGCGGGCTTCTTCACCGGCTTCTTCTTTGTCCCGCCCTTGGCCTCGCGCTCAGCCAGCAGGGCGAGCGCCTGTTCCAGGGTCACCTCCTGGGGATCGCCGCCCCGGGGGATGTTGGCATTGGTGGCGCCGTGCTTGATGTAGGGGCCAAAGCGGCCTGACAGGACGCGCACCGGCGCCCCGTCGGCCGGGTGGACGCCCAGATCCTTGAGCGCCGAGGCCTCGCCGCGACGTCCATTACCGCCAGCCTTCTTCTCGGCGATCAGGATGACGGCGCGGTTGAGGCCGACCTCGAACACCTCGTTGATGCTCTCGAGATTGGCGTAGGCGCCGTTGTGCTGGACGAAGGGGCCATAGGGTCCAAGCCCCGCCAGGATCATCTGGCCGTCCTCGGGATGCGCGCCCACCTCCCGGGGCAGTCGCAGCAGACGCAGGCCCTTCTCCAGGTCCATGGCCGCCGGCGACCAGGTCTTGGGCAGGCTGGAGCGCTTGGGCTTGTCGCCGTCGCCCAGCTGCACATAGTGGCCGAACCGGCCATTTCTCAGGTGCACGATGAGGCCGGTTTCCGGGTCGCTCCCCAGCTCGCGGTCGCCATTGCCGGCGTCGGCCTCATCCCCTTCGCTCTGGGCGATGGGGCGGGTGAACCGGCACTCGGGGTAGTTGGAGCAGCCGATGAAGGCCCCGAACTTGCCGGTCTTGAGGGACAGCTTGCCCGTGGCGCAGGTCGGACAGGCCCGGGGATCGGAGCCATCGGCCTTCGCAGGGAAGATATGAGGGCCAAGGGCCTCGTTCAGGGCGTCCAGGACGTGGGTGACCCGCAGCTCGGAGATCTCGCCCACGGCGGCGTGGAAATCCTGCCAGAACTCCCGCAGCAGGACCTTCCAGTTCAGGTCGCCGGCGGAGACCAGGTCGAGCTTTTCCTCCAGGGCGGCGGTGAAGTCATATTCCACATAGCGGCGGAAGAACTGCTCCAGGAAGGCGGTGACCAGCCGGCCCTTGTCCTCCGGGACAAACCGGTTCCTGTCCATCTTCACATAGTCGCGGTCCCGCAGCACGCTGAGCACCGAGGCGTAGGTGGACGGCCGCCCGATGCCGAGCTCCTCCATCTTCTTGACCAGGCTGGCCTCAGAGTAGCGCGGCGGCGGCTCGGTGAAGTGCTGGGTCGCCCGGGCGGCGGCGACCTTGGCGGTCGCCCCCTGGCTCACCTGGGGCAGGCGGCCGGACTCCTCATCATCGGCATCGTCGCGGCCCTCTTCGTAGACCGCCAGATAGCCGTCAAACAGGATCACCTGGCCGGTGGCCCGCAGGCCGGTCTGACCATTGGCGCTCTCCAGCTCGATGGTGGTGCGCTCGATGCGGGCGCTCTCCATCTGGGAGGCGATCATCCGCTTCCAGATCAGCTCGTAGAGCCGGCCCAGATCGCCGTCGAGGCGCAGGGAGCCGGGATTGCGGGCCAGACTCGTGGGGCGGATGGCCTCGTGCGCCTCCTGGGCGTTCTTGGCCTTGGCGCGATAGATGCGGGCCTGCTCAGGGACATAGTCCTGGCCATAGACCCCCGCGATCACCTTGCGCGCTTCCTCCAGGGCCTCGGGCGCAGCCTGCACGCCGTCGGTCCGCATATAGGTGATCAGGCCGACCGTTTCCCCGCCGATGTCGATGCCCTCATAGAGCTTCTGGGCCGCCTGCATGGTCCGCTGGGCCGAGAAGCCGAGCTTGCGGGAGGCCTCCTGCTGCAGGGTGGAGGTGGTGAAGGGCGGGGCGGGGGAGCGCCTGGCCGGCTTCTTCTCCACCGAGGCGACGGTGAAGCTGGCGGCCTGGACGGCGGCCCTGGCGGCGGCGGCGGCGGCTTCATCGCCCAGGTCGAACTTGGTCAGCCGCTTGGCCTGGTGCTTGACCAGCCGGGCGACAAAGGGATCGCCGCCGGCCGATACGTCGGCGTCCACCGTCCAGTATTCCTGGGTCCTGAAGCGCTCGATCTCCAGCTCGCGGTCGACGATCAGCCGCAGGGCCACCGACTGCACCCGGCCTGCCGAGCGGGAGCCCGGCAGCTTGCGCCACAGGACCGGAGAGAGGGTGAAGCCCACAAGATAGTCCAGGGCGCGGCGGGCGAGATAGGCCTCCACCAGCTCCATGTCGATGTCCCGGGGCGTCTTCATGGCCTCGGTGACTGCGGACTTGGTGATGGCGTTGAACACCACCCGCTGGACCTGGGCGCCCTTGATGACCTTCTTCTTCCGGAGGACCTCCAGCACGTGCCAGGAGATGGCCTCCCCTTCCCGGTCGGGGTCGGTGGCCAGGATCAGGCGGTCGGCGCCCTTCATGGCCTCGGCGATGTCGTTGAGGCGCTTGGCGGACTTGGCGTCCACGTCCCAGCTCATGGCGAAGTCGTCGTCAGGTCGGACCGAGCCGTCCTTGGGGGGGAGGTCCCGCACATGGCCGTAGGAGGCGAGGACGATGTAGTCGCCACCCAGATACCTATTGATGGTCTTGGCCTTGGCCGGGCTCTCGACGACGACGACGTTCATTTTTGGAGCTTTGACTGGTGGTTACGCGGGCGGAAAGCCCGGAACACAAAGGGGCGAAAGGTGGGCCGGGGGGGCGGGCGATGTCAACAGGGCGCAAGCCAAGCTCGCTCCAGGCAGATGTTTCATCCCCTGACCGCCATGCCGCCGGGCAGCAGTTCGGCCCGACCGGCCAGGGCCAGCTCCACCAGGGCTGCGGCCACCGCGCCTGTTTCCCGGCCGGTGGCGCGCACCAGTTCGTCCCGGGAAACCGGGGTGGGCGACAGGAGGGCGGCGACCGTATCGGTGAGGCCTGAGTCGGACTGGGTCAGGAGGGGCGGCCCGGTGAAGGGGGCGGTCGGCTCCCCCAGATCGCCCAGGGTCTCCAGGGCGCGCAGCACATCGCCGACGCCTTCACAGAGGGCGGCGCCCTGGCGGATCAGATCATTGGCGCCCCGGGCCCGGGGGTCCAGGGGAGATCCCGGCACGGCGAGGACCTCGCGGCCCTGTTCGGCCGCCAGGCGGGCGGTGATCAGGGAGCCGGATCTGAGCTCGGCTTCGACCACCACCACGGCCCGGGACAGGCCGGCGATGATCCGGTTGCGACGGGGAAAGTCCCTGGCCTGGGCCTGACGACCTGGTCGATGCTCGGCCACGACGCAGCCGTCGGCCACCAGACGGCGATAGAGATACCCATGCTCAGGGGGATAGATGTCGTCGATCCCGCCCCCCAGAACGGCCACAGAGCCGAGCTCCAGGGACCCTTCATGGGCGGCGCCGTCGATGCCCCGGGCCATGCCGGAGGCCACCACATGGCCGGTCTGGCCAAGCTCGGACGCAAGGCCGCGGGCAAAGCGCTGGCCGGCGGCCGAGGCCACCCGGGCCCCGACGATGGCGACAATCGAGCGGTCGAGAAGGCTCACATCCCCCCGCGCCCACAGCACCGGCGGCGGCGGATCGAGGGCGGCCAGGGCGGCGGGATAGTCCGGCTCGCAGGCGCAGAGCAGCTGGGCGCCCAGGGTCGCGCCGGCGGCGAGTTCGGCCTCGATCTCTCCAGGGGACGGGATAGCCAGGGGCTGGCTGCGCCCCCCGCGCCGGGCGAGCTCAGGCAGGGCCTCCAGGGCCCGCCCTGGCTCGGCGTAGCGGGTGATCAGCTGCGCGAAGGTTACGGGACCAACGCCCTCGGTGCGGGCCAGCCTCAGCCAGTCCCGTCGCGCCCCGGGCGACAAAGCCGGGCTCATGCAGGGTCCTGGGCGGACGCGGTCTTTCTGCCGCCGATCTTGGGTTCCTCGCCCTTGAGCAGGCGGCTGATATTGTCCTTGTGGCGAATGAAGATCAGCACGGCCATGACCACCGCCAGCACCGCCACCGGATAGGGCCGGTCGGTGACGAACACATAGATCGGGGCCAGCACTGCGGCGGTCAGCGCCGCCAGGGAGGACATCCGGAATATCAGCGCCATCAGGATCCAGGTGGCGCCGGCCAGGAGGCCCACGGGCCAGGCCGCCGCCAGCAGGGCGCCAAAGAAGGTCGCCACCCCCTTGCCGCCCTTGAAGCCCAGCCAGACCGGGAAGATGTGACCGAAGAAGGCTGCGCCGCCGGCCAGGCTGGTCAGGATGGCCTGGACCTCCTGCGGCGCGCCCCTGGTCAGGCCCCAGGCGATGAAGACGGCTATGGCGCCCTTGCCCCCGTCCCCCAGCAGAGTCAGCAGGGCCAGGTCCTTTCGGCCGGTGCGCAGGACATTGGTGGCGCCGATGTTCCCCGAGCCGGTGGACCGGACATCCCCAGCCCCGCCCAGGCGGGTGGCGATGACGCCGAAGGGGATCGACCCCAGAAAATAGCCGCCCACTAGGGCGACGGCGATGAGCATCGGGCTGAGGGCTTCGGTCGGCATCTGGTTTCCTCCGGCGCTTAAGCGAGCGGCCTCTTCTGTTGACCTAGTCCTAGCCTCGGTCTGCTACGCCGTCACGGCCGCGCTTGATGTTGCTGTTTTGTTCCATTTCAGTCGCTCTGACAAGGCGGGAGTCGAGGCCTCACTCCCGGCGATAGACCACCCGGCCATCCACCAGGGTCATCCGCACCACCCCTTGCAGGCGGCGTCCGTCAAAAGGGGAGTTCTTCGACTTGGACTTCAGATCGGCAAGCTCGACCACCAGGGGGGCCGCCAGATCACAGAGCACCAGGTCGGCGGGCGACCCCTTGGTCAGGCGTCCGGCCGGCAGGCCGAGCAGGGCCGCAGGGCGGCTCGTGACGGTGGCCATCAGGTCGATGAGGGGAATACGCCCCTCATGGTGGAAGGCCAGCAGGGCCGGCAGCAGGGTTTGCAGGCCGACGGCGCCGGGGGCGGCTTCGTCAGAGGGCCGGCGCTTATCCTCAGCTGGGGCGGGCGCATGGGCCGAGACCACGAAGTCGATGAGGCCGGACGCCAGGGCCTCGATCACCGCCTGGCGGTCGTCCTCGCCGCGCAGGGGCGGGTCAACCTTGCAGAAGGTGCGGTAGTCGCCGATGTCCACCTCATTGAACGAGAGGTGGTTGATGGACGTGGTGGCGGTGATGTCCAGGCCCCGGGCCTTGCCGCGCTCCAGGCTTTCCAGGGCGCAGGCGGTGGTGATCTGGTCCACCAGCAGCCGCCCGCCGGTGAGCTCCACCAGGGCAAGATCCCGGTCCAGCATGATCCTCTCGGCGATGGGCGGGACCGACGGCAGGCCCATGCGACCGGCCAGTTCGCCCTCCGTGGCCGCTGCGCCCGCCGACAGCCAGGGGTCTGCGGGGCGATGGGCCACCAGCACGCCGAAGCTTCGGGCATAGGCCAGGAGCCGGCGAAACACCTTGGAATTGACGATGGGGCGGTCGGCATCGGTGACATAGACGCAGCCGGCGTCCCGCATCAGGCCGATCTCGGCCATCCGCTCGCCATCCAGGCCCTTGGTGGCGGCGCCGGCCGGATAGACATGCACCAGCTCGATATCCCTGGCCCGGCGCAGGATGAAGTCGACCACGGAGGGATCATCCACGGCCGGCGAGGTGTCGGGCTGAACCACGATGGAGGTCACCCCGCCGGCCGCCGCCGCCAGGGCGGCGGATTTCAGGGTCTCCTTAGGCTCGGCGCCCGGCTCGCCGGTCTTGACCCGCAGGTCGATGAGACCGGGCGCAAGCATGGCGCCGCGGGCCTCCAGGGTCTCGATGTCGTCAGACAGGCGTCCCAGATCGCCGCCAAAGACCACGTCTGCGATCCTGCCGTTCTTGACCAGCAGCGCGCCGGGCGCGTCCTGGCCAGACGCCGGATCCACCAGGCGGGCATTGAGGATCGCCAGGGGACGGGACGCCATCAGTCGTTATCCAGTCTGGCGGAGAGGGCGGCCAGCACCGCCATGCGGGCGGCGACGCCCATCTCCACCTGATCCTGGATCAGGCTGACCGCCGGGTCGTCGGCCACCTCGGAGTCGATCTCGACCCCGCGGTTCATGGGGCCAGGGTGCATGACCCGGACATGGGGGGCGGCGCAGGCGAGCTTTTCCCGGTCCAGGCCAAAAAATCGGAAATACTCCCGCTGGGACGGCGCCAGCACCCCGTCCATGCGCTCCAGCTGCAGTCGCAGCATCATCACCACATCGCAGCCGGCAATGCCCTTGCGCAGGTCATGGAAGACGTCGGAGCCCCAGCGGTCGGCCTCCGCCGGCATCAGGGTGGGCGGTCCCACCAGCCGCACCTCGGCGCCCATCATCTGCAGAAGGCCGACATTGGACCTCGCCACCCGGCTGTGCAGCACGTCGCCGCAGATGGCCACGCGAAGCCCGGCGATGCGGCCAAAGGCCCGGCGGATGGAAAGCGCGTCCAGCAGGGCCTGGGTGGGGTGCTCATGCTGGCCATCGCCGGCATTGATCACCGAGCAGGAGACCTTCTGCGACAGCAGGGAGGCGGCGCCCGATGAGCCGTGGCGCACCACCAGAAGGTCCGGCTGCATGGCGTTGAGGGTCACGGCGGTGTCGATCAGGGTCTCGCCCTTGGAAATCGACGAGGCCCGCGGGCTCATATTGACCACGTCGGCGCCCAGGCGCTTGCCGGCCAGCTCAAAGGAGCTCTGGGTGCGGGTGGAGTTCTCGAAGAACAGGTTCATCAAGGTCCGACCCTTGAGCAGGTCGAGCTTCTTGGAGGTCTGGCGGTTGAGGGCCACGAAGCCGTCGGCCAGGTCCAGCAGATCGCTGACCTCGACGGGGTTCAGATCCAGGACCGACAGGAAATGGCGCTTGGGAAAGGGGAAGGTCTTCCCCAGGACGTCGATCAGAACGGATTCGGGCGCGCTCATGAAAGCGCCCTCTTAAGGGGCGCAGCCTGCTTCGCCAAGACGTCAGTCCTTCGACCTTCCATCATCCTTGCGCCTCAAGGTCGGGCAGGTTGCGCAGGCGTTCCAGGGCGCCCTGGAGGATCCAGGCCGCGGCGGTCTTGTCGACCACTTCGCCACGGCGGACCCGGCTCATATCGACCTCGTCCACCAGCATGCGGTTCACCGCCATGGATGACATCCGCTCGTCCCAGAAGGCGATGGGCAGATCACGCAGCCGCAGCAGGTTACGGGCGAAGGCGCGGCTGGACTGGCAGCGGGTCCCTTCGGTTCCGTCCATGTTGACGGGCAGGCCGATGATCACGGCCACCGCCTCACGGCCCTCCATCAGGGCGAACAGGGCTTCGGCGTCGGCGGTGAACTTGGTCTTGCGGATCAGCTTCAGGGGCGAGGCCACCATGCGGCTTGAGTCGGAGACCGCCACGCCGATGGTCTTCTCGCCCAGGTCCAGGCCCACCACAGCGCCCAGGCGCGGCAGATGGACAGGAAGCTCGTTCAGTTCGACAACAGCCATACCCCTGCATAGCCCCGCGCGCAGGTGGGCTCAAAGCGCTAGAATTCAGAGCCCTGCCGGCGCCATTCCACGCTGGCGGCTTGCAAAGGGCCAACCTCCACGGCTAACCCACGGATCAGATTGCAAGGAGGCCCCCATGGCCATCGACGCGGCGACCGTGCGCAAGGTCGCCAAGCTGGCGCGCATCGCCGAACCGGAAGACCGCATCGAACCTCTCGCGCGGGAGCTCAACGGCATTCTGACCTGGATCGAAATGCTGAACGAGGTCGACACCGACGGAGTCGAACCCATGACCTCGGTGGTCCATCAGGGCCTGCCCATGCGGGAGGACGTGGTCACCGAGGGCGGTGATCCGGCCAAGGTGCTGGCCAACGCCCCCAAGACGGCCAAGGACTTCTTTGTTGTGCCCAAGGTGGTGGAATAGATGAGCGACCTGACCAGGCTCACCCTCAAGTCCGCCCTGGAAGGCCTGGAGTCCAAGGCCTTTTCCGCCGTGGAGCTGACCTGCGCCCATATTGCGTCGATCGAAGCCGCCAGGCCCCTCAACGCCTTCGTTCTGGAGACCCCTGACAAGGCGCTGGAGATGGCCCGGGCCAGCGACGCCCGCCGGACCCAGGGACAGGCCGGCGCCCTGGACGGAGCCCCCCTGGGCATCAAGGACCTGTTCTGCACCGAGGGCGTCCGCTCCACGGCCTGCTCAAAGATCCTTGGGAATTTCACCCCCACCTATGAATCCAGCGTCACCGCCAATCTGTGGCGGGACGGGGCGGTGATGCTCGGCAAGCTCAATATGGATGAGTTCGCCATGGGCTCGTCCAATGAAACCAGCGCCTTTGGTCCGGTGATCAATCCCTGGCGGGGGGGCGGGGAGACCACGGCCCTGACGCCCGGCGGCTCCTCGGGCGGATCGGCCGCCGCGGTGGCTGCGGAGCTTTGCCTGGGGGCGACAGCCACCGATACGGGCGGCTCCATTCGCCAGCCGGCGGCCCTGACCGGCACTGTGGGAATCAAGCCGACCTATGGCCGCTGTTCCCGCTGGGGGGTGGTGGCCTTCGCCTCCTCCCTGGACCAGGCCGGCCCCATCGCCCGCACGGTGGAGGACGCCGCCCTGCTCCTGACCTCCATGGCCGGGCACGATCCCCGCGACTCCACCAGCCTCGACGTGGCCGTGCCGGACTTCGCCAGCTTCGTGGGCAGGTCGGTGAAGGGCACGCGGGTCGGCATTCCCAAGGAATATCGGGTCGACGGCATGCCGGCGGAGATCGAAGCCCTCTGGGAGCAGGGGATCGCCTGGCTGAAGGAGGCCGGCTGCGAGATCGTCGAGGTGTCGTTGCCCCATACGAAGTACGCCCTGCCGACCTATTACATCGTCGCCCCGGCCGAGGCCTCGTCCAACCTGGCCCGCTATGACGGCATGCGCTACGGCCTGCGGGTTGATGGCGCCAACCTGACCGAGACCTATGAACTGACCCGGGCGGCCGGCTTTGGCGACGAGGTCAAGCGGCGCATCCTGATCGGCGCCTATGTGCTCTCGGCGGGCTATTATGACGCCTATTATCTCAAGGCCCAGAAGGTCCGTCAGCGCATCGCCGACGACTTCGACCAGGCCTTCCTGAAGGTCGACGCCCTGCTGACGCCGACCGCGCCCTCGGCGGCCTTCCCGCTGGGGGAGAACGCCGATGATCCGGTCGCCATGTACCTGAACGACATCTTCACGGTGACGGTGAACCTGGCCGGTCTGCCGGGGATGAGCGTGCCGGCCGGGGTGGACGCCAAGGGCCTGCCGCTTGGTCTGCAACTGATCGGTCGCGCCCTGGACGAGGGTTCCCTGTTCTCCCTGGGGGGCGTCATAGAAGGGGCGGCGGGTTTCAGCGCGAAGCCGCAGCGCTGGTGGTAGGCGCCTCCGTCCGGGCCGCGGGGCGCCGGACGGAGGCGTTGATGTCGACCTTAGTCGGTGGTCAGCTCGCTCTTGATCGCCGCCAGGATGTCGTCGGTGATCTGGCCTTCGGAGAGGGGCTGCAGCTGCACGAGGGTCATGTCCTTGAAATTTTCATAGGCCTCGTGGGTGCTGATGCCGGGAATGTGCTTTTCGAGCACGGCCTTGGCCTTTTCGTCAGCGATCAGTTCGGCGACGGAGTTGGTTTCAATGGTCAGAGTCGCGGCCGCAGCGCCGGTAACGGCGGCGAGGGTGAGCGACAGGGCGAGAGCGCCCGTCATAAGTGCCTTGCGCATGGATGGAGTTCCTCCCTGGAACGGCGTGTTTGCCGGGGCGAAGTTGAGCGGCAGACGAAGGCGTTTCGCAAGGGGTTTAACTTGGCCGCTTCCGCAGGGCGGCGGCCGGGCCTAGGAAGGGCGTATGACTGAGAACACCAAAGTGATCCAGGGCCGCACCGGCCCCTGGGAAGTGGTCCTGGGGCTGGAAGTCCACGCCCAGGTCGCCTCCAATGCCAAGCTCTTCTCCGGCGCGGCCGTCGGGTTCGGGGCCGGCCCCAACGCCCAGGTCAGCCTGGTGGACGCCGCCATGCCCGGCATGCTGCCGGTGATCAACCGGCGCTGCGTCGAACAGGCGGTCCGCACGGGCCTGGGCCTGAAGGCGCAGATCAATCTGAAATCGACCTTTGACCGTAAGAACTACTTCTATCCCGACCTGCCCCAGGGCTACCAGATCAGCCAGTTCAAGGCGCCCATCGTCGGCGAGGGCGAGATCCTGGTGGAACTGGACGACGGCGAGACCCTCACCGTGCGAATCGAGCGGCTGCACCTGGAGCAGGACGCCGGCAAGTCCCTGCACGACCAGGATCCGGACTGCACCTATGTGGACCTGAACCGGGCCGGCACCGCCCTGATGGAGATCGTCTCGCGCCCCGACATGCGCTCCTCGGCCCAGGCGGCGGCCTATGTGAAGAAGCTGCGGACCATCCTCGTCTATCTGGGCGCCTGCGACGGCGACATGGAGAAGGGCAATCTGCGCGCCGACGTGAATGTCTCGGTCTGTCGTCCCGGCGCCTATGAGAAGTACCGCGCCACGGGCGACTTCAGCCACCTGGGCACGCGGTGCGAGATCAAGAACGTCAACTCCTACCGCTTTATCCAGCAGGCCATCGAGTATGAGGCCCGCCGGCAGATCGAGGTTCTGGAGGATGGCGGCAAGATCGATCAGGAGACCCGGCTGTTCGACCCCGGCAAGGGAGAGACCCGGTCCATGCGCTCCAAGGAGGAAGCGCACGACTACCGCTATTTCCCGGACCCCGACCTGCTGCCCCTGGTGCTGGACGAGGCCTGGGTGGAGGCGATCCGGCTCAGCCTGCCCGAACTGCCCGACCCGAAAAAGGCCCGTCTGCAGGCCCAGTATGGCCTGTCGGCCTATGACGCCGGCGTGCTGGTGGGCGAACAGGCCCGGGCTGATTTCTTTGAGGCGGCCGCCAGGGGCCGCGACGCCAAGCTGGTGGCCAACTGGGTGACCAATGATCTGGCCGCCCGGCTTACGGCGGCGGGACTGGACATCCAGGACAGCCCGATCAGGGCTGGCGAAATCGCCGAACTGGTAGCCCTGATCGAGGAGGGGGTCATCTCCTCCAGGATCGCCAAGGACGTGTTCGAACGCATGTGGGCCGGCGAGGGCGCGCCGAGAGCCATTGTCGAGGCCCAGGGCCTTATGCAGGTCTCCGACACCGGTGAACTGGAGACGATCATTGATGCACTGATCGCCGCCAACGCCGCTCAGGCCGAGTCGGTTCGGGAGAAGCCCCAGGCTATTGGCTGGTTCGTCGGCCAGGTCATGAAGGCCACGGGCGGCAAGGCCAACCCCGGAACCGTCAATCAGCTGCTGAAAGCCAAGCTCGGACTCTAGCCCTGCTGGGTCTCGGGCGAAATGACCCCGGATCGCTGATCCGGGGTCCGCCTATGTGTCTGAGCCTTAGCGGTTGCTGATGATCTCGAAGATGATTCCCGTGGCGATGGCGGCCAGCAGATAGTCGTTACCTATCTGGTGCCAGGCATAGCCCCGGGGGGGTGGGCGCAGGCGATAGCGGTGATAGTCGTGAATCACATAGACGCGGTAGTGGTGCGGCAGCACCGCCCCCCGGCGCCAGGCCACATAACCTGGCCGATACTGCGGGTGGCTGTAATAGACTACCGGCGGTGGACCATAGAACCAGCGGTTCTGGTAGTAATATCCATTGTAACGCCAGTGATCCCAGGCCTGCCCCTGATGGGGATGGTGGTGGCGATGGTCAAAGCGGTGATCGCGGCGATCATGCCTGTGATCGTAACGGTCCTCCCGGCGGTCCCAGCGATGGTCTCGCCGATCCTCCCAGCGGTCCCAGCGGTCATCGCGCCGCTCGGCGTGGCGCTCCTGCCGGTCCCAGGACTGGGCCTGGGCGACCGGAGCCGCAGTCAGAATTGGACCCGCAACTGCGGCCAGGGCCGCGACACTCAAGATCAGACGCCTCATGTCACGTCTCCGTTTTCCGTGCGGGCCCTGAAGGTGCGGGCCGCGTCATCCCCCGATGGGAACAGCCTTCGCAGCCCGGGGCTGAACCCAGTCTGAACGGCGCGGTCAGGCGGGCGGGGCGCCGCAGGCTGCGGGCGCCATTCAAGGCCGCGCGTTAAGATCGTGTAGATGAAGTTTTCGCGACAGTAAGACAAGCGAAATCTTCCTGAACAACGTGCGAATATAAGTTATTTTCCGACTTAACCGTATGTTTAGCTGAACTCGACTTTTCTGTCGCCATGGATAGCGGGGCAAGGGCGTCAGAATGCCGTCCGCCGCTGGATGAGGACGTGAAAGTCATGTTTGTGAATGTGGAATTGGGCCAAGCCGAAGGCGTGCCCCTGCCGGGACCCGACGCGTCGGGGGATGAGCTTTTCCGGCTGGGCATGCTCTATTCGACCGGTCAGGGCGGAGCGCCGTTGGACTATGTGTCGGCGCACATGCTGTTCAACCTGGCGGCCATGAAGGGCTCCCTTGAGGCCAAGGTCTACCGCAAGGAACTGTCCCAGGAGATGGCCTCCGAGGATGTGGCCGAGGCCCAGCGCGCGGCGCGGGAGTGGCTGGCCCAGGGCTGATCTGCAAGGCCCGGCCCGGGCGCCGGATCAGTTGACGCCCTGCTCATTGAGGGCATAGCTGAAGCCGAACTGGATCGGGGACAGGTCCCGGAAATACTGCTGGACGAACAGGCCGGCATTGGCGACCCCGCTCCGCGGGACGTAGACGATGTCGAACCGGCGCAGGGGCACCAGGTCCGCAGAGGGGCGGCGCAGTCCGGCCAGCAGGTCGGCAGTGCGCATCATCCCCTGGCCATCGGTCCCGCGCCGGATGATGATCACCTTGCTGCGATCAGCCGTGGGACTGAAGCCCCCGGCCTGAATCACCGCCCGCAGGGCGTCCGCGTCGCCCTGCATGTCATAGATGCCCGGCGTACCCACCTCACCCCCGACAAACACCTTCAACGGGGCCGCCCTGGCGGTGACGAACACGTCAGGCCTGAGCAGATGGGCGCTGTAGGCCTGAGACAGGGCCGCCTCCAGCTGAAGGGTCGTCCGGTCGGCGGCCATGATCGGCGGGATCAGGGGCACGGTGATGCGGCCATCCGGCTGGACAATTACCGTTTTGGTCAGTTCCGGCGCCGAAGGAATGGCGACCTCGATCTCATCGCCGGGATAGAAGCGATAGGCCGGTTCATCCTCGGTCCATCGGGCATAGGGGATGTTGGCGAACTGGCCCTCATGCGCCGGCGGCGCCCGGCCGATCCGTTCGGCGCCCGGCAGGGTGGGCACACTGCCGCAACCGACCACGGCCAGGGCTGCGGCGAGGCTGGTGAGGGCTCGGAATCTGCGTCGGATCAGCATGACCTCAGGGTTAACAGGAATGGGTAACGAAGTCTTAAGCGCCGGGGGCGAGGGTCGAGCCAAGCCTCCCCTGGGATCATCGGATTCGCTATGGCCGCGTCGAGCGCCTGGACCGTCAGAACGCATGATGTCGCGCTCCGCTCGGAGTGGGTGGCGCGGCCGCGCTATGCGGTGTCGGACTTCGTCGTGCTGCTGTGGCGCGAGCGGTTTCTCATGGTGGCGGTGTTCGCCGTGCTGTTCGTCATCGGCGCAGCGGTGGCCCTGTCCCTGAAGACCACCTATCCGGCCAGTTCCAGCATCCTGGTCCGGCTGGGACAGGAATATGTCTATGAACCCCGCGCCGGCGATGCAGGCCGCGGGGCGGTTCCAGACCCTGACCAGGTGATCGGCTCGGAGACTGAGATCATCGGGTCGGTGGAGATCAAGCAGCGGGTCATTGATCGTCTGGGCCTGATGCGGATCTATCCTGATCTGGCCCGGAAGTTCGCCGAGGGATCAGCCGAGGAGAAGCGGGTCATCATGGGCCAGGCCATCCGGGCCATGGAGACCGAGCTGAAAATCCAGACCGCCCCTGACACCCCGATCGTGCGGCTGGTCTTTTCCCATGAGGACCCGAAGACCGCGGCCCTGGTGCTGAACACCCTGCTGGAGGAGTATCTGATCTTCCGGCGTTCGGTGCTGGCGGAGGCCAACACCCCCGCCATGGCGCTGCAGCGTCAGACCTTTGAGAGCCGGCTGCAGGAGGCCGATGCGGCCTATGAGGCTTTCCTGACCAGCAACCGGATCGCCGACTTCGTGGCGGAGAAGGCGGCCCTTTCCCAGCTGCAGTCGCAGATCGAACAGCAGAAGTATCTCACCGAGACCCAGCTGCAGGACCGCACCGGTCGACTGGGCGCCCTGCAGGCGCAGATGGGGCAAATCTCTCCGGAGGTGGGTCTTTTCCGGGATGTGAACACCGCAGCCTCCGATAAGCTGATCGCCCTGCGGCTGCAGCGAGATGACCTGCTCGGTCGCTACCGGGCCGACGCCCAGCCCGTCCGTGACCTGGATGCTCAGATTGCCCGCCTGGAAGAGGGCATGGCGGAGGGGCGCACCACGGGGGACAGTGCGAGTCGGATCGGCATCAATCCCGTCTATCAGACCCTTCAGACCGAGCGGATTCAGCTCCAGGCCGAGGTGGCCGCCCTGCGCCAGAGCCTGGATGCCTTGAACCGTCAGATGGGGCAACTGCTGGAGCGCCGCCTGAAGCTCGCCGAACTGGAGCCCCGGTTCCAGGCGCTGAGCCTCGACCGGGACGTGCTGCAGGCCAATGTCCGTGATTTCGCCGTGCGGGAGGAGCAGAGCCGCGCGGCCATGGAGATCGCTTCGGCCTCCAATGACAATATCCGGATTGTCCAGCGCGCCACGGCGCCCTCCCGGGGATCGAGCCTGAAGAAGCCGGTCCTGGCCCTGGCCTTCCTGTTTGCCGGCTTCACCGCCCTGTGTGCGGGGCTGCTGCGGATGTTCCTGCGACCGGGGCTGCCGACGCCGGCTTCAGCGTCCCGCACCCTGAACCTGCCGGTTCTCGGGGTCGCCGCCCTGAAGGCCGGCTGAGCCATGCCTCAGGCGCGACATGGTCAATCCCTGTAACGCACCACAAGGCACAGGGTGAGCGGTCCCTTGCCCTGGCCAGTTCCTAAACCCATGACTCCAGGCGCAGATTCGGCGTCGAGGCGATTCCGCCAGCCTCTGTGGTGCTCTAGGCTGGGCGTGGTGTCCGCGCGGCGATTCGAGTCATGGTGAACCTCAACGCCGAGATGGCTGAGCTCTGGGCGTCCCTCGGGGCGCCTGCGGCCGGTCGCGCCCGCACCATACAGATCGTCGCGGCCAGGCGGGGGGAGGGCGCCTCGACGGTCGCGCGGGAACTCGCCTTCTTCGCCGCCCGCCGGGCCGGACGCTCGGTCTGGCTGGTGGATCTTGACCTTGTGGCCTCGCCCCAGCATGCCGCCATAGAGGCCGAGGGCGAGCGCTATGGAGCGATCGGCGAGGCCGCAGCCGCCAGTCCCGACGGTTCGATCTTCTTTTCCATCCAGCCCCCGGCCAAGGGGCCCGACGGCGCGCCCTGGCCCGACGGCCGCTATCTGGCGGCGCACCGGGTGGGGGCGGCGCGGTGGTGGGTGACCAGGTTCCGGCGCGAGGCTCTGCGGGGACGACAGGGGGTCCATATCCTGGCCGAAGGGGACTATTGGAGGGCCCTGCGCCGCCATGCGGATCTGATCATTGTCGATTGCCCCTCGGCCGACCGGTCGCAGGCGGCGATGACCGTGGCGCCCTTCATGGATCAGACCCTGATGGTCGTCGCCGCCGATGAGGTCGATGTTCGCGCCCCCGCCCTGCTGCGGGACGCCCTGGTGGGCGCCGGCGCCGACGTGGTGGGGCTGTTCTTCAACCGGGTGACGGTGGAGCAGCCGCCGTTTGCCCGCGCCTTTCTGCGGTGAGCGGGCTCTCCTATGCTGCGGCCCGGGCTCCGGCCCAGGCGGCGCCGATCACCGCCTGGCGGCTGGTGCTGGCGGCGGCAGGGGTTTTCCTGCTGCTGGTCTACAGCCAGGCCTGGGTGTTCCCGCTCATGGGGGAGCAGGCCAATACCAGCCAGGGGGGGCTGATCCGCGCCCTCTACCTTCCGGCCTATGCGGCGGGATTCCTGCTTCTGGCGGTCTCACCGGGCGCCGCCTTTCTGGCGGTTCTGCGCCAGCCGTTTCTCATCTTCCTGCTGCTGCTGGTGGCGGCCTCCTACTTCTGGTCGATCGCGCCCGATCAGACCCTTCGGCGGGTGTTTGCGGCCTATTGTTCGGCCCTGGGCGGCGTGGTGCTGGCCTCCCGTCTGAAATGGTCAGAGCTGGCTGAACTGGCGGGGTGCGCCATGGCCATACTGGCGGTGATCGCCCTGGCGACCTCGCTCGCCCTCCCGTCTGTGGGGATCATGCAGGAGATATTCCCCGGCGCCTGGCGGGGGGTGTGGTCGGAAAAGAACGCCCTTGGCGGCAACATGGCCCTGGCCTTCACCATCTTCGGCGCTGCGGCCATGCTCAACCCGCGTCGGGCCCCCCTATGGTGTGGATTTGCCGTCCTGGCCCTGGCCCTGACCCTGATGTCGACCTCGATGACGTCGCTGGTGGCGTTGGTCCTCGGGTTTGGCGGCTTGATCTTCGTGGCCATTATCCGGCGGGGACCTGTGACCCGGGTGGTCATGGTCTGGCTGGCCGTAGTGGCGGCTGGCATGGGCCTCGGGGTGGTGCTGTTCGCCGCCGACGCGGTCCTGGACCTGCTGGGCAAGGACGCCACCCTGACCGGGCGGACCAAGATCTGGGCGGCGGCCATGACCCAGATCGAGGCCCGGCCTTGGGCCGGCTATGGCTATGGGGTGGTGTGGGATGATCTCGGGCCCTGGTCCCCGCTGGCGGCCATGGTCCGGGACGCCGGCTTCATCCCGCAGCATGCCCACAACTCCTGGATCGAACAGTGGCTGGGCATGGGGATTCTGGGACTGGCGGCCTTTGCGCTCCTTTATGCGCAGACCGCAATCTTGACCGTGGTGGCCCTGTTCCGCGATGCCGGGGCCTATCTCGCGGCGCCCTTCCTGATCGTCTACAGTCTGATGACGATCACAGAGAGTATCGCCATGACCTATAATGAATTCCGGTGGGTGCTCTTTGTCGCCATCGCGGTGAAGCTGGTCTGGCCCGACCACGAGGTCGAGGCCCGGCGGACTTGACCCCCGCCCTCGCGTTCCTGATGGTCTGCCTGTTCTGCAAGGACGGGGTCCCGTGCTGACCTCCTATGGCTGGACTGAGGCGCTGGCCGAGGCCTTCGCCCCCTTTGCGGCGGACGGCCTCGTTCCCGCCCGGGTCGTAATCCAGCACCGGGCGCGGTTCGTGCTGATGGGGGCTGAGGGGGAGTTCTCCGCCGAAACCGCCGGACGGTTTCTGCACAACACCTCGACCACTGGTCTGCCCGTGGTGGGGGACTGGGTGGCGGTGGCCCTCAAGTCCCGCGACAGCGTCTCGACGATCCACGCGGTCCTGCCCCGGCGGAGCCAGTTTGTCCGCAAGGCGGCCGGGGTGGTGGACAGGCCTCAGGTGGTGGCGGCCAATTTCGACGTGGTGCTGCTGACCACAGGGCTGGACACCGACTTCAACCTGCGCCGGATCGAGCGGTATCTTACGGCCGCCTGGGGCACAGGCGCCCAGCCGGTGGTGGTGCTGACCAAGGCTGACCTTGTGGAGAATGTGGCCGAGATGGTGGCCCAGGTGGAGGCCGTGGCGCCGGGCGCCCCGGTGCTGGCGGTGTCGGCGCCCACGGGGCTCGGCCTTGACCGGCTCCGCGATGTCCTGGCCCCAGGGACCACAGCGGTGATGCTGGGCATGTCCGGGGTCGGCAAGTCGACCCTGGTCAACGCCCTGGCGGGCGAGGCCCGGCAGGCCGTGGGGGAGGTCCGGGCCACCGACGGCCGCGGCCGCCACACCACCACCCATCGGGAACTGGTCCTGCTTCCCGGCGGCGCGCTCCTGCTGGACACGCCGGGTATGCGGGAGCTGGGGCTGTGGGATCCCGGTGAGGCCAATGCCCAGACCTTTGAGGACATCGAGGCCCTGGCCCGCGAGTGCCGCTTCAGTGACTGCAACCATATGGCCGAGCCGGGCTGTGCGGTGCAGGCGGCGCTAAGGTCGGGGAGGCTGGCGGCCGAGCGTCTGGACAGCTATCGCAAGCTCGACCGGGAAGGGGCTTTCATCACCCGCAAGGAGGACCCGGAAGCCTCCGTGGCGCACCGTAAGCTATGGGCGAGCAAGGCCAAGACCGAGCGACGGCGCCGCCGCGCCGAGGAGGAGGGCTGAGGCTCCTCAGGCGGCGGGCCTGATCCCGAGCCGTTGGGCGGCTTCCGCTATGGTGACGATGTCCAGGCCCTGGGCCTGCGCCGAGGCGATCAGGCGCGCGAGGGCCTCCGGTGTGCAGCCCCATGGGGAGGGATCTGGGCGCACATCGTGGGTGTAGAGGATCAGCCAGGCGGGCCTGGCTCCGGCCCGCGCCATCCAGTGTTCGGCCATGGCCTCGCCGTCTGGGCCCTCGATACCCACGGCGGGGGCCTGGTTGAGATCGGTCCCGGCTTCGATCACCCCATGATGCAGGGCCCGGAGCACGTCGTAGCGCGGCGCCAGGGCGGCCTTGGGTCCGGCGGCGACATCCCCATAGGGATAGGCGAAGTTGCTCACCGGGCCTGCTCCCCAGTCGATCAGGGCGTCCCGGTTGCGGGCGGCGTCCAGGTCGGCGTCCTGGCCAGGCGCCTGGCCGCAGTCCAGGTGAGAATAGGTGTGGCAGGCGATCTCGTGGCCAGCCTTGGCCAGCCGGGCATAGTCCCGGGCGGTGGCGAAGCGGCCCATGGGCCCCTCGGCGCCGGCCAGGCCCGCCGATACGTAGAACACCCCCCGCGCCCCATGGATTTCCAGCAGGTGGGCGCCGGTCTCCGCCGCCGTCAGGGGGGCGTCGTCGAAGGTGAAGGAGACCATCGGCGCAGCCGGCCCTGTCGCCAGGGGCCGGCGATGGGCGAGGCGCACCACGCGGCGCCGCAGCTTGCCTTTCAGGGAACGGTCGGGCTGGTAGGCGTCGGCAGGGGACATCAGACAGCCTCGGCATAGAGGGCGGCGCGGTATAGGCGCATGGCGAAGGCGCGGCTGCGCAGCGGCGCCAGGTCGTTCAGGGCGTAGGCCTTGACCAGCGGACGCCACAGCCTGCGGAAGGGAAGCCGGCGCAGGATCATGGCGGCCCTGTAGCTGGGATAGGCGGCGACCACGGTGGGATGGGCGGCCACCACCCGGGCGAAGTTGGCCGCCGACTGTTCATACTTGGCCGCCATCACTGGGGCTGGATCCAGCCCCAGATGGGTGGCGGTATTGTCGAGATGCAGGATCGGCCAGCGTCGGGCGACCCGCATGCCCCACTCCACATCTTCCCAGCCCCAGCCGGCAAACCCCTCGTCGAACCCCTCGGCCTCGAACACGTCCCTGCGGACCAGCAGGTTGGAGGTGAAGACGTGCTTCTCCGGCGCCAGGGCCCGCTGCGCGGCGGGCAGGCAGTCGCTGTGGGCGGCCATGGCCCTGTGCAGGGCCTGATCCCGCCGGAGCGCGACCTGCTCCAGGGAGAAGCCTCCGAAGGCGACGGCGGGGTTCTGGCGGTCGATCAGGGCGAGCCAGCGGGCGAGGAAGTCGGGGCTGTCGGGCGCCATGTCGCTGTCGAGGAACAGAAGGTGGGCGGCCCGGGCATGGCTGACCAGGCGGTTGCGGCCCTTGGACCGGCCCTCATTGACGCTGAGGGCGACCAGGCGGGCCGGCAGGCCGAGCGACCGGACTGAGGCCTCGACCGCAGCGCTCAGGGCCGGCCGGCCGGTGCCGTCATCCAGCAGAATGATCTCCACCGGCACGGACTCCCGGCCCAGCAGGGCCAGCAGCGGGCAGGGGTCGTCCCCCTTGAACGGGATCAGCACCGACAGGCGGGGCGTCGCATGAGACCAGGCGGCGTTGTCGAAGGGGGGCTGGCTCATGCCGGTCGGGTCCTCAGGTTGCGCAGGACGACCAGGCCCCGGCTGCGCAGGGCGCCGGTATCCAGCGCGAAGGCAATGGCCCCGAACACCAGGGCGCCGGCGCCCGCCTTGAGCAGGAGTTCACTCCAGCCGCCGAGCGCCGGGATCTGCATCACCACCAGGGCCATGACCGCCGTCGCCGCGAGGATCTCCGCCAGAGGCCGCCAGGGGATGGGCAGGGCGAGGCTGCGACCGCCCAGGGTAATGGAGGCCGCCAGACCCAGGGCATAGCTGGCGACGGTGGCCCAAAGGGCCCCGTCCAGCCCATAGCGCGGGATCAGGATCAGGTTGAGGACCAGGTTGGCCAGGGCTGGTACAGCCATGGCGACCAGCAGCAGTCGGGTGCGTTGCGACAGGGTGAAGGCCTGATGGAAGTAATAGGTGGTCAGACCCGCCAGCAGCCCGCTGACCGCGATCCAGGGGGTCACCTGGGCCGCGCCCTTAGCCAGTTCCGGCCCGACCATCAGCTGCGCCAGGGGAGCGGCCACCAGGGCGAGGCCGACCGCGGCCGGCACACACAGCAGCAGCATCAGGCTGGCCTGCTCCCGGGCGGCCCGGATGAGTTCGCTGGCGCCGCCCCGCTCCAGGGCGGCGATGAGGGCCGGAGCACCGGCGGCGCCGAGCCAGATGAACAGCACATCGAGGGTGCGGTTCGCCAGGCTGTAACCCGCGTGATAGACGCCCACCGTAGCCTCGTCGAAGAAGGCGGCCAGCAGGAAGCGGTCGGTGGTCGACAGGGCCAGGGCCAGGATCAGGGAGAGGGCGACCGGCAGGCCATAGCCCAGGTGGCGTCGCGCCCGGGGGGCTTCAAATCTTCCCTGACGGCTCTCGACCACTTCCTGTGGAAGGGCCCAGACCATGCAGACCACGGCGGCCAGGCCAAAGCCGATCAGGGGCGCGGCGCCGCCAAACCCCTGCCAGGCCAGGAGCGCCCCGAGGCCGAAGGCGCCCAGGGTCTGAATGACTTCAATGGTGGCGGCGCCGGCCACATCGCCTTCCGCCCGCCGTCGCTCCTGGGCCAGCTTGGCGAAGGTCCGGGGCAGGACCGACAGGACCCCGGCGATCACGGCCAGTTTCAGGCCCGGCGACATGGGAATCAGCAGGGCCGCAGCCAGGGCCACCGGCAGCACCGTCAGCAGGGCGAGCCAGGTCCGATAGACCGTCGCCGCGTGATCGCGGCCCCGGCCCCGGTCGGACTCACCGACCCAGTACCTGGCCATCGCCGCCTCGTTCCAGGTGAAGACGGCGGTGTGCAGCAGGCTCATGGCGGCGAAGCCCAGGGCATAGTCGCCGAACTGGGAGGGCTCCAGCAGCCGGGTGAAGGTGACGATGGTCGCCAGACCCACCAGACCCTGGAGGATGTTCACCGGCAGGTAGCCGACCACGCCGCGCCAGAACATGGGGGTCCGCCTAGCGTACAGCCTGCCGATCCCCGAGCAGGCAGGGGATGGTCATGGCGATGATGTAGAGGTCCAGCCAGACGGACTGGCGGTCGATGTACTCCACATCCAACTCCACCCGGCGGCGGACATCTTCTGGGGTGTCCACCGGCCCGCGGGAGCCCTTGATGGCGGCCCAGCCGGTCATGCCGGGCTTCATCCGATGGCGGTGGGCATACTCGGCCACCAGCCGGGCGGATTCCACATCGCCGGTCATCATGCCGATGGCGTGGGGGCGGGGACCCACCAGGGACATCTCGCCACTCAGGACGTTGAAGATCTGCGGCAGTTCATCGAGGCTGGTGCTGCGGATCAGGCGGCCGACCCGGGTGACACGGTCGTCATCGGCCTGCACCTGGCGCCGGGCATTGGCGTCGGCGGCCTCGTGGCGCATGGACCGGAACTTCCAGACCACGATCTCTTCATTGTTGAAGCCCTGGCGGCGCTGGGTGAACAGGATGGGGCCCGGGCTGTCGAGGCGGATGGCCAGGGCGACCAGAGCCATGATCGGCAGGGCGCAGACCAGGGCCAGGCTGCCGATCAGCAGGTCGAGGGCGCGCTTGACCATGGCGCGGCCCAGATGGTGCGGAACCCCCGCGACCCGGGCGAGGGGCAGATCGCCGACCAGACTGTGCTGGTCGGAGGCGATATCGGAGAGGATGTGATCCTCCAGCAGCAGGCTCACCTCATTGGGCAAGGGGCGAAGGGCGGCGATGACCTGTCGCACCCGGTCCTGGGCGCCTGTGGGCACCGCCACGATCACCCGGTCGACAAAGGGCATGATCCGATGGTTCAGGAGGGCCTGGGTGTCCCCCAGCAGAGGCACCCCGCGCAGGGTGTCGGGACTACGGGCTAGGCGGTCGTCAAAGACGCCCAGGACATTGACCTCGCCGGTCCGGATCGCCCGGCTGATCAGTCGCTCCGCGGCCTTGGTGGCGCCGACCACCACCACATTCTGGGTCATGCGGCCCTCGGCCCGCCAGCGGCGTACCCGCAGCCACCAGAGGCTGTGCAGCGCATAGAGACCCAGGAACGCCCCGAGCGTCCAGGGCGTAAGGCGCATGACCACCTCGCCGAGGGGCAGGAAGGCGTCGAGCAGCAGCACGCCCAGGGTCACGCCCAGTCCGACCGCTACGGAGGTCATGGCCAGATGATAGGCCAGCCCCTGTCGACGGCGAAACCCATAGAGATCAAAGAGGCTGAGCATCACCAGCACCGACAGCACCGGCGTGGCGTAAATGCCCGCCGGACCGCCATCGGCGACGAAGGCCGCCAGGGCGAAAAGGCTGAGCCAAAGGCCGTCCACCCCCTGGAAGATCCAGGCGAAGGCCTGGCCATGCAGCCGGCGGCGGCTGGGGCTGAGCTGGCCCGGGCGCATGGGCCCGCGCCGGTCCCGGTTCACGGGGACTTCAGCCGGCGGCAGGTCGAGGTCAGAGGTGTGGACGAAGGGCGAAGCCTCCGCCGTGTCGGCTGGCGCCTCAGCCAACCACGCCTCGGCGAGGCGCGCTGGGCGGGCACGGTCGTCGCGGCGAGGGAGGTGAACGAGGTTGGACATTCTGTTCAAGGGACCCTGTGTTGCGCCCATTATGAGCGCGGCCTCTGATCGACAGGTTAACCGGCGGGGCCTTCGTGCCGGCCATGGGACGATTTTGAGCCGTTGCCCCCGGGCCAGGGTTTCGGCTATGGAGACCCTCCTTCGCCGCCGCCCCGGGGATTCACCTTCCTGACCGGCGCCGAGGGGACGGGAGACAACCCGGCTGAATTCAACTGGTGACGTGGCCGAGTGGCTGAAGGCAACGGTTTGCTAAATCGTCATACCTGAAAGGGTATCGAGGGTTCGAATCCCTCCGTCACCGCCACCCATTTCTCATTGATATCATTAGGGGAAATGGGTTTGAGAATTGTCCGGATGTTTCCGCGGGTTAGGCTTCCAGCGCGCTGCCACGCTACCTCTCTTCCACTCAGCCGGCACCTTTTTCGTTGAACGTCTGGGGTGCCATTCTCCGACCCGACGCCGGGCAGTACTCTTCTCACCGTTGGGCCTCCGCAGAGAATGAGTTCAAATCCGGCTTGGTAGGCAGTCAGCTTCGTTTTTGCTGCAGCAATGTCTCAGTCGGGCTCAACGCGGACGTCGAGAGCGTCCGCTTTCGGGATGAAGGTCTGACGTCGGTCGAAACAAGGTTCAAACCACTTCTCTGAATCTCGTCTTCTGGCACGCAATCGCTTGGCGCTATTCCGGTTGGATCTAAGGAGCATCCACCTGTTCGACGATGGTGAAGTGAATGATGGTGCCAGTGCGCCATGTCACATTCTGCGAGAAGCGCAACCTGACCTGGCTTTCCGACGGATTTTGATCGTCGACAAACTCGAAATCGACCAACTCCCCGTTTGGGCCGACCGGCGCGTAGTCAAGGGCTTCCGCCAAGAGCGGGCAGAATAGTACGGCGTCGCGATCATCGTTCCATTGATAGACATCGATGCCGTTGAGCGTGCCGACATAGGCTAGACCGCCACCGTCGCTGAGATCGTCCTTTCGCCCGATGGTGAAGTCATCCAGGCCGTGGTTTGGAATCCCCCACGCGGCCTGCCCAACCGGCTCTCCAAGATGCCGAGGAACCAAAGCGACTGGGGGCTCGGCTACGCGTTGCGCGTGCTCCACAATGACATGCCAGAAGTCGGCAACCTTCCCCGTCTCGCGAAACACAGCTTCTTCACGTGGCTGATGATAGAATGATCTCCAAAAATAGCTTGCCAGTGCGTGCTGAAGGCTTTCGGTGATGATGCGGTCCAAATCACTTCGGTCCATCGCTGACATCGGCGGCCGGAGGTAAGCCCCCTTATCGATACGGCCGAACGTGTAGTCCTGAATCTCGTCCCGCCGCTCAACCATCGAGATCGGAATATCTGGGAACACAACGAGTTCCGGTCCTTCGCGCAGGACCGTTTCCGACATCTGCTGGCGCAGGCTGGCGATAGCGTCCGCGTCCAATTCTGCTGCCCTGAGCTTTGCAAGTTCCTTCTCGTGCAATGCGTCAGCGACGGCGGTTAGCAGGGCGCGGAGCGCCCCTCGAGCATAACCAACATCAATGTCAGCACTGAAGGCTCGGGTCGCTCGCTCAAAGGCCTGAGGTGGCGCCGGAAATTCGGACAGGTGGCTAAGGTAGGTTCGACCTCTTTGAAGGACGGACTTTATGACTGGGAAGCGGAAGCGGTACTCGGCTGATTTCAAGGCCAAGGTGGCGCTGGAGGCGTTGAAGGGGGAGCT
>CAMTXB010000039.1:0-19021 GCA_947085575.1 uncultured Caulobacteraceae bacterium
AACCTACGAAGGCGTACGCCGGCGGATTTACAGTCCGCCCCCTTTGCCACTCGGGACATTCCCCCGCGCGCTCGGAACCGTCCTGAGCCCTGAACAAATTACCCCCGCCCCGGATTGCGGCCTCTGCTAGAAGCATCGCCAACACGCCGGAACGGGCGGAGACCTGTCCCGGCCTCAAAATGGAGCGCGTCTTATAGTGTCGTCGATACGGGAACGCAACGCGCCCCGAAACAAGCGTCGAAGCGGGCGAGAAACCCCTTCTGCCACAAGGCCTGAGGGCCCATCCGCCGCCTGGTTCTGGGGGTGGCACGCCGTGCTGGCGGCCCTGGAGAACAATGATCGGGAGCCCCCGCAGCGAATCCTCGCCACCGCCGAACGGGCCGCTGACCTCGCCCGGCGTTTCCCCGGCCTGGTCATTGAAACGGTGGATTCCCAGCGCCTCGCCAACCTGCTGCCCGGCGCTGTGCATCAGGGCGTGGCCCTGCGGCCCGGCGACCTCCCCTCCGGGGGTCTGGAGGCCTTCGCCCCGGTGAACGGCGCTGTGCTGCTGATGCTCGATCAGGTCACCGACCCCCAGAATGTGGGCGCCCTGCTGCGCTCGGCGGCCGCGTTTGGCTGCGCCGGCGTGATCCTGCAGGACCGCAATGCCCCCCAACTGAGCGGCGCCCTGGCCAAGGCGGCGGTCGGCGCGGTGGACAAGATCCCCGTGGCCCGGGTGGTCAACCTGTCCCGCGCCCTGGACCAGCTGGCCGACATGGGCTGGCGGGCCGTGGGCCTGGATGGAGAGGCCGAACAGACCCTCGACAGGGCCATGGACGGCGCGCCCACGGTGCTGGTCATGGGGTCGGAGGGATCGGGTCTCCGGCGGCTGGTGGCCGAGCATTGCGATGTGCTGGCCAGGATTCCCATGCCCGGCGGATTTGAGAGCCTGAACGTCTCAGCCGCCGGCGCAATTGCACTTTATGAGGCCTCAAGGCCTCGCCTTTGAGGGGAAGACGGTTCCCTTTCGCCGATTCACGGCTTTGATTTCATCGCCGCGTCGTGATTTGTTGGTTAGAATTCCGGCGGCGCCGCTGGCGCTGGCATCAACACGGGTACGGGGGACGTCCCATGGCGATCAGGACCTTCAGGCAATTCCTTAGCAATCACGCCCCGGGCCTTGCCGTCGGCGCAAGCCTGCTGGCCCTCGCCGGATGCAGCGCCCCCACAGCGCCCACGGCCCACGGCTCCGATTACCATTCGGAGGCCCCGCCCCCGCCGCCGCTGATGGGCGAGGCCCCGGGCCCTTCGACCCATGGAAACAGCCTGATGGGCGGACCGCCCGTCGATGTTCATCAGGGCCGTCCGCTGGAAGCCGTCGCCACACGTCATGAAGGGGTGGTGACCTTCCGCCGGGCTGACGGGGTGCTGGTCACCACCATGCGTCCCATCCCCAATCCGGAAGACATGACCCGGGCCGAACGCCTGCGGGTCTATGGGGAGCGTCCGGTGCGCGCCGCTGAAGCGGCCCCGCGCCGCGTCCACAGCGCAGACGCCCGGGCGGCCCCGGCGCCGGCGCGGACCCCCGTCAGGGCTCAAGCGCCCGCGCCCGTTGCCGCAGCGCCCGTTCCCGCAGCGCCCGTCGCCGCAGCGCCCGTCGCCCCGTCCAGACCCGCCCCCGCGACCATGGCGCCGGCCGCACCTGCGCCTGCGGCCAAGGCCCCGCCGGCGGGGCCCGCCCCCACGGTCCAGGCGCCCGCCGCGCCCGCCCCAGCCGCCGCCGAGACGGTGGAAGCTCCCAAGGCCGGCGGACTTTTCAGCTTCCTCGAGCGCTTCAAGTTCTGGGACCGTGAGGTCTCCGTCCCCAATGCCGAGGTCGCCGCTGACAAGGTCGGCGATCTGGCCGACCGGGCAGCCACGGCCGTGGCCGATGCCGGCCAGGCCATCGCAAACCCCGTTTTCTCCATGCGCAACATTCTGGTGGCCCTGGCGGTCCTGGCAGGGGTGCTGATCCTGGCGGTCATGTCGCGCAACGCCGCAGCCAAGCGCCGGGAAGCACAACGCCGCCGTCGCTTCCAGACCTTCGGCTACGGCGCCGGCGCCTCTGCCTTCGGCAGCGAGCCGGAACCGGCCCAGGGCTCCAGCGTCGCGGCCCCCGTGGCGGCGGCGGGCGCCGCCGCCACGACCACCCTCGTCCACCAGGAGGACAAGGCCGAGGAGTCTGAAGCGCCCAAGGCTGAGCGCGAGCCGGCCTGAGCCTAGGAGCCCTCCCCGGTCTACGGTCTTGGGCCGGGGCGCTGCGCCCCCGCCTCGCCAAGTGAGGACACCCGAGGATGGCGGCCTATAAGGCGCGGCTCCGTGAAGACCTCGATCGCTGGATCGCCCAGGGGCTGGTGTCGGCCGAGTCACGCCAGCCCATCCTCGACAGCGTGGCCGAGGCCCGTCGCATCGACGCCGGCATCGCCCTGGCGGTGATGGGCGCCATTCTGGCGGGGCTTTCGGCCATCGCCTTTGTGGCCGCCAACTGGGACGTCATTCCGCGACTGGCGCGGTTCGCCCTGATCCTCAGCCTGTTCGCCGGGGTTTGCGCCGGCTCAGGCTGGGCGGCGCTGAAGACCCGTCCCCTCACCCGGGATGTCCTGCTGGGCGTGGCCGCCCTGATCTATGCGGCGGCCATCGGCCTGACGGGCCAGATCTTCGACCTGGCGGGGGACCCCCAGGCCGCCCTGCGGGGTGCGGGCCTGGCCGCAGCCCTGCTGGCTCTGGCCGGTCGGGCCAACGCCGCAGCCATGGTCGCCCTGGCCCTGATCGCCCTGGGGGATTTCGTCGGGCCTGCAGGTCTGTTTGGTCTGGACCTTCGCTGGCTGGCGGTGGCCGCGCCGGCCGGGGTCGTCCTGGCCGTGGTCTGGCGGAGCCGCAGCCTCGCCCACCTGGCTGGCCCGGCCCTGGTGCTCGGCTGGATGTTCGCCACCACCGATATTCGTCCGGAGGCCTATTTCGCCCTGGCGGCGGCATTCGCCCTCGCCGCCGGCGCCAGCCGGTGGGCCCATGAGCAGGCGTTCCGGGCTTCGGGCGTCATCTATGCCTGGATGGCGGTGGGCGCCCTGGCGGCCCTCGCCGCCGCCGGTCTGTCCAGCGAGACCCTCGGCGTGGGTCACCGCCTGGCCTGGCTGGTCATTTCAGGCGCCGTCATCGCCCTGGGCCTGCATGACCGCGCGGGCGCGGTCACCGCCGCAGGGGTGCTGTCGGCCATGGCGGTGGTCAGCGTCATTCTGATGGACCTCGGTCTTGACCTGATGACCGCCGCCGGGGTCTTTGCCGGCTGCGCGGTCCTGGCCCTGGTCACCGGCGCCCTGCTCCGTCGCCAGAGGGGCCGCCCATGAAACCGTTCGCACGCCCCAAGGCCCTGGCCCTTCGCATCGGCGCCGCAGCAGCGCTGCTCGTGCTCGCCCTCATCGCCCTGCTGGTGCGCGAGGACCGCGCCCGGGCCGCTGGCCAGGAGGTGCGGCTGGCTATGGAGGCGGTAGATCCCCGCAGTCTGCTGAGCGGTCACTATGCCGCCCTGCAGATGGTTCAGCGTCTGCCGGACGGCGCGGAATGCCCGCCTGACCTGGAGGCCCATTACAGCGGTGATGAGAGCTGGGTCACCCTCTCGCCTGGACCCGGCGGCGTCCATCAGGTGACGGGGGGCGGCGCAAGCCGATCCGCAGCCCTGCGGCATGGCCCCCTGGTGGTCCGGGGCGGGGCGCACTGCCGCCAGGACATCCTCCCGCCCCCACCGCCGCCGCCAGAAGCTCCCGCGGCGGATGCGTCCAACCCCGGAACCGAGGTGCGGGAGACCATCGTCACCCTCGACATCGGCATCGACCGCTTCTATGCGGATCAGGCACAGGCCGAAGCCCTGGAGGAGTCACTCCGAGGCCAGGGGCGGGCCGGCGCGCCACCGGCCTTCGCCATCGTCTCGATCGGCCGGGATGGCCGTGGACGCCTGAGGGGCGTCGAGGTGGGCGGGACCCGCGCAGATCTGAACTGGTTCTAGCCATGAGCGACCCCAAGAGGCTGGCCGTCGCCGTCATCGGCGGGGGACCGGCCGGCCTGATGGCCGCCGGGACCCTGGCGGCGGCCGGCCTGACCGTGGCGGTCTATGAGCGGATGCCAAGCCTCGGGCGCCGCTTCCTGATGGCCGGCCGCGGCGGGCTCAATCTCACCCATTCCGAGCCGCTGGCGGCGTTCAAGACCCGATATGGCGCCGCCACCGACGCCCTCGACCCTTTGATCGAGGCCTTCACGCCGGAGGATCTGCGCGCCTGGGCCACGGCCCTGGGCCAGGAGACCTTCGTCGGCTCCAGCGGGCGGATCTTCCCCCGGGCCCTGAAGGCCTCGCCCCTGCTGCGGGCCTGGATCGGCCGGCTCGGCGAGGCCGGCGTGCAGTTTCACACCCGCCACGACTGGACCGGCTGGACGCCCGATGGGGCCCTGATCTTCGCCACACCGGACGGCGACGTGGTCGTCCACCCTGCGGCCACCGTCCTGGCCCTGGGGGGAGCAAGCTGGCCAAGGCTCGGGGCCAATGGCGCCTGGGCCAAGGTGCTTGGGCCGTCGGGCGTCCCCCTGGCGGCCTTCGCCCCGGCCAATGTGGGGGTCAAGGCGGACTGGAGCGCCGACTTCGCCGCCCGCTTCGCCGGCGCGCCCCTCAAGGCGGTGGCCCTGACCCTCGGCGAAACCACCCTGCGCGGCGAGGCCCTGATCACCGCCTATGGTCTGGAGGGGGGCGGGATCTATGCCCTGACACCGGCCATCCGCAGCGCCGTGGCCGGGGGGCAGCCTGCCCGGCTGGTCATCGACCTGCGCCCGGACATGCGCCGGGGCGACCTGGCCTCGCGGCTGATCGGCGGGCGGGCCGGCGACAGCCTGTCCAATCGCCTGCGCAAGATGCTGAAACTCTCGCCGGTGGAGATCGCCCTGCTGCGCGAGGCGTCGGGCGCCGACCTGCCGCGCAGCCCAGTGGGCCTGGCCGAAGCAATCAAGGCCGTGCCTGTTCCGCTAACCGGCCTGATGGGCCTGGAGCGCGCCATTTCCAGCGCCGGTGGGCTGAAGTTCGAAGGTCTGGACGCACGGCTGATGCTGCAGGCGCGGCCTGGGGTTTTCGCCGCCGGCGAAATGCTCGACTGGGAGGCCCCCACTGGCGGCTACCTGCTACAGGCCAGCTTCGCCACCGGCGTGGCGGCCGCCAAGGGGGCGATCAGCTGGTTGGCTGAACAGTCCTAGACCGCCTCAGCGCCGCCAAACCGCTCACGCCATTCCTCGACCTGAGCATCCTCGATCTTGCGGAACAGCACGTCGGGGGCCGACACCCTCGTCCCCGGCTCCAGCAGGTTGAGCAGGCTCGCCGCATCGCCTTCCGGCCAGCGCCCCGGGAAGGGCTGGCCGACGCCGCCTGCGATCTTTTCCGCGGCGAAGGGGATGAACGGCTCCGACACCCGGGAAAACAGCGCCACCAGGTTGAGGCCGGTCCGGACGGCGACAGCGGCCCGGTTCCGGTCGGTCTTGATGGCGGTCCAGGGCGCGGCCTCGGTCAGGTACTGGTTGCCGAGAACCCAGAGCTGGCGCAGCGCCTGGGCCGACTTGCGCATCTCGATGGCGTCCATCAGTTCGGTCAGCTCGGCGAGCTTGGCGGAGACGTCGGCAGCGAGCTTGATCTCCAGGTCGCCGGGCTCACCGCCCGCAGGCACGACGCCCTCGAAGCGGGTCTCAGTGAACTTCAGGATGCGGTTGACGAAATTGCCCAGCACATCGGCGAGGTCAGCATTCACCTGGGCCTGGAACTGTTCCCAGACGAAGCTCGCATCTGATCCCTCCGGCGCATTGGCGATAATCCACCAGCGCCAATAGTCCGGGGCCAAAAGCTCCAGGGCCTGATCCATGAAGACGCCGCGGTTCTGCGAGGTCGAGAAGCGGCCGCCATAATAGTCCAGCCAGTTGAAACCCTTGAGCCGGTCCACCAGCTTCCAGGGCGCATTGTTGACCGCTCTCCAGGAGCCGTCGGGACCTTGCCGCTCGTTGGCCCCGATCAGGGTGCAGGGGAAGCCCACGGTGTGGAAGGGCACATTGTCCTTGCCCATGAACTCCACATGGGTGACGTCGGCGGCCAGCGGCTCACGCCACCAGCGCTCCCACTCCGCCTCATCGGCCTGCCCTCGCCCCTCGGCGGCAGCCTTGGCGTCGGCCCACTCCCAGGTGGCGCCGATGTACTCGATCGGAGCATCGAACCAGACATAGAAGACCTTGCCCGCCAGCCCTTCGACGTCCGGGGTGGCGCCGTCCGGATTGGGGCCCCAGTCGGCGGCATTGACCGGCACGCCCCACTCCAGGTCGCGGGTGATCCCCCGGTCCTGCAGGCCTTCGTCCAGCCATTTCAGCGCGATTGAGGTGACCAGCAGCGGCCAGTCGCCCTTCTTGCCGTCGATCCAGCCGCGCAGCTTGTCGGAGAATAGGCTCTGGCGAAGGAACAGATGCTTGGAGGGCCGGATCTCAATGTCCTCCGAGCCTGAGACCGCCGAACGCGGAGCGATCAGGTCGGCGGGATCGAGCACCCGAGTGCAGTTTTCGCACTGGTCCCCGCGGGCCGCGGCGTAGCCACAGTGCGGACATGTGCCGATGACGTAGCGGTCAGGCAGGAAGCGCTTATCGGCGTTGGAATAGACCTGTTGTGTGACCTTCTCCTCGATGAGGCCGGCCTCCCACAGGGTCTGGGCGAAACGCTGGGTCAGCCGGTGGTTCTGCGGCGAGGATGAGCGGCCGAAATGGTCCCAGGAGAGGCCGAACTTCGCCCCCAGTTCAGCCTGGACCTCATGTTGCTTCGCACAGAAGGTCGCCGGATCGATTCCCGCCTCGGCCGCAGCCAGCTCGGTGGGTGTCCCGTGTTCGTCCGTGGCGCAGATGTACAGCGTCTCGCGGCCCCGCGCGCGCTGGAACCGGGCGTAGACATCCGCCGGCAACATGGAGCCCGCGAGCGTCCCCAGGTGCTTGATCCCGTTGATATAGGGCAAGGCCGAGGTGATCAGGATGCGGGACATGGGTCTGCGCGCTCTTGGCTCTTCAGGGTGATGAGGGCGGGCTTATATGGCGCCGGGGCGATGAAGACCATCGGGCCGCGACAGGCGCCAAGCTGAGCTGCAAAGATCGCTTCCTGTGGGCCCCACGACGATTGGGGTCTTAACCCCCGCGCCATCGGCCTTATAAGCAGATCAGGGACGGTTCGGGAGAGCAGGATGCAGGCCTGGGTGAAGAAGACGGGACTGGCTGCGGCCAGTATGGCGGCCTTGCTGGGCCTGAGCGCCTGCGGCCAGGCTGGCAGCGCCAACGACACGGTGCGGATCTACAACTGGTCCGACTATATCGACCCTCAGCTTCTGGAGGCCTTTACCAGCGATACGGGTCTCAAGGTGGTCTATGACACCTTTGACTCCAACGAGGTGCTGGAGACCAAGATGCTCCAGGGGGGCATCGGCTATGACGTGGTCACACCCTCGAACCACAACATTCCGCGCTACATCCAGGCCGGCGCCATCGCCGAGCTGGACAAGGCCAGGCTGACCAATATCGGCAATCTGTCGCCAAAGATCATGGCCTATATGGAGCCTTTTGATCCCGGCGGCCGCTACACCGTGCCCTATATGTGGGGCACCATCGGCATCGGCTTCAATCCGCAGAAGGTGGCCGAACGCCTGCCGGGCGTGGCCATCGAGTCCTGGGACGTGCTGTTCAAGCCCGAGAACATCGCCAAGCTCGCCGACTGCGGGGTCTTTTTCCTGGACGCCTCGGAGGACATGTACGCCGTGGCCCTGAACTATCTGGGCAAGGACCCCAATTCCACCGCCTTGGCCGACTATGAGGCCGCCACCGAAATGCTGATGGCCGTGCGCCCGCATGTGCGCAAGTTCCACTCCTCGGAATATGTCAATGGCCTGGCCAATGGCGATATCTGTATGGCCATCGGCTATTCCGGCGACATCTTCCAGGCCGCCGCCCGGGCCGAAGAGGCCGGCGCCGGCATTGAGGTGGACTATGTGATCCCCAAGGAGGGCAGCCAGGTCTGGTTCGACGTGTTCGCAATTCCTGTGGACGCCCCCAATCCGGATGCGGCCTACGCCTTTCTGGATTTCATGCTGCGCCCCGACGTGATCGCCGCGGCGTCCAACTACACCGCCTATGCCAACGCCAATGAGCCGGCCACCGCTCTGGTCGATCCCGAAGTCCGGGATGATCCCCGCATCTATCCCAGCGACGCCGTCATGGAGCGCCTGTTCGTCACCACCGCCAAGAGCCAGGAACTGGTCCGCCAGGTGAACCGGCTCTGGACACGCGTCCAGACGGGCCAGTGATCCGTCGGACCTTGACCCAGGCCGCATGGGTCATCCCCGGGTGAACGGCAAGCCGAGACTGAACATCGGCGCGGTGCGCTCGAGCTTCGCCCCCTGGGCGGACCCCTCGGCCAGGCCGCTGGTCCGCTTCGATCAGGTGACCAAGCGCTTCGGCGCCGAGACCGCCGTCGATGCGGTGTCCCTGGACATCTATGAGGGGGAGTTCTTCGCCCTGCTCGGTCCCTCGGGCTGCGGCAAGTCGACCCTGATGCGTATGCTGGCCGGGTTCGAGACGCCGGATCTCGGCCGCATCACCCTGGGGGGCGAGGATCTGGCCGGGCGGCCGCCGCACCTGCGGCCGGTGAACATGATGTTCCAGTCCTATGCGCTGTTTCCCCACCTCACCGTGGCCCAGAACATCGCCTTTGGCCTGCGCCAGCAGAAGAAGCCCAAGGACGAGGTGGCCGCCCGGGTGGACGAGATGCTGGCCCTGGTGCGCCTGGAGGGCCTGGCCCACCGCAAGCCCAACCAGCTGTCCGGCGGCCAGAAACAGCGGGTGGCGCTGGCCCGGGCGATTGCGCCCAAGCCGCGGATGCTGCTGCTGGACGAGCCCCTGGGCGCCCTGGACCGCAAGCTGCGCGAAGAGACCCAGTTCGAGCTCATGGCCCTGCAGCAGCGCCTGGGCATGACCTTCCTGATCGTCACCCACGACCAGGAGGAGGCGATGATCACCGCCGACCGCATCGCCGTCATGCGGGCCGGCCAACTGGCCCAGATCGGCCGGCCGGCCGAGGTCTATGAGGCGCCCAATTCCCGCTATGTGGCCGACTTCATCGGCGACGTGAACCTGTTCGAGGCCAGGGTCACCGAGGACGACGGGGACATCATCCGCCTGGCCAGCCCCGAGGCGCCGGACGGCCTGGAGGCCATCGAGGACGACGCAGTGCCCTTAGGCTCCACCGCCTGGCTGGCGGTACGGCCGGAAAAGATGCGGGTTCACCTCGATCCGCCGCCGCCTGGCCCCAACCGCCTGGAGGGCGTTGTGGCCGACATCGGCTATCTGGGGGACTGGACCACCTATCTGGTGGAGCTGCCGGGCGGACGCACCATCCGGGCGGCCCGGGCCAACGCCACCCGGCTGGTGGATCGCCCCGTCGACTGGGACGACAGGGTCTGGCTGACCTTCGCGCCGGACTCCGCCGTGGTGCTCACCCGATGAGCGTGACGGGCGCCTCGCGCCTGCGTCGCCCCTGGAAAGGTCTCGGACGCCCCCGGGGGCAGCACAGCACCGAGGCCCGGGCAGCCCTCGCGCCTTTTCTGTGGCTGGCGGTCTTCTTCCTTGTCCCCTTCCTGCTGGTGGCCAAGCTGTCCCTGTCGGACGTGGTGCTGGCCATCCCGCCCTATGCCCCGCAGCTGGACTGGTCGCAGGGTCTGCCGGGGCTGATCGCCTTCGTCCAGGCCCTCGATTTCGAGGCCTATGCCCGGATGGGGCAGGACGGACTCTATCTGGCGGCCTATCTGTCCAGCCTGAAGTTCGCCGCCGTGGCCACCTTCATCCTGCTGCTGGTGGGCTATCCCCTGGCCTATGGCATGGCCCGGTGCCGGCCTACCGTGCGCCATGCCCTCCTGATGGCGGTGATCCTGCCGTTCTGGACCAGCTTCCTGATCCGGGTCTATGCCTGGATCGCCATTCTGAAGCCTGCCGGCCTGTTGAACATGGCCCTGGAACAGATCGGCCTGCCGCCGATGGACATTCTTAACACCGACACGGCGGTCTATATCGGCCTCGTCTATGCCTACCTGCCTTTCATGGTGCTACCACTCTATGCGGTGCTGGAGCGCCAGGAGGCCGGCCTGCTGGAGGCCGCCGCTGATCTCGGCTGCACGCCGTTCCAGACCTTCTGGCGGGTGACCTTCCCCCTGTCCCTGCCCGGGGTGGCGGCCGGGGCCCTGCTCTGCTTCATCCCCATGGTCGGCGAGTTCGTCATCCCCGACCTGCTGGGGGGCTCGGGCACCCTGATGCTGGGCAAGACCATCTGGACGGAGTTCTTCTCCAACCGCGACTGGCCCGCCGCCAGCGCCTTGGCCATCGTGCTCCTGGCCACCCTGGTCATCCCCATCCTGCTGTTCCAGCGCCAGCAGACCAAGATGATGGAGCAGCGCTGATGCGGCGGGGCCCCAGCGCCTTCAACATCGTCGCCATCGTGCTCGGCATGGGATTCCTCTATCTGCCCATCGTCCTCCTGGTGGTCTACTCGTTCAACGACAGCCGGCTGGTGACGGTCTGGGGGGGCTTTTCCACCCGCTGGTACGCAAGCCTTTTCCAGAACGGGCCGCTGCTGGCCGCGGCCTGGGTCACCCTGCGGGTGGCCTTCGTCTCGGCGACCCTCGCCACGATCCTCGGAACCCTGGCGGCGCTGGGCCTGGTGCGCGGCGGCCGCTTCCGGGGCCGCACCCTGTTCTCCAGCATGACCTATGCCCCCCTGGTCATGCCCGAGGTGATCCTGGGCCTGTCCTTGCTCCTGCTGTTCATATCCGTCGGCGTGGCGAGAGGCTTCTGGACCGTGATGATCGCCCACACGACGCTCACCCTCTGCTACGCCACGGTGGTGGTGCAGGCCCGGCTGGTCTCCTTCGACGAAGCCCTGGAGGAAGCCGCCCGCGACCTGGGCGCCCCGCCCTGGAAGGCGTTCGCCCTGGTCACTCTGCCCAATATCGCCCCGGCCGTGGCCGCAGCCTGGATGCTGGCCTTTACCCTGTCCCTGGATGATCTGGTGATCGCCAGCTTCACCTCAGGCCCCGGCGCCACCACTCTGCCGATCCGCATCTACAGCGCGGTGCGCTTAGGCGTCAGCCCGGAGATCAACGCCATCTCGACCCTGCTGATCGGCCTGGTGGCCACAGGGGTGATCGCCGCCTACCTGCTGAACATGCGCAGGCGGACGCCAGGGTCCTGATGTGTCATAGGTGGGTCGGCCCTGGAATCGGGGGTCCTTCACCGCGCAATGACCCATGAAGCCGCCGTCCAAGAGACTGTCCGACCTGAAGTCCCCGGCCCCGCCGGCGGAGGTCTATGCCCCGCCCAAGCCCCGGGTCTCGCGCCAGAAGCCCGGCAAGGTGCTCACCGCCGCCGAGCGCGCCGCCTTCCTCGCCGCCCGCCCAGACCTCAACGCCGGACCGAAAAAATGAGCGACTCCCCCGCCGATGACGGCCCTGATGGCGAAACCTCGATCCAGCGCGCCCTGCGTCTGAAGAAGGCCACCCTGGACGCCAAGCCGAAGCCGCCCCGGGGCGGACGCTTCCAGCGCGAACAGGCCGCCGCCCACCAGTCCTCCTCCAAGTCCAAGCCCTGGATGGGTCGCTAGGGCCTCGGTCAACCCTAAAGCGGGGCCACGCGGTTGAACCAGGGGCTGGCCTGTTCCAGTTGGCCGGCGAGGCGCAGCAGCAGGGCCTCCTGGCCCATGGAGGCGACGAACTGTAGGCCAAGCGGCAGGCCTTCAGCGCTCCAGGCCAGGGGTACGCTCATGGCCGGCTGGCCGGTGTTGTTGAAGGCCTGAGTGTTGCTCATGAAGGCAAACAGTCGCCGGGCATACTGGCTCATGTCCTCGTTCAGCCACCCGATCGGCGGCGGCGGACGGCCGGTGGTGGACAGGAGCAGGATGTCATAGTCGGCGAACAGGCCCGCGACCGCGCGGCCGAAGGCGTGGACGACCGCCACCGCCTGAACGTACTGCGGGGCCGATAGCTCGCGCCCGCGACGATAGCTCATCCAGGTGGTGAACTCGACCTCATCCTCGCCGATGGGCCGGCCGCGCCGCTCGGCCTCGGCGTCGAGTGTGGCGGCGACGCTGGCGGCGATGATCACCCCGGCCGCCTGGGACAAAGCGGCCAGATCGCCCGGCAGGCTTGCCTCCTCCACCTGATGGCCCAGGCGCTCGCAGAGGCGGGCGGCGTCGCGGACGGCCTGGGCGCACTCGGGGTCCAGTTCAGGACTGGCGAGGGAGGCGGTGGTGAAGGCGATGCGCAGCTTGCCGGGATCGCGGCCGACCTCCTGGACGAAGGCACGCTCCGGCGGCGCCAAGAAGTAGGGATCCCCCGCCTGCGGCTGACAGACAACGTCCAGCAGGGCGGCGCTGTCGCGCACCGAGCGGGTAAGCGCGTGCTGCATCGAGGCGCCGGCCCACCCCTCGCCGGCTGGCGAAAAGGACACCCGTCCCCGCGAGGGCTTCAGACCGAACAGGCCGCAGGCCGCCGCTGGCACGCGGATGGAGCCCCCGCCGTCGCTGGCATGGGCGCCGGGCACAATGCCCGCAGCCACCGCCGCCGAGGCGCCCCCAGAGGAGCCGCCTGGGGTGTGGTCCAGGTTCCAGGGATTGCGGCTGGCGCCAAACAGCGTCGGTTCGGTCACCGGCGCGAGGCCAAACTCCGGCGTATTGGTCTTGCCGAAGATCACCAGGCCCGCCTTGCGATAGGCCGCCACAATGGCGCTGTCGGCCTCGGCTTGGGCATCCTTGAGGGCCCGCGATCCGCCGGTGGTCACCGTGCCGGCCAGCTGGGCGCCCAGGTCCTTGAGCAGGAAAGGCACCCCGGCGAATGGTCCCTTCGCTCCGTGGGCGATCTCCGTGCGGGCGAAGTCGGAGAGATCCTGGGTGATGGCGTTGATCTGCGGATTGACTGCCGTCGTCCGCGCCAGGGCGGTCTCCAACAGCTCGGCGGCCGAAACCTCCCGCCGGGCCACCAGCGCAGCCAGGGCGGTCATGTCGTGACGGCGATAGTCCTCGAACCTCATGGGGCGTCTCCTGATGGCGCTTCGGACCTACCGGCTGCGGCCACGGGCGCTGACCGGCCAGATGTCGGCCAGGGTGTCGCCGGTCACCACATGATAGCTGTCATAGAGGTTCACCGTGGGGTCGCAGTGCGGCACGGCCAGGGTGATCAGGTCAGAGACGCTCAGCCGTTCGCCGACCCCAGGGGCGATCACCGCCCCATGCTCGTCGCCCATGAAGGCGAACCTGGCCCCGTCCGGCGCCCCGGCCACGATCTGGGGCGGGGCCGCATCGGTGGAAAAGGCCTTGAAGCCCGCATCGACTGTGACCAGTGGGCCATGATTGGCGCTGACCACCCGGGCGTCGACGAACAGGCTGCGCTCATAGGGCGAGGCCCCATCCTCGGTAAGCGCGCAGGCGGCATACTGGTCGTCCATGAAGACGTAGGAGCCCACCTGCCACTCGGTGAAGACCCCGAGTTCCAGGTCGATCCGATGGGTGCCGGTGCCGCCGCCGGTGACCACGGGGGGAGGCAGGCCCGCCGCCGCCAGCGCCGCAATGGTGGCCTGCAAGGCCTCGGTCTGGGCAACAACGGCCGCCTTGCGCTCGGCATAGGCCTCGATGTGCTGCTCGCGACCACAGTACTTCTGCACCCCCTCATAGGTCAGGCCAGGCGCCTTGGCGATCTGTCGAGCCAGGGCCACGGCGGCCTCGTCGGAGGCCACGCCCGTGCGGCGGATGCCGGGATCGATGTCCACAAAGACCCCCAGCGGCGTCTCAGGCGACGCCGCCGCCGCCAACGCCGCCACATTGTCGGGATGGTCGGCGACCACCGACAGACCCGGGCTGCGGGCGTTGAGGGCCATCAGTCGGGCGATGGCCGGCGCCGAGACCACCGGCGAGGTGATGTGCAGGTTTGCAATATCGCCTTCGGCCAGCACCTCCGCCTCGCCGAGCTTGGCGCAGCAGAGGCCAAAGGCGCCGGCGGCGATCTGGCGGCGGGCGATATCAACGCTCCTGTGGGTCTTGGCGTGTGGCCGCAGGCGCACCCCGGCCTTGGCGGCCAGTTCGGCCATGGCGGCGATATTGCGGTCCAGGGCGTCGAGATCCAGCACCAGGACCGGCGTGTTCAGCGCCCGGCGGGAGCCCTGCTGGCCGATCAGGGACCCATGCAGGCGGCGGTCGTCGGACAGGACGGACATGGACGCTCTTTTCAGCTGAACAGGTCGGCGAGATGAGGATTGAGGAACTTGCCGGCCGGATCGGTCCGGCGGCGGACCTCCCGGAAACGCTCGGCCAGGGGATAGAGGCTGTCAACTTCGGCCCGGGTCAGGAAGTGCCGCTTGCCCCAGTGTGGCCGGCCGCCATGGCTGCGGAAGATCGGTTCGGCGGCGGCGAACACCTCCCGCCAGGGCATCCTCGCGTACTGGTGCATGGAGATGGAGGCCCCCGGCCCGCGGTTGAACGGGCTGATCCAGATGTCGTCCCCGGCCGCCCAGCGGAACTCGAAGGGAAAGGCCACCGGCCGCCTGCCCTTGCGGATCCAGGCGATGGCCTCGCGCAGGGCCGGCAGGCCAGCGTCCCTGGGCAGTTCGTACTCCATCTCCTCGAAGCGCACATTCCGGGTCGAGGGGAAGATGCGGTAGGCCGGCCCCACCTTGTGAACATCGCCCGATGAGCGCGTCACGAAGCGCTGGATGGGGCCTGCCAGGAAGGGAAAGGCCCTGGTCATGTCGCAGCAGAAACGGAAGACGTCCTGTTCATTGCTGGGCTTGCCCCGCGGCGTGTCCTCGGCCTCGATGGGGTGCAGGGTCTTGACGATGGCCTCGTCCGCATAGGGGAAGACGAAGAACTCCGCATGGCGATGGCGCTCCGCCAGATCGGCGAAATTCTCATAGATCCAGGCCATGGGCTTCTTCTGGACCCGCTCCTCCAGCCTGTAGGCTGGCAGCACATCAATCGTCGCCGCCACCGCCACGCCGAACAGGCCAAGGGACAGGCGCTGGGCCTCGAACAGGTCGGGATCCTGGCCGCGATGGGTCTCCACCACCGAGCCGTCCGCCATCACCGCCCGGAACCCGTGAACCATGGTCGACAGGCTGCCCAGATCGCGGCCCGTGCCGTGGGTGCCGGTGGCGAGCGCCCCGGCCAGGGACTGGGGATTGACGTCCCCCTGATTGGCCAGGGACAGCCCTTCGTCCCACAGGGCCTTGGTCAGCCGCTTCAGACTCCAGCCGGCCGGCGCCGTGACGGTCCTTCGGTCCGGGGCGATGACCAGCTCGCCTTCCAGCTCAGACAGGTTCAGCAGCAGACCGTCGGTCTCACACAGCGGCGTGAAGGAGTGCCCCGCCCCCACCACCCGGACCCTGCCAGCCCCGCGCACCAAGGCCTGCGCCTCGGCCACCGTCCGGGGTTGTTCGAATTGGGCCGGGGCGGCGCGCACGCTGCCCGACCAGTTGGACCAGTCCGCCATAGTTCCCCCTTCGGCCCACGCCCCGCATTCACGTCGAGGTCGGCGGCCCAACCCTACTGAACCTGATTGACGCAGGCGCCGTCCAGGGGCGCTGAGGGCGTTTTCCCTGGCCAGCCGCTTATGATTACCAAACCTCATCACGGGTATGGCAACAATTAAGGACCGATATCCCCCGCGAGCCCTTAAACCCGGCTGAGTTGACGTCGCCTGCTAGGAGCCTGCTATGAAACTGACCCCGACCCCCATCACCGTCGCCGAGGGCGATGGTGTCGGCCCAGAGATCATGTCGGCCTGCCTGCGCATCCTCGAGGCGGGTGGCGCGCGCCTGGCGCCCGAGTTCATCCCCCTGGGGGAGACAGTCTGGCGGGACGGCCATAGCGCCGGCATTACGCCCGCAGGCTGGGAAAGCCTGCGGCGGACCGGTGTGTTCTACAAGGCCCCCGTGGCCACCCCCCAGGGGGGCGGCATGAAGTCGCTGAATGTCACGATCCGCAAGAGTCTCGGCCTGTACGCCAATGTCCGGCCCTGCACGGCCTATGCGCCCTTTGTCGCCACACGGCATCCCACCATGGATCTGGTGATCATCCGGGAGAATGAAGAAGACCTCTATGCCGGCATCGAGCATCGGCAGACCCAGGATGTGGTCCAGTGCCTGAAGCTGGTCAGCCGACCCGGATGCGAGCGGATCGCCCGCTACGCATTTGAATATGCCCGCAGCCAGGGTCGGCGGAAGATCACCTGCATGACCAAGGACAACATCATGAAGTTGACCGATGGTCTGTTCCGTAAGGTGTTCGAGGAGATCGGCCAGGACTATCCCGAGATCATCCAGGACCACATGATCATCGACATCGGCGCCGCCAGGATCGCCGATAGCCCCGAGGCCTTCGATGTCGTCCTGGCGCCCAACCTCTATGGGGACATCATCAGCGACATCGCCGCCCAGGTCGCAGGCTCGGTGGGACTGGCGCCCTCGGCCAATATCGGCGCCCGCTGCGCCATGTTCGAGGCCGTGCATGGGTCAGCCCCCGACATCGCCGGCCAGGACGTGGCCAACCCTTCGGGCTTGCTGCTGGCCGGCCTGATGATGCTGAACCATGTGGGCCAGGGCGAGGCTGCTGCCCGGATCCACAATGCCTGGCTCAGCGCCGTGGAGAATGGGCACGGCACCGCCGATATGGCCCGGGATCGCGTGGCCCTGGGCACCCAGGCCTTTGCGGGCGAGGTCATCGCCCGGCTGGGACAATCCCCCCGGCAGCTGAAGCCCGCTCCGCCGCGGCGCCCGCCGCCCACCCCGATCTCCAACCACCCGCCGGCTCCCCGGGCCGAAAAGACCACTGTTGGGGTCGATCTGTTCGTCGATTGGCAGGGGGATGTGGACAGCCTTGCTACCCGGCTCAAGACCCTGGAACAGGGGACCCTTGAACTGCGCATGATCACCAATCGGGGGGTCAAGGTCTGGCCCGAAGGCCTGCCCGAGACCTTCTGCGTGGATCACTGGCGGTGCCGCTTCATGAACGGCGGCTCGGTCATTCCCCTGCGGGACATCGCCGCCCTCACCATGCGTGCGGCCGAGGCCGGTCTGGACTTCATCAAGACCGAGAACCTCTACGCCTTCGACGGCAAGCCGGGGTTCAGCCTCGGCCAGGGCCAGTGAGGCGAGCCGATGACACCCGCCGCATCGCCAGGCCGCCCGTCCATCGACCTGCCGCCGCATCTGGCGCGGCTGGAGGCCGAGGCTATCCACATATTCAGGGAGGCGATCGCCGGGGCCGAACGCCCGGTGATCCTGTTCTCCGGCGGCAAGGACTCCACGGTCCTGGCGCACCTGGCCGCCGCCGCCTTCCATCCCTCGCCGCCCCCGGCGCCTTTGCTGCACATCGACTCCACCTTCGAGTTCAAGGAAACCCTGACCTTTCGGGACCAGTTCGCCGCCGCCTACGGGTTCAAGCTGCTGGTTCGGCACAATGAAGATGGGCTGCGGGCCGGGGTCAGTCCCTTCACCCACGGCTCGGCGACCTATACCGACGTGATGCGCACAGAGCCCCTGAAGGCGGCTCTGGACGAGCTAAGGGCCGACATCATCTTCGGCGGCGCCCGCCGGGACGAGGAAAAATCCCGGGCCAAGGAGCGGGTGGTCTCCATCCGCCAGCCAGGCCATGGATGGGAGCCGAGGTCGCAGCGCCCCGAACTCTGGAGCCTCTACAACACCCGCCTGGGACCTGGTCAGAGCGCCCGGGTCTTTCCCCTGTCCAACTGGACCGAAAGTGACATCTGGACCTACATCCTGGTGCGCGGCCTGCCGCTGGCGCCGCTCTACTTCGCCGCCCTGCGCCCGACGGTCCTGCGGGACGACATGCTGCTGGTGATCGGGGATGAGCGCTTCCCCTTCGCCCCGGGGGAGGAACTGGTGATGCGAAGCGTCCGCTTCCGCACGGTGGGCTGCTGGCCGGTGACCGGGGCGGTCGAATCCGAGGCCACCACCACCTCGGAAATTCTCATTGAGACCCTGGCCGATCCCCGCTCTGAACGGCAGGGCCGGATGATTGACCGCGATGAGGGCAGCTCCCTGGAGGCCAAGAAGCGCCGGGGCTACTTCTAGGATCCGGCGGCCAGGCCCTATGGGCCAGAAAACCTGGCCCATAGGGCCGACCGGGGCTGGCGGGCCCCGGTCGGCCGGGCTCAGGCGCGGACCGTGGAGAGTCCGACCTCGGCGAAGAACAGTTGGTCCTTCACCGACAGCTTGCGCCGCTTGAGCTCTCGGATACGTTCGATGTCGGGGTGGGCCCGGCGTTGTTCCCGCCGGATTTCATGATCTAGCCAGCGGTGCTCGTTACGCAGCCGGTTCATTCGGATATAGTTCATGACATGGGCTCCTCAACGTTTGAGGGTGCGCCAGTCAACGCTGGGATCTGGAGATTGGGGGCAACCATGAACCCCATCACGCAGCCGGGCGCACCCGCTGCGGTCCGACATCGCAACCCAATCAGGTCGCCAGAGGGGCCCGGCCCGCAGACCGATCAGACCACAGCCACCGACCCGTTCAAGCCAAACCGACATGTCTGACGCTCATGGTGATGATGAGTAGCGCCCCCGGGGTGTCCGCCAAAGCGGGTCAACTCCAACTCCAACGGGCGGCCCGGCGGGGTCATTGGCCGCACCAGACCGCGCAGCCTTGCCGGGGTTTCGGCCTTGGCGCCGGTGCGGCGACGTGGCATCGGTCGCCGCACAAACGTCCTGTGGTCTGGTCTTTCGTAGCGTCGCCCATCTGAATGGGGACGGCTACGGGCGGGGTCGCATGGCGATCTCTTTGATATTGCTAGGTTCGCCGGTTTAGCTCAGCTGGTAGAGCAGCGGTTTTGTAAACCGAAGGTCGCGGGTTCGAGTCCTGCAACCGGCACCATTTCTTCGTCCCCAGGCGATATCAGACAGAGGACGCC
>CAMTXB010000040.1:0-3302 GCA_947085575.1 uncultured Caulobacteraceae bacterium
ATGGTCCTGACGCTGGAGCGCGCCAGCCTCATCCGCAGACAGCCGGGCGTCGCCCGAAGCCTCGAACTGCTCGTCGACCCCGCGAGCCTACCGGTCCTGCTCGCTCCCCAAACCGTCAAATCCTCTGTGCAGAGGGACTAGGCCATTGCCTTGGGCGGGCCCCGCCCGCCACAATGGGGGGGCGCACCAGCCCAGGATCGCCCCCTTGTTCACCCGCCTGTTCGGCAAGAAAGAGCCCGCCTCGCCGCCCTCCACCGGCGGGCGCCGGGTCTATGCCGTGGGGGACATCCATGGCCGCCACGACCTGCTGGACAGTCTGCTTCGCGAGATCGCCCGGGACGTGACCGGGGAGCCCCCGGAGGCCCAGCCGATCCTGGTCTTCCTGGGGGACTATGTGGACCGGGGTCCCGGCTCCCGCCAGGTGGTGGACACCATCCTGGCCCTGCAGGCCACGCCGAGCTTTGAGGTCCGGACCCTGAAGGGCAATCACGAGGAGGCCCTGCTGCGGTTTCTCGACGAGCCGGGGTTTGGCGCGACCTGGGCCGAGCACGGGGGCAATGCCACCCTGGCCTCCTACGGGGTGGCGCCGCCGGCCACCCGCACCGATCCGGAAGCCTGGGCCGTGGCCCGGACGGCGTTCGACGCCGCCCTGCCCGGCGCTCACCGGACCTTCTATGGCCAGCTCGACCTGATGATCGAGATCGGCGACTACGCCTTTGTCCATGCCGGGGTGCGTCCCGGCGTGCCCCTGGCCCAGCAGGCCGAGCGGGACCTGTTGTGGATCCGGGGCGAGTTCCTGCAGGCGTCCGGGCCCTTCGGCAAGGTCATCGTCCATGGGCACACCCCCATGGAGGAGCCGCAGATGACCCCGCACCGCCTGGGTCTGGACACCGGCGCCTACGCCACCGGCGTGCTCACCGCCGCCCGCCTGGACGACGGGGGCCAGAAGATCATCCAGGCCAGGGTCAGCCGGGTGGCGGCCTGAGGCTCAGTGGGCGTCGTCCCAGTTGGCGGCGGCGCGCGCCTCCACCACCAGGGGCACGGAAAAGGCCACCGTCGGCTCGGCCGCAGACTCCATCACCTGCCTGATCACCGCGATCGCCGCCTCGGCCTCGGCCTCGGGCGCCTCGAACACCAGTTCGTCGTGCACCTGCAAGAGCATACGGGTGGAAAGCCCCGCCTTGGCCAGGGCTGCGGGCATGCGGATCATGGCCCGGCGGATCACGTCGGCCGCCGTGCCCTGGATCGGCGCATTGATCGCCGCGCGGTCGGCGAAGGCCCGCATGCCGGCGGCCTTGGCGCCTACCTCGGGGATGTTCACCTTGCGGCCGAACAGGGTGGTGACGAAGCCCTGGGCCCGCACCTTGGCCTTCTCCTTATCCATGTAGTCGCGGATGCCGGGGAAGCGCTCGAAATAGGTGCGGATATAGGCCCCGGCCTCGTCCTGGGGGATGGACAGCTGGTTGGCCAGGCCAAAGGCCGAGATGCCATAGACGATGCCGAAATTGATCGCCTTGGCCCGCCTTCGGGTCTCGGGGGGCATGCCGTCGATGGGCACGCCGAACATCTCCGACGCGGTCATGGCGTGGATGTCCAGACCGTCCAAAAAGGCCCGTTTCAGCTGCGGAATGTCGCCCATATGGGCCAGAATGCGCAGCTCGATCTGGCTGTAGTCGGCGCTGATCAGCAGGTGGCCCGGCTCGGCCACGAAGGCCTTGCGGATCTTGCGGCCCTCCTCGGTGCGGATCGGGATGTTCTGCAGATTGGGGTCCGAGGACGACAGCCGCCCGGTGCTGGTGGCCGCCAGGGCAAACGAGGTGTGCACCCGCCGGGTGGCCGGGGCGATGGCCGAAACCAGCGCGTCCGTATAGGCGCCCTTCAACTTGGACAGCTGGCGCCAGTCCAGCAGCACCCGGGGCAGGGCGTGCCCTTGGGCGGCCAGATCCTCCAGCACCGAGGCGTCGGTGGACGAGGCGCCCGTGGCCGTGGTGCGGCCCGGGGACAGCCCCATCTCAGAATAGAGGATCTCCCCCACCTGCTTGGGCGAGCCCAGATTGAAGGGCCGCCCGGCCAGGGCATGCGCCTGCTGCTCGAACTCGGCCATGCGCAGGGAAAAATCGTTGGAGAGCCGTCGCAGGTGCTGAGGGTCCACCGCAATGCCGGCCACCTCCATGTCGGCCAGCACGGCCGCCAGGGGGCGCTCCAGGGTCTCATAGACGCTCAATAGCCCCGCCGCCGCCAGCCTGGGCTTGAGCACCTGATAGAGGCGCAGGGTCACGTCGGCGTCCTCGGCGGCGTAGCTGGTGGCCTCCTTGAGCGGCACGTTCTTGAAGCTCTTCTGGGCCTTGCCCGAGCCCGCCACCTGCTTGAACGGGATGGGTTCGTGGTCCAGCCACAGCCGCGACAGCTCGTCCATGCCGTGCCCATGCAGGCCGGCCTCCAGCACATAGGAGATCAGCATGGTGTCCTCGACCGGCGCCACGCGGACGCCGTAGCGGGACAGGACGGCCAGATCATACTTGGCGTTCTGGGCGATCTTCAGGACCGAGGGGTCCTCCAGCAGCGGCCTCAGGCAGGCCATCGCCTCGGCGAGCGGGATCTGGGTCAGGTCGGCCGGGGCGTCCAGGGCCAGGCCGTCCATTTCCTCATGGGCCAGCGGAATGTAGCAGGCCTGGCCCGGCGCGATGGCCAGGGACACGCCGCAGAGGCCGGCGCTGGCTGAGGACAGGGCATCGGTCTCGGTGTCGAAGGCCACGACGCCCGCCTCCCGGGCCCTGGCGACCCAGGCCTCAAGGCTCGCCAGGTCGCGGACGCAGTCATAGCCGTTCACATCGATCTTCGGCGCCTCAGGTGCTGGCGCCCGCTCCGGCGGGGCCTGACCGGGGGCAGCGTCGCCGGCGCTCACCCGCCGCGCCAGACTGCGGAACTGCATCTCCTCCAGGAAGGCGGCCAGCACCGCGGCCTCCGGCTCGGCCACGGCCAGGTCATCGAGGGGGGCCGGCAGGGGGGTGTCGCAGTCCAGCTGCACCAGCTGGCGCGACAGGCGGATCTGGTCGGCGAAATTGATCAGGGTCTCGCGGCGCTTGGGCTGCCTGATCTCGCCGGCGCGGGCCAGCAGGGTGTCGAGGTCGCCATATTCGTTGATCAGCTGGGCGGCGGTCTTGATACCGATGCCCGGCGCGCCGGGCACATTGTCCACGGAGTCGCCGCACAGCGCCTGGACATCCACCACCTTTTCCGGCGGCACCCCGAACTTCTCGATCACCTGCTCGCGGCCGATCCTCAGGTTCTTCATGGTGTCG
>CAMTXB010000041.1:0-44458 GCA_947085575.1 uncultured Caulobacteraceae bacterium
AATAGCGGGCGATGAAGGCGAAGTCCTCAGGCGCCTCGGGGTCGCCATATTCGCCGATCCAGGAGGCCCCGGCCGGCAGCTTGTGATAGCGCAGCATGTCGATCAGCGGGCTCTCGATCACCGCCGCGTTGATCAGCTCCGGGTGCTGGGTCATGGCCACGCTGGTCAGCACCCCGCCATTGGAGCGGCCATAGATCCCCAGGCGCCGGGGCGAGGTGATCTGCCGGGCGGCGAGGTCCCTGGCCACGGCGGCGAAGTCGTCAAAGGCCAGCTGGCGGTTTTCCCGCAGCACGGCCTGGTGCCAGGCCGGGCCAAACTCGCCGCCGCCGCGGATATTGGCCAGGACGAAGGCCCCGCCCCGGGCCAGCCACAGCTTGCCGGCCTCGGGCATGTAGCGGGGCGGCATGGCGATCTCGAACCCCCCATAGCCCAGCATCAGGGTGGGGATCTGGCCATCCAGGGCTGCGGCCTTGGGGCGGACGACGAAATAGGGGATCTGGGTCCCGTCGCTGGAGGTGGCCCAGTGCTGCTCCACCAGATGGGTGGCCGGATCAAACCGGTCAGGCAGGGCGGCCACCTGACGGGCGGTGAGGCTGGCGGCGTCGGCCAGCCACAGGCTGGTGGGGTCCAGGAACCCCTCGATCTTCAGAAACAGCTGGTCGCTGGCGCCCGCCAGGTCCGTGAGGCTGATATTGGCGTCGCCGGGCAGGGCCAGCCGCTGTGAGGTCCAGGCGCTGTCCTTGAAGGTCCAGACCTCCACGGCGCCCTTGACGTTCTCCAGGAGGGCGGTGACCAGCCGGTCCTTGGTGGCGCCCACCTGCTTGATGGCCTGGCGGGGACCCGGCGCAAAGATCAGCTGGGCCTTGGCCTTGGCCGGGTCGGCCTTCAGGGCCGCAAGGTCAAAGGCCACCAGGGCCCCCTGGGGCAGGTCGCCCTGGGCTTCCTGCAGGGAAAACACCACCTGGCCTGAGACAAAGGCCTCGAAATTGGCCTTTTTCGGCAGGGGCAGACGGACAGGCTGACCATCGGAGAGCAGCAGGAAGTCGCTCTCATAGAAGGTGACGCCCCGCCGGGCGATCACCGCCTGGGCCGCCCCGCCCTCGCCCCGCAGGACGATGGGGAACACCGACACATCGGTCTTTTCCCCCCGGTAGAGCTCCACGGCGGTCCCGTCCCGGGCCAGGGTCTTGAGCACATAGGCATAGCCCGACAAGGTGACCTCGCCGGGCGTCCACTCCCGGGCCGCCAGCAGGGTGTCGGGGGTGAGCCAGACCGCGCTCTGCTTGCCCTGGGGCAGGGCAAAGCCGCCGGCGACGAAGGTTTTTGCGCCGGTGTCGAACTCGCGGATCTCCACGGCGTCGCCGCCCCCGTCCGACAGCTCCACCAGACAGAGCGTCTCGGCGGGTTTCAGACAGCTGGCGCCATGGAAGAACCAGTTGCGATCCTCGGCCTTGGCCAGGGCGTCGAGGTCCAGCACCGTGGTCCAGGCGGCTGCGCCGGCGGCATAGGCCTCCAGGCTCGCATGGCGCCACAGGCCGTGGGGGTTGGCGGCGTCCTGCCAGAGATTGTCCACCCCGCCGGCCCGGAAGCCCGGGGTGGCGATGCGGTCCTTCGCCGTGAAGATCGCCTTGGCCTCCGCCAGCAGGGTCCCGTAGCGGGGATCGCCGTCCAGGCGGCCTTGGGCCCGGGCATTCTGGCCCTCCACCCAGGCCAGGGCCTCTGGCCCATCCACGGCCTCCAGCCACAGGAAGGGGTCGGGGGCGCCAGCGCGGGGCGGGCCTTCGGACTGGGCCATCGCGGCGGTGGGCAGGAGCAGGGCGGCGCAGATCAGGGGCAGCAGGGTGTTCATGAGAGATATCTAGAAGCTCAAGGCCAGACCTGTCTTCCCCCCAAACTCAGTCGCCCCCGCGTCAGGCGGGATGATTTGGTCAGGCTTCTGCCCTATATGTCGCGCGCCATGAGCCGTCCGTTCCTGAAGATGAACGGGCTCGGCAACGACTTTGTCGTGGTCGAGGCCCGCACCCAGCCCTTCGCGCCCAGCGCGGCGGAGGTGCGCGCCATCGCCAACCGCGAGCGGGGCATCGGCTGCGACCAGCTGATCTCCCTGGAACCGCCCACCACCGAGGCCGATATCCGGGTCCGGTTCTGGAACGCCGATGGCGAGGAAGTCACCGCCTGCGGCAATGGCTCGCGCTGCGTGGCCTGGCTGGTGATGGAGGCCACGGGCCGGGACGCTGCGGTGCTGGAGGTGGGCGAGCGGCTGTTGCGCACCCAGCGGGCCGGGGAGGGCCTGGTCAGCGTCGACATGGGCGAACCAGGGCTGGACTGGACCGATATCCCCCTGGACGAGCCCATGGACACCCGGGGCATCGAACTGCAGGTGGGCCCCATCGATGCGCCCCTGCTGCACACCCCGGGCTGCGTCTCCATGGGCAATCCCCACGTGGTGTTCTTCGTCCAGGACGCCGACACCGCCCCTGTGCGGGAGGTCGGCCCGATGATCGAGCATCACCGGCTGTTCCCACAGGGGGTCAATGTGGGCTTTGCAGAGGTCAAGGCCCGCGACCGCATCCGCCTGCGGGTCTGGGAGCGGGGGGCGGGCCTCACCAAGGCCTGCGGCACCGGCGCCTGTGCGGCCCTGGTGGCCTGCGTCCGTCGCGGCCTCACTGACCGGACAGCAAGGCTGGAGCTGGACGGGGGCGACCTGACCATCGAGTGGCGGGCCAGCGACAACCACGTGATCATGACCGGCCCGGCCAGCCTGGACTTCTCCGGAACCCTGCCGTGAGCGACAAGACCCCCGACGGCGTGGAGGTGGTCACCTTCGGCTGCCGCCTGAACGCCTATGAGAGCGAGGTCATCCGCGCCCGGGCCGCCGAGGACGGCCTGGCTGACGCCATCGTCTTCAACACCTGCGCGGTGACGGGGGAGGCCGTGCGCCAGGCCCGCCAGGCGATCCGTAAAGCCCGGCGCGAGCGACCGGGCGCCAAGCTGATCGTCACCGGCTGCGCGGCCCAGATCGACCCGGCCGCCTTCGCCGCCATGGCCGAGGTGGATCTGGTGCTGGGCAACGCCGAAAAGAGCGCGGCGGGCGCCTATCTTGACCGCCCGGCCGAGGGCCGGGTGCGGGTCAATGACATCATGAGCGTGCGCGAGACCGCCGGCCATCTGATCGATGGCCTGAAGGACCGGGCGCGGGCCTATGTGGAGGTCCAGAACGGCTGCGACCACCGCTGCACCTTCTGCATCATTCCCTTTGGCCGGGGCAATTCCCGCTCCGCGCCGGCCGGCGAGGTGGTGGAACAGGTCCGCCGCCTGGCGGCTGAGGGCTATGCCGAGGTGGTGCTGACCGGGGTGGACGTGACCAGCTGGGGCGCTGACCTGCCGGGCCAGCCGAGCCTGGGCCAGCTGGTGGGGCGCATCCTGCGGCTGGTCCCCGAACTGCCCCGCCTGCGGCTGTCCTCCATTGATGCGGCCGAGATTGATGCTGATCTGCTGGCCCTGTTCGCCGGCGAGCCCCGGCTGGCGCCCTATCTGCACCTGTCCCTGCAGGCTGGCGATGACATGATCCTCAAGCGGATGAAGCGCCGCCACAGCCGGGCCGACGCCCTGGCCCTGATCGCCAAGGTCCGCGCCGTGCGCCCCGACGTGGCCTTTGGCGCCGATCTGATCGCGGGCTTCCCCACCGAAACCGACGAAATGTTCGCCAACACCCTGGCCCTGGTGGAGGAGGCGGGTCTGGCCTATCTGCACGTCTTCCCCTTCAGCCCCCGGCCGGGCACCCCCGCCGCCAGGATGCCACAGCTGCAGAAGGCGCAGATCAAGGCTCGCGCCGCGGCCTTGCGAGCGGCGGGCGATGCGGCCCTCTCGCGCCACCTGCAGGCCCAGATCGGCCGCACGGTGGAGGCCCTGATCGAGCGGCCCGGCTTTGCCCGCGCCCCTGACTTCACCGAGATCCATTACGAGGGCGAGGCCGCTGTCGGCCAGATCGCCCCCCTGCGCATCACCGGCCATACGGACGGCAAGGCCCAGGGGGTGACGGTGACCCTGCTGGCGGCGGAATAGGCGCGAAGCGCCCCAAGAAAGGCGCGGACACAAAGGTCACGAAGATAGCCAAGGACACGAAGGTGTCAGCGGCGTCGTCTTTGTGTCCTTCGCCCACTTTGTGTCCTTCGTGTCCCATCTTGAAAGCGCCTGCGGAGCGTAAGGCGAGGCCGCTGTCGGCCAGATCGCCCCCCTGCGCATCACCGGCCATGCGGACGGCAAGGCTCAGGCGGTCAACTCCACCCTGCTGGCGGCGGAATAGGCGCGAAGCGCCCCAAGAAAGGCGCGGACACAAAGGTCACGAAGATAGCCAAGGACACGAAGGTGTCAGCGGCGTCGTCTTTGTGTCCTTCGCTCTCTTTGTGTCCTTCGTGTCCCATCTTGAAAGCGCCCGCGGCGCGTAAGTCGGGGAAAGTCCGCCTAGTCCTCGTCCGGCGCGGCGCGGCCGGGGAAGCTAGGCAGGGACCAGCGGAAGAGGATGGCGCCGGCGCGGATGGCGAAGCCTGCGCCGAACCCGGCCAGGGCGGCGGGAAGCTGGGGGACCCCCAGGACATTCAGAATTACGAAGACGCCGGCGCCCACCAGGGCTGCGGTCACATAGATCTCCCGCTTGAGCAGCACCGAGGGCTCCTCGGCCAGCACATCGCGCAGCACCCCGCCGAAGGTGGCGGTCAGCACCCCCATGACCACGGCCGCGCCGGGGGGAACCCCAAAGGCCAGGGCCTTGGCCGCCCCGACCACGGCATAGGCGCACAGCCCCAGGGCGTCGAGCCAGGTGAGGATCACCAGCCGGGCGCGGCCGGCGCCAAACAGCCAGACCGCCACCGCCGCCGCCACCGGAGCGATCAGATATTCCGGCCGGCCGACCCAGAACACCGGGGCGTCGATCAGAAGGTCGCGCAGGGTGCCGCCGCCGACCCCCGTGACCGCCGCAAAGAAGGTGAAGGTGACGATGTCGTGCTTGCGCCGGGCCGCAGCCAGGGCGCCGGAAGCGCCGAAGACGAACACGGCGCCATAGTCCAGCCAGACAAGGGCCGCGCCCAGGCCGTCCTCCATCTGCGACTCCCTTTGGTTCCCGGCGATGCTAGCCCCGGACGCCCCGGGCTGCGAGCCCAGGTGACGGCGGGGACGGCGGCGGCTAGAAGCGCCCCATGACGGAAGAAAAGAAAGGCTGGCTCCAGCGCCTGACCACCGGCCTGTCGCGCTCGTCGCGGCAGATGTCGGAGGCCGTGGTGTCGGGCTTGGTCAAACAGCCCCTCGACCAGGCCAAGCTGGACGAGCTGGAGGAGATGCTGATCGAGGCCGATCTCGGGCCCCACTCCGCCGCCCGGATCACCGCCCGCTTCGCCGAGACGCGGTTTGGCAAGTCTGCCGACGAGACCGAGATCAAGGAGGCCCTGGCCCTGGCCATCGGCGAGGAGCTGTCGGCAAGGCGCGGGATCTTTGATCCCCTGAGCGGTCCCAAGCCCTATGTGGTCATGTTCATCGGGGTCAATGGCTCGGGCAAGACCACGACGCTCGGCAAGATCGCCACCGATCTCACCCGCCGCGGGGCCAAGGTGCTGGTCGTGGCCGGCGACACCTTCCGCGCCGCCGCCGTCGAACAGCTGGGGGTATGGGCCAGCCGGGCCGGCGCCGACTTCATGTCCAGGCCCCCGGGATCGGACGCCGCCGGCCTGGCCTATGACGCCCTGGAGCGCGCCCGGGCCGAGCATTATGACGTGCTGCTGATCGACACCGCCGGGCGCCTGCAGAACAAGCAGGGGCTGATGGACGAGCTCCTGAAGATCAATCGGGTGCTGAAGAAGGTCGATCCCGAGGCGCCCCATGAGACCCTGCTGGTCCTGGACGCCACGGTGGGGCGCAATGCGCTCAGCCAGGAGAACATCTTCGGCAACCAGATCGGGGTCTCCGGCATCGTCATGACCAAGCTCGACGGGACCGCCCGGGGCGGGGTGCTGGTGCCCGTGGCCCAGGCGTCGGACTCGCCGATCATGCTGATCGGGATTGGCGAAGGGGTCGATGATCTGCAACCCTTTGAACCCCGGGCCTTTGCCAGGTCCCTGGTCGGATTGGACACCCCATGAGGCTTTCGCCCCCGGCGCGCCGCACCGTTCGCGCCATCGTCGACTATGGCGGCCTGGTGGCCTTCCTGATCGGCTTCTTCCTGTCGGGCCGTGACCTGGTGGAGGCCACCAAGTGGCTGATCGCCGGATCGGCCCTGGCCCTGGCCATCGGCCTGATCGTCGAGCGCCGCATCGCGCCCCTGCCGGCCATTTCCGGGGGCGCGGCCCTGGCCTTCGGCGCCCTCACGGTGCTGTTCAACGACCCCATCTTTGTGAAGGTCAAGCCGACCATCATGAACCTGCTGTTCGCTGCGGGTCTGCTGGGGGGGCTGGCCTTTGGCAAGAGCCCCTTGAAGATGCTCATGGGCTCCAGCATCCGGCTGCCCGATGTGGCCTGGCGGCGGCTGACCCTCAGCTATGGGCTGTTTTTCGCCTTTCTGGCCGGGCTCAACGAGGTCATCTGGCGCACCCAGAGCGATGAGGTCTGGGTGCTGTTCCGCATGCCCGGGATCCTGATCCTGACCCTGGTCTTCTCATTCAGCCAGGTGCCGCTGATGATGAAATACGCCAGGACCGACGAGACCCCGCCCCCGCCGACCCCCGGCTGAGGCCAAGAGGGGGACGCCTTGCGCCGCCCACGGACCGTCCGTCGTCAAAGCGACGCAGAACGCCTATAGTCTGCACCTTGATCGGATTTGACGCGGGGAGAGCGGGCCGATGGCGAAGTCGAAGAGCCTGGAGGCGCCTGGGGGCGGCCATGCCGGCGTGCCGGCCCTGGACGGGTCGGCGAGCCACCTTCTGCACCGGGCGATGCAGGTCTCCCTGGACATCTATGCCGAGACCCTCGGCGACAGCGACCTCACCCAGAGACAGTATGCGGTGCTGTCTGCGGTGGAGGCCCAGGAGGGGCTGACCCAGACCGACCTGGTCAGGGCCACAGGCATCGACCGTTCCACCCTGGCCGACATGGTCGCCAGGATGATCGCCAAGGGGCTGCTCGTGCGCGAACGCTCCCAGGCCGACGCAAGGGCCAATGCGGTGCGGCTGAGCGAGACGGGCGCTGCGGTCCTGCAGGAGGCCCGACCGAGGATGGCCCAGGCCGACGAGCGGCTGATGCGGCTGGTGAGCGGCTCCAAGCGCGAAACCTTCCTGGCCCAGCTGCGCCAGATGGTGGCGGCGGGAGATGCCGGCGCCGAGGCGCCGCCCACCGAGCCGAAGGCCCCGAAGCTTCCAAAGCCTCCGAAGATCCCCAAGCCGCCGAAAGCGGGCAAGGACAAGGCGGCCAAGGGGGAAGGCAAGAAGAAGAAGAAGAAGAAGGCCAATAGGCCAGTCTGAGGGCGATCGCCCCTGGCGACCAGGGCCTGTCCGGCCCGGAGGTTCGGCATGAAAAAACCCCGGCGGGTGAACGCCGGGGCTTCGTCGGTCTGGGCGTCCTGCTGGCGCCTGGAGCATTCTCCGACAAGTGCGAAACGGCTATCGGGCCAAAATGCTCCAACCTTCTGATTCAGAGCCCTTTTGTCCGGTCTGACCGACCCGATCAGACCGGAAGGGACCCTCAGCGGCGGGCGCCGAAGATCGACAGCAGGAACTGGAACAGGTTGATGAAGTTGATGTAGAGGCTCAGCGCCCCATAGTTGGTGGCCACGCTCATGGCCGCCTGGTCGCCGCCCAGCTCATAATAGGTCATCTTCAGGCGCTGGGTGTCGAAGGCGATCAGGCCCGCGAAGATCAGCACCCCCAGGACGCTGATGATGAAGCTCATCATCGAGTTCTGGATGAATATGTTGACCACCATGGCGATGATCAGGCCGAACAGGCCGACGATCAGGAAGCTGCCAAAGGCCGTCAGGTCCTTCTTGGTGGTGTAGCCGAACAGGGACAGGCCGCCGAAGGCGGTGGCCGTGATCAGGAAGGTCGAGGCGATGGATCCGCCAGTATAGACCAGGGTCAGCACGCCCATGCCGGCGCCGATCAGGGCGACGATGGTCCAGTAGAGCATCCCGGAGGCCTTGGGCGAGGCGTTGCGCAGGGCGAAGACCCCGAACAGCAACACGGCCAGCGGCGCAAACGCCACAATCATCCCCAGGAGGGTCATTCCGGCCAGGCGTCCGTCCGGCGTCACCGAGTACATCAGGTCGCGGACAGGCGGAAATTGACCGGTCACGAAGGCCAGTGCGGCCGACACGACGAGGCCAAGCGCCACCTTGTTGTAGACGCCAAGCATGAAAGCGCGAAGACCCGCGTCCACCGACATGTCGGCGCGATCCGCGGGGATCGAGCGCGCGTGGGCGCGGTTGAAGTCGCTCATCGAGGCAAAGCCCTTTCTTGTGCGCGTCCAAGATTCGGACGCACCTCTAATATCGTGACCCTTGGGGCTTCTGACAAGGAGAACCGGCAAGCCGGCCATTGACGCCCCGGGTTGGAGCCCGGGGGCGCCCTGGGCTATGCACATGACCATGCTTCGCCTGTTCGCCGCCCTGTCCGTCCCCGACGACATCGCCCTTGGGTTGAGCCCGCGCCAGAGGGACCTGGCCGACGCCCGCTGGCGGCCCCCGGAGGCCCTGCACATCACCCTGCGATTCTTCGGCGAGATTCCGGAAAACCAGGCCGATGATCTGGATGCCGAGCTGGGCCGGGTCACCGGGCGGCCCCTGCAGATCGCCCTGGAAGGGGTTGGAGCCTTCGGCGAAGGCCGGGACATTCATGCGGTCTGGGCGGGGGTGGCCGACAATCCCGACCTTCGCCAGCTGGCCCGCCGCTGCGAGGCCGCCGCCCGGCGCGCGGGTCTGGCGCCCGATCGCCGCAGCTACCGGCCCCATGTGACCCTGGCCTATCTGTCACGCCCTGAACCGCCGGCGGTGGCGGCCTGGATCCAGCGGCACAACCTGTTGAAGTCGCCGCCCTTTTCCGTCGCCAGCTTCGGTCTCTATTCCAGCCGCCGGGGGGAGGATGGCCCGGCCTACCAGCTGGAGCGGGACTATCCCCTGATCTGATCAGGCGACGGCATGGTCTCTCAGCACCCCCAGCGGCACGATGGCCAGGGTTTCCTCATGGGTCGCCTGCAACACGACCTGCGGGGCGCAGCCGGCGTCCAAGGCCTCCTTCCAGCGCGGCGCGCAAAGACACCAGCGATCCCCCGGGCGCAGTCCTGGAAACCCGCTCTCGGGAACCGGGGTCGACAGGTCGTTGCCCCGGGACCGGGAGAACTGCAGGAAGTCTGCGGTCATCACCGCGCAGACCGTGTGCAGGCCCAGGTCATGGGGGCCGGTTTCGCAGCAGCCATTGCGAAAAAACCCTGTGACGGGGTTCATGGAGCAGCCGACGAGCTCGCCCCCCAGAACGTTCTTGGCCTCGGCGTCGTATCGGATGGTCATGTCCCTATCCTAGACGCTAAGACGGGGGCCGCGCCAAGGGAGTCCCCATCATGAGGCCGCCTTCCGCCAACCCCGCCCCGCCCCCGGCCCGCCCCCGGCGCAGCCTGCTCTATGTTCCGGCGGCCAATCAGAAGGCCCTGGCCAAGGCCCGCACCCTGCCCTGCGACGGGGTGATCCTTGATCTTGAGGACGCCGTCGCCCCCGACGCCAAGGCCCAGGCCCGGCAGGCGGCCTGCGCGGCGGTGGCCAAGGGCGGCTTTGGCCCCCGGGAGGTGGTGATCCGCATCAATGGCCTGGACACCGAATGGGGTCAGGCTGACCTGGCCGCTGTGGCCAGGGCCTGCCCTGACGCGGTCCTGGTTCCGAAGATCAACGGCCCTGACGATCTGGCCCCCTATGCCGAAGGCCTGCCGGAGGGGGTGACGCTCTGGGCCATGGTGGAGACCTGCCAGGTTCTGTTCCGCCTGGACGCCCTCGGCGCCGGCGCCAGGGTCCATGGTCTGAGCGTCCTGGTGGCCGGGACCAATGACCTGGCCAGGGAAATGGGCTGTCGCCTCGACACCGAGCGCGCCCCGCTGCAGGCGCCCCTGTCGCTGATGGTGGCGGCAGCCCGGGCGCACGGACTTGTGATCCTGGACGGGGTGTTCAACGCCCTGGAGGACGCAGAAGGTCTCGCCAGGCAGTGCGATCAGGCGCAGGCCTTCGGCTTTGACGGCAAGACCCTGATCCATCCCAGCCAGATCGAGGCCGCCAACCGTGCCTTCACCCCCGGTCCCGAGGCCGTGGCCTGGGCGAAGGCGGTGGCGCGGGCCTTTGAATTGCCGGAAAATGCGGCTAGGGGCGTCCTCCGGGTCGAGGGGCGAATGGTGGAGCGGCTGCACTGGGATCAGGCCCGCCGTCTGCTGGCTGTGGCTGACGCCATCGCCGACGCCTGAACCGCGACACCAGGACCAAGGAGCCTCGCCCCATGGGATCGACCGCCCCGCCCTACCCCCAGCCCCGCCATCGCGGGGGGTTGACCGTGGCGCTGAGCGCCCTGCTGGCGGCCGGGCCGGTCCTGGCTCAGGAGATCGATCCCATCGGCGATCTGCTCAGCGCCAGGGCGCCTGCGGTCACCGCCCCGCCCACCGTCGCAGAGCCGCCTGCGCCCAGTTCTCCTTCTCCCCCCCAGGCTTCTCCCCCCCAGGCCTCTCCCCCTGCGCCGCCGCCCCCTTCCGTCCGCCGGCCAGAGGCCACCATCGCCTCCCAGCCGGTGTTCCTGGACGAACGACAGGCCGTGGCCGGCCGGCTCAGCGCCGAGGAGCGCAGCTATGAGGAACGCCTGCGGGCCTCCTACAACTCGGCCCAGGGCCTGCAGGGACCCCTGGACGGGGGCTGGGCGCTGCAGACCCTGGCGGGCCAGGATCTCTACGCCCTGCGGTTTGTGGATCGGGGTTCCGGCCCCCTGGAAGGCGCCTGGCAGGACTCCCGCCGTCCCGGCGCCCTCGACGGGTTCGGATTTCTCGACCAGGTGGACCGCCGGGGCGGCGAGGTGACCCTGCGGTTCAGCCCCCGCCAGGGCGCCCCGCCCACGGTCATCACCCTTTCGGCCACCCCCGACGGGCAGTGGTCGGGGGATCTGGTGGAAAACGGGGTGCCGCGCAGCGTGGTGATGCGTCGCCGCTAGGGGGCGTTTGCTCAGACCCAGACAGGTCCAGCAGTCCGAGCGGTCGGCCCATCAGCCGAGGGCCATCTGCTGCGCCGCAAAGGCGTTCCGCGCGGCCTCCAGGGCCAGGGCCAGGGCTTCTGTCCCATAGGGAACGCCAGCGCTATGGCCCCAGACGGGACCGGGCCAGGCCGGGTCATCCCCGCGCCGGCCGACCACATGAATGTGCAGCTGCGGCGTCACATTGCCCAGGGCGCCGATGTTCAGCTTCTCCACCGGTCGCCCCAGGGCCTCCCCCGCCGCTCGCACCCCCTGCCCCGCCGCCAGGATCTCCGCCATCAGCGTGGCGTGATCGGCGGGGGACAGATCCTCCAGTTCCCGGGCCCCGGCCCGTTTCGGGATCAGGATGATCCAGCTGTAGCGGGCGTCGTCCTGCAGCCTGGCCTCGCACAGGCGCAGGTCGGCCAGGGGGTGGGAGGTGGCGACAAGGGCCGGGTCGAGGGTGAACATCGGCTCAGACTGCCGCCCCGGGGCCACGACCACAAGCCAGCGGCCTTGCCGCCGGGGCGCTGCTCGGGTTAGGGACCGCCAGCCCCGTCGGCCCAAGCCAGGAGATATCCCCATGACCAGCAAGACCCCGATCCGCGTCGCGGTCACCGGCGCGGCCGGCAATATCGGTTACGCCCTGCTCTTCCGCATCGCCTCGGGCGACATGCTGGGCAAGGACCAGCCGGTCATCCTGCAGATGCTGGAAGTCTCCGCCGAGGGCGCCCAGAAGGCCCTCAGGGGCGTGGCCATGGAGCTGGACGACTGCGCCTTCCCGCTGCTGGCCGGCATGGTGCTCACCGACGATCCGAAGGTGGCCTTCAAGGACGCCAACTGGAGCCTGCTGGTGGGCTCCAAGCCCCGGGGTCCCGGCATGGAACGGGCCGACCTCCTGAAGGACAACGGCAAGATCTTCATCGCCCAGGGCCAGGCCATCGACGACGTGGCCGCCGATGACGCCCGCATCGCCGTGGTGGGAAATCCCTGCAACACCAACGTCATGATCGCCGCCAGCCAGGCCAGGCGCCTGACGCCCGACCGCTTCACCGCCATGGTGCGCCTGGACGAGAACCGGGGCCGCGCCCAGCTGGCCAGGAAGGCCGGCGTCTCGATCAAGGAGGTCAGCGACCTCTACATCTACGGCAATCACAGCCCGACCATGTTCGCCGACTTCACCCACGCCAGGATCGGCGGCAAGGCGGCGGCTGACGTGATCGGCGACGAGGCGTGGCTGAAGAACGACTACCTGCCCGCCGTGGGCAAGCGCGGCGCGGCCATCATCGAGGCCCGCGGCCAGAGCTCGGCCGCCTCGGCGGCCAACGCCCTGATCGACCATGTCCGCGACCTGGTCACCCCGGGCAAGGTTCATTCGGTGGCGGTCAACTCCGAGGGCCGCTATGGCTTCGCCCAGGGGGTCTGGGCCGGCATGCCGGTGAAGACCACCACGCCTGGCGCCTATGAGGTGGTCACCTCCTACGAGATGGACGACTTCGCCAGGTCGAAGATCGCCCTGACCAATGACGAGCTGGTCGGCGAGCGCGCCACCGTCAAGGACATGCTGGGCTGATCGGGCCGCGATAGGCCCGCCGGACATCGACCTGACCAGAGGGCGGCCCGGGGAAACCTTGTGCGCCCCTCGTGCGCAGGGTCACCAGGAGGACGGCCAGGGCGGGCTTTCCTGCGGCGCAAAGATGTCCGCCATGTCCTCCAGTTCGGCGATGCGGGCGGCATAGACCTCGGCCACGGCGGCCGGCGCGGCATGGGCCGCATCCTCCCGGGCGCGCAGCCAGCGTCGCTGCTGGCGCTCCAGCCGCCAGCCTGGGACCCCGGCGGCCAGGGCCTGCGCATAGGCGCTGGCCAGCCTCTGGTCGGCCTCGGCCAGGACCGGATCGGCGCACACCACCCGCTCGGCCGCGGTGCGGGCCTGCCGGCAGTCAAGGCTGGGGGAGAAGGCCGGACTGGCGGGCTGCAGGATCATTGAGTCCGGCCCGGGACCCTGGTCCTCCTGCGCCGGGGGGCCGGCGGGCTCCAGCGGGGTCTCCGGGACCAGCGGCGGGTTGTGTAGCGCAGCCTGGGCCATGTCCTTTGGCAAAACCTCAAGGAGGCCGCTGGACGCCGGGGCTGGGGCGGGATCCTGAGCCTGCCCGCCCACCTCGATGTTCAAGGTCCGGTCCCCTGGGAAAAGGCCGCCCCGGGGCTGGCTCATCAGCGTCAGCGCGGCGAGGCCCATCAGGGCAAGACCCCCGGCCCCGGCGAGCCACAGGCCCGTGCGTCGGAGGCGCCTTGCCCGGGGCTCCAGGCGAAGCTCGGCCGCCGGCGTCTCGCCGGCCGCGGGGGCCACCGCCTGGGCGGGAGGGTCGGGGGCGTCTTGGGTCATGGGCGCGCTGCGCTTATGGGGGGTGGGGCGAGACTCGACAAGGCTGGTCGCTTGGTCCTGAATTGCAGCTGAACGCCACCAAGGGGAGGGGTCACCCATGGGTCAGACGACGCCGTGGCCGAACAGCCCGGCCACAGGGCCGACCCTGGAGACCGCCCGGTTGATCCTGCGGCCGCCGGCCATGGGCGACTTTGAGGCCTGGTGCGCCTTCTCCGCCGATGAGGAGGCCGCCCGCCATATCGGCGGCCCCATGAGCCCGGCCCAGGTCTGGCGCTCCATGATGATGATCGCCGGGGCCTGGACCCTGGAGGGCTTTTCCATGTTCTCGGTGATCGAGAAGGAGACCGGCCGCTGGATCGGCCGGCTGGGACCCTGGCGGCCGCACGGCTGGCCCGGGACCGAGGTGGGCTGGGGAATCATCCGCGACTGCTGGGGCCGGGGCTATGCGCCGGAAGGCGCGGCGGCGGCCATGGACTTCGCCTTCGACCAGCTGGGCTGGGACGAGGTGATCCACACCATCGCGCCGGACAACGCCAGCTCCCAGGCCGTCGCCCGGCGGCTGGGGTCCAGCATTCTGCGCCAGGCCCGGCTGCCTGCGCCGATGGATGTGCAGGTCGATGTGTGGGGCCAGGGCCGTGAGGCATGGCGGGCCCGGCGGGGCGCGAATCAACAGTCTCTGCGCCCTTGACCGTCCACCCGCCCGCCGGGCCTGCCGTGCGCGCCCCGACCCCGATCAGCCGCCGGTCGCAGGTCAGCCCTCAGGGGGATCAGCCCTCGGTCTGGCCTTCAGCTTCCTTCCCGGCCGGACCCTGTGGCGCCTGGTCTTCGGCTGAGGCGGCCCTGTCACTTCCGGTGGGGGTGTGACCTTGGGCAAGCGGGTTGCCACGCTGTCAGGCGGCGCCTATAAGCCCCGGAACTCGCCGGTCCGGGCGAGACGATTTCAGCGACAAATCGCGGCCTCATGAACATCCACGAGCATCAAGCCAAAGCCGTCCTCGCAGAGTTCGGCGTGGCGGTCCCGCGCGGCTTCGCCGCCTTCACCGTCGATGAGGCCGCCAAGGCCGCCGAGCAGCTGGGGGGCCCGGTCTGGGTCGTCAAGTCCCAGATCCATGCCGGCGGGCGGGGCAAGGGCCGGTTCGAAGGCCTCGGTCCCGACGCCAGGGGCGGGGTCCGGGTGGTCAAGTCCGCGGCCGAGGTCAGGTCGAGCGCCGAGGAGATGCTGGGCCGCGTCCTGGTGACTCACCAGACCGGCCCCAAGGGCAAGCAGGTCAACCGCCTCTATATCGAGGAGGGGGCCGCCATCGCCCGGGAGCTCTATCTCTCCCTGCTGGTGGACCGCGACGTCAGCCGCGTCTCGGTGGTCGCCTCCACCGAAGGGGGCATGGATATCGAGGAGGTCGCCGCCTCGACCCCTGAAAAGATCATCAGCTTCTCCATCGACCCGGCCACCGGCATATTCCCCCACCACGGGCGGAGCCTGGCCAGGTCCCTCGGCCTGACCGGCGGTCTGGCGAAGGAAGCCGCGACCCTGCTGGGCCAGCTCTATGGCGCCTTTGTCGCCAAGGACATGGAGATGCTCGAGATCAACCCGCTGATCGTCACCGCTGACGATCACCTGCGGGTGCTGGACGCCAAGGTCAGCTTCGACGGCAACGCCATGTACCGTCACCCCGACATCGTGGCGCTGCGCGACACCACCGAGGAAGACGAGAAGGAAATCGAGGCGTCCAGGTACGACCTCTCCTACATCGCCCTCGATGGCGAGATCGGCTGCATGGTCAATGGCGCGGGCCTGGCCATGGCGACCATGGACATCATCAAGCTCTACGGCGCCGAGCCGGCCAATTTTCTCGACGTCGGCGGCGGCGCCACCAAGGAGAAGGTGGTCGCGGCCTTCAAGATCATCACCGCCGATCCCAGCGTGAAGGGGATCCTGGTCAATATCTTCGGCGGCATCATGCGCTGCGACATCATCGCCGAGGGGGTGGTCGAAGCCGTGAAGGAAGTCGGCCTGCAGGTGCCCCTGGTGGTCCGCCTGGAGGGCACCAATGTCGAGCTTGGCAAGAAGATCATCGCCGAGAGCGGCCTGAACGTCGTGTCGGCCAATGACCTGTCGGACGGCGCGGAAAAGATCGTCAAGGCCGTTCGGGGAGCCGCCTGATGTCCATCCTCATCGGTAAAGACACCCGCGTCATCTGCCAGGGCATCACCGGCAGCCAGGGCACCTTCCACTCCGAGCAGGCCATGGCCTATGGCACCAGGATGGTCGGCGGCGTGACGCCGGGTAAGGGCGGCACGACCCACATCGGCCTGCCGGTGTTCGAGACCGTCGGCGAGGCGGTCCGCGAGACCGGCGCCGAGGCCAGCGTGATCTATGTGCCGCCGCCGTTCGCCGCAGACTCGATCCTGGAGGCCATCCAGGCCGAGATCCCCCTGATCATCTGCATCACCGAGGGCATCCCGGTGGCCGATATGGTCAAGGTCAAGCGCGCCCTGTCGGGCTCCAAGTCCCGCCTGATCGGCCCCAATTGCCCGGGCGTTCTGACCCCGGGCGAGTGCAAGATCGGCATCATGCCGGGAAATATCTTCAAGCGCGGCTCGGTGGGTGTTGTCTCCCGCTCGGGCACGCTTACCTACGAAGCGGTGTTTCAGACCACCCAGGTGGGCCTGGGTCAGACCACTGCGGTCGGCATCGGCGGCGACCCGGTCAAGGGCACTGAGTTCATCGAGGTGCTTCAGATGTTCCTCGACGACGACGAGACCGAGTCGATCATCATGATCGGCGAGATCGGCGGCGCGGCCGAGGAAGCGGCGGCGGAATTCATCAAGAATTCACCAAAGAAGAAGCCTATGGTCGGATTCATCGCGGGACGCACCGCCCCGCCCGGGCGGCGGATGGGTCACGCAGGGGCAATCATTTCGGGCGGCAAGGGCGGCGCCGAGGACAAGATCGCGGCGATGGAAGATGCGGGCATCCGCGTTTCCCCTTCGCCGGCGAAACTCGGTGAAACCCTGCTCCAGGTGCTCAAGGGCGCCTGACACAATCAAGCGTATGGCGGTCCGCCGTCGGCTCCTCTCACCAAGAAGCTTCGCGGGCCGTCTGGAAGCGGAAGCATGGCGGACGACGCAGGTCTGATCAACGAGGTGCTCGCCGAGACCTCCTTTCTCTATGGCGGCAATGTCGCCTTTGTCGAGGACCTCTACGCCCGGTGGGCTGAGAATCCCGGCGCGGTGGACCCCTCCTGGCGGGCCTTCTTCGCCTCGCTCCAGGAGCGGGCCGAGGAGATCAGGGCGGCGGCGGCGAAGCCCGGCTGGGTGCGCCCCGATGCCCCGCCCCCCCGCCCCGACTGGCTCTCGGCCCTGGACGGTCTTTGGCCGGCGGTGGAGGCCAGGCTGGAAAACAAGGTCGCCGAGCGCGCCCCGGCCGCTTCGGTGGACACCGTCCGGGCCGCCACCCTGGATTCCCTGCGCGCCATCATGATGATCCGGGCCTACCGGATGCGCGGACATCTGCGGGCCAGTCTCGACCCCTTGGGCAGCGCCATCGTCCCCGGCGACGCCAGTGAGCTCGACCCGGCCTCCTATGGCTTCACCGAGGCCGATTTCGACCGCCCGATCTTCCTGGACCATGTCCTTGGCCTGGAGACCTCCACGGTCCGCGAGATCCTCGCCATCCTGCGGCGCACCTACTGCGGCGATCTGGGGGTGCAGTACATGCACATCTCCGATCCGGCCCAGAAGGCCTGGCTGCAGGAGCGCATCGAGGGCCGCGACAAGGAAATCGAGTTCACCCCCAAGGGCAAGGTCGCCATCCTCAAGAAGCTGATCGAGGCCGAGGGCTTCGAGCGCTTCCTGCACCGCCGGTTCCCAGGCACCAAGCGCTTTGGCCTGGACGGGGGCGAGGCCATGGTTCCGGCCCTGGAACAGATCATCAAGCGCGGCGGCGCGCTGGGGGTCCGGGACATCGTGCTGGGCATGCCCCACCGGGGCCGTCTGAACGTCCTGGCCGCGGTGATGGGCAAGCCCTACCAGGTCATTTTCCACGAGTTCCAGGGGGGCTCGTCCCTGCCCACGGACATCGAGGGCTCCGGGGACGTGAAGTATCACCTGGGGGCGTCCTCGGACCGCAGCTTCGACGGCAATTCCGTCCACCTGTCCCTGACCGCCAATCCCAGCCACCTGGAGATCGTCAATCCGGTGGTGATCGGCAAGGCCCGGGCCAAGCAGGCCTTCACCCTGCGGGAAAACCCCGACGCCGGTCGCAGCCATGTCCTGCCCCTGCTGCTGCATGGCGACGCGGCCTTCGCCGGCCAGGGCGTCGTGGCCGAGTGCTTCGCGCTGTCGGGCCTCAAGGGCTACGGGGTGGGCGGTTCGATCCACTTCATCGTCAATAATCAGATCGGCTTCACCACCAGCCCGAAGAACAGCCGGTCCTCGCCCTATCCCTCCGACGTGGCGCTGATGGTCGAGGCGCCGATCTTCCATGTGAACGGCGACGATCCGGAAGCCGTGGTGTTCGCCGCCAAGGTGGCCACCGAGTTCCGCCAGCAGTTTGCCAAGGACGTGGTCATCGACATGTTCTGCTATCGGCGGTTTGGTCACAACGAGGGCGACGACCCGACGATGACCCAGCCCCTGATGTACGCCAAGATCAAGGGCCACCCCTCCACCCGGGAGATTTACGCCCGGCGCCTGATCGATGAGGCCGTGGTCACCGCCGGGGAGGTGGAGGGCTGGATCGCCGAGTTTGCCGACTTCCTCGACCGGGAATTCGACGCCGGCAAGACCTACAAGGCCAATAAGGCCGACTGGCTGGACGGGAAGTGGTCGGGCCTGACCCTGCCCACCACGGAGGACCGCCGCGGCGACACCGCCGTCCCCCTGCAGAAGCTCATGGATCTGGGCCTGAAGATCACGGCGGCGCCGGAGCGGGTCAATATTCACAAGACTGTCGCCCGGGTGCTGCAGACCCGCCGAGAGGCGATCGAAACCGGCGAGGGCCTGGACTGGGCCACCGCCGAGCACCTGGCCTTTGCCACCCTGCTCGACGAAGGCTATCCCGTCCGCCTGTCGGGCCAGGACAGCGTTCGCGGCACCTTCACCCAGCGGCACTCGGCCCTGATCGATCAGGAAACCGAGGACGCCTACTTCCCCCTGCGCAATCTCTCGCCGAACCAGGCCCATTTCGAGGTGCTGGACTCCGCCCTCTCGGAGGAGGCGGTGCTGGGCTTTGAGTATGGCTTCTCCCTGGCCGAGCCCCGGACGCTGACCCTGTGGGAGGCCCAGTTCGGGGACTTCACCAACGGCGCCCAGGTGGTCATCGACCAGTTCATCTCCTCAGGCGAACGCAAGTGGCTGCGGATGAGCGGCCTCGTCATGCTGCTGCCGCACGGCTATGAGGGTCAGGGGCCGGAACACTCCTCGGCCCGCCTGGAGCGCTTCCTGCAGTCCTGCGCCGAGGACAATATGCAGGTGGCCAACTGCACCACCCCGGCCAACTATTTCCACATCCTGCGTCGACAGCTTCTGCGGGAGTTCCGCAAGCCGCTGATCGTCATGACGCCCAAGAGCCTGCTGCGGCACAAGAAGGCCGTCTCGCGCCTCACCGACATGTCGGAGGGCTCGTCCTTCCACCGGGTGCTGCTGGACGATGCCGAACGGGGCGAAAACACCGCCGTCACCCTGGTCCCCGACGACAAGATCCGCCGGGTGATCCTCTGCTCGGGCAAGGTCTATTACGACCTGCTGGAAGCCCGGGAGGCGAGGGGGATCGGCGACGTCTACATCCTGCGCCTGGAGCAGTTCTATCCCTGGCCGGTGAAGTCCCTGTCCCACGAGCTCAGGCGCTTCAAGGACGCCGAGCTGGTCTGGTGTCAGGAAGAGCCCAAGAACATGGGCGGCTGGACCTTCGTCGACCCCTGGCTGGAGCTCACCCTGGAGCGGCTGGATGTGCAGTCCCGCCGGGCCCGCTATGTGGGCCGCCCGGCCTCGGCCTCCACCGCCGCCGGTCTGATGAGCCGTCACCTGGCTGAACTTGAAACCTTCCTCAACGAAGCCTTCGCCTGAGGCGTCGTCTGCCCAAGACCACCATAAGAACAGGAATCTGCGACCATGGCCGACATCATGACCCCCGCCCTGGGCGAGTCCGTCACCGAGGCGACGGTGGCGCGCTGGACCAAGACGGCGGGGGATGCCGTCCGGAAGGACGAGATCCTGGTGGAGCTCGAGACCCACAAGGTGAGCCTGGAAGTCGCCGCCCCCGCTGACGGGGTGCTCAGCGAAATCCTCGCCGCCGAGGGCGAGACGGTGGAGCCCGGCACGGTGCTGGGCAAGCTGTCCGCCGGCCCCGCCCCGGCCAAGGCCGCCCCCAAGACCGAAGCCGCCCAACCCGCCGCCGCCCCGCCCCCGCCGGCCAAGGCCGAGACGGCCAAGCCTGCTGCGCCCTCGGCCCGGCGCATCGCCGCCGAAAGCCAGCTCGACCTGGCCAAGGTGGCCGGTACCGGCAAGGACGGTCGGGTGACCAAGGGCGACGCCCTGGCCGCCCTGGAGGCCCGCGCCGCAGCCCCGGCTGCGGCCCCGGCCCCGGCTGCGCCCCGGGAGCTGCACCCGCGCGAGGAGCGGGTCCGCATGACCCGCCTGCGCCAGACCATAGCGCGGCGCCTCAAGGAGGCGCAGAACAACGCCGCCATGCTGACCACCTTCAATGAGGTGGACATGAGCGCGGTCATGGCCCTGCGCAACGAATACAAGGACGTGTTCGAAAAGCGCCACGGGGTGCGCCTGGGCTTCATGAGCTTCTTCGTGAAGGCCTGTATCGCCGCCCTCAAGCAGGCGCCGGACGTGAACGCCGAGATCGACGGCCAGGACATCATCTATAAGAACCACTACGACATCGGCGTCGCCGTCGGCACAGACAGGGGCCTGGTCGTCCCGGTCATCCGCGACGCCGACGGGATGAGCCTGGCCGGGGTGGAAAAGGCCATCGGCGCCATGGGCAAGAAGGCCCGGGACGGCCAGCTGGCCCTCGATGACCTGCAGGGCGGCACCTTCACCATCTCCAATGGCGGGGTCTATGGCTCGCTCATGTCCACCCCGATCCTGAACGCCCCCCAGTCGGGCATCCTGGGCATGCACAAGATTCAGGACCGCCCCATGGTCGTGAAGGGCCAGGTGGTGATCCGCCCGATGATGTACCTGGCCCTGTCCTATGATCACCGGGTGGTGGACGGTCAGGGCGCGGTGACCTTCCTGGTCAAGGTCAAGGAGGCCATCGAAGACCCGCAGCGCCTGCTGCTGGACCTCTGATCCAGAGGGCGCCCTTGCACCAAGTAGATACGTAAAGTATATACGATCTATGTCGGACGTCCGCGCGAAGATCTTCACCCATGGCGGCAGTCAAGCGGTTCGGCTTCCCAAGGCCTTTCGCTTCGACGCCTCGGAAGTGCGGATTCGCCGGGAGGGCGCCCGTGTGATTCTAGAGCCCGTCACCACCGACTGGGACGCCGTGTGGCGTGATATCGACCACCTGACCCAAATCCCCTTCCCTGACCGGGCAGAACAACCGCCTCTTCGTGATATCACGTTCGACGAATGAGCCTCTGCCTCGACACCAATGCCGCGATCGAGGTCATCCGGGGGCGACAACCCCACTTCCGCGCGTGGCTTGTGCAGGCAGAACAGGACGGCCGCAGCCTGCACATGTCGCCGATCGTCTTTCACGAACTGATGTATGGCGCCCACAACAGCGCGCGCGCGGACCATCATATGGCGCAGGTTGATCGACTGGCCTCGCAGATGGTGCTGGAGAGTTGGACACCGGACGACGCGCTTGCTGCGGCGCGACTTCGCGCCGATCTTCGTCCTTCGGGCCGACACCTCGGCAGCCTGGACTTGCTGATCGCCGGCCAGGCGCTTAACCGGGGGTGGACGGTCATCACAGCCAACCTTCGGGAGTTCATCCTGGTCAAGGGCTTGGCCTTGGAAGACTGGTCCGACGCCGCCGGGCCTGCCCTGTTCCGAGGGGGCGACCTCTCTCAGTTTCGGCCCTAAATTCGATCTGCCCTCGCACTCTGACTCATCCAGCCTGAACGGATCCTAGTCCCATGTCGCAATACGACGTCGTCATCATCGGGGGCGGCCCTGGCGGATACAATGCAGCCATCCGGGCCGGTCAGCTGGGGCTGAAGGTGGCCTGCGTCGAGAAGCGCGACACGCTTGGGGGCGTCTGCCTGAACGTCGGCTGCATGCCCTCCAAGGCCCTGCTGCACGCCTCGGAAATGTATGACGCGGCCATGGGCAAACAATTCGCCACCCTCGGCATCGAGGTGAAGCCCAGGCTGAACCTGTCGCAGATGATGGCCCAGAAGGCCGACGCAGTGACCCAGCTCACCAAGGGCATCGAGTTCCTGTTCAAGAAGAACAGGGCCGACTGGATCAAGGGCGCGGGCAGGATCGCCGGCCCCGGCAAGGTCGAGGTCACCGCCGCCGACGGCGCGGTCCAGACCCTGGAGGCCAGGCACATCGTCATCGCCACCGGCTCGGAGCCGACCCCCCTGCCGGGGGTGACCATCGACGGCAAGCGCATCGTCGACTCCACCGGCGCCCTGTCCCTGCCCGAAGTGCCCAGGAAGCTCATCGTGGTCGGGGCCGGCATCATCGGCCTGGAGCTGGGCTCGGTCTGGCGCCGCCTGGGCGCCGAGGTCACGGTGGTGGAGTTCCTGGACCGCATCACGCCGGGCATGGACAGCGAGACCGCCAAGACCTTCCAGCGTTCCCTGACCAAGCAGGGCATCACCTTCAAGCTGGGCGCCAAGGTGACCGGCGCGGTGGCCGGAAAGTCCGGGGTCAAGCTCACCGTCGAGCCGGTGGCGGGCGGCGAGGCCGAGACCCTGGAGGCCGACTACGTCCTGGTGGCCATCGGCCGGCGTCCCTATACCGAGGGCCTGGGCCTTGAGAGCGTGGGCGTCACCACCGACAGGCGCGGGGTCATCGACACCGACCACTTCAGGACCTCGGCGCCTGGGGTCTTTGCCATCGGCGATGCGATCCATGGCCCCATGCTCGCCCACAAGGCCGAGGAAGACGCCGTGGCCTGCATCGAGCTGATCGCCGGCAAGGCCGGCCATGTGGACTATAATCTGGTGCCCAGCGTCGTCTATACGGCCCCCGAAGTGGCCTGGGTCGGCAAGACCGAGGAGCAGCTGAAGGAGGCCGGCGTGGCCTATAAGGTCGGCAAGTTCCCCTTCACCGCCAACAGCCGGGCCAAGATCAACCACGAGACCGACGGCTTCGCCAAGATCCTCGCCGACGCCAGGACCGACGAGATCCTCGGGGTCCACATCATCGGCCCCCAGGCCGGCGAACTGATCGGCGAATACTGCGTGGCCATGGCCTTCAAGGCCGCCAGTGAGGACATTGCCCGCACCTGCCACCCGCACCCGACCCGCTCGGAAGCCGGCCGCCAGGCGGCCATGGGGGTCGAGGGCTGGACGATGCAGGCCTGAAGCAAGGCCTTGCGTCCCTCGAGGCTCGCTATCGCCTACCACACACTCCGTCATGGTTGGGCTTGATCCGACCATCCATGCACACGGGTCCTGCCTCAGTGTGCATGGACCCTAGGGTCAAGTCCGAGGGCGACGAGGCGTGGGGTTGCGCGGCGCCCCGCCTAATCGCCGTCCTGCGACCGGAGCCACCGGGCGAGCAGATAGAGGTGCAGGGTGTGGCCGGCGATGAAGCCCAGGCACACCAGGGCTGTCACCAGGCGGAAGGTCAGCCGCGCGTCAGGCTCCACCCACAGGCTGGCCAGGGTGAACGGGGTCAGCGTGAAGGCGGCGAGCAGCGGGGTGAAGGACATGGCGAAGGCCGGCGACGCCGCCCAGGTCGGGCGGCGATCAAGGCCCCACTGCATGGGCAGCTTCATCCCCGCCGGCACGCGCCGGGCGAAGGCCAGAGACATGGCCGCCAGCACCAGAACCGTAGTGCCTGCGACGAAGGGGGCGCTGAACATGCCCGCATGGTCGCACACCGTAGGGCTCAACGCACCTTCAGGGCGAGGATCACCAGGAGGGCCGAGACGGCCGAGTGGACGAGCATGAAGCGGACGAGGACCTGGCTGTTGGACCAGCCCAGCTCCTTGCGGCAATGGTCGTGCAGGGGAAAGCGCACGCCGCTCAGGATGCTCAGGCCGAAGAACCGCATCAGGGCCACCTTCATCAGCCCAGTGGCCCCGTTCAGCAGCAGCATGGAGCCCACCAGAATGAGGAAGGCTGGATTGTTGGTGGCCACCACCAGCATGCCGATCATCAGGCCGATGGGCCGGGAGCCGGCGTCCCCCATCAGCACCTGGCTGGGCGGAGCGTTGTACCAGAGGTAGCCCGCCACGCAGCCCACCATGACAAACGCCATGATCGCCCAGCTGGCGCCGTCGGGATTGAAGGGCACGCCCAGGTGCCTGGCCACCACCTCGCTGCCGAGGACGGTGTAGAGCAGGCCGCCCAGGATCATCATGGCCGTGCCGCTGAGGCTGCCCGAGACCCCGTCGACCCCGTCGGAACAGTTGGTGGCGTTGATGGCCAGCCAGATGACCCCGGTCGCCAGCGGGATGGAAAGCCAGGCCGGCAGGACGATCACCGCCGGCCAGCCGGGCAGCCACAGGGTGGCGGGCTGGAAGCCGTGGATAATCATGGCCGCGCCCAGGGCGATGACCAGGTCCATGACCGCCAGCTGATACTCATGGAACCCGCCGCGGCGGTCATCCAGATAGCCGACGACCATGGCCGCCAGCACCAGGGGCACGGTGAGCAGGGGACGGGCGTCCAGGGGGACGAACACCAGGGCGCCCACGGCGAAGATGATGATGAAGATGAGGCCGGCGCTCACCGGTTTGCCGACGCTCTTTTCGGCGTCCACGGCGAAGGCCCGGCCCTGGTCGGTGGGCAGGCGATGCCAGAGCTTCGGCAGGGCGACCCAGGTGGCGATGGTCGCCGTCGCAAACCCGACCCCGGCCAGGAAGAAGAATGAGTCAAAGAGGCGCAGCGGCCCCCACAGGGCGCCCAGGGCGTCGTAGATCCAGTTCAGCATGGAAAGGCCCCCCAGGCGTTGCGCCGCCCTAGATCAAACGCGACCGGATCGCCTGGGACAGAAGGTCGATGAGGCTGACGGCGACGACGATCACCACGGCGATGGCGGCGACGCGGGAATAGTTGAAGCTGTTCAGGCTGTCGAACAGGATCTGGCCGATGCCGCCGGCCCCTATGAGGCCAAGGATGGTGGCCGCCCGGCTGTTGGATTCAAACCGGTAGAGGGCGTAGGAGGTCCAGAGGGGCGCCACCTGCGGGACCACCCCCCAGGCGATTTCCTGCAGCGTGTGGGCGCCGGTGGATCGAACGCCTTCCACCGGCCCCTTGTCGATGGATTCCACGGCCTCAGAGAACAGCTTGCCCAGCACCCCGCCGGTATTGAGCGCCAGCGCCATGACCCCGGCGAAGGGGCCAAGGCCCACGGCGACCACGAAGACCATGCCGATCACCAGGTCGGGCACCGAGCGCAGGATGTCCATGAGCCGGCGCACCGGCCACTGGATGGCGGCGGGCGCTATATTGCGGGCCCCCAGCAGGCCGAGCGGCACCGCCAGGAACACCGCCAGGGCCGTCCCCCACATGGCCATCTGAATGGTCAGCCACATCTGGGCGATGAAGAAGGGCAGGAGCTCGAAGTCCGGATTGATGAAGGCCCGCCCGAACTCGCGCATATTGTCCGAGCCGGTGAACAGCAGCGGCGTCTTCTCGATCTCGGCCGGGCCAAAGCTGATGGCCAGGACCACGGCGATCCCTCCCCAGAGGAGCACGTCGAAGATCCACTGGCCGAGCGGGCGCGCCGGCGGCTTCAGGGCGGCGGCGCTGCGCGCGGTGGCGGTCAAGGGCGTCTGGCTCCCGGCGTCGGAACTTTGGGGTGTTTCAGGCGGCAGGGACGGTGATCACGGGGCGCCTGGGGCGGCGGCCGGGTCCTGTGGGACTTCCCCCGCCCGGGCGTCCAGGGTCTCACGCTCAGTGCGAATGGCGTCCAGGACCGCCTGAGCCTCGGCGATCTTGGCCTGGTCGCCGCTGTTCTGGGCGTTGATCAGGGCCTCGGTGGCCTCCATTTCGCGCACCGGCAGCAGGTGGCTGGCATCGGCGGGCAGGAAGCCGCCGATGGAGATGGCGGCCAGCAGCCTGCGCTGACGCTCTGCCTCCGGTCCCTGGCCCTTGCCATAGGTCAGGAAGAACTGGCGGACCTTCTCCTTGACCACGGGATCCAGGGTCCTGCGCCAGACGATGGGGTCCTCCGGCAGCTTCGGCGACTCCCAGATCACCTTGACCTTGTCGGTCACCGTGGGCTGGCCATTGGCCCGGTTCACCACGTCCCGCTCGGTCTGCAGGCGGATGGCGGTGGAGTTGTTGGTGGCCACATCCAGGACGCCGTTGGCGACGGCGAACAGATTGGCCTGATGGTTGGCGGCCCGCACCTGGGCAAAGCAGCGCTCAGGCTCAATGGCCTTGGGGGCGAACAGATAGGTCATGGGGGCCAGGGTGCCGGAGGTGGACTTGGCGTCGCCGATGCCGAAATCCAGGGTCCTGTCGCACTTGAGCACGTCCTCGATGGTCAGGCCGCTGGCGGCCCCGGTGATGATCACGGACCGATAGCCGTCCTCCCCCGACGGGTCGAAGGTGCGGGCGAACACTTCGGCGTCGGCCCGGCGGACCGCCTCCAGACCCGAGAGGTTGGAGAACCAGCCCACATCGGTCTGGCCAAACCGCAGGGCCTCGATCAGGGCGGTGTAGTTGGACCCGTAGAAGGGCCTCACCGGAATGCCGATCTCTTTTTCCATGTCCTGCAGGATCGGTCGCCAGAAGGCGTCCAGGCTGGTGGAGTTCTCGGTGGCCAGGATCGAGAAGTTCAGCACCTCGGGCTGATCCCCGGCCCGGGTCTCACGCTCGGAACAGGCCGACAGGGCAAGGGCCAGGGCCAGGGTGAGGCCAGCGCCGATCAGGCTGCGACGGATCATTGGGGAGCTCCTTCCCAGAAGACGTCTTCGAATTCCGGACCGTAGATGTCGATAAGCTGCTTACGGGTCAGGCCCGTGGGCGGCCCATCATAGACCACCTGGCCGGCCTTGAGGGCGATCACCCGGTCACAATAGCGCATGGCGTAGTCCACCTGGTGCAGGGTGACGATCAGGGTCAGGCCGTCAGCCCGGTTCAGCTCCCGCAGAATCTCCATGACCTTGCGGGCGGCCACCGGATCGAGGGAGGCCACCGGCTCGTCGGCCAGGATGATCTTGGCCTTCTGCACCAGGGTCCGGGCGATGGCCGCGCGCTGCTGCTGGCCCCCCGACAGGGTGCCGGCCCGCTGTCCGGCATGTTCGGCGACCCCCACCCGGGCCAGGGCGGCCATGGCCGCGCCCTTGGTCTCGGCCGGCCAGAATCCCAGCAGGCCGCGCAGGAAGCCGATCCGGCCCAGCGACCCCATGGCCACATTGGTGAACAGGGTCAGGCGGCCGACCAGATTGAACTGCTGGAAGATCATGCCGATGCGGATGCGGGTCCGGCGCACGTCCCGGTCCACCCGGCCATCGGCCTGCACCCTGCCGCCGAAGGCCTCTATGCGGCCGGGTCCCTTGTCGATGGGGGCCAGGCCATTGATGGTCCGCAGAAGGGTGGACTTGCCCGATCCAGAGGGACCGATCAGGGCGATCATCTCGCCGCGGGCGACATCGAGGGAGACAGAGTCCAGCGCACGGCGGGACCCGAAACTCTTCGACACTTGGCGCACCGAGAGCACGGCTGCGTCAGACATGAATGGCGAATATCCCCCGGTCGCTTGGCGGCTCGGACCTCCCGGCGCCTGGTCGCCGCGCCCCAGGGCCATTTCATGACATGGGCGCCCGGCGCGGTCCAGCAAACCCGGCCGGTGAGTCCTTGCGCCGGGCCCCCGGAAGGGTGGGGCTGGGCCAGGCCCTGCAAGGTTTTTGGGCGTCGGGTCTTTACATCGGGGCGACATTGCCCTAACTGCACCGCTCCGGCGGACCCCGTTGTCCTAAGCGCTGCTAACGCCGGATTGGGTTCAACAATCTGTTGGGGGCTGCGTGAGGTGCAAACGTACCATACGCCCCTGGACCTGGTCCGCGAGCGGTCACCGGAACGTCCTGTCGCCTGTGCGCGACCGGACGCCGTGGCCCTAGCGGCGCGCTGGTTCCAGGATCATTTCAAAGGCGACGTCTTCTATGCTGTGAAGGCCAACCCTTCGCCGTGGGTGCTTGAAACCCTCGCGGCGAACGGCGTGCGGGGCTTCGACGTGGCGTCGGTTCCGGAAATCGAGCTGGTGGCCCGGTACGCCCCCGGGTCGCGCATGGCGTTCATGCATCCGGTCAAGAGCCGTCGCGCCATTTCCACGGCCTATTTTGATTATGGGGTCCGCACCTTTGCGCTGGATACCCATGAGGAGCTGGCCAAGATCCTCGACGCCACCGGCCACGCCAAGGACCTGAACCTGATGGTCCGCCTGGGGGTCGCCGCCGAGGGTGCGGCCTATTCCCTGTCGGGCAAGTTCGGCGTCGACGCCTATGAGGCCCCCGACCTCCTGCTGGCCACCCGCCGGGCGACCCAGGATCTGATGGGCGTCTGTTTCCATGTGGGCAGCCAGTGCATGCGGCCCACCGCCTATCAGGCGGCCATGAGCCAGGCCTCCCGGGCCCTGGTCCGGGCCGGCGTGTTTGCCGACGTGGTGGATGTGGGCGGCGGCTTCCCCTCGGTCTATCCCGGCATGGTGCCCCCGGCGCTGGCCGACTACATGGACTCCATCGACCGCGGCTTTGCCGAAATGATGGTCCATGAGACCACCGAGCTCTGGTGCGAACCCGGTCGTGCCCTGGTGGCGGAGGCCTCCTCGGTGCTCACCACCGTCGAGCTGCGCAAGGGGGACGCCCTTTATCTGAACGACGGCGCCTATGGCAGCCTGTTCGACGCCACCCACACCAGATGGCCTTTCCCGGTGAAGCTGATCCGGTGCGAGGACGGCGTGGCGCGGGAGGTCGAGGGGCCGCTCAAGCCCTACCGCTTCTATGGTCCGACCTGCGACTCCCTCGATCACATGCCCGGCCCCTTCTGGCTGCCGGAGGATGTCCGCGAGGGCGACTATGTGGAGATCGGCATGCTCGGCGCCTATGGCGTCGCCATGAATACCCGCTTCAACGGTTTCGGCGACACCGAGACCGTGGTGGTCAATGACCCGCCCATGGCCTCGATGTTCGGGCTGGCCCGGCGCTCCATCCCGGTGCCGCGCAGCGACACCCAGAATGTCGTCAAGCTGTCGCGGGCCCGGGGCAAGAAACGCCGTCGGCGCTAGGGCGCGTTCCGACAAGTGGGAACCGGCTATCGGACAAAACGCGCTCGAGACTTGGGGTTTGGAGCCTGATTCAACGATCAGACGGTTCGGTCTGATCGCATCAGGCTCTAAGGCGTTCAAGGCCTTCGCACCCCGCTAAACAGACGCGACCGGTCGCTCCGTCCCGGTCGCGTCCGGCTTCCATGGACGGGCGCTCAAACTCTAGGACTCCAAGAGAATGAACGCTGAGGTTCAGTCCAACCGCAAGGCCGAGCTGCTCTCGTCCACCGTCGAGCATGTGGCCATCGACCAGTACGACGCCCGCCCGATCATCGACGCCATGCGTCAGATGAGCTTCACCAGCCGCGACACCGCCCGGGCCGCCGACATCTTCTCCCTGGCCCTGGAGGACCCGTCCTGCTCCACTTGGCTGACCCTGGCCGGGTCGACCAGCGCCGGCGGCTGCATGCACATCTACCGCGACATGGTGAAGTACGGCCTGATCGACGCCGTGGTCGCCACCGGCGCCTCCATCGTCGACATGGACTTCTTCGAGGCCCTGGGCTTCAAGCACTATCAGGCCAAGGAGCCGGTGGACGACCGGGACCTGCGCGCCCTCTATATCGACCGGATCTACGACACCTATATCGACGAGGAAGACCTGCAGACCTGCGATGCGGTGATCAAGGACATCACCGACCAGCTGGAGCCGCGGCCCTATTCCTCGCGGGAATTCATCTGGGAGATGGGCAGGTGGCTGGCGGCGGGCAACGCCAAGAAGCCGGGCTCGCTCATCCAGACCGCCTATGAGGAGGGCGTGCCGATCTTCTGCCCGGCCTTTACCGATTCCTCGGCGGGCTTTGGCCTGGTCAAGCATCAGGTGGAGCGGATGAAGGCGGGCAGGCCCTACCTCACCATCGACTCCATCGCCGACTTCCGCGAGCTCACCGATGTGAAGATCGCGGCGGGCACGACTGGCCTGTTCATGGTCGGCGGCGGCGTGCCGAAGAACTTCGCCCAGGACACGGTGGTCTGCGCCGAAATCCTTGGTGAAGAGGTCGACATGCACAAATACGCCATCCAGCTGACGGTGGCCGATGTGCGCGATGGCGCCTGTTCGTCCTCGACGCTGCAGGAGGCCTGCTCCTGGGGCAAGGTCGATGTCACCTGGGAGCAGATGGTCTTCGCCGAGGCCACCACCGTGGTCCCGCTGATCGCCTCGGACGCCTGGCACCGGGGATCCTGGAAAACCCGCCAACGCCGCCGCTGGAACAAGCTGTTCGAAAAGACGGCCTAGGGAACACCCCCCTGGCGCTCATCAGCCAGCGCGCCGCAGCGCTTCACGCTGTCGCCAGACCACCCCACGTCGGGACTGCACACCCAGGGCGACGAGCAAAGGGGGTGTTGGGCCTTGCCCTCAGGCCTTTCGGACCAGGTCGGCGAAGTCCGGGGCCAGGCGGCCCACGGCGTTTCGGGTGTCGACCACCAGGGGGACGAGCCGGGTCAGGGTCGCATAGTCCACCAGGTCGTGGTCCGTACAGATGACCGCGCAGTCATAGCTGGCCAGGACGGCCTCATCCCAGGCGATGGAGACCATGCCGGCCACCTCTGGGTGTTCGCCCGTATCGGGCGCTGCCGGGATATGGGGATCGTAATAGTCCACCTGCGCCCCCCGCTCGCGCAGCAGGCGGATCACATGCAACGAGGGGCTCTCGCGCATGTCGTCGACATTCTTCTTGTAGGCCAGTCCCGCCACCAGGATGCGGGCGCCGCTCACCGCCTTGCCCCTTCGGCTGGACAGGGATTCGGCCACGGCCTCCACAACCCGCCTCGGCAGGGCGGCGACCACGTCGCCGGCCAGTTCGATGAAGCGGGTGGCCTCCCCGTGCGCCCGGGCCTTCCAGGTCAGATAGAAGGGATCGATGGCGATGCAGTGCCCGCCCAGCCCCGGCCCCGGATAGAAGGGCATATAGCCAAAGGGCTTGGTCTTGGCCGCATCGATCACCTCCCAGATATCGATGTCCATGCTCTCAAAGACGACCTTCAGTTCGTTGACCAGCGCAATATTGACCAGGCGGAAGATGTTCTCTGTGAGCTTCACCGCCTCGGCGGTCTTCAGGTCGCTGACCGGCACCACCTGGGTCAGGGGGGCGTAGACGGCGATGGCCATCCGCCGCTCGGCGTCGGTGTCGGCGCCCACCACCTTGGGGATGGTGGTCGCCCCGAAGTCGATATTGCCGGGGTCCTCCCGCTCGGGACTATAGGCGATGGCGAAGTCGATCCCGGACTTCAGGCCGGTGGAGGCCTCCAGGATCGGGCGGATCAGCTCCTCGCTCGTGCCGGGATAGGTGGTGGACTCCAACACCACCAGCTGGCCGCGTCTCAGGCGCCGCGCGATCATGGTCGCACAGTCGGCCACGAAGGACAGGTCGGGCTCCCGGTGCACATTGAGCGGCGTCGGCACGCACATCAGCAGGGCGTCGGCTGAGGCCAGCCGCCCCTCGTCGGTGGTGGCCTCCAGGCGCCCGGTGGCGCCCATGGCCGCCACCCGGGCGTCCGGGATGTGCTTGATATAGCTGCGCCCGGCCCGCAGGGCGGCGATCTTGGTCTCATCCCGGTCAAAGGCCAGGACCTTGAACCCCTTGCCGATGAAGCCCTCCGCCAGGGGCAGGCCCACATAGCCCATGCCGATCACGCCGATGGTCAGGTCCCGGGATTGCGCCCGCGCCTCAAAGATCTCGGCCATCTGATCGGGCGACGGATGATCTTCGCCCTGGCGCGTCCCGCTCATGGGTTGCGACCGGCGAAGGCTCGAATGGCGGCGATGATCTGATCCTGCACGTCGGCCTCCAGATAGGGGTGCATGGGCAGGCTGATGACGCGCCCGGCCGCCGCCAGGGTCACCGGCATGCCCCCCGGTCCCACGGGATAACCCGAATAGACCCCCTGCCGGTGAATCGGGATCGGATAATAGACCGCCGTGGGAATGTCTGATCCCTTCAGGTGGGCGGCCAGTCCGCTCCGGTCATCGGTCTCGATGGTGTACTGGGCCCAGACCGAAACCCCGCCGGCGATCACTGTGGGGGTCCGCACCACGTCCGACAGACCCGCCGTATAGCGGGCGGCGATCCGGTTCCGGGCCTCTATCTCGTCGGCGAAGATCGACAGCTTGTGCAGCAGCACCGCCGCCTGGACCGTGTCCATCCGGGCGTTCATGCCGATCCGCATGTTCAGATATTTCGGATCATGGTCAAGGGTTCGGCCCTCCAGGTCGGACTTCACCGCCTGGCCATGCACCCGCAGAGAGACAAGAATCTCGTGCAGGCGGGCGTCCTTGCAGAGCACCGCCCCGCCGTCCCCGTAGCAGCCCAGGGGCTTGGCGGGGAAGAAGCTGGTGGTGGCCACATCGGCCCAGTGCAGGGGGGGGCGGCCGTCCAGGGTGCAGCCAAAGCTCTGGGCGGAATCGGCGATCAGCTTCAGCCCGTGCGCCTGACAGACGGCGCTGATGGCCGGGTAGTCGGCGGGCTGACCAAACAGATCGACGGCGATCACCGCCCGGGGGGTCAGCCTGCCTTCGGCCTTTACCGCCACGATCGCCGCCTCCAGGTGGGCGGCGTCCATATTGTAGGTCTCAGGCAGGATATCGACGAACACCGGCGAGGCGCCCACCAGGGGCATGACCTCGGCGGTGGCGGCAAAGGTGAAGGAGGGGCAGAAGACCGCGTCCCCCGGCCCGATCCCCCAGGCCATCAGCGGCAGGATCAGCGCCTCGGTGCCGGACCCGCAGGAGAGCACATGGGGCGCCTGGCCAAACTCCGCCAGCGCCGCCTCGAAGGCCGCCACCTGCGGTCCCATGACATAGGCGCCCGAGCGCACCACCGCGAGGATGGCGGCCTCCAGGGGCTCGCCGAGGCGCAGGCGCTGAGCCTGAAGGTCGATGAAGGGAATCGGCATGGCGGCTACTCGCGGGTCTTCCTGAGTGCGTTCCGATGAGTGGGCGCCGGTTATCGGATGAAACGCGCTCAAGTCTCAGAGGCTGGGGCGTCGGTACATGCCACGGCCCCCGAGGTCACGCCAAACACGGATGTTTTCGCAAGGTTTCGCCGCGCCCGATCAGGTCCGGCGCGGCGCCGCCCTCAGATCTGCCGCGCGCGGCCTTCCCAATAGGGCGCGCGGACCTTGTTCCGCTGGATCTTGCCGGCTTCGCTGCGGGGCAGATCGGTGACGAAGTCCAGGCTGCGGGGCGCCTTGAAGCCGGGGAGGGTCCTGCGGGCGAAGTCGAGGATTTCCTGGGCCAGCTGGTCGCTCGCCGCATAGCCCTCATTGAGCATGATCACCGCCTTGACCTGTTCGCCCCACTCGTCGTGCGGGATGCCCACGGTGGAGGAGTCGGCCACCGCCGGGTGCTTGATCAGCTCATTGTCGATCTCCTGGGGATAGATGTTCACCCCGCCGGAGATGATCGTCTCGGCGCTGCGGCCGGTCAGGAACAGATAGTCGTCCTCGTCGAAATAGCCCACATCGCCCATGGTGAAGAAATCGCCGACCCGGGAGGCCTGGGTCTTGGCTTCATCCTTGTAGTACTGGAACCCGCCGCCCGGGGGCAGCTGGTGGTAGATGGCGCCGGCCACGCCGTTGGGACAGTCGTTACCCTGCTCGTCGATGATCCGGACCTGCAGCATGGGCGGGCGCTTGCCGACGCTGCCGGGCTTCTTCAGCCACTCTTCGGAGCTTATGGCGAATCCCGCGCCGCCTTCGGAGCCGGCATAGTACTCGCTGAGCACCGGGCCGAACCAGTCGATCATGGCCTGCTTCACCTCCGGCGGGCAGGGGGCCGCGCCGTGAACGATGTAGCGGACATGGTCGACGGGGTACTTGGCCTTCACCTCGGCCGGCAGGTCCAGCAGCCGCTGGAACATGATCGGCACCATGTGCAGGTGGGTGACCTTCTGCTCGCTGACGGTGCGCAGGACCTGCTCGGAATCCCACTTGTCCATGAAGATCAGGGTCGAGCCGGCGCCCATGGCGGCCCGCACGTCAAAGGCCAGGGGCGCGGCGTGATAGGCCGGCCCGGCGCAGAGCTGGATGGAGGTGTCGTCATAGCCGCGGCCGGCCAGGACGCTGGAGGGCGTCACCACGGGATTGGGGCGGTAGACCCCCTTGGGCCGGCCGGTGGTGCCGGAGGTGTACATCATCTGGTTGCCCAGCACCGGGTCGGAGATGTTCAAGCCGTCCAGGGGTGAAAGCGCGGTGTCATAGTCCACGAAACCTTCGATATCCCCGCTCACCGACAGCTTCAGCGTCAGATGCGGGCAGTGGGTCGCAACCTCGCCAATGACGGCCACCCGGGCGTCGCCGACCAGCACCTTGGCCTCGCAGTCATTGATAATGTAGGCGATTTCATCGGCGTTCAGGTGCCAGTTGACCGGGGTGATCCGGACGCCCGAGCGCATGGTGGCGGCCAGGACCTCGATGAACTCAGCCCGGTTGGAACAGACCAGGGCCAGGCTGTCGCCCGGCTGAACCCCATGCTGGCGGAAGAGGCGTGCGAGCCGGTTGGCGTTGGCGTTGACCTCTGCAAAGGTCCGTGACTTGCCGTAGGCGTCCCTGACGGCGACCTTCCCGGGCTGAACATCGGCCCATACGGCCATGGTCATGCCGGTGATCGCGGCCTGGTCGAGTCGTTCCTCCAGGCCCACGCGCTCTTTCAAATCATCCATGAAATTCCTCCCCGCGCCTGCTGACCGGGGCTGCCGGGCGCAGGACACATCTGATTATCAATGGGGGACGGCATGGCTCCGGGGCGATCAGGCGCAATATGCCCCACCGCCGCCCGGGACCGTCCTTGGCCGGCACAATGACAGCGGAATTTGGCAACGACAACGGCGCTCCCGATCCGAACAAAGCTTGGATCGCGGGGCGGATCGGCCGCGGTCGGTCGGGAGTCTGCGGCGCCGGACCCCTGCGAGGCCCCGTCCCGAACCGGCCTCTAGAAGGCGCGCTCAGCCCAGCGGGTCACGAAAAAGCCGGCGGTGGCCGAGGCTCCGGTCAGGAAGGCGCCCCAGGCGATGTCGGCCAGGGTGATGTGGGTGGCCCAGACCTTCAGGGTCGCCTGATTGGTCAGGTCATAGGTGGCGTAACACATGAAGCCGAGGATGGCGCCGGTGATCATGGCCTGGGTCCAGACGCCCTCGCGCACCGCCGGGCTCACCGCGAGGATCATGATGCCGGTGATGTAGACGAGGTAGAAGGCGATGGCCGGGGCCAGGGCGAACTGGTCGGCCAGCACCTCGTCGAGGGTCGGGCGATAGAGCCTGGGTCCGACGGTGGTCAGCCAGATCGCGTCGATGATGGCGAAGGCCAGGCCCGTGCCGAGAAAGCCGATGACATATTTCAACATGGGATCTTCCTTTGCGGGACGGGGTCAGGCCGCGGGCTTCAGGCGGTAGTGGCTGACGCCCCATTCCTCGCCGCCCCGATGGCCGAACAGGCCTGCGGTCGCCAGGAAGAACAGCCGCCAGCGGCGGCGCCAGAGGGGGGCGGTGTCGCCATAGACGTCTTTCAGCACCTGCCGGATGGCGGCGTCATTGCGATCAAAGTTGGTCAGCCAGTCCAGGGCGGTGCGTTCATAGTGCCGCCCGGACCAGCGCCAGCCGGCCTCCACCTCGAACAGGTCGGGGAACTGGGCCATCAGACCGTGGCTGGGCATCACGCCGCCGGAGAAGAAGTGCTGGCCGATCCAGTCCGACTGGTCGTCCAGTTCGAACCGGTAGGGGGTGGTGCGATGGGTGAAGACATGGATGAAGGCCCGGCCGTCGGGCTTCAGCCAGCCGCGCACCTGGCTCAGCAGGGCCCGCCAGTTGGCCATGTGCTCAAACATCTCCACCGAAACCACCCGGTCGAACTGGCCTGGCGCGGAAAAGGTGTTCATGTCGGCGGTGAGCACCGTGACATTGGTCAGGCCACGGGCCTGCGCCTGCCCCCGGACATGGGCGCCCTGGCTTGTGGAGTTGGACACCGCAGTGATCTTCGAGCCCGGGAAATTCCGCGCTGTCCAGAGAGTCAGGGAGCCCCAGCCACAGCCCAGCTCCAGGATGTCCTGTCCGTCCGCCAGGGCCGCATGGCTGGCGGTCTCCGAAAGAGCCGCCTCCTCGGCCGCAGCCAGGTCCTCGACGCCGGGGGGATAGAGACTGCTGGAATATTTGAGCTGAGGTCCAAGCACCTGCTGGAAGAAGGCGGCGGGCAGTTCATAATGCTGTCGGTTGGCGGCGGCGGCATGCTCGGCGATCGGGCGGGCCGCCATCTCCCGGGCGAAGGCCGCCTCGGCGTCGGGGGCGGCCTGGCCCAGCTGCAGCCGGGCGTGGGTCACCAGCCCCTCGATGGCGGCCCGCCGAAGGGGATCGGGTACCGGGGCGCCCTCGAAGACTTTGATGGCCGAGGCGATGAAGCTCATGGCGGCGGAGTCCTTTCCAGGTGGCGCGGCGTCCCGAGGGCGCCTGCTCGACAGTCTGATTACGCGGCCTGCTCAGCTTCGGATGCGAAGGCCCTGGGCTGCATCCGCCCCCCTACGCGCTCCGTAAGGACTGAGGTCGACGCCAGGTGGGACGGCGGTCTGACAATTCACCCGCATTGAGGGAGTTCCCGTGGGCGGAGACAACAGTTTTAGGCCGCTGCGGGTCGCCGTGGTCGGCGCCGGCGTCTCGGGCCTGTCGGCGGCCTGGCTGCTGGGGTCCCGGCACAAGGTCACCCTGTTCGAGGGCGACAGCCGGCTGGGGGGGCATGCCAATACGGTCGAGGCGCCCGGGGGTCGGGACGGAATCGTCCCCGTGGACACCGGCTTCATCGTCTATAATGAGGCCAATTACCCGAATTTCACCGCCCTTCTGGACCATTTGGGGGTCGGCACTTTGGATGCCGACATGGCGCTCAGCGTGTCCCTGGACGACGGCGCATTCGAATACTCCTCTTCCGCCCTGTTCGCCCAGCTGCGGAACCTGTTCAGCCCGCGCTATCTGGGGATGCTGCGGGACGTGACCAGGTTCTATCGGCAGGCGCCCCGGGACCTGGCGGCCCCGGAGTCCCCCCTCGCCAGCCTGGACGATTATCTGGCCCGGAAGGGCTATGGTCAGGCGTTCCGGGACGATCATCTCCTGCCCCAGGCGGCGGCCATCTGGTCGACGCCGCTGGGCGCCATCGGCGCCTATCCGGCCGCCGCCCTGATCCGCTTCTTCCAGAACCACGGCATGATGAGCCTGTTTGGCCGGGGGCTGTGGCGCACGGTGGAAGGGGGCAGCCGCACCTATGTGGAGCGCCTGGCCGCCGCCTTTCAGGGGGATGTTCGCTCCGGGGTCCGGGTGGCCGGTGTGCGCCGGGACGCCGGCGGGGTCGATCTCCGTCTGGCCAATGGTCAGGTGGAACATTTTGACGAGGTGGTCATCGCCACCCACGGGGACCAGGCCCTGGCCCTGCTGGAGGACCCCGGCCCGGAGGAGCGGCGGCTGTTGTCGGCCTTCCGCTACAGTCGGAATCTCACGGTGCTGCACACCGACCCCGCCCTGATGCCCAGGCGCCGGGCGGCCTGGACCAGCTGGAACCACCTGGGTCGCCGGGGGGCGGCGGCGGAGGGCAGCGTCACCTACTGGATGAACAAATTGCAGAGCCTGCCGGCTCAGCCCGAGCTGTTCGTGACCCTCAACCCCCGCCGGGAGATCGCCCCCGAAGCGGTGATCCGCACCGAGGTCTATGAGCACCCCCTGTTCGACGCCGGCGCCCTGGCGGCCCAGGCCGAGCTCTGGTCCCTGCAGGGGGTGAACCGCACCTGGTTCTGCGGCGCCTATTTCGGTCATGGCTTTCACGAGGACGGCCTGCAGTCGGGCCTGGCGGTGGCCGAGCAGCTGGGCGGCGTGCGCCGCCCCTGGTCGGTGGAAGGGGAGTCCTCGCGGATCCACCTCGGCCCCGCCCCCGCCGAAACCGCCGCCGAAACCGCCGCCGAGGCCGCCGCGTGAGCGCGCCGGTCTCAGGGCTCTTTCCCGGGCTTGTGGTCCATGGGCGGACGAGGCCCCGGACCCACGCCCTGCGCTATCGCATCTTCATGCTGCTGGTGGATCTGGACGAAGGCCCGGCCCTGGCCAAGGGGCTTCGGCTCTTCGGGTTCGACAGACCGGCCGCCTTCAGCCTCCGCACCCGCGACCACGGGGACGGCTCAAGCCGACCCCTGAAGGCTCAGGTGGAGGCCCATCTGCGCCAGGCCGGACTGCCCTGCGGCGGGCCGATCCGGCTCCTGTGCATGCCCCGGGTGCTGGGGGGCGTGTTCAATCCCCTGAGCGTCTATTTCTGCCATGGCCCGGACGGGGCGCTCAGCGCCATCCTCTATGAGGTGAACAACACCTTCGGCGATCGCCACAGCTATCTGATCCCGGCCCCGACGCCAGAGGGCGGGACCCTGCGCCAGACCATCGACAAGGGGTTCCATGTGTCGCCCTTCATGGACATGGGGCTGACCTACGCCTTCACCATCCGCCCGCCCGGGGAGCGCGTGGCGGTGAGCATTCAGGTGGCCGACGGGGAAGGCCCCCTTCTGTCGGCGAGCTTCGCCGGCGCCCGGCGTCCCCTGAGCGACCGCGCCCTGATCGGCGCCTGGCTGTCCCACCCGTGGATGACCCTGGGCGTGATGGGGGCGATCCACTGGGAAGCCCTGAAGATCTGGCTGAAGGGCGGACGGCTGCGCCCGCGTCCGGCCCCCCCGGCCCTGCCGGTCACCGTCGCGCCAAAGGCCGCAACCCTGCCCGCCTGACCCCCGGTTGTCGGGTCCTCTGTGGCTAAGACACCGGGATGGATGTCACGTCGCCGGACTAATTGGCGGTGGCGTCAAAAGACGGTGGCGCAGCCCCTGGCTGCGGCGCATGATGCCGCCATACCAAGATTGGACATTTTCAGATGAGTGATTCACGCCCCTCCCCCAGGGATGCGGCGGCGGATTCTGTGTCGATTGACGTCGCGGCCATGCCCCGGGTGCTGCGCAGAATCATGGGGCTTGCCCTGCGCTATCGGGGCCTTGTGGCCCTGGCCGTCGGCTGCTCCATCGGGGCGGCGCTGTTTGGCCTGACCCTGCCGCGGCTGTTCGGCCAGGCTGTGGACCAGGCCCACCTGCTGCTGGCCGGGGGCGGCGCCACGGCCGCCGAGGTGCAGCGGGCCCTGGTCAACACCGCCCTCCTGGTGCTGGGGGCGGCCAGCCTGCGCGGGCTGTTGACCGGCTATGGGGGCTATGTGGCCGAGCAGGTCAGCCAGAAGGTGGCCTATGACCTGCGGCTGGCCTTTTTCCAGCAGCTGCAGCGCCTGTCCTTCGGCTTCCACGACAGGATTCACTCCGGCGATCTGGTGACCCGGGGGATGCTCGATCTGGAGGGGACCAGGGCCTTCATTCAGGGGGGCATGATGCAGACCCTGACGCTGGTCATGCTGCTGTCGGTCTCGGCCTTCATGATGTTTTCCACCGATGTCACCATGGCCTTCCTGGCCCTGGCCTTCGTGCCCTTCGCCAGCTGGGTCCTGGCCCGGATGGGATTCATGCTGCGGGTCACCTGGCTGCGGGTCCAGCAGCTGATGTCGGTCCTGACGCTCACCATGGAGGAAAACCTCCAGGGCATCCGGGTGGTGCGGGCCTTCTCGGCCAAGGCCTTTGAAATGGGCAAGTTCGACCTGGCCGCCGACCACGCCCTGCAATATTCGTTCAAGCGCATCACCCTGCGGTTTCGCGCCGTGACGGCCATGACGCTGAGCTATTACGGCTCCATGGCCCTGCTGCTCTGGTACGGGGGTCATCAGGTGATTGCCGGCGCCATGTCGGTGGGCCGGCTGACCGAATTCCTCGCCTATATGACCCTGCTGCAGGCCCCGATCCGGCAGATCGCCATGATCTTCGCCGCCGCCGCCCGGGCCACCTCATCGGGGGGAAGGGTGTTCGAGATCCTCGACCTGTCCCCGGAGATCGCCGACGCCGCCGACGCCCGGCCCCTGACGCCGCAGGACGGGGTGCTGCGCTTCGAGCATGTGGACTTCGCCTATGACGAGGGTCGCCCGGTGCTGAAGGATGTCAGCTTCGAGGTGCGCCCCGGCCAGACCCTGGGCGTGATCGGCGCGCCCGGCAGCGGCAAGTCGACCATCGCCAACCTGATCCCCCGATTCTATGACGTGACCGGCGGCAGGATCACCATTGATGGTCAGGACATCCGCGAGGTGAGTCTGGCCTCCCTGCGGGAATATGTGGGTCTGGTGCAGCAGGAGGCCTTCCTGTTCGACACCACCGTCACCAACAATGTCGCCTATGCCGATCCCTGGGCCGAGGAGGACCGGATCGTCGGCGCCGCCCGGACCGCCCAGCTGCACGACTATATCGCCGGCCTGCCGACCGGCTACACCACAAGGGTCGGCGAGCGCGGGGTCGCCCTGTCCGGGGGCCAGCGCCAGCGCATGTCCATCGCCCGCGGCGTGGTGCCGGGTCCCGGCGTCATGATCTTCGACGACTCCACCGCCGCCATCGACGCGGTGACCGAACGCAAGGTCCGCGACGCCCTGGCCGGCGCCACCAGGACCAAGGCGACCGTGATCATCGCCCACCGCCTGTCCTCCCTGATGCATGCCGACCAGATCCTGGTGCTGGAGGAAGGCAAGGTGGTGGAGCGCGGCGATCATCAGAGCCTGGTGGCCGCCGGCGGCGTCTATGCCGAGCTCTACGCCCTGCAGACGCGGGCTGACCACGGCGGGCTGGTCGAGGATCTGCCCGCCGAGGCGCCGGCCGCCGGCCAGACTGAGGGGGTGCGGCAATGAGCGACTTTGTCTTTGACCGGGGGACCGATATCGCCTCCCAGGCGCCCCACAAGCCCCGCGCCACCCTGGGCAGCGACGACGCCGAGGAAATCTTCGCCTCGATCAATCCCAAGGTGCTGGGCCGGTTCGTCCCCTTCCTCAAACCCCACAAGACCTTCGTCATCGGCGCCCAGATCGCCGTGCTGATCTCGGCGGCCACGGCCATCGCCATCCCCTATATGATCGGCCAGGCGGTGAACGCCGCCGTGGGCGGCGGCGATGACGCGCATCTGGACCAGATCATCGCCATCTTTGTCGGCGTGGTGATCCTCAATGCCGGCGCCTTCTTCCTCGAACAGTGGATGAGCTCGCGCCTGGCCCAGCGGGTCATATTCGATGTCCGCCGCGCCATGTTCAGCCACTTCCAGGACGTGTCCCTGTCCTTCATGGACAAGACCCATGTGGGCCGGATCATGGCCCGGCTGCAGGGGGACGTGAACGCCCTGCAGGAGTTTCTGGAGAGCACCACCGGGGCGGTCGGCGACATCGCGCTCCTGATCGGCATTACGGTGGCCCTGCTCAGCATGGACCTGCAGCTGGGTCTGCTGACGCTCACGGTGATTCCGGCCCTGATCGTGGTCCGGGCGATCTGGCTGCCCTATTCCAAAAAGACCTTCCGGGAAGCCCGGGACGCCTCCTCCACCGCCAACAGCGCCCTGGCCGAGAACATCCAAGGGATCCGCACCGTCCAGGAGAGCCGCCGCGAGGCCCTGAACTTCAAGCTCTATGAGGAGAAGGCCCGGGAGAACATGTCCGCCCAGAACCAGTCGGCGGCCATGACCCAGATAATGGTGCCCACCGTCGATGTCCTGACGGGCCTGGCCATGGGCATCGTCATCGTGGTGGGCGGCAACGCCGTCCTGGGCGGGCGGCTGGATGTGGGCGTCATGGTCGCCTTCATCTTCTATGTGCAGCGCTTCTTCGATCCGGTCCGCATGCTGTCGATGCAGTACACCATCATGCAGCGGGCCATGGCGGCCGGGCACCGCATCTTCGAGGTGCTCGACGTGCCGGTGACCATTGTCGACAAGCCAGGCGCCACCCCCCTGGCCGATATCGAGCCGACGGTGGAGTTCCGCAATGTCACCTTCGGCTATGACCCTGCCCGCCCGGTCCTGCACAATGTGAGCTTCGAGGTCCGTCCCCGTCAGGTGGTGGCGCTGGTGGGACCGACGGGCTCCGGCAAGACCAGCATCACCGCGCTCGCCCACCGCTTCTATGAGGTCGATCAGGGCCAGGTGCTGATCGGCGGCCGCGACGTGCGCGACGTGACGCTGGACTCCCTTGGCCGCACCATCGGCATGGTGCTGCAGGAGCCCTTCCTGTTCAGCGGCGCCATCGAGGAGAACATCCGCTACAATACCGCAGGCGCCACCCGCGAGGACGTGATCGCGGCGGCCAAGTCGGTCTCGGCCCACGACTTCATCATGCGCCTGCCCGAGGGCTACGACACCCAGCTCGGCCAGCGGGGACGCAACATCTCGCTTGGCCAGCGGCAGCTGCTGTCCTTCGCCCGCGCCCTGGTGGCCAATCCGCAGATCCTGATCCTCGACGAGGCCACGGCCAATATCGACTCCTTCACCGAGCTGGCGATCCAGAAGGCGCTGAAGGTGCTGTTTGCGGGGCGCACCTGCATCGTCATCGCCCACCGGCTGGCCACCATCCGCGACGCCGACAAGATCATCGTCCTGCAGCAGGGCCAGATCCTGGAGCAGGGCCCCCATGAGGCCCTGATGGCCAATGGCGGCCTCTATTCGCGGCTCTACGCCTCGGCCCACGCCTCCTTCGACGACGCCCAGGTGGCCGCCACCGGGGATGCGGAGTTCGCGACAAGGACCTGAGGCGGCGGGAGTCAGGGTGCTGGCGCAGCTCGCGCGGCCGCGCCGGGGCCGGGTCTTGCCTCCACGTCGCGGGCGGTGATGGGCTCGCCGCATTCGGAGCAGACCTGGACGGCATGGAAGTCGCAGCCACAGCCCTTGTGGCGGCGCAGGATCGGTGGGCCGTCCTCACCCCCATAGTGACGGTCGCCCCAGTCGACGATGGTCATGATCACCGGATGCAGGTCGAGGCCCTTGTCAGTCAGGCGGTATTCGTGGCGCAGGGGCCGGTCCTGATAAGGCCTGCGCTCCAGCACGCCTTCAGCAACCAGCAGGTTCAGCCGCTCGGTGACGATGCTGCGGGAAATGCCCAGGCGGCTTTGGAAGGTCTCAAACCGACGCACGCCCAGGAAGGCGTCCCGCAGGATCATCAGGGTCCAGCGGTCGCCAATCACCGCCAGCGATCGCGCCACCGAACAGGGCTCTTTCGCCAGATCATCCCACTTCATCGCGCTCGGCCTCCTGCTGCCGGCCAATGATGCGATTGACTCCATCCAAATTCAATACGAACCTTAGTTCGAATTCAGAACGGAGCTACCGATGGCCCATGAACAGAGAGGCGCCTGTGTGGTGATCGGGGCCGGCGACGGGGTCGGCGGGGCGATCGCCAGGGCCTTCGCCGCCGAGGGCCTGGTGGCCTGCGTGACCCGGCGGCCGCGCAACCTCGCGCCCCTTCAGGCCCTGGCCGATGAGATCATCGCCGCCGGCGGCCAGGCCCGCGCCTATGGGGTCGACGCCCGGGAGGAGGCGGAGATGACCGCCCTGTTCGACCGCATCGAGGCCGAGGTGGGTCCCATCGAGGTGGTGGTGTTCAACATCGGGGCTAATGTCCGCTTCCCCATACTGGAGACCACCAGCCGGGTCTTCACCAAGGTCTGGGAGATGGCCTGTTTCGCCGGCTTCCTCACCGGCCGGGAGGCGGCGCGGGTCATGCTGCCCAGGGGGCGGGGCACGATCCTGTTTACCGGAGCTACAGCGTCGGTGCGTGGGCGCGAGGGGTTCGCAGCCTTTGCCGCCGCCAAGCACGGCCTGCGCGCCATCGCCCAGAGCCTGGCCCGCGAACTGGGTCCCCAGGGTCTCCATGTGGCCCATGTGGTGGTGGACGGGTCCATTGACGGGGTGTTCAGCCGGGAAAACCTCCCCGATCTTGAGCAGCGACTGGCCGAGGACCGGGTCCTCAAGCCGGCCGACATCGCAGCCACCTATGTGGCCCTGCACCGCCAGGCCCGCTCGGCCTGGACCCACGAGCTTGATCTTCGTCCGTGGTCTGAGACCTGGTGAGCAGGGAGAGACGCCTGATGGCCGCCACCTTGGAATTCCTGTTCGATTTCGGCAGTCCCAACGCCTACCTGTCCTGGCGGGCCCTGGCGCCCATCCTGGCCCGCACCGGGGCAAGGCTCGAGGTGCGGCCGGTCCTGCTCGGCGGCCTCTTCAAGCTGACCAACAACCGCTCGCCCGTGGAGGCCTTTGGCGAGGTCAAGGGCAAGCTCGCCTATGAGAACCTGGAGACCCGGCGCTTTGTGGCCCATCACGGCCTGACCGCCTTCAAGATGAACCCGCATTTCCCGGTGAACACCCTGCTGATCATGCGGGGGCTGATCGCCGCCCGCCGGGCCGGGGTGGAGGGTCCCTATCTTGAGGCGGTGCTGGCGGCCATGTGGGAGGACGGGCGCAAGATGGATGATCCCTCAGTGGTCGCAGAGGTGCTCACTGCGGCCGGACTTGACGCCAAAGGCCTGCTGGAGGCGACCCAGGACCCCGAGGTTAAGGCTGAGCTGATGGCCGGGACCGAGGCGGCGGCGGCC
>CAMTXB010000042.1:0-24328 GCA_947085575.1 uncultured Caulobacteraceae bacterium
CATGTCAGACAGGGCGACGGTGCACCGAAAGACGTCCTCGAAGCTCATGCCGTTGGCGGCGAGGACAGTCCCGATATTGTCCATCGCCTGCTTCGCCTCGGCAGGCATGCCCCCAGGCGCGAGGTGATTTTCACCCGGCTTCACGCCGATCTGACCCGACGTGTAGAGCACGCCATCGACTAGGACTGCGGGTGAGAACGGCAACACGGGCGGTGCGGGACCGGCCACCCCGGCGCCGGCTGCGAAGAACAGGATCGTTGCCAGCAGGGCGGTCTGGCTGCCCATGCGGGACGGAGAAATATGTTTCGTGGCTATCATGCGCTTGGTTCCTTGAGTGAGGCAGGGACGTCCAGTGTGACGGGGGGGCTGGCCGGCCGCGACGGACGGACGACGGCGGCCAGAGCACGGCCAGCGTCGTCGATAGCATCGCGGGCGACCTGACTGACGCGGCTGTATTGGGTGAAGCCGTGCAGCGCGCCAGGATATTCCTTGAATTCCACGGGCACGCCGACTTCCGCGAGGCGGGCGGCAAGGGCGCGACTGTCGTCCCGCAATGTGTCCAGGCCCGCCGCATTGACGAAGGCCGGCGGCAGACCCGACAGGTCGGCCAGTAACGGCGCAACAAGTGGATGCTGTCGCTTCTCTTCGTCGCCGGCATAGATCTGGAAGAAGACTTCCATGGCGGGGGTGAACAAATCCGGCCGCGCGAACTCGCGATAGGATGCCGTGGTCTGGTCGACACCAAACACGCCGTACAGGAGCACCATCAAACAGGGGGCCTGGCCGCCCTCATCGCGAAGACGGAGGGCGCCTGCCATGGCCAGATTTGCGCCGGCGGAGGCGCCGCCGACGGCGATCCTGTCGGCGGTCCCGCCAAAGGTCTCGGCATTGGCGACGAGCCAGCGAAACGCTGCCACAACATCATCGATCGGAACTGGAAATGGGTGTTCCGGGGCGAGGCGATAGTCCAGCGAAATGATCCGCGCGCCGCTGGCCAGCGCCAGCAGCCGGATCGCACGGTCCTCGAGGTCAAGGTCGCCGATCACCCAGCCGCCGCCATGCATGTACAGGAGGAGTGGCGCGGGCTCCTGGCCGTCGGTCGGGTCGTAAAGGCGCGCCGGTAGATCACCGCCGGGTCCAGGGATCGTAAGATCGCGCACGGACCTGAGGGGTGGCGGATCCTCGTTGAACACCGCAAACAGGCTCGAGGCTCGCGCGCGCATCTGGTCAAACGGCACGCTCTCAAACGCCGGAGCATTGGCCATGCGGAGCCGCATGCGCTCCAGGACCGGCAGCATTTCTGGATCGATATAGAACGGCGCTTCGGTGGTCATCACGGTCTCCCGAGAAGGGTCGGCGGGGCTTGCGCCCAATTGGTCGTCATGACGGCTCGGCCGTCGTACGCCGGAAGGCCAGCACATGAGTTTCGCCACCAGGCAGAAGCTGAGGACTGTCTGTTCGCCAACCGGGCGGCGGCGCGACCCTGGCGGTCATTCCAGGCGGGAGGGACAGTTCAGCCGAAAAGCCAGCGTCGGTCCGCATCAGCGCAACGCCGACATCGCCGGCAATCGTGGCGTGTCGCCCCTGCGCGAAGTCAAGGTCGCCGAGCCACGGCGTAAAAGCGCACGACGCAAACCCGGGCTCGGCCGGTGTGATCCCCAGGACGTAGGCCGAGAGCTGAAACGTCGGCGTGCAGGAGAAGCCATGCGCAAGACTTCCCTCGGGCTCGAAGCTCTCCCAGAGCGTCGTTGATCCCAGATCCAGCATAGGGGCGTAGCGCTGCCGTATGGCCTGAAGTGCGAGATCAAACCGCCCGGCCTTGGCCAGGGCCCGGAACACGAAGTGGCTGTAGAAGGTGTTCGCGGCGACGACCTGGGTTCGCAGATCCAGCGGCTCGGCGTCCATCACGAAGGGCGGCGCCTTGGTGAGGCGCACGCGACCTGGGTCCGTAACATAGGCGACGATATCGCCGTAGCGATCCGGCGCCGCGCCGCCCCACAGGATCATGGCGGCGTTCGAATGCTGCGATACGCGGTCACCACGCCGGCCAGTTCCGGGATCGATGGAGTCGACATAGACCTTGCGGTCCGGATCCCAGTGCGCCGCAAGCGCCATGCGGATGCGGTCGGCGTTGTTGCGGAGTTGCCAGCCCTTCTGTGACCAGCCCAGCGCTTCCGCGAGGTAGGCGGCGGCGTCGAGGGCCCCGGCCAGCTGCGCATTGAGCACGGTCGCGTAGCCATCGCGACCGACTGCGGCCCAATCCTGGAAGTGCCAGAATGGCAAGTCAGCGATACGACCGTCATCGCCCTGCAGGCCCTCGAACCAGGACAGCCCCCTGAGGATCGACGGGAAAATTGCGTCGATAGTCTCCAGGTCGCCCGAGTAGTTCAGGTGATCCGCGGCGTTGAAAATCCACTGCAATGTGAAGTCCGGGATCAACCAGCCGAACCGACGATGATCGCCTGGCGCGAATGGCTGGGTCAGCCCATCGGGCCGCTGGCTGTCAGCGGCATCCCTCAGGAACTTCGCGTTCAGGGGAATGATGGAAGGGCCGAAGCCAGCCTGAGCGGCCAGATGCTCGACCGTCGCGTCGCCCAGCCACTGACGTTGTTCCCGCGCCGGACCATCGATCCAGCCGTCATGCATACAGATCGCCAGGGTCTCCCGGCCAATGGACCAGAGGCGGTCCAAGAATGAATCGGAAGACTGAAACTCGCCGCGCCGTTCCGCCGGATAGCCTGTCGTCGTCACACCAAGGCGGACAATTTCCAGGCCCTGCGGCGCATTGCGAACTGTCAGCTGCATCCAGCGGACGGCGTCCCAGTCAAAGGTCTCGAACACCTGCCGACCCGGACGGGCCACATAGCGACTGACGTGAGCGTCGAGCCCCAGAACCGGTCGCGCCTCGACCCGGGCGCCAGGCGCTGGACCGCCAGGATTGAACTCGCCGGGGAGAGATTCGCTGACGGCGAATTCGATTACCTCGCCGCCTCGCGCAACCAGTTCGATGTAGGGACGGCCGGTCAATATGCGACCAAAGTCGAACAGGCTGGCGACATCCTGTCCGGGCATGGTCCGCACCATCGCGTTCCCCGAGGCAGGTCCGAAGAGGGAACTCAGGTCCGCCGTCGCCCCGCTGGCTAAGGGCTGAAGAAGCTCCTCATAGATCCTGCGTTCGATCGGCAGATCCGGAAGCGGCTTCACCCCTCGCGTCCAGACCACGGCTTTCGCCGGGACGTCGGTCTCACGAGGCACAGGCAGCGGGTTCTCTGCCAATACCGGGAACGGCTTGGTGACGACTCCTCCAAACCGGGCTTCCGGCCCTCCGCCTCCCGCGATGAGGACTCTCACCTCGTCCCAGGCGCTGTCGTCAAATCCAGCTTCGGCCCATCCAGACGGAAGGCCATTGCCGTCCAGGGACTCGATAAAGCCCAGTCCACGGTTCACCAGAGGTGTTTCATGATCCCAGGCCGAACTCTCGATGCAACGCCAGGCCTCATCTGTCTCGACGGGATGAACCTGACCGCCACACCAGACCTGCCCCTGAACCCAGAGCGCCCCGTCGCCAAACGTCGGCTGCCAGTGGCCCCGGACCATCTCGTATGCAGACGTGTCCAGACCATAGGTATGGACCAGCACGGCAATGACGTTCCGGCCTTCGTGGAGGCCGCTAGCCAGATCGTATCGGTCCACCATCTGCCGGTGCGGGCTGCAGCGGACAGGCCCACGCCCGACCCTGACTCCATTGACGAACAACTGGTATTTGCCGTCGGTCGTGACCAGGGCATCCGCGACAGTTGGCGGACCGGAAAGATCGAATTCGCGACGAAACAGAAACCAGCGGTTCAGGCCATCAGACCGGAGGGGCGCATCACGGATGGCCGCGAAATACCCGTCCGGGTCCAGGGGTTGCTCTTTCGACCAGATGAATGGCGCTGACACCCGTTGCATACGATAGATCGCCCCTCCCGAGGCGGAGTGCCGGACAGGAACCCGGAACGCCCGAGCAGCGGGCCGGGCCATGGTCGTGTCGCCACGAACGATTGATTATGCGTATTTATGCGCGAATTTGACGTTTCGTCTAATGGAAACTGAGGGCCGCCTGAGCCAGCCCCGCGGGGGAAGAATGGACCAGACCGAGCCCAACATCCCCCTGGTTTCACCACCCCGGCCATTTCAAATCAAATTCGGTTGGGCGGCCGGCGAATTGGCAATCGCCGGATATATCGGCCTGACGATGGCCTTCATGCTCTGACTACTGCACCGAGGCGCTCAAAATTCCCCCCGCCATCGCCGGGATCGCCCTGTTGCTGCCGCGCCTCATCGACGCCTTCGTCGATCCCGTCATGGGGGCCATTTCAGATCGGACCCGCTCCCCGTACGGCTGCAGACGGATCTACCTGCTCGTGGGCTCGATCCTGCTCGGGGTCAGCTTCGGAGCCATCTTCCTTATTCCGCCAGACCTTCTGCTCGGACCGCGGGTCGCGCTGGTGATGACGATCTTCCTGTTGTCGAACCTGTCGGTCAGCCTCTTCGAGGCGCCCTATTCAGCCATGCTGGCCGAAATGACAGCCGATTATGGAGAGCGAACTGTCCTGACCGGCTACAAGATGATGGCGGCCAGGATCGGCATCATCCTGACGGCGTTCGTCGGTCCGTTGATCTTCCGGTCGACGCCGGATCTCAATGACGGATTCCGCCTACTCGGTCTTGTCGCCGGTGCGTTTCTGATCAGCCTGGCTCTGGCGGGCTTCGGGTTCGTCCAGGGAGCTGGTCCCGATGCGCAATCGGCCGAGGCGCTGTTTGGCATCCGGGCCATCTATACCGGCGTACCCCTCGGCCTCTGGCTGGCCGCGATCGTCGTCCTGATGCGCTACAATCTGACCGAAGCCAGGTTCAACGCCCTGAAGGCGGAGATCCTCGCAAGGCAGAACGCGCCGGAGTCATGATCGGCGACCTGCTGCACCGGGAAAGAGCAGGGATTCATTGAGCTGATCAGGCCGCGTTGCGCCGACCAACGCCATGGCCACGCGCATTTCGTCAGCGATCAGCGTCAGCATCCGGGCGACGCCGGCCTCGCCCTGCGCGCCAAGGGCAAAGGCCCAGGCGCGCCCCAACAGGACGCCCGTCGCGCCCAGCGCCATCAGCTTGATGACGTCCAGCCCTGACCGTACGCCGCCGTCCGCCAGTATGGTCAGCCGGTCGCCCACGGCCTGAACGATATCGGGCAAGGCGCGGACCGGTGACGGCGCGCCGTCCAGCTGCCGCCCCCCATGGTTGGACACCACCAGGCCTTCGGCGCCCATCGCCGCGACAGACCGGGCGTCGTCAACGTCGAGAACGCCCTTGATCACCAATGGGCCCGGCCACCGGGACCGGACCCAGTCGAGGTCTTTCCAGGTGACGCTTGGGTCAAAATTGTCGCGCATCCAGGCGAAGAAGTCCTCAAGCCCGGTCCCTCGCCCCAGCAGGGGCGCCACATTTCCCAAGCCGTGGGGGCGACCCAGCAGACCGACATCCAGCGCCCAGGCGGGTCGCATTGCGGCCTGCCAAAATCGTCGTAGGTCGCCCGACAATCCGGTCGCGCCGGCCAGCCCAGACCGTCGGTCGCGATATCGTGTGCCGGGCACCGGCATGTCCACAGTGAAGACCAGGGTGGAACAGCCCGCTTCCGAGGCCTGGGCCAGCAGATCGCGCACGAAGTCGCGGTCCCGCATCATGTACAGCTGAAACCAGAAGGGTTGGGTTGCGCCGGCCCGCACCTCGGCCAATGAACAGGCTGAAACCGTTGAGAGGCAAAAGGGAATGCCGGCGGCGGTAGCCGCCCGAAGAGCCTGTACCTCGCCGCGCCGCGCCGCCAGGCCGGCGAGCCCTACCGGACCCAGAACCACAGGCATGTCGAGCTTCTCACCCAACAGAGTCGTCGACAGGTCCACCGCTGAAACGTCGCGCAAGACCTTCTGGCGCAGCGAAAGGTCGGCGAGGTCGGCTAGGTTTCGATCCAGTGTCACCTCGCGAAACGCGCCGCCGTCGATATAGTCGAACAGAAATCTCGGAAGACGTCGGCGGGCGAGACCTCGAAAATCGTCAACGGATATGGCGGTCATGGTTCAGGTGCTCGCTGGTTGCGCCAGGTCGATCCTGCGCGTTGGGGTGTGCGCCCCGAGGCGTCGGACATCCCGCCCATGGCGATCAAATTTGATCGATTTCTATCGAAGATGATTGAATATGGCCAGTGTTCTTGGTAGGGTCGCTGCATGAACTCATTGCTCGACAAGGGGGCCGGTCAAAGAGCCCTGCACTTTCAGGCTCCTGAATCCCGCTGGTCAGACGATGACGCCCAGGGGCTCTCCCCTGCCGGGTTGTTGCTCTATCGATCCAACCTCCTGGGATCGGATCTGACCGTCACCAACTTCGGCGGCGGCAACACATCGGCAAAGCTGGTCGAGTGCGACCCCTTGGCGGGCGCCGATGTTTCCGTCCTCTGGGTGAAGGGGTCTGGCGGCGACATCGGGTCGATGGCCCTGGACGGCTTCTCGACACTTTACCTGGACAAGGTTCTGGGGCTGGAGCGGCTGTATCGCGGGCTCGAACATGAAGACGAGATGGTCGGCTACCTGCCCCACTGCACGTTCAATCTGAACAGCCGCGCGGCCTCCATCGACACGCCGCTCCACGCCTATCTGCCGTACCCCCATATCGACCACGTTCATCCGGACGCCGTCATCGCGCTCGCCGCCTCGAAGGGCGGGCAGAGCGCGACAAAGGAAATCTACGGTGATGATGTCGCGTGGATGGAATGGCAGCGACCGGGCTTCGACCTCGGTCTGCGCCTCAGGGATCTAGTGGCTGCGAAGCCGTCCCTCAGGGGCGTCGTGCTGGCTGGCCATGGTGTGATCTGCTGGGGATCCGATTCCCGGGCATGCTACGAGAACACCATTGACCTGATCGCCAGGGCGGCAGGCTTCCTGAACATCAAGCTTGGTCACCACCCGGCTTTTGGCGGTGTCCGCATCAATCCCCTTGCACCTTCGGCCCGGGCCGCGGCCGCCGCCTCGCTGATGCCGCGGCTGAGGGCCCTTATGGGTGGAAGCCGACCGATGGTCGGAGATTTCAGCGACGACCCGGCGACCCTCGAATTCGTGGGCAGTCACGACTTCCTTCGCTTGGCGGCGGTTGGCACGTCCTGCCCCGACCACTTCCTTCGCACCAAGATCGCCCCCCTCGCCCTCGACCCGACACGGCTTGAGGACGAGAGCTATCTGTCTGAAGCCGTCGAGGCCTACCGGGAAGGTTACAAAGCCTATTATCTGCGCAATGCGGGGCCGCTCGATCCGGCAATGCGGGACGCGAATCCGGTGGTCATCCTGGCGCCGGGCGTCGGCCGCCTTACGTTCGCAGGCGACAAGACCACGGCCCGACTGGCCGGCGAGTTCTATGCCAATGCAATCAATGTCATGCGCGGCGCGGAGGTCGTCGGAGGGTATTCTGGTCTCCCGGAGTCGGAAGCCTTCGCGATAGAATATTGGGCTCTGGAGGAGGCGAAACTCCAGCGCATGCCCAAGCCCCGGGGTCTGGCGGGCCGCATCGCCCTAATCACGGGAGCAGCCGGTGGCATCGGCGCCGCCGTCGCGTCGTGCCTGCTGAGCGACGGCGCATGCGTCATGCTGACCGACTTTGACCCGGCCGCCCTCGAGACCGCTCGCGCCCACCTTGCCGGTGAGTTCGGTCAGGATCGGGTCCGTGCGACCCTTTGCGACGTCACCCGCGAAGCACAGATAGAGGCGGCATTCCGCAATGTCGCCCGCGAATTTGGGGGTCTCGACATCCTCGTCGCCAATGCCGGGCTCGCCACCTCGGCGCCCATCGAGGAAACCACGCTGGAGGTCTGGCGCAGGAACTATGATGTCCTCGTCGATGGCTACTTCCTCGCCAGCCGCGCCGCGTTCCCTCTCATGAGGCGCCAGGGCGGCGGGGCGATCGTCTTTGTCGGCTCAAAGAACGGCCTAGCCGCGACTCCGAACGCTTCAGCCTATGCCTCGGCCAAGGCCGCGACCCTACACCTCGCGAGATGCCTGGCCCTGGAAGGCGCGGGTGACGGCATACGGGTTAATGTGGTCAATCCGGACGCGGTCCTGCGTGGCTCGAAGATCTGGAACGGTGACTGGCGCAAACAGCGCGCCGGCGCCTATGGAATCGACTCTGGCGACGAACTTGAGGAATTCTACCGGAAGCGGTCGTTGCTTCGGCGCGACGTCTACCCGGAGGATGTCGCCGAAGCCGTGGCGTTTCTGATCTCTGACGCCGCCTCCAAATCCACCGGGAACATAATCAACGTCGATGCCGGCAACGCCCAGGCGTTCACCCGCTAACCCAGCGCCGGGCTTGACCGTTTCGGCGGTAAATTCAACGGGCGATGAGCGAAGTTGATTGCACGACTTTCAGAACCGCCCCACAACCGGAGGCGTCGGATTCACAAGGGGCAGCCCATGCACGCGGCGGAACGCGAGCAGCAGATCCTGCAGCTCTTGCGGGAAAAGGGCTTCATCGGCTTTCAGGAACTAGATCGTCGGATCGACGCGTCCGCGGCGACGCTGCGTCGCGATCTGGATCGGCTGGCGAGCGAAGGTCGGATCGAGCGCGTCCGCGGCGGCGCGAAATTCGTCGACGGATCAGCAAGGCCGGACACGGTTGAGAATGGTCACCTGACGGGCGTGCCTTTCCACGAGAACATCGGCCGCAACCGGGCCGCCAAGGAGGCGATCGGCCGCGAAGCCGCCAAGCTCTGTCGGCCCGGCGAGGCAGTCATCATCGATGGCGGCTCCACGACCTTGCAGATGTGTTCTCATCTTGGCGACCTCGGACTACAGGTCCTGACCAACTCGCTTCACATCGTGAGCGCCCTGCTGCCGCAACCGAACACGCGGATCTCGATCCCCGGGGGGGCACTGTTTCGGGAGCAGAATATCGTTCTCAGCTCGTTCGAGGAGGATGGCACCAGCCGCTATCACGCCCAGAAGATGTTCCTCGGCGCGGCGTCGGTCGGACGTCACGGCGTGATGCAAACCGATGTCCTGCTCATCCAGGCTGAACGCCGCCTTCTCGGCCGGGCCGATGAACTGATCTTGCTGGTGGACTCCACCAAGTTCTCCGCATCAGCCGCCCATGTTCTCTGCGCCCTCGAGGACATCGCGATTGTCGTGACCGACAGTGGTGTGGCCGACGCCGTCGCACAGGATGTTGAACGGGCGGGGCCAAAGCTGATCGTCGCGCAGTTCACTTAGTCGACGCCGGACCTAGGCTGGGTGATGACGGGGCGACCCCCTTGGCCTGGACTCCCGGCAGCGTTTCGCAAGGCGGCGCCCCGGTCCAGGGGGATGGGCGCGCGGGCCTGGGGTCCTGACAGAGGCTCAGTGATCAGGGACTCTGCCGGGCCGCATCGGGCCTCAGTCCTCCAGGGGCATGCCATAGAGCTCGAGCCGGTGGTCCACCAGACGGTAGCCGAGCTTGCGGGCGATGGCCTCCTGCAGGGCCTCGATCTCCGGGTCGACGAACTCCACCACCTTGCCGGTCTTCATGTCGATCAGGTGATCGTGGTGATCATCGGTGGCCTCTTCATAGCGCGAACGGCCATCCCGGAAGTCATGCCGGGCGATGATCCCGGACTCCTCGAACAGCCGCACCGTCCTGTAGACCGTGGCGATGGAGATGTGCGGGTCGACCTGATGGGCCCGGCGGTAGAGCTCTTCCACATCGGGATGGTCCGTGGCGGCCGACAGAACCCGGGCGATCACCCGCCGCTGTTCGGTCATGCGCATCCCTTTTTCTATGCAGAGATTTTCGATCCGATCCACGCCGGTCCTCCTCGTCGCTGAAGCCAGAGAATAGGTCTAAGAGCGCTCGCTGTTAAGATCGAGCTTCATCAGAAGGGCGTCGATCCGCCGACCGCCGCGATCATAATAGTTCCATCGCCGGCCGGCATGCACAAAGCCGCCGGCCTCATAGAGGGCGATGGCGGCGGGATTGTCCTCGCCCACCTCCAACACCAGGGTCTGGGCGCCCCGCTGGCGGGCGAGCCCGGCGGCGGCGGCCACCAGGGCTGATCCGATCCCGCGCCGCCGGGCGGCAGGCGCCACGGCCAGGGTCAGGATCTCGGCCTCCTCGAACAGCACCCGCGAAAGGATCATGCCCAGGGGGACGGTATCCTGCGCCAGCACCGCATAGGCGCCTGCGCCGCCGATCAGGGCGGCGATGTCCCGGGCGCTCCAGGGCTTGTCGAAGGCCAGGCTGTGCAGCCCGGCCAGGACGGCGGCGGCTTCCGGGCCGGCCGGGGCCAGGCTCAGGCTCACAGGGGAACGCCCTCCGGCGCCATGTCCGGGCCGGGGGCGCCGCCGGGCAGGCGGGCGTCCGGGGCCCGCAGATAGAGGGGCCGGGGGGCGGCGGGGCTCAGCTGCGCGGCCGCCAGCCTGGCCACCGCAGCGGGATCGCAGGCCGGTGCGGCGATGAGCCGGGCGCCGGGCATGAGGCCGGCCAGCAGGGCTGCGCCGCTGCCGGCCAGCACCGCCGGGCGACCCGCCGACAGCTCGGCGACCCGGGCGGCCGCCGTCTCCACGTGCAGGACGTCGGGCGCCATCAGGGCTTTGCCCCGGGCGAAGGCCTGCAGATAGACCTGGCCGCGCCGGGCGTCGATGACGGCGAACACCAGGTCCTCAACCAGGGGTTCGGCCAGGGCCGCCAGGGTTCCGACCCCGACCACCGGCACGCTCAGCGCCGCCCCCAGTCCCTTGGCGAAGGCCAGGCCGACCCGGAGGCCCGTAAAGGAGCCCGGGCCAATGGTGACCCCCACCCGGTCCAGGTCGGAAAAGCCGAGGCCGGCCTGCGCCATCACCCCCTGAACCAGGGGAGCGATGGCCTCCTGGTGGCCCCGTCCCATGGGGTGGCTGGCGCCGGCGCGCACCCGCCCGGCCTCCAGCACGGCGACCGCGCAGGCGTCCAGGCAGGTGTCGAGGCCTAGGATGATCATGGACGGCGCCTAACCGGGGGTCGGCGGGCGGGGGCGCCTAGAGCGTCTGCTCCACCCGGGTGACCTCGGGCACATAGTGCTTGAGCATGTTCTCTACCCCGGACTTGAGCGTCGCGGTGGAGGAGGGGCAGCCGGCGCAGGCGCCCTTCATATGCAGCCAGACCACGCCGGTGTCGGCCTCGAAGCGGCTGAAGATGATGTCGCCCCCATCCTGGGCCACGGCGGGGCGGATGCGGCTGTCAAGCAGTTCCTTGATCTCGATGACGATCTGGGCGACCTCGCCCTCATAGACCTCTTCGGCCTCGCCCCCTCGGCCGGCGGCCTCGCCGGTGAACAGGGGGCGACCGGAGGTGAAGTGGTCCATGATGGCCGCCAGGATCGGCGCCTTCAGATGCGGCCAGGCGGAATGGGGATCCTTGCCGACGGTGACGAAATCGTGACCGAAGAACACCCGCTGCACCCCTTCGATGTCGAACAGGTCTGCGGCCAGGGGCGAGGCCTGGGCGGCCTCCATGTCACGGAAGTCGTGGCTGCCCTCGCCGGCCACTTCGCGGCCAGGCAGGAACTTCAGCACTTCAGGGTTCGGCGTGGTTTCAGTCTGGATGAACATGCCCCAGATGTGGCCTCTGCGGCGCGGCGACGCAAGACCCCTGGCGCAGCTCAGGTATGGCGGTGGCGCGACCGCCCTCGCCCTTCGGGGCCCTCAGGCCAGGTCGGCGATCTCTTCGTCGGTGAGTTCCCCCGGCACCACGGTGACCGGCAGACTGCGCCCGCCCCAGCGGATGCCTTCCTTGGCGATGGAGGACACCAGGGGGCCAGGTCCCCGGCCGTGCGGCGCGGCGCCCAGGACCAGGATCTTGATGTCCGGATCCTCGGCGATGACGTTGCGCAGGGCCTGACGGACGCTTTCGGCGTTGACGATGATGAATTCGGGCGCCGCCCCGGTCTCGGCGATGACGAACTCGGCCATCTTCTGCAGGAAGGCCTCGGCCTCGGCGCGCGCCTGGCGCTCGATCTCCTCGCGCACGCCGGACCAGTGCTCGAACACCGCCGGCTCGATCACCCGCAGCATGGCCAGGTGGCCCCCGGTGGAGCGGGCCCGCCGGCAGGCGAACCGCAGGGCGGTCTGGAACTCCGGCGTGTCGTCGGCGATGACGAGGAACTTGCGCTGGCTCATGGACCGAGGTTGGCCCGCCAGCCGGATTTGGGCAAGGGGGCCTCAGGCGCCCCAGAAACCGACCTTGGCCCGCACCTGTTCCAGGGTCGGCGCGGCCGCCGCCCGGGCCCGCTCAGCGCCCCTGGCCAGGACGGCGTCGATCTCGCCCGGATCAGCCAGAAGCCGGCGCATCTGCGCCCCCACCGGACCCAGCTTGGCCACCGCCAGATCGGCGAGCTTCGGCTTGAAGTTCTGGCCGAAGCCCTGGCCAGCAAACTCCGCCAGAACCTCGGCCGAGGTCCGCCCCTCCAGCGCGGCATAGATGCCGATCAGGTTCTCAGCCTCTGGCCTGCCCTTCAGCTCGTCCAGGGTTTCGGGCAGGGGTTCGGGGTCGGTCCTGGCCTTGCGGACCTTCTGGGCGATGGCGTCCTCGTCATCCAGGAGGTTCAGCCGCGAATTGTCCGACGGGTCGGACTTGGACATCTTCGCGCTGCCGTCCCGCAGGGACATGATCCGGGAGCCTGGTCCCTGGGTCAGGGCGTCGGGCAGGGGGAAGAAGCCCTCGGCGTCAAAATCATGGTTGAACTTGGCGGCGACATCCCGGGTCAGCTCCAGGTGCTGGCGCTGGTCGTCCCCCACCGGCACGTGGGTCGCCTTGTAGAGCAGGATGTCGGCGGCCTGCAGCACCGGATAGGTGTAGAGCCCGACGCTGGAGCGCTCCTTGTGCTTGCCCGACTTCTCCTTGAACTGGGTCATCCGGTCGAGCCAGCCCAGACGGGCGACGCAGTTGAAGATCCAGGCGAGCTCCGCATGGGCCGGCACGGCCGACTGCGGGAAGATGGTCGCCTTGTCCGGATCAAGACCCGCCGCCAGATAGGCGGCGGTGATCTCCCGCACCTGGCCCGCCAGCAGGGCCGGGTCCTGCCAGACGGTGATGGCGTGCAGGTCGGCGACGAAGATGAAGGTCTCCATCTCGTGCTGCAGGCGGGCGAATTTCACCAGGGCGCCGAGATAGTTGCCCAGATGCAGGGCGCCGGACGGCTGGACGCCGGAGAGCACACGCTGGGGGCCGCCATAGGCGGAGGGAGCTTGATCGGTCATGGGACTTGAGGCTTCGACTTCGAGCGGAGTTTGAAGACGCACGCTTGAGCGCGCGCGCAGAGGCTTGCGCCCCCTAGGGCGGGGCGTTCAGGACGCGCGGCGCCATCGCCAGGAGTTCCGAGCCGGAAAGGCCATACCGATGCGATAGTCGGACGCAGGGCCGGTGGCAAGCCTGGAAGGCGCGCGCAGCCCTCGGGCCTGGTCTCAGCCCAGATCCGCCGGTTCGACCGGCGCGCCGTTGCGGCGGGTCATGGCGGTCTTGAGCTCAGCCAGGGTGACCCCGCCGAACAGCATGACGAGCAGGCCATAGAGCGCCAGGCCGCCGACGGAGAGCATCACCACCCCGATCTCCTTGGCGCCCAGGAGGGGCAGGCCAAGGGCGGTGATCCAGGCCTCGAGGAGATCGCGGTTGAACGCCGCCCAGGCGAGGACGCCCCCCATGACCAGGCTGGCCAGGCCGACCCGGATGATCTTGGACAGGACATGGGCGGAGGGTCGGTAGTCCCCCCGCCGCCAGAGCGCCAGCAGCATCTGGATCACCGCGATCCAGGCCGCCAGGCTGGTGGCCATGGCGATGCCTGGCACCCCGATCAGGGCGAACAGGATCAGGCCGGCGACGATATTGACCGCCACCGAGATGAGGGCGAACCGCATCGGCGTGCGGGTATCCTCCCGGGCGAAGAAGGCGGGCTGCAGGATGCGCTGAAGGACAAAGGCCGGCGTGCCCCAGCCATAGTGGAACAGCAGGGCGCCGGCGGCGGCGGCGTCGGCATAGACAAAGGCGCCGCGGGTGAACAGGCCATCGATCAGATAGACCGGCATGGCCATCAGGGCGGCGGCCGCCGGCAGGCTGAGCGCCAGGCCGAACACCACACCCTGATCCATCACCAGCTTGGCGTCGGCGGCGTCCCCCCGGCGCAGGGACTGGGACAGGCGGGGCAGGAGCGCGATGCCGATGGCCACCCCCACCAGGCTCATGGGCAGCTGATAGAGCCGGTCGGCGACGTTCAGCCAGACCCGGGCGCCGGAGACCTGGGAGGCGAGAATCCCGGAGATGAAGATGTTGATCTGGGTGGCGCTGTTGGCGATGGCCGCAGGGATCGCCCGCTGCACCAGGTCGCGCATGTCCGGGGTCAGCCTTGGGCGGACCAGCCGCACCCGGGCGCCGGCCTTGCGGGCGGCCCAGATGACCAGGGCGGCCTGGCCGACCCCGGCCACACCGACCCCGACCGAGGCGGCATAGGCTGCGGTGACGGAGTCCCCCTGCGGCCAGACCACCGCCAGCATGACCACGTTCAGAATGGTCGGATAGAAGCCCGAGACGATGAAGCGCCCATGGGCGTTGAGAATGCCGGAGAACAGGGCCGCAATGGCCATGCACGGCAGGTAGGGCATGGTGATCTGGGTCAGGATCACCGCCAGCCGGAACTTGTCCGGCTCGTCCACATAGCCGGGATTGATGACGTACATCAGCCACGGCATGGCCGCCTGGGCGGCGAGGGTGACGGCCACGGTCACCACAGCCAGGCCGGCGGCGGCGTCGGCGGCGTACTGATTGGCTGCGGCCTCGCCATCCCCCTCCAGCCGCTTGGCGTAGCCTGGCACGAAGGCGGCGGCAAACGCGCCTTCGGCGAAGATGCGCCGGAACAGATTGGGGAAGGCCAGCGCCGTATAATAGGCGTCTGCGGCGATGGTCATGCTGGCGCCCAGCTTGGCGGTGACCACCAGGTCGCGGATCAGGCCCATGATCCGGCTGAACAGGGTGAGCCCTGAGAATATCAACGACGAGCGCAGCATGCCGTTCCGGCGGCGCGGCGCGCCGGCCGGGGGCGGGGGGGTGACGACAGGCTCGGGCGGGGTGCTCACCGGCCGCCTCTGGAGCCTGGACGCGGCGCGGTCAAGGGCGGGTCCCTAACGGCGGTCCGCCACGCACAGCCAGCGGCTGCGGTGGAAGTTGGCGATATTGTCCACCCAGCCGGTGACCTTGGGATTCACCAGGGCCTTGTTGACCACGAACAGCACCGGGATCAGGGCGTCCTCGGCCAGCATCAGGGCCTCGGCCCGGGCGAGGATCGCCGCCCGGGCCTGAAGATCCGGCTCGGCGGCGGCCTGGGCCAGGAGGGCGTCATAGGCGGGATTGGCGTAGTCCCCATAGTTCTGGGCGCCGGTCTGCGAATGCAGCAGCTCCAGGAAGGTCAGGGGGTCGTTGTAGTCGGCGAACCAGCTCATGGCGCCGACCTGGAAGTCCCGCATCCGATAGGCGGCAAACGCGATCTGCCCCTCATTCTGCACCAGGCGGACCTGGACGCCCACGGCCTGCCAGTCGGCCTGGATGGCCTGGGCCATCAAGGTGGTGTCGGGGGTGTTGCCGGTCTTGATCTCCACCTCCAGGGGGCGGTCCGCACCGTAGCCGGCCTGGCGCAGGAGGTCTCTGGCCAGGACCTGCCGGTCCTCCAGACTGAGATCTGCAAAGCTCGTGCGCGGGCCGTTCCGAACATAGTTGGCGGTTCCCGGCGGCACGAAGGCATAGGCCGGGACCTGGCCGGCCCGCAGCAGCCTGTCGGTGATGAAGTCCCGATCGACCGCCGCCGACAGGGCCTTGCGCACCCGGGGGTCGCGGAAGGCGACCACCTCGCGGGTGTTGAACGACAGATAGGAGGTGGCGAGAGAAACATGGGTGCGGGCATAGCCCGGCATGGTCTGGTTGATCTTCGACAGCCGGTTGGACTGGAAGCCGGTATTGACGTCCAGTTCGCCGGCCGCAACCCGCCGTTCGGCGGTCACGGCGTCCGGGGTCGGATAGTAGCGGATGGTGTCGATACAGACATTATCCGCGTCCCAGAAGTGCGGGTTCTTCTCGACCTCGATATATTCCCCCAGCCGCCAGGAGACGAGCTGATAGGGGCCGCTGCTCACATAGTTTCCGGGCTGGACCCACTGATCTCCCAGCGTCTCGACCACGTGCCGGGGGACGGGAAAGAAGGACAGGTGCTTGAGCAGCTCCGGAAGATAGGGGGCGGGACTCTGCAGGGTCAGCTCCAGGGTCCGGGCATCCAGCGCCCGGGCGCCAAGGGCTTCAGGCGGCGCCTCGCCGGCGTTCACCGCCGCGCCGTTCTTGAGCAGGAAGACCAGATAGGCATAGATCGAGGCGGTTTCCGGCTTCAGAATCCGGCGATAGGCGTAGACGAAGTCCTCAGCGGTGATCGGCGCCCCGTCGGACCATCTGGCCTCCCGCAGATGGAAGGTCCAGGTCAGGCCGTCGGCGGAGGTCTCCCACCGTTCGGCCAGGGCCGGGATCGGGGTTCCGTCGGGCGCATCGGTGGTCAGGCCGACATTGAGGTCGCCGATCACCTGAAACTCATCCACCAGATTGCTCTGCTGGGGATCGAGGGTCGCCGGTTCGGTGTTGTTGCCAAACTCCAGGCAGACCTTGCCGGCCGCACAGGGCGGACGGCTCGGCCCATCCTGGCAGGCCCCGAGCGTCAGGGCGGCGATGAGCAGGACGGCCGGGCGAAGCAGGGGCAAGGGGCGAACCTCCGAAGCATCGGACCTGATAAGCGCACGGCGAGATTGGCCATGTCGAGGGCCAAGGCCTTGCGTCCTTCGAGGCTCGCATTCGCGCGCCTCCCACGCGCGCCGCCATGGTCGGACCCGACCTGAGGGTGACGGCGGGGGAGGGCGGGAAGGCCGAGCCTAGACCGGGCTGAACACCGGGACGGGGGGGCCGTTCTCGGTCTCCTGGAACTTCACCTTCACCCTCTGGCCGATGGCCAGCTGGTCGAAGTCGCAGTCTACGAAGTTGGTGAGCATGGCCGGACCCTCATCCAGGGTCACATAGCCGATGGCGTAGGGACCGGTGGGCGAGCGGCGCATCACCGAATAGGTGTAGATCACCCCCTGGCCGGGGCTCTCCTCCCAGACGGTGTCGTCGGAGAAGCAGATCGGGCAGAGGCCACGGGGATACCAGTGGGCCTTGCCGCAGCTGTTGCAGCGCTTGATCAGGAAGCGGCCCTCGGCGGCGGCGTCCCAGAAAGGCCTGGACTCGATGGTCACTGGCGGGGCCGGAATCTTCCGCGCCTGCGCCTCGGGGACGGACTTTGTGTCGCTCATCAGACCTACTCCCGTTCCATGATGAGGGTGGCTGCGCCATGGCGCGTGCCCAGTGAGCCGCCGGTGCCGTGGGCGATGGCCAGGTCGCAGTTGGGGACCTGGACCTTCGGGTGGGCTTCGCCGCGCAGCTGACGGACCGCCTCGATCACCTTGGTGATGCCGCCGCGGTTGGTGGGGTGGTTGTTGCAGAGCCCGCCGCCGTCGGTGTTGAAGGGCAGCTTGCCGACCCCGGAAATCAGATTGCCGTCGGCCACGAACCTGCCGCCCTGGCCCTTCTCGCAGAAGCCCAGGTCCTCCAGCTGCATCAGCACGGTGATGGTGAAGCTGTCATAGATCGAGGCGTACTTCATGTCGGACGGCTTCACGCCGGCCTCCTCGAAGGCCATCGGACCCGACCACAGGGCGCCGGAATGGGTGAGGTCGAGATCGTGGCCGCCCATGGGTCCCTTGGGGCTTTCCCCGGCGCCGATGACTTTCACCCTGGGCCGGTCCAGGCTCCTGGCGATCTCGGGGCTGGTGACGATCAGGGCGCCGCCGCCGTCGGTGACCACGCAGCAGTCCATGCGGTGCAGGGGGTCGGCGATCATCGGCGAGTTCAGCACGTCCTCGACGGTGACCACCTCCTTCAGAAGGGCGTGCGCGTTCCACTGGGCGTGGTGGCTGGCGGCGACCTTGATCCAGGCCAGCTGCTCGGACGTGGTGCCGTACTGGTACATGTGGCGCATGGCGCACATGCCATAGGTGTTGTGGGTGGTGCCGCCGTAGATGTTCTCAAAGCCGGCTTCCGGGGGACCGTCGGTGAGCTGGCCGGGCCGTCCGCCGCCGGAGCCGCCGAACTTCTGCTGCCGGGGCCGGCCCGCCAGGGTGATCAGGGCCACCTTGCACTTGCCGGCGGCGATCGCCTGGGCCGCATGGCCCACATGCAGGATGTAGGACGAGCCGCCGGTCTCGGTGGAGTCCATATGGCGGACGTTCCGCAGCCCCATATAGTCGATCATGGACATGCCGCCGAAGCCTGGGGCGTCGCCGGCGCAGAAATAGCCGTCCACATCGTCCTTGGTGAGCCCCGCATCGGCCAAGGCGCCCTTGGCGCTTTCGGCGTGGATCTGGGGGGTGGAGATGTCGGGGGCGTCCCGGAGCGGATGCTCATAGGCCCCCGTAATATAGGCCGTGCCTCTAATGCTCATGTCCCTTCCCCGAATATGCTTCTGTTCAATGGGGTTGGCCTTATCGGGGTGGGGCGGCGGTGTCATCCCCGGTCCGTACAAGAGGACCCGGTATGACCGGGGAGGGGTAAGGGACTCGGGCGCCGACGCCCTGCGCCCTCAAGGCGCGAGAGGAAGGACGCCAAGGGGCGTGCAGGACCCAGGGACGCGGCCGCGACCCCTTCGTGTGCCTGGCCGTCTTCGCGCCCTTCGCGGCCCCTCCTGGCTACAGCCCGCCCTAGCCCCAGTCGGCCCTAGCCCCAGTCGGCCAGCCTGACCAGCATCTTGCCGGCATTGGCGCCTTCCATCAGGCCGATCAGGGCCCTGGGCGCCGAGGTGATCCCGTCCATCACCGTCTCCTGGTACTTGATCCTGCCCTCGCGCAGCCAGGCGGCCATGTCGCGCTGGAAGTCGGGCTGCAGATGCATGAAGTCCGTGCCGACAAAGCCCCGCAGCATCACCCGCGAATAGATGATGTTGGAGAGATTCCGCACCGGCGCCTGGCCCGCATTATAGCCGGAGATCATGCCGCAGACAGCGATGCGGCCCAGCGTGTTCATCCGCCGCAGGGCGGCTTCCAGGTGCTCGCCGCCGACGTTCTCGAAATAGACATCGAGGCCCCTGGGCGTGGCCGCTTCCAGGGCCTGGCGGATCGGCTGGGTCTTGTAGTTGATCACCGCGTCGAGGCCGACCTCGTCCCGCAGCCAGGCGGCCTTGTCGTCCGAACCCGTCGAGCCGACCACGTAGCCGTTCTTGATCTTGGCGATCTGGGCGGCCATGGAGCCCACCGCGCCGGCGGCGGTGGAGACGAACACCTGCTCGCCCTCCTTCATGGCCCCGATGAACAGCAGGCCGCCATAGGCGGTGAAGCCGGTCATGCCCAGCGCATGCATGTGCACCGTCAGGGGCAGGCCCTCGGCCGGCGTGAGCCTGGACAGGGCCTTGGGGTCGGAAACGAAGTACTCCCGGAAGCCCAGGCGGCTGTTGACCAGGTCGCCGACGGCGAAGTCGGGGCTCTTGGACTGCACCACCTTGCCCAGCGCCCCGCCCATCATGGCCTCGTTCAGGGCCTGGCCCGAGGTCAGGCGCGGACGCATGGCCGGGTCCACCGACATATAGAGGTTCTGCACCAGCACCTGGCCGTCGGCGGCGTCAGGGACCCTGGTCTCGACGATCTCGAACTCCTCCTCCTGGGGCATGCCGTTGGGGCGGGAGATGAGGTGAACTTCGCGGCTGATGGGCATATGACCCTCCCTCGGTGCGCTTGAATGGACGAAAACTATGGGACGGACCATGGACCGCACCGATCGGGGGCTTCAAGCCTGACGCTGGGGAAGCCTGAAGGATGGGCTGGGGGAGGCGATGGTCGAGCGAGTCAAGGTGGACGAGACGACGGTGAGGGCCCTGATCGGCGCCCAGTTTCCCGGGTGGGCGCACCTCCCGGTGACCCGGGTCATGCCCGGCGGCTGGGACAATCGCACCTTCCGCCTGGGGGACGACCTGCTGGTCCGCATGCCGGCCGCCGCCGCCTACATCGCCCAGGTGAAGAAGGAGCAGACCTGGCTGCCGAGGCTCGCACCGGCCCTGCCCCTGCCGATTCCTTCGCCTGTGGCGGTAGGCGCCCCCGGCCCCGGCTATCCCTTCCCCTGGTCGGTCTGCGCCTGGATCGAAGGCGGGACCGTCGCCGAAGGCCTCGACCACCGGACCCTCGCCGAGGACCTGGCCGATTTCCTCCTGGCCCTGCACGCCATCGACGCCGCAGACGGCCCGGCGGCGGGACCGCATAACTTCCACCGGGGCGGCGATCCGGCGGTCTATGACCGGGAGACCCGCGCGGCGGTGCAGACCCTGGGCGACCAGATCGACGGCGCCGCAGCCCTCGCCCTCTGGGATGCGGCGCTCGCCACCCGCTGGACCGCCCCGCCGGTCTGGATCCATGGGGACGTGGCGCCCGGCAATCTGCTGGTCCGCGACGGCCGGCTGTCAGCGGTGATCGACTTCGGGACCTGCGGGGTGGGCGATCCGGCCTGCGACCTGGCGTTTGCCTGGACCTTCCTGGATGAGGCCGCCCGCGAAACCTTCCGCCAGCGCCTGGGCCTCGACGACGCCACTTGGCTGCGCGGCCAGGCCTGGGCCCTCTGGAAGGCGCTGATCGTCGTGGCCGGCGCCCCCGGGGTCCACACCCGCGAGCGCGACCTGCACCTGCGGGTGCTGCGGCAGCTTGGGGTGATGTGAGGCCGGACCGGCCCTCCAACACCGTCTCCCACGGGCTCGACCCGAGGGTCGATGCGCATCGACCCTCGCCGGTGTTCATGGGTGGCCCGGTGGCGCCGGGCCATGACGGGGGGGAGAAGGGTCGCGCAGCGCCCCTCAGATCGCATCGCCCCAATCGAGGCGGCGGGCGGCGGCGAAGGCCGGCTTGTCGCGGCGCGGCACGAAGCGCTGTTCCAGGCCGCCGGTGTCCAGGCAGAGCTTCAGGCCGATCCCCGGCTTGGCCGGGAGAGGCGGCGCCAGAACCCTCCCCGCGAACGGCGCTAGGGCGACGGACTCGCGGGCCGCAGCGAGCCAGACGAATTTTTCGTCCTCGAAGGGAAGTTCGGCGCCCTTGGCCAGGCGGTGATCGCGGGAACGGGGCAGGCGCTGGACGAAGTGGCACCAGTCGGGCGGGGTCAGCGGGCAGGCCTGGGCGTGGGGGCAGGGTCCCGCCAACCGGGCGCCGGCTGCGATCAGCTGGCTGCGGGCGGCCAGGATGCGCTGATAGCCCGCCGGCGTGCCGGGCTCGACCAGCACCAGCAGCCCTTCGCAGGCCGCCCAGAGCCGGGCCGCCAGGGGCCCTTGGGCCGCCGCCGGAATCTCGGCCAGGAGGTAGGAGGCCACCACCAGCTCGGCCCGGGGCCAGGCCTCGGCCTGCACCGCCGTCAGACTGGTCCGCCGCCGTTCGGCCCCGGCGATCACCGGGGGTCCGGCCTCGCCGAGGATGCGGGCGAGGTCCAGGAAGGGACCGCTCTCGTCCAGCAGCAGGGCGTCCTCGATCCGGGGCCAGACCCCCAGGGCCGCCCAGGCCGCCGTGCCGGGGCCTGCGCCGGCGTCCAGCAGGGTAGCCGGGGCAAAGTCCGGGCAGGCTTCTGCGGCGGCGGAAAACGCCGCCATGTCGGCGGCATAGGTGGCCGGCAGGCGGGCCAGGGCATAGGCCAGCGCGTCGTCCGGCGTCAGCACCACGCCGGAGGAGCCGGCGCCCCCGCGATAGGCGGCGGAGACCCGGGCGGCCCGTTCGGCCAGGTCGCGGCGGGAGACCCCCTCCAGCCGCCCGGCGATGGCGGCCCTCAAGGGGCCGGGAAGATCAGGGCTCAAACCGCGACGCGATTCTGCACGAGGTCGTCCACCACGCCCGGCTCAGCCAGGGTCGAGGTGTCGCCCAGCTGGTCGGTCTGGTTCTCGGCGATCTTGCGCAGGATGCGGCGCATGATCTTGCCCGAGCGGGTCTTGGGCAGGGCGGGGGCGAACTGCAGGGCGTCGAGGGCGGCGAAGGCGCCGATCTCCCGGCGCACCCAGCCCTTGATGTCAGCGGCCAGGATGTCGGTGAGCTCCACGTCGGACTTCAGCGTCACAAAGGCGTAGATGCCCTGGCCCTTGATGTCGTGGGGATAGCCGACCACGGCCGCCTCGGCGACCGCCTCGTGCCCCACCAGGGCGCTCTCGATCTCAGCCGTGCCCAGGCGATGGCCCGACACATTGATCACATCGTCCACCCGGCCGGTGATCCAGTAGTAGCCGTCCTCGTCCCGGCGGCAGCCGTCGCCGGTGAAGTACTTGCCGGGATAGGTGGTGAAATAGGTCTGGATGAACCGATCATGGTCCCCATAGACCGTGCGCATCTGGCCAGGCCAGGACTCGGTCAGGCAGAGATTGCCGCTGGCGGCGCCCTCGAGCACCTTGCCGTCTGCGTCCACCAGCTGGAACTTCACGCCGGGCAAGGGCCTGGCGCAGGAGCCGGGCTTGGCCGGGGTGGCGCCAGGCAGGGGCGTGGCCAGACAGGCGCCGGTCTCGGTCTGCCAATAGGTGTCCACCACCGGACAGCGGCCCTCCCCCACCACCCGGTGATACCAGAGCCAGGCCTCGGGATTGATCGGCTCCCCCACCGTGCCCAGCAGCCGCAGGGACTCCCGGCTGGTGCTCTGCACCGGGGCGTCCCCATCGCGCATCAGGGCGCGGATGGCGGTCGGGGCGGTGTAGAAGATCTCCACCCTGTGCTTGTCGATGACCTGCCAGAAGCGGGAATTGTCCGGATAGGTGGGCACGCCCTCGAACATCACCGTGGTCGCCGCATTGGCCAGGGGGCCATAGACCACATAGGAGTGGCCGGTGACCCAGCCCACATCGGCGGTGCACCAGAACACCTCTCCCGGCCGATAGTCGAAGACCAGCTCATGGGTATGGGCGGCCCAGGTGAGATAGCCGCCGGTGGTGTGCAGCACCCCCTTGGGCTTGCCCGTGGAGCCGGAGGTATAGAGGATGAACAGCGGGTCCTCGGCGTTCATCGGCTCCGGGTCGCAGGTGTCGGCGACGGTCTTTTTCAGCTCGCCATAGAAGGCGTCGCGGCCCTCGACCATCGGCACGTCGGCCTTGGTGCGGCGCACCACGATCACGTCGGTGACATCCGGGCAGGACTTCAGGGCTTCATCCACATTGGCCTTGAGGGGCGCCATGCGTCCGCCGCGCACCCCTTCGTCGGCGGTGATGACGATGCGGGAGTCGCAGTCCTGGATGCGGCCGGCCAGGCTGTCGGGGGAAAAGCCGCCGAACACCACCGAATGCACCGCCCCGATCCGCGAGCAGGCCAGCATGGCCACCGCTGCGGCCGGGATCATCGGCAGATAGATGGTGACTCGGTCGCCCTTCTTGACCCCCTTGGCCTTGAGCACGTTGGCCATGCGGCAGACTTCGGCATGAAGCTGGCCATAGGTCAGGGTGTCATAGATTTCCGGGTCATCGCTCTCCCAGATGATCGCCACCTGGTCGGCGCGGGCCGGCAGATGCCGGTCGATGCAGTTGACGCTGACATTCAGCTCGCCGTCGGCGAACCACTTGATGCGGAAGTCCGAGGCCGCAAACGAGACGTCCTTGACGGTGGTGAAGGGCTTGGACCAATCCAGGCGGGCGGCCACGTCGCGCCAATAGCCGTCCGGGTCCTGACCGGCCCGCCGGCAGGCGGCCTCATAGGCGGCCGCGTCCATGTGCGTCCGCTTGGCCCAGGCCGCAGGAACCGGAAAAATCTCGCCCTCACTCACGGCGCAACTCCCTCAATCGACTTTGGCGCGGAGTATGCGGAGTGGGGGGGCTGTGGCAACCGTCTGGGCGACTTAGCGCGTCACCAAAGAAAAAGGCCCCGCCGGAGCGGGGCCTTTCCTGAAGTTCCTTAGGCCGTCTTCTCGAACAGCTTGTTCCAGCGGCGGCGCTCGCGGGTCTTCCAGGAGCCGCGGTGCCAGGCGTCCGAGGCGATCAGCGGCACCACCGTGGTGGCCTCGGCGAACACCATCTGTTCCCAGGTGACGTCGACCTTGCCCCAGGAGCAGGCCTCCTGCAGCGTCGAGGACGAGCAGGCGCCGTCGCGCACATCGGCCACGGTCAGCTGGATGGCGTATTTGTGCATATCGACTTCCTCGCCGAGGATTTCGGCGCAGACCACCGTGTCCTGGGCGAAGTTCTTGGGCACGCCGCCGCCGACCATGAAGA
>CAMTXB010000043.1:0-9662 GCA_947085575.1 uncultured Caulobacteraceae bacterium
CCTGCGACGCAAGACCAACAAACCACCAGCCCCAAAACTCACCAGCATCAAGCGACGGCGCAAGATCGCCAGCTGGAACCCTGAGTACCTCGCCGCCGTCCTAAACCCAAATCCGCGTTAACCCGGATTCAAAGCCCTGGCGTCACGCGGGCCCTTGCGCCCATCGGCGCGCGCCCAGAGAGTGCCGGCGACACAGGGGGAACCGCATGGACGTGACCGCACAGCAGGTGGTGCAGGCCTGGCGCGAGGCCGGGCCGGCCAAGTGGTTCGCCAAGGACGAGGCCTTTGACCGCAGCCTCGCCAGGGATTTCGAAGCCGCCCACCACGCCGCCGCCCGGGGCGAGCTCGACGGCTGGGCCGACACCTCGGCGGGCGCGCTGGCCCTGCTGATCCTGCTCGACCAGATCCCGCGCAACATCTTCCGCGGTTCCGGGCATGCCATCGCCACCGACGGCAAGGCCCGGGCCGTCGCCAGGGCGGCCATCGCCGCAGGCCATGACCTGGCCACCGAGGCGATGCTGCGCCCGTTCTTCTACCTGCCCTATGAGCATTCCGAGGACATGGGCGACCAGGATGAGGCCGTGCGGCTGTGCGCGGCGCACAAGGCGGCGGTGGGCGACACTGGGACGCTGAAATGGGCGGAGCTGCACCGGGACATCATCGTCCGCTTCGGCCGCTTTCCCCATCGCAACGCCGCCCTGGGCCGAGGCGCCACCCCCAGTGAGCAGGCCTTTCTCGACGGGGGCGGCTTCGCCGGTTGATGGAACGGCGGACCCTGTGGTCAGTCCGGCGCAAGGGGCTTGCGCCCGCACCCCAGGCCTGCACGAATCATGGAAAGCTCGACCCTTGGAAATCCATGCGAAGGCCCCGTCCGTGAACGCCCACGCCCCGTCCGCCCCCCGGCGCGCCGACCATCCCGAGCGACAGTATCTCGACCTGCTGGCCGACATTCTGGCGACGGGCGTGCAGCGCGGCGACCGGACGGGCACGGGCACGCTGGGAGTCTTCGGTCGCCAGATGCGCTTTGATCTGGCCCAGGGCTTTCCCCTTCTGACCACCAAGAAGCTGCACCGCAAGTCGATCATTCTGGAACTGCTGTGGTTCCTGCGCGGCGACACCAATGTCGGCTGGCTGCAGGCGCGGGGGGTCAGCATCTGGGACGAGTGGGCCGACTCCGACGGCGAGCTCGGGCCCATCTATGGCAGGCAATGGCGTTCCTGGACCGCCCCGGACGGTCGGGTCATCGATCAGATGGCCCGCTTAGTCGAGAGCCTGAGGACCACGCCGCACTCGCGCCGCCACATTGTCAGCGCCTGGAACCCGGCCGATGTGGACGACATGGCCCTGCCCCCCTGCCACTGCCTGTTCCAGTTCTTCGTGGCCGAGGGCAAGCTGTCCTGTCAGCTCTACCAACGCTCGGCCGATGTGTTCCTCGGCGTGCCCTTCAACATCGCCAGCTATGCCCTGCTCACCCATATGGTGGCCAAGGTGACGGGGCTGGAACCCGGCGAGTTCGTCCACACCCTGGGGGACGCGCACCTCTATCTGAACCACATCGACCAGGCCCGGGAGCAGCTGACCCGTGAGCCCTACCCCTTCCCGACCCTGACGATCGCCGACAAGCGCGACCTGTTTTCCTTCGACTATGAGGACTTCAAGTTCACCGGCTACAAGGCCCACGAGAAGATCGCCGCCCCCATCGCGGTTTAGGGGCGGGCCGACCTCCGGTCATTGGATAAGACCGCGCTTTTACCGGCGTCCTCGGTGGCGCCCTTCGCCAGTTCGGCCAGTCCGCCGACAAACAGCCTGACGCACATCTCGGTGGCCTCCTCGGCGCCCATCAAGCCTTGGCCCACCAGCCGTCCAGCCTGATTGGTCACCGCCCATAGGAGATCGACCGCGGCGATCGCCGTGGGCAGGGGCAGACCATAGGCCCGGCGGGTTGCCCGCACGAAGAACCGGAAGGTCTGTTCGCGGTCCACCCGGCTCTCCTCCTCCATCATCCGGGTCAGCCCCGGATCGGACAGCAGGGCGGCGATCAGGGCCCCCCGGGCCTCGGTCTGGCGCAGGTACAGGCCTGTGGTTCTTCTGATCAGATCAGCAAAGTCCTCCGCCTCCAGGGCGTTCCGCATGCCGCGATCGTTTAGGTCGCGCTGCTCGCGCTGGAGCAGGGCGGCAAACAGGGCCAGACGATCGGGAAAGTAGTTGTAGACGAGCCCCTTGCTGACCTCGGCGGCCCGGGCCACGCCCTCCATGCTGACCGCAGCCAGGCCCTCGGCCAGGACCAGCTCGGCCGCCCGGTCGAGAATCTGATCCCGTCGAGCCTCAGGGGGCAGCCGGGTGCGTTTACGCGGGGCGGTCATGGGGCCTTCAACGGGCAGGAGACCTGGAAGCGTCAAGCCCAAAGCGGCGACGAGTCCTTCAACAGCCGCGTCATCATCAGAAGCCGGGCGATCACTGGGCCCCCAGATGTCGCCCGAAGCCGGCTCTCAAACCAGGCGATTTCGGTCTTGGGGGATTCCCCCAGGGCCAGGATCTCGCCCTCGGCCAGATAGTCACAGTCCAGATAGACCGGACCTGACAGGTGCTGAAGCTCAATGGCGCCGAACATGCCGACAAAGTCGCCTTCGCTCCTGAACAATAGCGTCTCCACCGCCCTGAGGGCGTCGATCACCACTGCGGGCGCCGCCAGCAGACGCCCCGCCGCATCAGGCGTGACATAGCCGGGCGTCGGCTCGGTGACTCCACGCACCCGGACCAGGGCGGAAGCCCGGTCAATCCTGGCGGGAATCTGGGTGACCGAGTCACCGACCTTCGAGGCGCTCAGAATGCGCAGATCTCCCCCCGGACGCATCTCGGCCAATCTTCGCCTCAACGGGGTGTCGGCCAGGTTGCCGCCGCTCCAGGCCTCGCCGGCGCAGACCTTGTCTCCCTGCGGCGTCTGCATCCAGGCTTCGGCCCGTCGGACGCCGGCCCCATCCGCCATGACGGGGCCCAGACAGGCCTGAACCGGCTCGCCATCTGTGGTCGGCTGCAGGAAATACAGGGACAGGGCCCCAGGGGAGGTCCAGGGCTGCCCAAAGCGCGCGGCAAACAGCGGCGGGAACTGCTCCATATGGATGTTGCCCGCCACCGTGCCGCCACGGAATCCCAGCTTCTGGGCGGTGTCATCATCATGGATCGAGCCCACCGCCTCCCGAGACACATTGACGGGATGACGGAAGGGGCCGGCCAGCCCGCCCCCAGAAAGGTCGAGGGCTTCAAAGGGAGCGTTTCGGGGCATCGGGTCCTCCTTGACGGGCGGGACAACCTCGCGCCTATTGACGCTTTGTTCAATAGAAAAGGCGACGGGTGATGCAGCTGGGACTTTCGGCGGTCGATCTCGACTTCCAGGCCGAGGTCCGCGACCTGATCGGCCGCACCTTCAGCACTGAAGCGCCCTATGACGGCAGCCTCGCGCACGACCAGCGTTGGCACGCGGCCATGGCTGAGCGGGGCTGGGAAATCAGCAAGTGGCCCACCGCCTTCGGTGGCCCAGGCTGGAGCGCCACCCAGCACTTCATCTGGGAGCGGGAGACCACCGCAGCCGGTCTGCCGGCCCAGGTCGGCGGGATGGGCCTGGGCATGCTGGCGCCGATCCTGTTCGCCTATGGCACGCCTGAGCAGCAGGACCGCTTCCTGCCGGATATTCGGGCCAACCGGGTGCGCTGGTGCCAGGGCTATTCCGAGCCGGAAGCTGGCTCTGATCTCGCAGCCTTAAGGACCAGGGCTGTGCTCGAAGGCGACCACTATTTGGTCGATGGGGAGAAGATCTGGACCAGCGGCGCCCATCAGGCCGACTGGATCTTCTGCCTGACTCGGACGAGCCAGGAGGGCAAGAAGCAGGAGGGGATCACCTTCCTGCTCATCAACATGCGGACGCCGGGGGTCACGGTGCATCCGATCGTCTCCATCGACGGTCGGCACATGTTAAACCGCGTCACCTTTGGGGGTGTGCGGACGCCCGTCGCCAACCGAGTCGGTCGGGAGGGCGAAGGCTGGACGGTGGCCAAGGGGCTGCTGACCCATGAACGCACCGGCCAGGCCTATGTCTCCCTGTCCCTCAGCCTGGTGGCCCGTCTGCGGGACGCCGCAGCCAGCGTTCCAGGCGCCCATGGGGGCAGTCCGCTGGAGGATCCCGGGTTCTCCAGCCGGCTGAGCCTGGCGGCCATTGAACTGGAAGCCCTGGCCATGACCGAGCTGCGCACCCTCTCGGAAGTGGCCATGGACGAAGCGCCAGGCACCCAGTCCTCCATGCTCAAGCTCAAGGGCACCGAAATCGTCCAGCGGATGACCGAGTTCTTTGTCGAATGCGCCGGACCCTACGCCGCCCCCTGGTTCCCGGAGGTCGCCGGCCTGCCGGAGCGGATTGGCCCCGACTGGGCCCAGACTGAGGTGGTCCGCTATCTCGAAGGGCGGGCCGCCAGCATCGCCGGGGGCTCAGACGAGATCCAGAGGAACATCATCGCCAAGCACGTTCTGCGCCTCTGAGACCAGGCCAGGGCCTGCGCCACTTCCCTGCGGCCCCCGGGTCGGCTACCCCCTAGCCATGGCACGCATCCTCCTCACCGCCGGCCCCATCGCCCGGGCCCGCAACGGCGTCATCGGCCGAGGTGGCGGCCTGCCCTGGCGCCTGAAAAGCGACCTGGTCAGTTTCCGCGCCCTGACGCTCGGCAAACCGGTGATCATGGGCCGCAAGACCTGGGACAGCCTGCCGAAAAGGCCCCTGCCTGGTCGCACCAACATCGTGCTCAGCCGCGACGGGAGTTTTACGCCCCGGGACGCCCTGGTCTGCGAGGACTTTTCCGAAGCCGTGCAGATCGGCCGGGAGCAGGCCAGCGACGACGGCGCCGAAGAGGTCTGCGTGATCGGCGGCGCCTCCCTGTTTGCTCTGGCCCTGCCCCGGGCGCAGCGGATCTATCTCACCGAGGTGGAGGCCGAGGTGGAGGGCGACGTGGTTCTGGCCCCCTTCGATGAATCGGCCTGGAGGGAAGTCAGCGCCGTGCGCCATCCCCCAGGCGAGGACGATGACTATCCCTTTGTCCTTCGGGTTCTTGAACGGTGCTGAGGCGTCTCAAGCCCCTGGTCCTTACCCAACGGCGCCGGTCATACTCCCCCTAATTGGATAAGAGGAGGACGCCCCATGGACATCGAACTGGTCTGCGACGGCCTGGAATTCCCCGAAGGCCCCATCGCCATGGCCGACGGCTCGATCATCCTGACCGAGATCAAGGCCCAGCGGCTTTCGAGGATCACCCCGGACGGGCGCCGCGAAACCCTGGTGGACACCGGGGGCGGACCCAATGGGGCGGCCATTGGCCCGGACGGGGCCATCTACATCACCAACAATGGCGGCTCCTTCACCTGGCCGCAGCAGGACGGCCTGACCATTCCGGGTCCCACGCCGCCGAGCCACACAGGCGGGATGATCCAGCGCTATGACCTCAAGACCGGCGCCCTGACCACCCTCTATGAGGCCTGCGACGGACGGCCCTTTGTGGGACCCAATGATCTGGTCTTCGACCGCCAGGGCGGGTTCTGGTTCAGCGACCACGGCTGTTCGACGCCGGAGGGCCGCAGGTTCGGGGCGCTCTACTACGCCAAGGCCGACGGCAGCCATGTGAGGCGCCTGCGGGACCATCTGATCGCCCCCAACGGGGTCGGCCTCTCGCCGGCGGAGGACGTGGTCTATCTGGCCGACACCCAGCTCGGACGGCTCTGGGCCTTCGACATCGATCAACCCGGCCAGCTCAAGCCCCCGCCGGGCTTTGCGCCTGGACGGGTGGTCGCCAACCTGGCCGGCTATCAGCTGCTGGACAGTCTGGCCGTAGAGGCTGGCGGCAAGGTCTGTGTGGCGACCATCATCAATGGCGGCGTCACCGCCTTTGATCCCTCGGGCGAGACCGAGCACTATCCCGTGCCGGACCTGATCGTCACCAATATCTGCTTTGGCGGCGCAGACATGCAGGACGCCTGGATCACCGCCTCGTCCACGGGCCGCCTGTACAAGACCCGCTGGCCCCGGCCAGGGTTGAAGCTCAACTACAACGCCTGAGGTGACGGACCCGCTGGTCAGTAGAGCCTGGCCATGGCGGCCCGTTCGAACGGAACCAGCTCGTCATTGCGGCCTTCCTTGACCTTGCGGACCCATTCGGGGTCCTGCAGCAGGGCGCGACCGACGCCCACCAGGTCGAACTCGTCCCGCTCCAGGCGGTCAAGCAGGCGGTCCAGGGAGTCCGGCTGCGAGCCCTCGCCGGCGAAGGCGGCGATGAACTCGCCCGACAGGCCGACAGAGCCGACGGTGATGGTGGGCACGCCGGTCAGTTTCTTGGCCCAGCCGGCAAAGTTCAGGTCGGACCCCTCGAATTCCGGCTCCCAGAAGCGCCGCTGCGAGCAGTGCAGCATGTCGGCGCCGGCCGCGGTGAGCGCGCCGAGCCAGGCCTCCAGCGCCTTGGGATTGGTGGCCATCTTCACGTCGTAGTCCTGCTGCTTCCACTGGCTGATCCGGATGATCACCGGATAGTCAGGACCCACGGCCTGACGCACGGCGCGCAGGATGTCGGCGGCGAAGCGGGCCCGGCCAGGCAGGTCCTTGGCGCCATAGGCGTCCTCGCGGACATTGGTGCCTTCCCAGAAGAACTGGTCGATCAGATAGCCGTGGGCGCCATGCAGCTCGACGGCGTCATAGCCCAGCGCCTTGGCGTCGGCGGCGGCCTGGGCGAAGGCGGCGATGGCGTCAGCCACCTCCTCGTCGGTCATGGGCTTGCCGAATTCCTTGCCCGGACGCGACAGGCCAGACGGGCTGTCATAGGGGCCGGGCGGCGTCCATTCGGGGTCGCGGGTGCGCACCGCGCCCACATGCCAAAGCTGCGGGGCCATCTTGCCGCCGACCTCGTGCACGGAATCGATCACCCGCTTCCAGGCGGCCAGCTCGGCCTCTCCGTAGAAGCGCGGGACGTTCTTGTCGTTGACGGAGGCCGGCCGGTTGACCCCGACGCCTTCCGAGATGATCAGGCCGACATCGGCTTCGGCGCGGCGGCGGTAATACTGGGCGACCTCCTCGGTCGCCACGCCATCGGGCGAGAAGGACCTCGTCATGGGCGCCATGACGATCCGGTTCTTGAGGTGCAGGCCCTTGAAGCTGAAGGGGCGGAAGAGGGCGTCGAGGGCGGCCATGGAGACTCCATTCAAACGAGCGTTCGACTTGGACCCTACGGATAAGAGCGGCCGTCCGTCACTGTAGAAATTCTGGCAGTGGCGCCATGTGCGGGGTCAGACATGCAAAAGCCCGGGACCTGCGGAGGTCCCGGGCTCTGCTATGGTCTGGCAGGCGACCTACTGGACGGCGTCGAGAAGCTCGATCTCTGGACGGCCGGCGAGGCAGGGTCCCATCTTGGGGCCGGCGGCCTTGAAATACTCGGTCTGGCCGTGGGCCTTCAGGGCCTCTTCGTTGGCGTAGAGTTCGAGGACCTTATAGGTGCCGGGCTCCGTGCGGCTCTTGGTCAGCTGATAGGCCAGGCAGCCCGGCTCGTTGGCCTTCACCTGGGCCATGAGGTCTTTGAACACGGCCTCGAACTCGTCGCCCTTGCCGTCCTGGACCTTGAGGGTCGCCACTACGCCGATCATCCGCTTCGTCTCCCAACGATTGTTTGAATCGAGGGTAGAGGCCGCTCTGGCGTGGGGCAAGCGCCGTTCAGATCAGGCGCGCTCGTTCCAGCCATAGGCCACCCAATGGTGGCCGCCCAGATGCCGGGCTTCGAGGATGCCGTCATCGGCGCCAGCGTTGGCCTTGCGCCGGCTCATGCGACTGGCGCGGACGGCAAAGGCGGCGAGGCCGACCAACAGGCTGAGCATCAGGCCGACCACCACCACCGTGGCGGCGAACACGAAGGCCACGACCACGCCGACCACCACGGCCGCAGCGGCCGCCATGGCGCCGCCGAAGGCTGTGAGACTGCGGAGAGCGGGCTTGCCGCTCCGGGGGTCTTGCTGGTCCATGATCTCCTCTGGTCGCCTCTCTAAGGGGCCTTGCAATTCAATGTTCGTCCTGTGGGGACGAAGGTCAATCCTCCGCAGGGAAGGTGGCGACACGATGACGCGCTAAGCGGCGCCGACCAGGGCCAGTTCCCGCCGTTCGCGCATGGCGGACTCAAAGGCTGAATTGATCGCCTTGGCCTTGGCCTCGGCGACCTCGATGAATTCCTGCGGCAGGCCGCGCGACCGGGCGCGGTCGGGGTGGCTTTCGATCAACGCGATCTTCCAGGCCGCCCGGAGCTGATCGTCGCTGGCGTCATGTGGGGCGCCCAGGACCGCATAGGGATCGTCGGTGGCCAGTCCCAGATGTGTGGCCTTCAGGCGGCGGAAGACCAGTTCGGAGAAGCCGAACAACTCAGAGACCCGCTCCAGATAGGCCATTTCGTCGTCACTGACCGCCCCGTCGGAGGCGGCGATGTGGAACAGGCCATCAAGCACGTCCTCGAGGATCTGGGGGCAGTTGCGGTAGCGCCTGGCCAGGCGCCGGGCATAGCTCTCGAACCCCCGCGTCGTCTGCTGCGCCAGGGTGTAGAGCCGCCGGACATTGGGCCGCGAGGCCTCGTCAGACTGGAAGACCTCGGAGAAGGCGTCGAACTCCGCCCGTCCCGCTTCGCCGTCAGCCCGCGCCAGCTTGGCGCCCAGGGCGGTGACCGCCGTTGAGAACGCGGGATCCTCGCCCGGCAGGCCAGCCGGGCAGTCGGGGCAATCGGCACCGTCAGGTGAACGGACAGCCAAGCCAGCAATTTTGCGCCAGAAGCTCATTGGTCTAATGCCACAAGCCTTAGGAAGATGGCGTCGGGATGACAACGCCAATCGAACATCAGGCAGGTTAAGTTTTGGACAGGCTCTGGAGTTTCTGGATCGACCGCGGCGGCACCTTCACAGACGTGATCGCCCGCCGCGACGACGGTAAAGTCCAGACCCTGAAATTGTTGTCGGCGTCGGCGGCCTATCAAGACGCCGCCATTGAGGCCATGCGGCGGGTCTTGAACGTCCCCCTGGACGCCCCGTTCCCCGCCGAGCGCGTGGCGGTGATCCGACTGGGCGCTACGGTGGCCACCAATGCGCTGCTGGAACGCAAGGGCGCCAAGACCCTGTTTGTGACCACCTCGGGGTTTGGGGACGCCCTGAAGATCGGCGACCAGACGCGGCCCGACCTGTTCGCCCTGAACATCGTGCGGCCAGTGCCGCTGTATAGCGGTGTGGTGGAGGCCGAAGAACGTCTGGGCGCTGACGGCGCCGTCATCACCCCGCTGGCTGAGGCGGAATTGGCCAAGGCCCTGGCTGGCGCGCGGGCGGCAGGCTTCACCGCGGCGGCGATCGCCTTCCTGCATGCCGATCTCAATCCCGCGCACGAACGGCGCGCCGGGGCCCTGGCGGCTGAGGCCGGTTTCGAGTTTGTCGCCCTTTCTCATGAGGTCTCGCCCCTGCCCCGTTTCCTGCCACGTGCAGAAACTACGGTCGCGGACGCCTATTTGACGCCGGTTCTGCAGAAATATGTGCAGACCGTGGCCCGGGCGGTGAATGGCGCCCCGCTCTACTTCATGACCTCGGCCGGCGCCCTGGTTTCCGCCGCCGCCTTTCGCGGC
>CAMTXB010000044.1:0-15722 GCA_947085575.1 uncultured Caulobacteraceae bacterium
GCGCGGGTCAATGCCGAGCCCACCGGCGATCTCATCTCCATGCTGGCCCATGGGGAGGAGACGCGGAACATGTCCATGGCCGACTTCCACGCCCATGTGGCCCTGCTGATCATCGGCGGCACTGACCCGACGCGGAACACCAGTTCCGGCTCCGTCCTGGCGCTCCACCAGACCCCCGACCAGGACGCCAAGCTGCGGGCCAACCCGGACCTGATCCCGTCCATGGTCTCGGAGACCATCCGCTGGCAGACCCCGCTCGCCCACATGGCGCGCACGGCGACGCGAGACTTCGATATGGGCGGCAAGACCATCAGGGAAGGCGACAAGGTGGCCATGTGGTACGTCTCGGGCAACCGGGACGACACGGTGATCGAAAACCCCGACGCCTACATCATCGACCGCCCCCGGCCGCGCCAGCACATGTCCTTCGGCTTTGGCATCCACCGCTGCGTGGGCAACCGGCTGGCCGAGCTGCAGCTGACCATCATCTGGGAGGAGATCATGAAGCGCTTCCCCGACATCCAGGTCCTGGCCGAGCCCAGGCGGAGCTATTCGATCTTCGTCAAGGGCTATGAGGACATGCAGGTGGTGCTGCCCACGCGGCTGTAGTTTCGCCCCCCCGCCGCGCGCGGCCCTCGGGACAAGCCCGGGGGCGACGCGGCGCGGGGCGCGGCGCTAGACTTCCCCGCGCCAGGACGGAGGGCGCCATGAAGCTGATCTTTCTCTTTGGGCCGGCGGCCTGCGGCAAGCTGACGGTGGCCAAGGCCCTGGCCGCCCTGACCAACTATCCCCTGTTTCACAACCACCTGGTGCTGGACGCGGTGACCGCGGTCTTCCCCTTCGGCAGCGCGCCCTTCGTGCGGCTGCGCAGCCTCTACTGGCGCTCCATGTTCGAAGAAGCCGCCCGCCGGGACCGGCCGCTGATCTTCACCTTCGCCCCGGAACGCACCGTGCCGGCGAGCTTCATCGAGGAGACGCGGGCCGCCGTGCAGGCCCATGGCGGCGAGGTCGTCTTCGTGGAGCTTAAGGTCTCGCCCGAAGAACAGATGCGCCGGGTGGAAAACCCCGACCGCAAGGCGTCCAAGAAGATCCACGCCCAAGAGGTGCTGCGGAAATTCCGCGAAGGCGGCGGGGCCGACTACCGGCCCATCCCAGCCGATCTCGTGATCGACACCGAGGCGCTTGCGCCAGACGCGGCGGCGCAGGCGATTGTCGAGGCCCTGGCCCTGGAGCCCCTGGCCGAGCCGCACGTCATGTATCCCGATCCGGAGTGAGGCTGAGCTTATCATCGGCCGATGCACCAGCCTCAACCAATCCGCCATAGGCGAAACACGTCCGCTAGGCGGGGGTCAGCGGGCTGTGGCCGCTGAACTTCAGTGGACAGAAACCTAGCCACTACCTAGGCTGTTCATCCCATGGGGGCGGAGTCATACCTCAAGAAAACAGAAAAGGAAGGGTCATCATGTCGAGCAATGAATACACCTTCCGGATCGACGTGTTCACGCCGGACACCCTGCCGATGGCTCGCTTGGCCGAGTACATGGCCGCTCTCGCGGATCTCATTGGTCATAAGGAGAGCACGCACTTCGTGCGGATAGAGGAAGGGAGCGCCCGCCTCGTCAGCTGCGTCGAGGAGCAGGATGCTCCCAAAGTGCAACGGCGTCTCGAAGACGTTCTGGGCCCCACACCACCCCTGAGCGCGGCTAAGGCGTTTAAGACGCTGGACGACATGCTCGCTGACGACAACGCGGTAGGTGAGGTCATCGGACCGGCTGGAGGGGTCATCATACCGTTTCCCGGCCGAACGCGCCCGAAGGCACTCACTTTTCCCGCGTTCCGGCAGGATGGCTCGATAGACGGGCAGATCGTCAGCATCGGCGGGCGCGACAAGACGGCTCACGTGACGCTGCAAGACAGCGGACTGACCTATACGAACATCGACCTGAATCGGCATCTAGCTCGAGAACTGGCAAAACACCTCTACGGTACGAAGGTTCGCCTCTTCGGGAGCGGCCGTTGGGAGCGGCACCCAGAAGGTGTCTGGAAGCTCTTGGCTTTCACAGTCGACCGCTACGAGATTCTCGACGACGCCCCGCTAGGCGCCGTCCTGGCTGAAATTCGTTCGATTCCAGGCAGCGGCCTCGCGAGCGAGGACGCTTACGAGGAGCTAATGGCTCTGCGGCTGCCCGAGGGCGAGATTCATTGATCGTCTTTGACGCGACAGCCTTCATGCTTCTGGTGCATCCAGACGCGAAGCCTCCAACGGATCCTAGCACTGGCCTTCCGGTGAGCCGTATCGGCGAACGCTTCGCGTTCCTTGAGCAGGAAATCCAGCGCCTAGGCGAAACAATCCTGATTCCGGCGCCGGCGCTCGCGGAAGTGCTCGTGAGGCTGGAGGAAGCCGGTCCTGCAGTGATCGAGCGGCTGAGCCGGTCATCCCGGTTCAAGGTCGCAGAGTTTGATACGATGGCGGCCGTCGAGTTGGCGGCGATGACGCGTGAAGCGCTTCGGGCAGGCGACAAGAAGGGCGGTTCGGCGTCTACTTGGCAAAAGGTCAAGATCGACCGCCAGATCATCGCCATAGCGAGATCCCGAGGCGCGACGAAAATCTATTCGGACGATGACGGAGTAGCGAAGTTCGCGGTTCACGTCGGAATCGAGGTAGTGCCGAGTTGGTCAATGCCGCTGCCGCCTTTTGATCCCCAGCAGGCGCCATTCGAAGACGACCCGTCTTAGCGCCGTCTACGATCTCGCTAGCTCGACGAGCCGCCCTACCCCTCAAACCCCCGCACCACGGCGAGCACGGCCTCGCCGTAGCGGGCGAGCTTGCCTTCGCCGACGCCGGAGATGGCGCCCAGCGCCCGCTGGGCGGAAGGCCTCGCCTGGGCGATCTCGGCCAGGGTGCGGTCGTGGAAGATGACATAGGGGGGCACGTGCTGGCGGGCGGCCTCCTCGCGGCGCCAGGCGCGCAGGGCTTCGAACAGGCCCTGGTCGGCGGGCGCCAGGGCAAGGTCGCTGGCGCTGGCGCGGCGGCGGCCCGACGCCTTTCGCTCGGCGCCCGGCGCGGCCTTGCGCACGGCGATCCGCCGCTCGCCGCGATAGACGGCCCGCACGCCGTCGGCGTCGCCCAGGCCGATCAGCGGGCGGTTGTCATTGGGGTCCTCCCGCAGCAGGCCCTCGAACAAGAGCTGGTCGATCAGGTCGCGCCAGGCCATCGCGCTGCGGTCCTGGCCGATGCCGAAGGTGGTGAGGCTAGCCTCGAAGTCCGACGGATCCTTGGTCTTGCCCAGCAGGTGGTCCACCAGCCGGCCGCGGCCGAAGCGGCCGCCCATGCGGTGGACGGCCGAGAGCGCCTTCTGGGCGGCCTCGGTGGCGTCCTCGGTTTCCGGCGGGGAGAGGCAGAGGTCGCACTGGCCGCAGGGCTCCACCCCCTCCTCGCCGAAATAGCGGCGCACAGCCGCGGCCCGGCAGCCGGCGCCTTCCAGCATGGCGTAGAGCTGGCGCACCTTTCGCACCTGCACCTGCTTGACCGCCTCGTCCATTTCCCGGCCATCTATGCGCCGCAGGGCCCAGGCGAGGTCTGAGGCGCCATAGAGGGTGATGCCCTCGGCGGGGTCGCCGTCGCGGCCGGCCCGGCCGATCTCCTGCCAGTAGGCCTCGATGGAGCCGGGGGGATCGGCATGGATGACGAAGCGCACGTCGGGCTTGTCCACCCCCATGCCAAAGGCGATGGTCGCCACCATCACCGCATCCTCAGCCTCCAGGAAGGCTTCGAGCCGGTGGGCGCGCACATGCTTGTCCAGCCCCGCATGATAGGCCTGGGCGTCGATGCCGGCCTGGCGCAGGGCCTCGGCCAGGCGCTCGACGCCGTCGCGGGAGCCGGCATAGACCACCCCTGATCGTCCCCGCCGCTCGGCCACCAGTTCCAGCACCCGCTTCTGGGCCGGGCCGGACTTGCGCTCGGCGAACAGGGCGAGCTCAGGCCTGGCGAAGCTGGCGACAAATTCCAGCGCCTCTTCGAGGCGCAGCTCGGCGCGGATGTCGTCCCGGGTGCGGGCGTCGGCCGTGGCGGTCACCGCCAGGCGCGGCACGTCGGGGAACAGGTCGGCGAGGCGCCCCAGCGTACGGTAGTCGGGGCGGAAGTCGTGGCCCCACTGGCTGACGCAGTGGGCCTCGTCGATGGCGATCAGGGCCAGCGGGGTTCGCCGCAGCCGCTCCATCATGTGCGGGGCCATCAGGCCTTCGGGCGACACATAGAGCAGGTCAAGCTCGCCGGCCTCCACCCGGCGCCAGGTCTGCGCCCGCTCTTCGGGCTCGATGGCGGAGTCCAGCCGCGCGGCCGCCACGCCGGACTGCTGCAGGGCGGCGACCTGGTCGGTCATCAGCGCGATCAGCGGCGAGACCACGAGGCCAAGGCCAGGCCGCAGCAGGCTCGGGATCTGGTAGCAGAGGCTCTTGCCGCCGCCGGTGGGCAGGACGGCCAGCGCGCTGCGCCCGGCCAGGGCCTCGGTGATCACCTCGCCCTGAAGGCCCCGGAAATCAGCGTGTCCGAAGGTGCGGCGCAGGACCTCCCGCGCCTCGTCGAGCGAAGCGGTCATGGCGGCCTTATGGCGTGCGTCGTCGACCCGGACGAAGGGAAAACTAGAGGTCGTCCTCAGCCGATCCCGGCGCCCGCGCCTATTCCGCCGCCAGGGCCACAGGCTCGGCCCGGGCGCCCCGGAGCAGACGGCCGGGCAGGGCGCCGGTGGGCTCCCCGTCCCGCTGGGTGACCTGGCCCGCCACCAGGGTGGCCACATAGCCCCTGGCCCGCTGGATCAGCCTGCGCCCGCCGGCCGGCAGGTCATAGGCGACCTTGGGCGCCTCCAGGGTCAGGTGGTCATAGTCGATGATGTTCAGGTCGGCCCGATGGCCGGCGGCGATCATGCCCCGGTCATGGAGCCCCACGGCCCGGGCGGTGTCGCGGGTCTGCATCCGCACCATGGCCTCCAGGTCAAAGCGCGGCCCCCGGGTCCGGTCCCTTGTCCAGTGGGTGAGGTTCGAGGTGGGAAAGGAGCCGTCGCAGATCATGCCCACATGGGCGCCGCCGTCGGACAGCCCCGGCACCGCGTCGGGATGGCCCAGCATCTCGTAGGACGGCGCCAGCGAGCCCTCCGCATAGTTCAGGAACGGCAGATAGAGCATGCCGCGACCCTCGTCTGACAACAGGTGGTCCAGGGCCAGGGCTTCGGGGCTGATCCCCCGGACCTCCGCCAGGGCGGCGAGGGTCTGGGAGGGACGGGGCTCATAGTCTGGAACCTCCCCCATCAGATACATGTTACCCCAGTTTCGCGTGATCTGGGTGGCGAACCCCGGCTCGACGGCGGCGGCCTCGTTCAGCAGGGCCGTCCGGACCGCAGGATCGCGCAGGCGGGTCACCCGCTCGGCCAGGGGCAGGTGCGCCATGGCCCTGTAGGTGGGGTGGCGGCTGAACGGGTTCAGGGTCAGCTCAAAGCCGAACAGGATCCCCACAGGTCGCCCGCAGACCTGGGCCTTCATGGGCAGGCCCGCCCCCGTGGCGTCGCCGAGGGCGTCCAGCAGCAGCCGCCAGGCCTGGGGCGCCTTGGCGTGCTGGGTGAGCGAGAAGGACAGGGGACGGCCGGAGGCCTCGACGATCCTGCGCAGCATGGCGAACTCCGCCGCCGGATCGGCGAAATCCGACACCACCTGCAGCACCCCGGCCCTGGCCCTGGCCAGGCCCATGGCGATGCCGGTGAGTTCGTCCTCGCCCGCCGTCAGGGTCGGGGTGGGCTGGCCGTCGCTGGTGCGGTGATTGAGGGTCCGCGAGGTGGAGAAGCCCAGGGCGCCGGCGGCCATGGCCTGCTGCGCCAGCTCGGCCATGGCGGCGATGTCGGCGGCGGTGGCCGGCGCCCGGGCCGCCCCGCGCTCGCCCATGACAAAGACCCGCAGGGCCGCGTGCGGCAGCTGGGCGCCGATGTCCACGTCGAACCGACGCCGGGACAGGGCGTCCAGATAGTCCGGGAAGCTCTCCCAGGTCCAGGGCAGGCCCTGGGTCAGGACCGGGAAGGGGATGTCCTCCACCCCCTCCATCAGCCGGATCAGCCGGTCATGGTCTTCAGGCCGGCAGGGGGCGAACCCTACCCCGCAATTGCCCATGACCACGGTGGTCACCCCGTGCCAGGACGAGGGCTGCATATGGCAGTCCCAGGTGGCCTGGCCGTCATAGTGGGTGTGAATGTCGACAAAGCCCGGGGTCACCAGCCGGCCCCGGGCGTCGATCTCCTCGGCCCCGCGGCCTCCGATCCCGCCGACGGCGGCGATGCGTCCGTTCCTGATGGCGATGTCGGCCTCATAGGTCGGCGCGCCCGTCCCATCCGCCAGCGTCCCGCCGCGCACGACGAGGTCATATGCCCGTTCCAATTCGCCGCCTCCCTGGCGTCGGTGGGTCTTACGCCCATCCTTGGACCGATTAGCTCCCCCGGAGGGTCCCTGCGTCAAGGGGCCTGTGCCCCCCCGTGACAAGGCCCCGAGGTTCGCTATATCTGATCATATATTTCGATCAGGACCCTTGGCATGAACCTGGGACTCACACGGCTGGATGTTCTGGCGGGCCTCACGGCGACCCTGAGCCTGGGCCTGGGCGGAACGACGGCGGCCCGGGCGCAGGCTGGCCCCGTCATCGCCGCCGCAGCCTCCCTGCAGTCGGTTCTGCCCGTGGTGGTCGAGGCCTTTCGCGCCCGGGGCGGCGGCCCGGTGCGGCTGGTGTTCGGGTCGTCCGGAGCCCTCACCACCCAGATCGAACAGGGGGCGCCCTTTGAGCTCTTCCTGTCGGCCGACCGGCCCTATGTGGCCCGTCTGGCCGCCAGGGGGCTTACCCTGGATGACGGCGTTCTCTATGCCGAGGGCCGGATCGCCCTCTTTGTCCCCACGGGATCCCGCCTGAAGGCCGACGGCCAGCTGAAGGACCTCGCCGCAGCCCTCAAGGATGGCCGTCTGCGCCGTCTCGCCATCGCCAATCCCGATCATGCCCCCTATGGCCGGGCCGCGCGGGAGGCCCTGACCCACGCCGGTCTCTGGCGGGCGATCCAGCCGCGGCTGGTGGTGGGGGAGAACATCGCCCAGGCCGCCCAGTTCGCCAGCACCGGCGCGGCGCAGGGGGGGCTGATCGCCTGGTCCCTGGCGGTCGCCCCGGACTTCGCCCGGCGGGGGCGGTCGGCCCTGATCCCAGGGGACTGGCATCGGCCCCTGGACCAGCAGATGGTGCTGCTGAGGGGCGCCGGCCCCATCGCCCGGGCCTTCTACGGCTTTCTGCAGGGCTCCGCCGCCCGGTCGATTCTGGACCGCTACGGCTTCATCCTGCCGGCAAGGGGCGCGACCGGCTGATGGACTGGTCAGCCCTGATCCTCTCCCTGAAGCTGGCCGCCGCCACCACCCTGGTTCTCCTGCCCATCGGCGTGATCCTCGGGCGGATCCTGGCTTTCCATGATTTCCCCGGCAAGCGCTGGGTCGAGGCGCTCATCACCCTGCCCCTGGTCCTGCCGCCGACGGTGCTGGGCTACTACCTGCTGATCGCCATGGGGGTGGCCAGCCCCCTGGGCCAGGCCTGGCAGGCGCTCACCGGCGACACCCTGGTGTTCAGCTTCTCAGGGCTGCTGGTCGCCTCTGTGGTGTTCAATCTGCCCTTTGCGATCCAGCCCCTGCAGCGGGCCTTCGAGGGGGTGGGACCTGATCTGCGCCAGGCCGCCTGGGTCGGGGGACTGTCGCGCCTCGCCACCTTCCGCAAGGTGGAGCTGCCGCTGGCCTGGCCCGGACTGCTCAGCGCCGTGGTGCTGACCTTCACCCACACCCTGGGGGAGTTCGGGGTGGTGCTGATGGTCGGCGGCGCCATTCCCGGAGAGACCCGCACCATCGCCATCAGCATCTATGACCGGGTCCAGGCCTTCGATACGGCCTCGGCGGGCATCATGTCGGCCTTCCTTCTGATCTCCTCCTTCCTGGCCGTGGCGGTGGTCTACGGGGTCGGCGCCCGCGCTGTGCGTCTGCGTGGCTGATCTGACCCCCTCCACCGAGGTCGGCGGCCTGCGGGTCCGGCTCCGTCAGGACGGACCCATCCGCCTCGACGCCGCCTTCGTCTGCGCCCCGGGGGAGGTCCACGCCCTGGTCGGGCCGTCGGGGGCGGGAAAGACCACGGTGCTCAAGGCTATCGCCGGGCTCTATCGTCCCAAGACCGGCGAGATCACCTGCGGCGGCGCGGTCTGGTTCGACGCCCAGGCCGGGACCTGGATGTCCCCCCAGGATCGGCGGGTGGGGCTGGTGTTCCAGAACTATGCCCTGTTCCCGCATATGAGCGCCCAGGCCAATGTGGAGACCAGCCTGCAAGACCGGCCACGTCCTGAGCGCGGACCTCGGGCATTGTCCCTGCTGGCGCAGGTGGGGCTCGAGGGCAAGGCCCACCGCCGCCCCGCCGACCTGTCGGGGGGCGAGCAGCAGCGCGTGGCCGTCGCCCGGGCGCTGGCCCGGTCGCCGGATGTGCTGCTTCTCGATGAGCCCTTCGCCGCCGTGGACCGGCGCACCCGCCGGCGGTTGCAGGCGGATCTGAACGTCCTGCGCGCCAGCCTGCACCTCCCCATCCTGCTGGTCACCCACGACCTGGACGAGGCTCAGGCCCTGGCCGACCAGATGAGCGTGCTGCATCAGGGAGAGATCCTCCAGACGGGTCCTCCGGACGAGGTGATGGGCCAGCCGGCCAGCGCCCTGGTGGCCGATATCCTGGACCTGCGGCCCGTGGCTTAGGGCGTTCTAGCCCTCGGGCGCCCGCAGGACCGCCTCCAGCGCCGCCAGATCCGCCGCCACCGCCGCTGAGGTTTTGGCCTGCAAGGCGCGATAGCGTGCCAGCACGGTTTCCCCAAAGGGGGTCAACTGGGCTGCGCCTCCCCCCCGTCCCCCCAGCTGGGTGGTCACGACGGGCTCCACGAACATGTGATTCAACTGGTCGACCAGCAGCCAGGCCCGCCGGTAGCTCATGCCCATGGCGCGCCCGGCGGCAGCGATGGAGCCATGGGCGCGGACCTGCGCCAGCAGATCGGCCTTGCCGGGACCCAGTCGATGGCCATTGGCGAAGTCGAACTTCAGGCTGATCTTGGTCACGGCCGGGGCTCTGGGCGGCGGATCAGAGCGCGGGAGCCGGCGCCGCGGCGGCCTCGCCCTCCCGGGGCATGGCGTCGGCCTTTCCGGCGCAGCCGGACAGGGTTTCGTCACCGCTCTGGACCTCGGCCACATAGGCATAGGCGAGGTCCGACATGCCGTCGGAACAGGCCGCCTGTCGCAGGGTGATCATCAGGTCGCCCCCATCGGTGGTCTGGGTGCGCCAGACCGCCTGGCCGTCCTCCATGACAAAACCCGGGTTGGGACCCCGGCTCGGGGGGACGTCCGGGCGCTCGAGCAGGATCTCGCCGCCGGTAATGCTCAGACCCCAGAAGGGCTCGGTTCCCACCGCCCGCAGGTCGCCGGCGAAGGGTCCGGGGGCGGCGGGAGGCCCAGGGACCGCCGTCCGGGAGGCGGCGGCCAGGGCGGGGGCGTCGGCCGGGGCCGGGGCCTGCCCTCCATCGGGCGCCTGTGGCTGGCACGCCCCCAGGCCAAGGGTCAGGGCCAGGATCAGCAGGCCGTCCCCGGCACGGATCTGGCGGACAAGAGTTGGAGCGCGCATGGCAGGGATCCTTTCCCGTGGGCCTGGACAGGATAGACTCACCCCATCATGAGTCGAAACCGTCCCCCGATCTTCTACGAATTCTTCGCCGGCGGCGGCATGGCCCGGCTGGGACTCGGGTCAGGCTGGGACTGCGCCTTCGCCAACGACTTTGATCCAGTCAAGGCCCGCGCCTACCGGACCAATTTCCCGGACGCCGAGACTCATTTCCACGAGGGTGATGTCTGGGGGCTGACCCCGGCTGACCTGCCCGCGCAGGCCGACCTCGCCTGGGCCTCCTCCCCCTGCCAGGATTTCAGCCTCGCCGGCGCCCGGGCGGGCCTGGCCGGGGGGCGATCCTCGGCCTTTTTCGGCTTCTGGAAGCTGGTCCAGGGGCTGAACGCACAGGGCCGGGCGCCGAGGATCATCGTCATCGAGAATGTGGTCGGCCTGCTGACCTCCCACGGTGGGGCTGACTTCCAGGCCCTCTGCCGGGCCCTGGCCGATCAGGGCTATCACTTCGGCGCCCTGGAGATCGACGCCGCCCGCTTCGTCCCCCAGTCCAGGCCAAGGGTCTTTGTGGTGGCCACCCGGACTGTTCCGCCCCCCGGGCTCACGGGCCTGAGCCCGTTCCACAGCCGCGCCGTGATGGAGGCCCATGGCCGCCTGGGACCAGACCTCGCGGAGCGCTGGGTCTGGTGGCGCCTGCCCGCCCCCCCGGCCCGCAACACCGACCTGGCCAGCCTGCTGGAGGACGCCGCCAAAGTCCCCTGGCGCGCGGCGGCCCAGACCCAGGCCCTGCTTGACCAGATGTCCCCCCTGCACCGGCGTCGCCTTGACGCGGAACTGGCGGCCCGGGGGCAGGCCGTGGGGGCGGTCTATCGGCGGATCCGCACCGAGAACGGGGTCCGGGTGCAAAGGGCCGAGGTGCGCCTGGACGGGCTGGCCGGATGCCTGCGCACCCCTGCCGGCGGCTCCTCGCGGCAGTTGCTGCTGATCGGCGATGGCCAGGGCATCCGCTCGCGCCTGGTTTCCCCCAGGGAGGCCGCCCGCCTCATGGGTCTGCCGGAAACCTATGTCCTGCCCGCCTCAGCCAATAGCGCCCTGCGGGTGACCGGCGACGGGGTGGCGGTTCCGGTGGTGGCCTGGCTGGCAGAAAATCTGATTACGCCCCTGGCTGGTGGAGAAACTGGGGTCATCGCTGCCGAATGACCGGCTTACTTTTGGCGCCTAAGCTCCTAAGTTCGCGTTCAAAGGGCACGAAACGCGACATTTGAAGGCAGGTCCATGGACGCCAATTCCCTCAAGACCTACGACGCCGAGCGCCATCGCCGGGTCGGTCGGGGCCGGGTCTATGACTCGATCATCGACACCATCGGCGACACGCCCCTGGTCCGTCTGCCGCGACTGACCGCAGCCCTGAAGCCCCAGGGCGAGGTGCTGGCCAAGCTGGAGTTTTTCAATCCCATCGCCTCGGTGAAGGACCGGATCGGGGTGTCCATGATCGAGGCCCTGGAGGCGCAGGGTATCCTCAAGCCCGGCTCGACCATCGTCGAGCCCACCAGCGGCAATACCGGCATCGCTCTGGCCTTCGTGGCGGCGGCCAAGGGCTATCCCCTAACCCTGGTCATGCCCGAGAGCATGTCCATCGAACGGCGCAAGATGCTGGCCCTGATGGGCGCTAAACTCGAACTCACCCCGGCCGAGCGGGGTATGGCCGGCGCTGTGGCCCGGGCCAGGGAGATCGTCGAGGCGACGCCAGGGGCGGTCATGCCCCAGCAGTTTGACAATGGCGCCAACCCCCTCATCCACCGGGTCTCCACCGCCGAGGAGATCTGGAACGATACCGAAGGCCAGGTGGACGCCGTGGTGTCCGGCGTGGGCACCGGCGGCACGATCACCGGGGTCGGCCAGGTGCTGAAGGCCCGCAAGCCTGGTCTGAGGATGATCGCCGTTGAGCCGCAAGCCTCCCCGGTGCTGTCGGGCGGCCAGCCGGGGCCGCACAAGATCCAGGGCATCGGCGCGGGCTTTGTCCCCTCCATCCTCGACCGCAGCGTCATCGACGAGGTGGTCCAGGTTTCCAATGAAGACAGCCTCGCCATGGCCAGGCGTGTGGCCAAAGAGGAGGGCATTCCCGTGGGCATATCCTCCGGGGCGGCCCTGACGGCGGCGTTCCATGTGGCCGACCGCGACGACATGGCCGGCAAGACCCTGGTGGTGATCATCCCGAGCTTCGCCGAGCGCTATCTGTCCACCGCCCTGTTCGATGCCGTCTGAGGCCAGGGCCGGCCGGGGGTGAGCGACGTCTATGATGCCCGCACGCGCTCGGCCGTCATGCGCCGCGTCAAGGGCTCAGGGACGGGGCCTGAGCGCATCCTGCGCCGGCTGCTCACCGGCCTCGGCGCCCGCTATCGCCTGAACCGCCAGGATCTGCCGGGCGCCCCCGACATTGTCCTGCCGGGGCGTCGTCTGGTGATCTTCGCCCATGGGTGCTTCTGGCATGGCCATGACTGCCCCAGAGGCGCCCGCGTGCCCAGGGCCAACCGCGACTACTGGCTGGGCAAGGTCGGGCGTAACCGGACCCGCGACGCCGCCTCCACCCAGGCCCTTTCTGAGGCGGGCTGGCGGGTGGAGGTGATCTGGGAGTGCGAGATGAAGGACGAGGCGTTCCTGAGGGACCGGCTCGGGGCCCTTCTTGAGGCGGCGCCGCGTCGCGCCCGCCGGGGGCGTCGCCCATAGGGGCCTCAGGCGACCACCACCTCTGTCCTGACCGAATTGGCGATGAAGCAGCCCTCGTGCGCCTCATGGTGCAGCCGGGCCAGAGCCTCCGCGTCCGGGGCGGGGCCGACCCATTCGATCGCCGGACGCAGGGTGACCCTGGTCACCCCCTGGCCGCCCGGGGCGATCTCGCCCATCACGCCTTCGGCGGCGTCGGCATAGGCGGCCACGGAGAACCCCGCCAGCCGCGCCCGGTGCAGGAAGGTCAGCATGTGGCAGGATGAGAGGGCCGCCACGAGCATCTGCTCGGGATCCACAGCCCCATCCACCGACCATCTGTTGCCCACCACATGGGGCGAAGCCGTGCCGGGCACGGTCACGCCCCCGTCAAAGCCCAGCTCATGGCCCCGGCTGTAGCGCCCGGCCGGGAAGTCCTCCCCCGCCCCCAGGCGCCACTGCACCGAGGCCCGGTAGGCCGCCATCAGAAGGCCTCGGCCGGAAGGCTCATCAGGGTGTCGGCGCCGGTCTTCAGCTTGGCCAGGTGGGCCGAGGTTTCCGGCAGGATCCGCTCCACATAGTAGCGGGCCAGGGTCAGGCGGGTGGCGTAATAGGGATCGGTGTCCCCGGCTGCGACCTTGTCCTGGGCCGCCTTGGCCATCATCGCCCACATATAGGCCAGGGCCGTCAGGCCAAAGAGATGCATGTAGTCGGTCGACGCCGCCCCGGCATTGTCCGGATTGGCCAGGCCATTGGCCATCAGCCACATGGTGGCGTCCTGCAGCTCCTCCTTGGCGCGGGCCAGACCTTCGATGATCGGGGCCAGGGCCTTGTCGTTCTCGTGCCCGCCCACATAGGCGTCGATCTCGGCGAAAAACCCCATGACGCCGCGGCCCCCCTCGGCGGCCAGCTTACGCCCCACCAGGTCCAGGGCCTGGACCCCATTGGCGCCCTCATAGATCAGCGCGATCCGGCAATCGCGCAGGTACTGGCTGGCGGGGAAGTGCTCGGTGAAGCCCGAGCCGCCATGCACCTGCATGGCGTCCGAACAGACCTTGAACCCGCGATCGGTGAGGAAGCCCTTCACCACCGGGGTCATCAGGGCCATGTAGTCTGCGCTCTTGCGCCGCACGGCTTCATCGGGGCTGCCATGGGCCAGGTCGCCGTGCAGGGCGGTCCAGAACAGGAAGGCCCGGCCCGCCTCGATGATCGCCTTGGAGTCCATCAGCATGCGGCGCACGTCGGGGTGGACGATGATCGGGTCGGCGGGGCCGTCGGGGTTCTTCGGTCCGGTGAGCGAGCGGCCCTGCAGCCGGTCCTTGGCGAAGCTGGCGGCGGCCTGATAGGCCGCTTCAGCCTGGGCCACACCCTGCAGGCCGACCCCGATGCGGGCCTCATTCATCATCACGAACATCAGGCGCAGGCCCTGGTTCTCCTCGCCGACCAGCCAGCCGACGGATTCCTCGTGCTGAATCACGCAGGTGGCGTTGCCGTGAATGCCCATCTTTTCTTCCAGGCCGGCGCAGAAGACGGTGTTGCGCTCACCTGGCTTGCCCTCGGCGCCGGGGATGAACTTGGGCACGACGAACAGGCTGATCCCCCGGGTTCCGGCCGGGGCGCCCTCGATCCGCGCCAGCACCAGATGGATGATGTTGTCGGCCATGTCGTGCTCGCCGCCGGAGATCCAGATCTTCTGGCCGGTGATGCGGTAGGAGCCGTCGGCCTGCGGGACCGCCTTGGTGCGCAGCAGCCCCAGGTCGGTGCCGCAATGGGGCTCGGTGAGGTTCATGGTGCCGCACCACTCGCCGGAGGCGAGCCTGGGCAGATAGAGGTCCTTCTGCGCAGGCGACCCGCCGGTGTGGATGGCCGAATAGGCGCCATGGGTCAGGCCCGGATACATGGCGAACGCCATATTGGCCGAGGATGACATCTCCGAGAACGAAAGGTTGACCACATGGGCCAGGCCCTGGCCGCCATAGGCCTTGTCGGCGCCGATGGCCGGCCAGCCGCCGTCCACCAGACCCCTATAGGCGGCCTTGAAGCCCTCGGGGGTCGTCACCGTATTGTCCGGCCGCCAGGTGCAGCCCTGCCTGTCGCCCGCCCGGTTAAGGGGCGCCAGAACCTCGCCGGCAAAGCGCGCGCCCTCCTCGACGATCTGGGCGACCACATCCATGGAGGCCTCGGAAAAGCCCGGCAGATCTCCGTAACGCTCGATCTGCAGAACATCGCGCAGGAGGAAGAGGTGGTCGCGGACGGGGGGCTGATAAGGCATGGGGGCTCCAGCGGTGTCAGCCGGGCCGGTCGCCCGGCCCGGTCAGGGTATCGTGGTCGGATCGGCGGTTGGCGATCCTATTTTGCGCCCGCATGCTCCAGGCCGTCCAGGCGCTGGCGAAGTATCTGATCATAGTCGGCGGCCCGGGGCAGAAGGTCCGGACGGGTGGCGGTCAGCTTCGCCTCGAGGTTGTTGCAGCCAGCCTTCAGCTCGCTGATCGCCCGGTCGATGTCCTCGCGCTGAGTCTCCAGGGCGACGATGCGTTCCTTGAACTTGCGCAGGGACTTGGCCATCTGGGCCGCGCCGCCGTCCCCGAGGTCGTAGAGGTCGAGGATTTCCCCGATCTCCGCCAGGGACAGGCCCACCCGCTTGCCTTGCAGGATCAGCTTCAGCCGCGCGCGGTCCCTATAGGAATAGACCCGGTTCATGCCATCGCGGGCCGGGGTCAGAAGGCCCTTGTCCTCATAGAAGCGCAGGGCGCGCGGGGTGCACTTGAACTCCAGGCAGAGCTGGCGGATCGTATAGGTGCGTTGGGGGCGGCGCAGGTCGGTAGGCATGCTTGGCGTCTCCGGGTGAGCCTGATTTTTGGCGTCTTGTGTCTTGCCGATGACGTTAAGTGGCGTCTTACGTCAACGTCAAGGCAAGGCCCCTGGGCAAGGCCTATGCCCATCGCCGCTGATGCCGACCCGGGGGATTCCCCTGTGATCGGAACCGTGACTCACACTTCTCATTGTGAGGCGGGTGAACCGCGCCAGTTATTTGGGCGCTCATCGGCCAGGTGGTGGTCACGCCGGCTGACGCGTGGCCGGGTACGGAGGGTGGGCCAGGAAACGGAAATGGCCGCCGTGCTGGAGCAAGGCGGCCATGTCTCGACGGTGGGTGCGGGGACAGGATTTGAACCTGTGACCTTCAGGTTATGCGCCTGACGAGCTACCGGGCTGCTCCACCCCGCGGCAGCTGGACTGCCGCCCGTTGTGGGCGCCGGATGTGGCGGCAAGGGTCTGATGGGGACATCCGTTTTGTAGACCTGGCGGCGACCTCCTCTCCCGCGCC
>CAMTXB010000045.1:0-35283 GCA_947085575.1 uncultured Caulobacteraceae bacterium
CCAGGTGCTGGCCGCCCTGTACGAAAACCAGGCCAGCTTCTTCGGGGCCCAGATGGGCGCCATGGACAATGCCACCCGCAATGCGGGCGACCTGATCAACAGCCTGACGCTGAGCTACAACCGCAAACGCCAGGCCCAGATCACCACCGAACTGATCGAGATCATCGCCGGCGCGGAGGCGCTATAAGGCAAAATGTGATACCCTGGCCGGGTCGAAAGGAAACGCCGTGACGGACGACATCGCTCATCTGATGCTCGAACATCTGAAAGCCCTTCGCGCGGGCCAGCAGGAGATTCGACTGGAGCTGATGGACATCAAGTCCCGGGTGACCGCGATCGAAAGTCACTTCGGCCAGTTGACCACCCAGTATGCCGGGCAGAGCGCCCGCCTCGACCGTGTCGAGGAACGGCTGGGCCGAATTGAACGCCGGCTCGACCTCGTCGAAGCCTGATCCCTTTCCGACAAGACTTTAGAAGAAGCCGCATCGCCATGACCGACACCGTCGCCCCCAAGAAACCCGCCGCCCGCAAGCCGGCCGCTCCCAAGGCTCCGAAAGCCGCCGCCGGCACCGGCAACGCCGCCTATACGGCCGGCACCGGCGTGGGCCGGATCGCCCAGGTCATCGGGGCCGTCGTCGACGTCGAGTTCGAGGGCCAGCTGCCGGCGATCCTGAACGCCCTGGAGACGCAGAACGTCGACCAGAAGACCGGCCAGCCCTTCACCCTGGTGCTGGAAGTCGCCCAGCACCTCGGCGACAACATGGTCCGCACCATCGCCATGGACACGTCGGAAGGCCTGACGCGCGGCCAGCCGGTGACCGACACGGGCACCTCGATCCTGGCCCCGGTCGGACCGGGCACGCTGGGCCGGATCATGAATGTGGTCGGCGCGCCGATCGACGAGCAGGGCCCGATCAAGACGACCATGTACCGCCCGATCCACCGCGAGGCACCGAGCTTCGAGGAGCAGTCGACCTCGTCGGAAATCCTCGTCACGGGGATCAAGGTCATCGACCTGATGTGCCCCTATACCAAGGGCGGCAAGGTCGGCCTGTTCGGCGGCGCCGGCGTGGGCAAGACCGTGACCATGCAGGAGCTGATCAACAACATCGCCAAGGCCTACGGCGGCTATTCGGTGCTGGCCGGCGTGGGTGAGCGCACCCGCGAGGGCAATGACCTCTATCACGAGATGATCGAGTCCGGCGTGAACCAGCCGGGCGGCGGCGGCGACTCCCGCTGCGCCCTGGTCTATGGCCAGATGAACGAGCCTCCCGGCGCCCGCGCCCGGGTCGCCCTGACCGGCCTTGCCCAGGCGGAGTACTTCCGCGACGAGGAGGGCAAGGACGTGCTGCTGTTCATCGACAACATCTTCCGCTTTACCCAGGCGGGTTCGGAGGTGTCGGCTCTGCTGGGACGGATTCCCTCGGCCGTGGGCTATCAGCCGACGCTCGCCACCGAGATGGGCAATCTGCAGGAGCGCATCACCTCGACCCACAAGGGGTCCATCACCTCGGTCCAGGCGATCTACGTGCCCGCCGACGACCTCACCGACCCGGCGCCGGCCACCTCCTTCGCCCACCTGGACGCCACCACCGTGCTGAGCCGCGACATCGCCGCCCAGGCCATCTTCCCGGCGGTGGATCCGCTCGACTCCACCTCGCGGATCATGGACCCCCTGGTGATCGGCGACGAACACTACGCCGTGGCCCGCCGGGTTCAGGAAATCCTGCAGCAGTACAAGGCCCTGAAGGACATCATCGCCATCCTGGGCATGGACGAGCTGTCGGAAGAGGACAAGCTGATCGTGGCCCGCGCCCGGAAGATCCAGCGCTTCCTGTCGCAACCCTTCCACGTGGCCGAGCAGTTCACCAACACCCCGGGCATCTTCGTCAGCCTGGAAGACACCATCCGCTCCTTCAAGGCCGTGTGCGACGGCGAGTATGATCACCTGCCTGAGCCGGCCTTCTACAATGTCGGCACCATCGAGGATGCGGTCACCAAGGCCGAGAAGCTCGCGTCGGAGGCCTAGGGATCATGGCGGACAAACTGCACTTCTCCCTCGTCTCGCCGGAGCGCGAGCTCTATGCGGGCCTGGTCGATCAGGTGGACGCCCCGGGGACCGAAGGCGACTTCGGGGTTCTCGCGGGTCACGCTCCGTTCATGGCCACCCTGCGGGAGGGCCGCGTGATCGTGCGCAATGAGGGCCGCGAGACCGTCTATGATGTGAAGGGCGGTTTCGCCGACGTCACCGCCAGCGGTCTCACGATTCTGGCGGAACAGGCGGCCCCTGCGGTCGCCTGACGCCTGTCCGGCCGTCATCCTGGCCCAGAAGTCGCCAAAAGACGTGCGAGAGGTCTTGCAGTCCAGGCCCGGCTTTAGTGTGATGCCGCCAAGCCCCAACAAGGGCGTCCAGTCAGGGAAGATACTCATGCGCACCGTCATTGCCAGCCTCGTCCTGCTTGCAGGTCTCTCGGGACCCGCCCTCGCCCAGGACGTCGTTGATCCGGCGCCTGAGGCCGCCGTCGCCCCGGCCCAAGAGCAGCCCGCCCCGGCTCCCGCTGCGGCAGAACCCCCGCCGGTCCTGCCCACCACGGGCGACGGCGCCCTGGTGTTGTCCGTCCTGACCCGGGCCTGCCTGCCCATGGTCCGCGACGGCAAAAGCGTCGAGGACGTGGCCAGGGATCTGGGCATGCGCCGGGATCGTCGCTCGGGCAGCTATCAGATGGCCCTCGGCGGCGACCGCAACTACGTCATTTCCGTCCTGCCCAAGGGCGCCAATGACAATGTCTGCAATGTCCAGATCAACTACGCCATCGGCGGCGAGACGCCCATTGTCGAGGCCCTGAACATCTGGGCCTTCCTCCAGGAGCCCCGCCTGCGCCTGCAGCGGAACGACTTCATGGTCGGCGCGGACAACGTCAAGCGTATCACCCTGGCGTGGGAGCACTTCACCGAGGCCGAATCCACCGGGCTCGTCTTCGTCCAGCTGAAGAACCCCGACGACACCCCCCTGGACCGTCGCTACGACCAGGCGACCCTGCTGTTCAGCGAACGCACGTTCTAAGGTCTGAAGGACCCATGCCCCGCCGTCTGTCGGCCTGGGGCGCGGGATCGGCGACCGCCTGACGCGTTCAGGCGGTCGCGAACGGCCGTGTTCGGATCCAGTCCAGGGCCTGCTGGGCCACGACCTCCCACCCGGGCTCGCCAGGCAGCCAATGGCTCATGCCCGGGATGATCTTGAGGTCGGCGCCGATGCGACTGGCCGTCAGCCGCGCCGTCGCCGGCGGGTGGACCAGGTCGCGATCGCCCACCATCACCAGGGCCGGCGCCTGAATCTGGACCCCCAGACTGGTGGTCATCATCGGGTCCAGCCACCAGTTCAGGGTCTCCCAAAGGGCCCGTCCGCTCTCCGGGCGCAGCCGCTCCAGGATCGGACGTCTGGCGCCGGCTGGAAGCTGGTCCAGGCTGTAGCGGAGCATCAGGGTCTTGTCCGGCGCCACCGCCTGGCTCCAGAACGGACCCAGCATGTGAAGGCCAAGGGCGGTCACCCCTTCCTCCAGAGACCATCCGGCCACACCCCAGGGGGGTGACGGCGCCAGCAGGACCAGACCTGCCACAGGCGCGCGTCCCGCCGCCAGCAGGCTCACCAGGCCCCCCAAGGAGTGACCCACCAGAACTGGCGGCTCGGCCTGGCTGCGGCAAAGGGTGGCGATGTCGGCGGCATAGTCCAGCATCGAGACCCCCACCACGGCCCCGGTGGCGTGCGAGCCCCCGTGACCGCGCAGGGCCGGGCAGGTCACGGCATGTCCGGCCGCAATGAAGGGGGCCTGAAAGGCCTCAAAGGTCCAGTCGCCGCAAAAGGCGCCGTGCACCATGATGACGGGTGCGGCCATGGGTTTCCTCGCGGACGGAAAGTTCTGGTCAGCCCGCAGCGAAGACCGCGAAGGCATCGACCACCTGTCTGTATACGGCCTCCTTGAAGGGCGCCACGATTCGCGGGGTCTCAGCCAGCCGACCCCAGCGCCAAGCGTCAAACTCAGCTGGCAATTGGGCCTCCAGGTCGATCTCCCGGTCATCCCCCTCGAACCGGAGGGCGAACCAGACCTGACGCTGTCCCTTCCAGTCCCGTCCGATCGGGGAGCGGGCATGCTCCGGGGGGAAGTCGTAGGTCAGCCAGCCGTCCGTGCGCCCAAGGACCGTGACGGACTGGACGCCGGTCTCCTCGGCCAGCTCTCGCAGGGCGGCGGCCTGAAGGTCCTCACCGGGGTCGACGCCGCCTTGAGGAAACTGCCAGTTCCGCGGTCCTGGCGCGCCAGCCCGGCGGCCGATCCACACCCGGCCATCGGGTCGGAACAGGGCGACTCCGACATTGGGTCTGTAGGGCCCCAGGTGGGCTGGAACAACTGGATCGGGGCTCATCGCCCGCTCATCGTCTTGTCAGGGCTGAGGCAGGCGCCAGCTGATAGCCGCGGGCCTCCACCGCCTGCGCCCACTGCGCCACCTGGGTTATGGTCAGCGGATAGGCAAAGCCCGACCCCAGAGCCTGCCCCTTCTGAAGCGCCTGGGCCTCAAGAGCCAGCAACTGGGCGTCGATGGCCTCGCGGGACAGTTGCTCGTCAATGATCCGGCCGGCGGACGCCCGGGGGATGCCGAGGCCGCGCCCAGCGGCCTGGCCGTCATCGATGAAGGCCAGGCCGCGGCTCTTCAACACCGTGGTGAAGGTGGCCATGGCCGGGTCGGAGCTCAGGAACCGTGAGCCCAGATAGTTGGTAAGGCCAAAATAGCCCGTGGCCCGCGACATCAGCCACTCCAGCCGGCGGCTGGTCTCCGCCGGTCCGGAACTGGCCAGCAGGGTATAGGGGCCAGGATCGTTGTCGGGATAGTCGACCGGCTCCATGGGCGTCTCCAGCAATACCTCATGCCCATGCTCCCGGGCCAGATCGATCCAGCCCTGCAGGCCCTCGGCATAGGGCACGAAGGACAGGGTGATTTCCCCGGGCAGGGTTTCGATGGCCTCACGGGTGGCGCGACTGTTCAGGCCCAGACCCCCGACGATCAGGCTCACCTTGGGCTTGCCGTTGGACTGGAAGGGGCGGGCATAGGCCTGGGCGGGCGTGCGGCCATCGGCCGCGATCACCGGGAGGGGTCCGTTGGGACCCTGATGGAACAGGCCAGCCATGGGGGCCGGGGGCAGGGTCTGGATCCGACGGGCCGGAGACGCCCCAGGCAGGGTGATCACCGCCTCGCCCATGGGTTCGGTCTCGGTGATCGGCGTCGCGGAAAGCTCGTAGATCTCCTCGACGATCCCCGGTCCCGATCCGTCAATAGTCAGGGCCTCGCGCCAGCCGGGGGGGGCGGCGGCGGCCACCGCCTGGACCAGCGGCAGGCGGATGACCGGCGCCCCAGCCTCGGGATCGCCGATGATGAGCACCAGGGCCGTGAGCAGCACCAGGAATAGTCCCGCCGCCCCGCCGGCGCTGAAGTAGGGATTGGCCAGGGCCGCGCGCAGCTTCCCCACAGCCCCGGAGGAGGCGGGCTGGGGAGACGCCGGCGCCGGCGTCAGGCTTTTCTTCGAGAACTTGGCCATGGCTCGCCGAACCTCATCCTACAGACCGGCCTAGGACGGGTTCTGCGGGAACATGGTTAATGAGGCCTTAAGCGTCCAAATGCGGCCCTCCGGCCGCAGCCGAGCCGCCTATTTGGGTTGCGGCGCTGTGGCGACCCTGTCCCGGGCGCCGATCACCTCGGCCAGCCGGGCCTCGGGCTTGGGCAGCTTTGGCGTGGCGGCGACAGAGCCATGTTTCAGCACGTCCTTGGCCCGGACGAGCTGGAAGTCCTTGGTCTCATCGAAGGACTCCGGGGGGGTCTCGGCGGGTTCATGGGCGCCCCTGCGGGCCTGGCCCGCTCCGGCGGTCAGGGCGTTGCGCAGGGAGGCTTCGCTGAACTGGAAGGCCCGGTTGGCGATGGCCTGGGCTTCGGCGCGGCTGGCGGCCACCTCCAGGTCGGGCTCGATGCCGGTCTGCTGAATCGAGCGGCCCGAAGGGGTGTAGTAGCGCGCCGTGGTCAGCTTCACCGCCCCGTCCATGCCGCCCCGCAGGGGGATGACGGTCTGGACCGAGCCCTTGCCAAAGCTTGTCAGGCCCACCAGCTCAGCCCGCTTGCGGTCCTGCAGGGCGCCGGCGACGATCTCGGCGGCCGAGGCTGAACCGGTGTTGATGAGCACCACCATGGGCAGGCCCCGGGCGATGTCGCCGGGGCGGGCGTTGTAGCGCTCCACGTCCCGGGCGTTGCGGCCCCGCTGGGAGACGACCTCGCCGCCCTCCAGGAACAGATCGGACAGGCCGACGGCCTGGTCGAGCAGGCCGCCGGGGTTGTTCCGCAGGTCCAGGATCAGACCCTTCATCTGCGGATTGGCCGCCCGCAGGTCATTGAATACCCGCTCGGCCTCGTCCGTGGTCCGCTCATTGAAGGCCGAGACTCGCAGGAAGCCGTAGTCCCCCTCCATCCGGGCCACCGCCGACTTGGGCTCGATCACCTCGCGGATGATTTCCACATCGAACGGGTCCATCTTTTCCCGGGCGATGGTCAGGACCACCGCCTCGCCGGGCTTGCCCCGCATCTGCTTGACCGCGTCGCTGACGCTCATGCCGAGCACACTGGCCCCGTTGACCGCGGTGATATAGTCGCCAGCCTTGATGCCGGCCTTGTATGCCGGGGTGCCGTCCATGGGCGAGATCACCTTGACCACGCCGTCTTCGCTGGTGACCTCGATACCCAGGCCGCCATAGGCGCCACGGGTCTGGTCCCGCATTTCATCAAAGCTCTCGCGGTTCAGATAGCCGGAGTGGGGATCCAGCGAGGTGAGCATGCCGTCAATGGCCGCCTCGATCAGCTTCTTCTGATCCACGTCGGTGACGTACTGGCGCTCCACCGTATCCAGCACATCGCCAAACAGCTCGAGCATCCGGTAGGTCTGGGCCTGCGGCTGTTGGGACGAGGCCTGGGCCTGCTGGCTCACATAGGCCATGGAGCCCGCCCCAAGGACAAAGGCCGCCCCGCCGATCATCAGATACTGCTTCATAGACCCTAGCCTGAGGCTCCCTTTGCGGCGAATTCAAGCCGCCGCGCGCCAAAACATCACACGAGCAGGTTCAACCCGCTTCTCTTTTCAACCAGCGCGCCGGGTCCACCGGCGCCCCCTTCTCCCGGACCTCCAGATAGAGCTCCGATGGCGCAGCGCCCGAGTCGGCCATCCAGCCGACCGGGGCGCCGGCGGCCACGGTCTGTCCGGTCTCGACGCTCAGCCGGTCCAGACCGGCCATCACCAGATGGTATCCACCGCTCATCCTTAAGATCAAGATGACGCCCCAGCCGCGCACCGGCCCCACATACTGCACCAGCCCGGCGCCTGGACTGTGCACGCGGGCGCCACGGGCGGTGAGGATGGTCAGGCCCTGATGCCGGGCCGCGCCGTGCACGGCCTCGCCGAACCGGTGCGTGATCGGACCCTCCACCGGCATGAGCAGTTGCGCCGGCGCCTGAAGCGGCCCTGTGAACAGCCCTTCCGCCGGGGCCTCGGCATAACCCCGAAGCGCCGCCCCGCTGGGATCAATCGCCTCAGGGGCTGGTCTTGCCTCGGCGCGCTGGCTTTCAGCGGTGAACAGGCTTTCGCTGGCCACGGCGGCGAGGCGGCGCTGGCGGGCGAGTTCGGTCGCCTCCGATGCATAGACCAGGGCCCGTCTCTGCAGCTCTGGGGTCATGGCCTTGACCAGTATGGCGGCCCGCACGGCGTCTCGGGCGTCATCGGGGGCCACCAGCAGGGCCGGCGGCGGGTCCCGACGCAGCTGCTGAAGAACCGAGAGCAGCCTGGCGAGCTGATGGTCATTCTCCCCACGCTCGGCGTTCAGCACCTGTTCGCGGGCATCCAGGCTTTCCAGGCGCAGCCCTCCGACCGGGGCCGCCACCGCCACCGCCATGGCCAGGCCGACGACCGCAAGGCCAAGACCTGCGATCATCAAGACGCCGGTCAGGCGTCGCAGGCGTGGAGCGGAGGCGTCAGTCACGGTGATAGGGGCTTCCCGCCAGGATCGTCACGGCCCGATAGACCTGTTCGGCCAGCATGGCGCGAACCAGGGCGTGGGGCCAGGTCTGTGGACCAAAGGCCAGCCGCCCCCGGGCTTCGGCCATGAGCGCCGGGTCCAGTCCGTCGGCCCCGCCGACGACCAGGATCAGACGACGGGTTCCGTCGTCCCGCAGGCTGGCGATCTCTTCGGCAAAGGCCCGGGAGGGGCGGGCCTGGCCACCTTCATCGCAGACCAGCACATGGCTGCCCCTGAAGTGGGGGCGCAGGGCCTCGGCCTCTGCGGCCTTGCCGGGCTTGCGTCCCTCGACCTCGATCACCTCCACGGGACCCAGACCCAGGACCCGGCCCGCAGATGTCGCCCGCTCCACATAGAGACGTACGAGATCAGATTCCGGGCCGCGGGCCAGACGGCCCACCGCGAGGATCAGGACCCGCAAGCCCGCCCCGTCAGGAGGAGGGGACGGCGTGGCCCGAAGCGTCCAGGGACCAGATCTTCTCGATATTGTAGAAGCTGCGGACTTCGGGACGGAACAGGTGGACGATGATGTCGCCGGTGTCGATCAGCACCCAGTCACAATGGGGCATGCCCTCGACCCGGGCGCGACCGTAGCCGTGCTCCTTCAAGGCCCGCAGCAGATGGTCGGCGATGGCGCCCACATGCCGTTGAGACCGGCCCGAGGCCACGATCAGGCCATCGGCCACCGCGCTCTTGCCGGTGAGGTCGATGACCACCACGTCCTGGGCCTGGTCCTCATCGAGGCGGCTCAGAATCAGTTGCTCCAGGGCCTCGATTCTGGCCTGGACGTCTGAGGATTCGACGGCGGCGCCGGCGGTGTCCTGCGCGCGCTGCGCGGCTTCAGTATTCAGCGGGAAACTCCTCTAAAGTCCACGCAAACACCATCCTAGCACGATTGCGCGCGCCGGTCAGGGGGCTTGTACTGGTGTCACGGGCCGGTGGGCCGCATCCGCTCGCGCAGGGCGGTGGAGGACTGGAAGTTCAGCGGGCCGCGCAGGAAGACCCAGGCAGGCGGCGCAAGTCTCGCCAGCCGTCGGGCCTCGGCGGAGGCGATGCGATGGCGGGCGAAGCGCCGGGCGGCCGGCGACGTCCGGCTCTTGAGGGAAATCTGGGGGCGGGAAACCACCGCTACCGGGGTTTCAGCCATGATCTGAGTCCAGCCCCGCCAGCGATGGAAGGTGGCCAGGCTGTCGGCGCCCATGATCCAGACGAAGTCGACCTGGGGAAACCTCGCCTTGAGGACGCGGACGGTGTCGATGGTGTAGCGGGAGCCGAGCCGCGTCTCGGCGTCGGAGACCGTCATCCCCCGCTGGCGGGCAAAGGCCCGGGCGCCGGCCATCCGCATGGCCAGCGGGGCGGTCCCGTGGGCGGATTTCAGGGGATTCTGCGGTGAGACCAGCCAGACTACCAGGTCCAGACCCAGACGCCGACGGGCGGTTTCCGCCACATGGGCATGGCCCTCATGGGCCGGATTGAACGAGCCCCCGAACAGCCCCACCCGCATGCCCGGAGCCAGGTGGAACCCCAGCCGCAGGGCGCCGGGCCGGCCGGCGGCGGGCAGTCTTCGGGCGGGACCGGCGAACCACATGATCAGCGGTCTCAGGGGTTGCGGGCGGGGGTGGGCGCCCCCCCACGGTCAAGATGGATGTCGTCCTGGCGCACCTTGGCCCTGAGGGTGAACACCCCATCGCCGGCCAGCACGCCCCCCCGGGCGAACAGGCGGCCGAATTCCCAGTTGGACAGGCCAAGCTCGGGCTTGTTCAGGGCGTACTGGCCATCCACCCAACGGGTAAAGCCATCGCCCACAAAGGGGGCGTTGATGGTGGCGTAGAACCGGGCGTGGGCCTCGGGGGAGCCACTGATCAGGCTGGCGGCGAACAGCGGGCTGTAGCGATTGAAGAGGGCGATGGCCTCATCGAGATCGGCCACCAGCTTCAGGGTCAGTTCAGGGGTGTCCTCCCACTCCCATTCGCGGCCGAGCTGGTCGACGGGCAGCAGGTCAACCTGGGCCTCATCGCGCACGCCCCCGGCCCGGGCCACCTGAATGCGGGCCTGTCGCCAGGTCTCCGGCACAACGGTCTCGTCGCCTTCCACCACATGCAGCTTCACCCCGTGCCCCCGGCGCTCGGCCGCCGCGTTCAGGGCCGCCAGAAAGACCGGCGCGAGGTCCGGGGCGGCGTCCCGGGTGACGCAGAAGACGTTGAGGGTGTTGCAGACCTTGCGATCCAGGGAGTGGAACACGGCGGCGAACAGGCGCTCGGGATCGGCGCTGGCATCGGCGACCATCCAGGCGCCGCCGGTCCCGTGCAGGCTGACCGGGACACCGGCCTGCCGGGCCACGCCGCCCAGCTGGGTGACCGCCGGGCCCGATCCCCGGGCCACGGCAAGGGCCAGCCGGGAGTCGGCGAACATGGCCCAGCCTGCGGCGTGGGCCGGGGAATCCAGCAGCACTGCGGCGCCGGGCGGCAGGCCCGCCTGCGCCAGGGCCGGGTCCAGGGCGTCCTCGACGATGGCGCGGGCGGTGCCCAGGGCGTCAGAACCGATGCGGAAGACCACGGTGTTTCCGGCCCGCAGCACGCCGGTGGCGTCGGCGAACACGTTGGGGCGGCCTTCAAAGACGAAGGCCACCACGCCCAGGGGGGCTGTGACCTGCTCCACCCGCCAGCCTTGATGGTCCACCGCCTCGACCAGCCGTCCCCGGGCCGGGGCGGCGTCCCGCCAGGCCCGCAGGCCCGTGATCATGTCGGCGCGCATCTGGTCGCTGAGGGCCAGGCGCGTGGTCGATCGGCCCCTGGCCTGGGCCGCCTCCAGGTCGGCGGCATTGGCGGCGCTGATGACGGCCCAGATGGCATCGGTCGCCAGGCGGGCGGCAAAGGCCTCAAAGAAGGCGCTGATCTGCGCGTCGCCGACCTCGCCCATGCGGGCGAAGGCGGCCCTCGCCCGGGTGATGGCCCCATGGGCGATGGCCTGTTCGGCGGCGGGCACATGCAGCAGGTCGCCGGTGTCCTGCAGGACCAGAAGGCGGTCGCCCGCCTGGAACCGGGCCGCCAGGTCATCGCTGACCACCGCCAGGCGATCGCCCCCATAGGGGATGGCCATGCCGGGGCTCAGCGCCGTCAGGCGCGCGCCGTCCCCGTCCCGTCTCCCAGGCCTTGCCCCGTCCATCGTCCGTAACCGTCAGTTATGCTCAGGATGAGCCTTACCTAGGCCCCTTTCGGACCTCGGGCAATTTAAGAGGCGCAGCTCATGGGGCGGCGTGGTCGAGGCGCGGCGTCAGAAGCGCCAGGTCGTCGGCGTGGATCAGGGGGCCGGAAGTATAGCCCAGCACCGCCTCAACGGCGTCAGACCGCAGGCCGCAGATGCGCTCGGCGTCGCTGGCGTCATAGCGGGCCAGGCCGCGGGCGATCTCCTCGCCCCCCTGCTGGCGCACGCTGACAGCGTCGCCCTTGCCAAACCGTCCCTCAATGGCCGTCGCACCGGCGGCCAGCAGGCTCTTGCCGGCCCGGAGCGCCCTGGCGGCGCCCTCGTCCACCAGGATGGCTCCCGCCGGAGCCAGGGCGCCGGCGATCCAGGCCTTGTAGGCGGCTCCGGGGGTCAGGGCGGGCTCAATGACCGTGGCCTTGGCCCCGTCCTCCACGGCCCCCAGGGGGGCGGGGCGGGCGCCCAGGGTGATGATGGTGGCGCAGCCGGCCGACTGGGCGATGCGGGCGGCGGCGAGCTTGGTGGCCATCCCCCCGGAGCCGACCCCGGCGCCGGTATTGGCGCCCCCGGCCATGGCCTCAATCTCCGGGGTCAGCTGCGACAGGCGCGGAATATGGACGGCGGCGGGATCCCGCCGGGGGTCGGCGGTATAGAGGCCGTCAATGTCCGACAGCAGCACCAGGGCGTCAGCACCGATCATCTGCGCGACCCGGGCCGCCAGGCGATCATTGTCCCCGTAGCGGATCTCTTCGGTGACCACCGTGTCGTTCTCATTGACCACCGGAACCACCCCGAGGTCGAGCAGGGTGTCCACTGTGGCCCGGGCGTTCAGCCAGCGACGGCGCACCTCGGTGTCATTCCGGGTCAGCAGGATTTGCGCCACCGCCAGGCCATGAGGTTCCAGGGCCTCCTCCCAGGCGCGCATCAGCGCCGACTGCCCGGCGGCGGCGGCGGCCTGCTTCTCGGGCAGGGTCAGGGCTCGGCGGGTGAGGCCCAGGCGGCGTCGCCCCAGCGCCACAGCGCCGGAGGAAACCATCAGGACCTGCTGGCCCCTGGCCCGCAGCCGGGCGACGTCCACGGCCAGAGCCTTGAGCCAGGCGCGGTCGGGCGCCCCATCCTTCCCCACCAGCAGGGCGGAGCCGACCTTGACGACGATACGGCGGGCGCCTGTGAGGGGGCTCATGGGGTCCAGCTCTGCTCGGGGGCGGCGAGGACGGCCTGTTCCTCGGTGCGCCGCTCTCGGACCTGTCCCCAGGCGGCCCGGAGCGCCTCGGTGACTCCTTCACCGGACACGCCGGAGATCAGGCGCGGGGGCGCCCCGGCGGCCTCGGCCAGTTCGGCGGTCCTGGCCAGGCGGGTCTCCGGGTCGAGGGCGTCGACCTTGTTGAGGGCCAGGATCTCGCGCTTGTCGGCCAGGCCCTCCCCATAGGCGGCCAACTCCCGGCGGATGGTGCGATAGGCCTCCGCCACATCATCCTGGGTGGCGTCCACCAGATGGATGAGCACGGCGGTCCGCTCCACATGACCCAGGAACCGGGCGCCAAGGCCTGCCCCCTCCGAGGCGCCCTCGATCAGGCCGGGAATGTCGGCGATGACGAACCGCTCATTGGTGGACAGGTCCACCACCCCGAGATTCGGGGTCAGGGTGGTGAAGGGATAGTCGGCAATCTTTGGCCTGGCCGCGGAGACCGCCGCCAGGAAGGTGGACTTGCCGGCATTGGGCAGTCCCACCAGACCCACATCGGCGATCAGCTTCAGCCTCAGCCAGACCCAGCGCTCCTCCCCCTCCTGACCGGGATTGGCGTGGCGGGGGGCCTGGTTGATCGGTCCCTTGAACCGGTCATTGCCCCAGCCGCCATTGCCGCCCTTGAGCAGCAGGAGACGCTGGCCGGCATGGTCCATGTCGGCGATCAGGGTTTCCTTGTCCTCGTCCAGCACCTGGGTGCCCACAGGCACTCTCAGCACCACATCGGCGCCGGCGTGGCCGTGACGGTTGCGGCCCATGCCGTGTTCGCCGGTCTCGGCCTTGAAATGCTGCTGGTAGCGGTAGTCGATCAGGGTGTTGAGCCCGTCCACCGCCTCGATCCAGACATCGCCCCCCCGCCCCCCGTCGCCGCCGTCCGGACCGCCGTATTCAATGTATTTTTCCCGGCGGAACGAAACCGCTCCGCCGCCGCCGTTGCCTGAGCGGATATAGATCTTGCACTGGTCGAGAAATTTCATCGGCGTTCCAGGGTGGGTCCGTCCCGCCGGCGTCGAACCGGCGGGACGGACCCAGATACCATAATGTGGGATGGGTCAGGCGAGCCAGACCATCATGCGGGTGGCCGCGACGTCGCCCCGGGCCAGGGAGTGGCGGGGTTCGACATCGCCCGTATAGAGAAAGCCGGTCTTGCACAGCACCTGACCCGAGGCCGGGTTGTCGGCAAAGTGGCCGGCCAGGACGTAGCGCCGCCCCCAGTCCCGTTCAGCCCAGGCCAGGGCGGCCAGGGCGGCCTCAGTGGCCAACCCCTGCCCCCAGTAGGGCCGACCGAGCCAGTAACCGATCTCCGTGCGTCCGGCCGGGTTGGGATGGAAGCCCATCATGCCCACGAGCACCCCGTTGGCCTGCTCAATGGCGAACACCCGTTCCCGGCGGGGGTCATGTTCCGCGCAGGCCTTCAGGAACATCTCGGCGTCGGCCGGGCTGTAGGGATGGGGCATGCGCGTGGTCATCCGCGCCACATCGGGGTCATTGGCCAGGACGGCGATGTTCCGGGCGTCGGCGGCCTCGGGCGTCCGGAGCCTCAGCCTGGGGGTCGAAAGGCTGCGGGCGCGGCCATCAGGAGTGTTCATCTGTTCCTCCCGGCCCCTTTGGTCGGGGGCCCGTGGAAAACGAAAACGGGGAGTCCGGCGGCCGGACTCCCCATTCGGAGTTTTCCTGTCCGGTCCACCTCAGGTGCTGAGAGGCGGAACCGGGAGAAAGGCGGTTCCGCCTATTCGGCGGCCATCCTTGCCTGGACCACCGTCACATAGGTGCGGTCATCACGCTTGGTGACAAACTTCACCGCGCCGGTTTCAAGGGCGAAGAGGGTATGGTCGCGGCCAATACCCACATTTTCCCCCGGCCAGTACTTGGTGCCGCGCTGGCGCACGAGGATGTTGCCGGCGAGCACAGCTTCGCCACCGAACTTCTTTACGCCAAGGCGCCGACCGGCCGAGTCGCGGCCGTTGCGGGATGAACCGCCAGATTTCTTGTGAGCCATGGTGCTCTCCTAAACCCCAGGACGCCGATCAGGCGTCCGATTCCTTCTTGGCGGCGGCCTTCTTCGGCGCAGCCTTCTTTTCGCCGGCGTCCGCCTTTGCGGCCTTCGGCTTGGCGGCGGCCTCGGGGGCGCCGGCTTCAGGGGCGCCGGCTTCAGGGGCGGGCGGATCCGCCACCACGGCCGGCTTGACTTCGACCGGAGCGCGGACCTCGGTGCTCAGGCCCCGGGCGCGGGCGTCGAGAACCGACTTCGGGGTCATGTCGACCACACCGTCCCAGGTCTCGGTCATGCCGACGCCTTCGATGGAGGTGACGCGCAGGACGCTTTCGAACTGGCGATGACCGCGGGTCCGGCGATAGCCCTGGCGACGGATCTTCTTGAAGATCTTCACCTTGTCGCCCTTGCGGGTCTCGATCAGGGTGGCCGAGACCGTGGCGCCGTCCACGACGGGCGCGCCGAGGGTGATGGTCTCCCCGTCGCCGACCATCAGGACGTCGCCGAACGCGACATTCGCGCCGGGCTCACCGTCCAGCTTTTCAACCACAAGCAGATCACCCGGTTGGACCCGGTACTGTTTGCCGCCGGTCTTGATCACCGCGTACATGGTTCGCGCCTTGGACTTGATACAAATAGGATTGCGCCCGCGAGAAACCCCGCGGGCGAGAGCCGCGGACTTATACAGACGATGACATATGAGTCAACGCGGCCCCTGGAGATTCCAGGGCTCTGCGCGGGCAGCCTCACGCACCTCGACGGTAAGGTGGCTCAGTCCCGGCAGATCGGCCAGCTGGGCGCGAAAGACCTTGGCCGGACGACGTTCCGGGTCGGCCACCACGGCGATGGCGGCCTGGTGGCCTGGCCCCAGACGCCACACATGCAGATCGATCACCTGCGCGCCCATGGCCTCCAGGCGCAGGCGCGCTTCACCGGCCAGCCGGGGGCTGGGCGTCATGTCCAGAAGCGCGGCCCCGGCGCGGGTTCCCAGGGTCCAGGCGAAGCGCCCCACCAGCAGGGCGCCCAGGAGCCCCGCCAACGGGTCGGCCCAGCTCCAGCCCAGCCACGCCCCGGCCAGCAGGCCGCCTATGGAGAGGATGGAGACCACCACGTCGGCGGCCAGATGCAGGTGCGCGCCCCGGAGATTGACATCGTCGCTGTCCTCCCCCTGGTCAGGCCCCCCGCGGGCGGGTCGCAGCAACCACATGCAAAGAAGATTGACGGCCAGGACCGCTGCGGCGAGCTGAGAGGCCTCGTGATAGTGGGTCTCCTCTCCGCCACTGAAGTGGCGGAGGGTTTCAGTGCCCAGCAGCAGGGCGGTGATCCCCAGAGCCACGGCGTTGGCGAAGGCGGCCAGGTAGCCCACCTTTCCGGCGCCGAAGCTGAAGCGGCGATCAGCAGCGTAGCGCCGGGCCAGAAGATAGGCGAGGCCGGCCACGCTCAGGGCCGCCACATGGGCCGCCATATGGACGCCCCCCGCCAGCAGGGCCATGGAGTTGAAGGCCAGGCCTCCGGCCAGCTGGGCGCTCAGGGTGACGGCGCAGATCGCCGCGGCCAGCCAGACCCGCCGCTCGTTCCGGTGGTGGTCGGCGCCCAGATAGACGCGGTCAGCCCGAAAGCCGTCCAGAGGCCCTGGCGGCGGAAACCCCGGAATTGAGAGTCCGGGCGGGGTGAGCCCCGTGTGCGCCGATCTTGTCGCTTCGTCCTTTGACACAGGAGACCTTCCCGCAGCGCGGCCCGAGGCTGGGCGAACGGTGTTAGTCTATAACGTCAGGGGCGAGGTCAAGGGCGCTGCGGGCGACCAACTCCACGGCGGGCCTGTTCCCACGGGCCGGGTCAGGGACTAGATGTGGGGCATGACCGACAAAATCCCCGTCACCGTTCTCACCGGCTATCTCGGCGCCGGCAAGACCACCCTGCTAAACCGCATCCTCAGCGAGGATCACGGCAAGCGCTACGCCGTCATCGTCAATGAGTTCGGCGAGGTCGGCATCGATAACGATCTCATCGTCGGCGCCGACGAAGAGGTGTTCGAGATGAACAATGGCTGTGTCTGCTGCACGGTGCGCGGCGACCTGATCCGGGTGCTCTCGGGCCTTATGAAGCGCAAGGGCAGGTTCGACGCGATCATCGTCGAGACCACGGGCCTGGCCGATCCCGGCCCGGTGGCCCAGACCTTCTTTGTCGACGATGATGTCCGGGCCAAGTCCCAGCTGGACTCGGTGACCACGGTGGTGGACGCCAAGCACCTGCCCCTGCGCCTGGCCGACAGCCGTGAGGCGGTGGAGCAGATCGCCTTTGCCGATCAGATCATCCTCAACAAGACCGACCTCGTCACCCCGGCCGAACTGGCGGCGGTGGAGGCCCAGATCCGGCGCATCAATCCCCTGGCCCCCATCCACCGCGCCCAGCGGTCCAATGTTCCCCTTGAGGCGGTGCTGGGTCGAGGGGGCTTTGACCTGGAGCGGATCACGGGCCTGGATCCTGAGTTCCTCAACCCCGCCCACGGGGAGCCGGGGCATGTGCATGATGAGTCCTGCGACCATGAGCACCATGACCACGACCATGAGCGCCATGGTCACGGGCATGGGCATGACCATGTGGCCGAGGCCGGCATCCGGGGTGTCTCGCTGACCTTTGATCAGCCTCTCAACGGGATTCGGGTCACCAACTGGCTGAACGCCCTGCTGCAGGAGCAGGGGCCAGATATTCTGCGGGCCAAGGGCATACTGAGCGTCGCCGGAGAAGACCGCCGGCTGGTGTTCCAGGCGGTTCACATGATTCTGGAGGGGGACTTCCAGCGGGATTGGCGCACGGATGAAGTGCGCGCCAGCAAGATGGTGTTCATCGGCCGCAATCTGGATGAGGCCAAACTGAAGGCTGGCTTCGAGGCCTGCGCCGCCTAGGGCGCGATCCAGAATGATAACGCCCGCCGGATTGCCGGCGGGCGCTCACATGTCCGACCGTCATCTGGCGCGGCCAAGGCCGCACCAGGATGTCAGGAGAGTTCTTCGTTGATCAGGGCGACCAGGAAGTAGCCGTCTGTCTGCAGCTGGTTCATCACCGACATGAACTCGCCGTAGCGCACCGTGCGGTCGGCGCGGATATAGACCCGCTCCTCGGTGGGCACAGGCACGGCCAGTTCGGACGCCAGGTCGGCGGCCAGGGTGGCCAGGGTGGTCGGACGCTCGCCGATGAAGAGCGCGCCTCCGGCCTCCACATTGATCAGGGTCGGCTCTTCGACTTCCGTCCCAGGCGGAGGCGGGATCGCCGGCGGCAGATCAAGCTTGATCGACACCGTCGCGGCGGGGATCGCCACCATGAAGATGATGAGGAGCACCAGCATCACGTCCACAAAGGGCGTGACGTTGATGTCGCTGTTCTGACCGAGGTCGAATTTGGCCCCGCCTCCGCCACTCAGCTTCGCCGCCATATGCAATTCCTTCCCATAGGGCCGCTTAGGCCGCGACCGTCCGTTTCGCCTCGACCATTCGCCTGTCGAAACGCGATTGTAAAGTCTCAAGGCGCAGTGAGCTCGGGGGTTTTTCGCAGGCCGGCGGGGGAGGCGCCCCAGGCGGGGGCGCTGGACGCCTGGATTCCTCGCCGTCGCCCCCTGGGCAAGACCTGGGTTCGCCGTCTATGCCATGGCCATGTCCTATATGTTCGACGCCTATGTCACCGCTGCCCTGTTCACCAAGTCCGGCCAGGGGGTGTTTGCCCTGGGGGATGGAACCGTTCGCTTCGACGCCGGCGAGGTGGTCGAGGCCCATGACGGCGCCATACTCTGCGCCTGTCCCCATCCGTCCGGGGCGGGGTTGGTCACCGGCGGTGATGATGGTCGGGTGGTCTGGTCCAGACCTTCGGGACCGCAGGAGATCGCCGCCGTCCGGGGCCGGTGGATCGATGCGGTAGCGGCGAGCCCGGAGTCGGGCCTCATCGCCTTTGCGGCCGGCAAGGCGGTCCATGTGCGCGACGCCGCCGACCCGGACTTCGCCCGGACCTTCGAACATGAGACCTCGGCCCTGGGACTGGCCTTTGACCCCAAGGGACGGCGCCTGGCGGTGGCGGCCTATGGGGGCGCCTGGCTCTGGTTTGCGCGGATCGCCGAGCAGAAGCCCGCGGTGCTGGCCTGGGCCGGCAGCCATATCGCCCTGGCTTTCAGCCCGGATGGCAGGTTCCTGATGTCGTCCATGCAGGAGAACCAGCTGCATGGCTGGCGGGTGTCCGATGAAAAGAACATGCGCATGGGGGGCTATCCCGCCAAGGTGAAAAGCCTGGTCTTCCTGTCCAAGGGTCAGTTCCTGGCCACATCCGGGGCGCAGGGGGTGGTGATCTGGCCCTTTGGCGGCTCGGCGGGACCCATGGGCAAGGAGGCCGCCGAGATCGGCTTTGATGCTTCAACCCTGGTGGTTCAGGTCGCCGCAACCCCAGCCGGGCGCCGGGTCGCCGCAGGTCTTGAGGACGGCCGGGTCTGGAGCTGCGACCTTGAATATCAGAAGATCGAGATGCTCAAGGCCGAGAAGGGGTCTTCGATCACGGCCCTGGCGATCACGCCAGACGGCCGGCGCGTGGCCTGGGGCGACGAGGATGGCGCGGCCGGGATCGCCGACCTGCCGTAGCCGGCGGAAAATTACCACCAGGAGGGCCAGAACGGCACGAAGCTCTCCCGCGCGTCGGGTCCTTGGTGATCTTAGAAGGCGGCGTGGCAATCCTTCCTGGGCCTGGCATGCAGGAGTTAGGCGTCGTCGAAGCCCAGCATCTCCCCCCAGACGTCGAAGGGGTCGCGGCGGGTGCGGAGGGTGTTGATGGGGGCGGTCTGATCGGCATAGCCCAAGGCCATGCCGGAGAAGATCATGTGATCTTCCGGCAGGCTCAGCGCCTGGGCCAGGGTCTGTGGGTATCGAGCCCAGTATTCCTGGGCGCAGGTGGCCAGGCCCCGCTCCACCGCCAGCAGCATGACCGTCTGCATGAGCATTCCGACATCGGACCACTGTGGCGGCCCCACCCGGCGGTCTAGGCTGAAGAACAGGCCGACCGGCGCCCCGAACAGTTCGCCATTCTTGGCCAGCTGGCCGAGGCGGGCGGCCCTGTTCTCCCGGGGGATGCCGATGGTGGCGTAGAGGTCCTCGCCGCACTGGTAGCGCCGGGTGCGCAGGGGCTCCCAGAGGTTGGCGGGGTAGACGTCGTATTCCGGCGTCTCGCCGAAGGGATTGTCCAGAACCCGGCCCTTCAGCGCCTCCAGTGGGGCGCCGGTCAGGGCATGGACCCGCCATGGCTGGAGATTGCCTCCGGAGGGCGCCCGGGCGGCGGCCTCCAGAATCTCACGGACCAGGGCGCCGGACACCGGATCAGGACGGAAGGCGCGGACCGAGATCCGCTGGGCCACGGCCTGGCTGACATTCATGGTCTGGTCTCCTGAGGCGAACCGGCTTGCTTGCCGCCCCGTCTTCCCATCGTTAGCAGCCGCGCCTAGGGTCAAGGCAAGGATGGCCGAGCTTGAGCGACACCGAAACGACAGCCCCCAGTTCTGAGCCCGAGCCGGTGGGCGCCAAGAACGGCGCGCGCCCCCGCCGAGGCCGGCTGGGCCGCGCCTTCCGCGGGCTGCTGCTCCTGGCCCTGATGGTGGGTTTTGCAGGTCCGGTGCTGACGGTGGCGGTCTACCGGTTCATGCCGCCGCCGATCACTGTCCTGATGGTCGAGCGCCTCCTCGAAGGCCACGGCTTCAGCCGCAGCTGGCAAGGCCTCGACGACATCTCCCCCCATCTCGTCGCCGCCGCGATCGCGGCTGAAGACGCCAATTTCTGCAGCCACCGGGGCTTTGACCTGGAGGCTATCCGCAAGGCCCTGGCGCACAACGAGAACTCCGACCGAGTGCGGGGCGGCTCGACCATCAGCCAGCAGACGGCCAAGAACGTGTTCCTCTGGCCGGACCGATCCTATGTCCGCAAGGGGCTGGAGGCCTATTTCACCGTTCTGATCGAGGTGATGTGGGGCAAGCCGAGGATCATGGAGGTCTATCTGAACTCCATCGAGTTCGGGCCGGGGGTCTATGGCGCCCAGGCCGCCGCGCGGAAGAATTTCGGGGTTGACGCCAAGAATCTCACCCGCGCCCAGGCTGCCCGTCTCGCCGCGGTCCTGCCTCGCCCCTTGCTCTACAAGGCCGATACGCCCGGCCCCTATGTCCGCCGCCGCGCGGCGCGGATCCAGGCGGCGGCCGGAGCCGTTCGGCGGGATAATCTGGACGCCTGCATCCTGGGTTGACGAAACATGGTTGCGCCCTCAAACCTGTGGATTGGTAAAACAATCTGCCCCTCAGGAGGCCATCATGCGCGTTGGCGTGCCCCGCGAGATCAAGCCCAATGAGCACAGGGTGGGCCTGCCGCCCACGGCGGTCCGCGAGTATGTGGCGCACGGGCATGAGGTGCTGGTCGAGACCCGGGCAGGCGAGGGCGCCGGCTATGCCGACCAGGACTATGAGCAGGCCGGGGCAAGGGTGGTCGCCGAGGCGGCCGAGGTCTTCGCCGCCGCGCAACTGATTGTGAAGGTCAAGGAGCCCCAGACCCAGGAGTGGGCGCGGCTGACCCCCAGCCACATCCTCTTCACCTATCTGCATCTGGCGCCCGACCCTGTCCAGACCGAGGGCCTGCTGGCCTCCGGATGCGCGGCCATCGCCTATGAGACGGTGACCGATCGCGTCGGCGGCCTGCCCTTGCTGGCGCCCATGTCGGAGGTCGCCGGCCGGATCGCGGTGTTTTCCGCCGGCGAGACCCTGCTCAAGCACAATGGCGGCATGGGGCTCCTGCTGTCGGGGGTGCCCGGGGTGCGGCCTGCGCGGATCTGCGTCCTCGGCGGTGGCGTGGTCGGCATGAACGCGGCGCGCATGGCCGCAGGCCTGGGCGCCGAGGTGGTGGTGCTGGAGCGGTCCATCCCCCGCATGCGGGAACTGGACGACATGTTCCTCGGCCGGGTGCTGACCCGCTATTCCACACTGGATGCGGTGGAGGAGGAGGTGCTGCGCGCCGATGTGGTGATCGGTGCGGTCCTGACGGCGGGCGCCGCCGCGCCCAAGCTGGTGCGGCGCGAGCATCTGGGGGGGATGAAGCCTGGCTCGGTGCTGGTGGACGTCTCCATCGACCAGGGTGGCTGTTTCGAGACCTCCCGGCCGACCACCCATGCCGATCCCACCTATGTGGTGGACGGTGTGGTGCACTATTGCGTGGCCAATATGCCGGGCGCTGCGCCGCGGACCTCTTCGGAAGCCCTGGTGCATGCGACCCTGCCGTTCGGCCTGGCCCTGGCAGACCGTGGCCTCGAGGCGCTAGGTGACGATCCGCATCTGGCGCGAGGGCTCAATGTGCTGAAGGGCGAGCTCACCCATCCGGCGGTGGCCCGGGCGCTGGGGCGAGCTTCCGTCGATCCCTACGGGGTCTGGGGGCTCTAGAGCAGAAGTTTGGAGCATTTTCGACCCGATAGGCGTTTCACACCTATCGGAAAGTGCGTCTAGGCCGCAGCCCACTGGCTGGGGTCGAGCGCCACCGGATCGTCGATGGCCATGTCGTCCCAGTCCAGATCCGGGGGCGGGCTGGACGCCGCAGCGACGACGGCCGACAGCTCCGCCGCCGAGGTGACTCCCACCAGTACGGTGGTCGCCTCCGGGCGCGACAGGGCGAAGCCCAGGGATGCCTGCAGGGGGTCGCTGCGCCCCTCGGCGATCAGACGGCGGGCGCGGGAGATGCGGCTGGCGGCGGCCTTGAGGTGATTGGGCGCCCGGTCCGGCGGCAGGAAGATCAGGCCGTTGAGGAAGATCGACCGCAGCTGAACCTCGATGCCCATGTCGGCCAGGGTCGCCAGGGTGCCGTCGATCAGCAGGCGCTGGTCCAGCAGGCTGGCCGGCGCCTGGATGACATCGGGGCGGAAGCGGCGCGCCAGACCCACCGGATCATCCGACGCGAACACCGCCACGCCGATCCGGCGGCAAACGCCGGCGTCCCGCAGCTGTTGAAGGCGGGTCCAAAGGGCGATCCCGTGGGGTCCGAAAAGCTCCGACGCCGAAGGCACCAGCACGCAGTCGGCCTGGGCGATCCCGAGCCGGCGGAGGGAGGCGCGCACCTCGGCCTCCACCAGGTCGGGGCCGCGGTCGGCCCGGATCGCCGTCACGGAGACGCGGAAGGGGACGGGCTTGGGCAGGGCCTCGCCGATCAGGGTCTCGCCCTGGGCAGAGCGGCCGGCCACGTCAAAAACGGACAGGCCAGCCCGGGCGGCCACCGAGAGAATGTCGTGAACTTCGGCCTGGGGCGGACGCCCGCGGACAGACGCCTGGTCCAGGACGAACTGGCCGGAACCGAGGCCGAGCTTGGTGAGCGGAGAGGTCATGGGCGGGGCGGACGCTCTAAGAACTGCACTTGTCGGCGGCCATGCTTATCTGCGAGGCCTAAAGAACCCGTATCTGTAACCTTTCACGGGGGTTAATCCCGTCCATGCTCGAACCCTTGCCCCAGTGGCCGATTTTCGGCCTCGAAGACGATGTCCGCCCCGCCCTGCGGCAGGCGGCGGCCACCGGCGCGCCCATGGTCCTGGCGACCCTGACGGCCCTCGGCGGCGGCGGCCCGAGGCCGGCCGGGACCCAGATGGTCTTCGGCCAGGGGGTGGTTTCCGGTTATTTTTCAGGGGGCTGCGTCGAGTCCGATGTGGCCGCCCATGCCCAGGCCTGCCTGGAGGACGGGGTCCCGCGCACACTGGTCTATGGGGAGGGCAGCCCGTGGCCCGACATCCAGCTCCTGTGCGGCGCGCGCATTGAGATCTTTCTGGAGAAGGTGGCCAACGACGACCTCGCCCTGACAGAACTGTTTACGGCCCAGATTGAGCGCAAGCCCTGTGTCTGGCTCAGCGACGGCCGGCGCCGGGCCTGTGTGGCGCCCGAGGCCGCCAATGCCTGGCCAGGCGCCATCCGCCGTGACTATTCCCCGGTCCCGCGACTGATCGTCGTCGGATCAGATCCCACTGCCCTGGCTATGGCCGCCCTGGGCGGGCAGTCGGGGTTCGAGACCACGCTGGTGCGGCCCAAGGGACCCGCCGAACCGCCGCCCCTGGCCAAGGTCGCCTATCGGCGGGAGGATCCTGAGGCGGCGTTCGCGGCCATTGGCCTTGATCCCTGGACCGCCGTGGCCATTGCCACCCATGACCTCGCCACAGACCAGGCCGCCCTGCGCGCCGCCCTGCCGTCGGAGGCAGGCTATGTGGGTCTGTTGGGCGCCCGGGCGCGGCTTTCTGAGCGGCTGGCGCGCCTGCGGGAGGCCGGCGTCAGTGACGCGGCCCTGTCGCGGCTGCACGCCCCCATCGGTCTGGATTTCGGCGGCAAGGCCCCCTGGGAGGTGGCCCTGTCGGTGATCGGCGAGATCGTCGCCCTGCGCTATGCGCGGTTCAGGAGCAAGACCTCCACGAACCCGCCCGCGTCGACGGCCGGAGCCCCCGGTGGTCGGCACAGCAGCGCGTCGGCGCCGGCGAACACCGTGACCAGCGAGGAGTCCTGATCCCCATAGGGATCGACGCTTATCAGAGCGTCCCTGTACGAGATCTTCGCCCGCATCCAGTGCTCCCGAGGCCCATTGGCGGCCAGCGGCGTGGCCACCCGGGCAGGGACGGTGGCGAAGGGGGCAGGGTCGCCCTGATAGGCCTTCAGGATCGGCCGCAGGAACAGCTCGGCACAGACGAAGGCCGAGGCCGGATTGCCCGGCAGGCCCAAGATGCGGCGGCCATCGGCCAGGACGCCGAAGAAGGTCGGCTTGCCCGGCCGCACCGCGACGCCGGCGACCCTGATCGACAGGCCTAGCGCCTCAGCCGCGGCCCGCACCAGGTCGTGATCGCCTACCGAGGCCCCGCCCACCGTGACGATCAGGTCGGCGTCTGCGTCCCTCACGGCGGCGATGACGGCGTCCAGCTCATCGCGGACAGGCTTTAGCTTATTGGCCTCAGCCCCCCAGCTGCGGACCATGGCCAGCAGAGCCGGGGCGCCGGAGTCGTAGATCTGGAATGGGCCTGGGACGCCGGGCGCCTCGATGATCTCCTCACCGGTGGAGAGGATCGCCACCCTGGGCGCCCGGTGGACAAAGGCCTCTGCGCAGCCTGCCGAGGCGGCCAGGGAGAGCCGCCACGGATCAATGCGCTGGCCGGCGCGCAGCAGGGCCTGGCCTGACTTGAAGTCGCCGCCCCGGGGCCGCAGATGCTGGCCCGCCAGGGTCTTGGGTGTCGTGACGGTGTCGCCGTCCCGCTGGGCGTCTTCCTGGATGACGATGGCGTCTGCGCCGGTCGGAACCGCTGCGCCTGTAAAGATGCGTACGGCCTGGCCCGGGCCAAGGGCGCCTGCAAAGCCATGACCTGCGGCGCTCTCGCCGATGATGCGCAGGCGCCCTGGGGTGTCGCCGCTGCGCACCGCCCAGCCGTCCATGGCCGAGGCGTCGAAGGGCGGCTGGTCGCGGACCGCGCTGACATCCTGAGCCAGGACCCGGCCGACGGCGCGGGCAAGGGGCAGGCTTTCCGCCGGCAGAGGCACGATTTCGGCCAGCATGCGAGCCCGGGCGTCCTCGACGGCCAGGAGCTTCATGGGGCGGACCAGTCGCCAGAGGCCCCGCCGGACTTGGCCATCAGGCGCACGGCCTCGATGACCATGCCCTTCTCGGCGGCCTTCAGCATGTCGTAGATGGTGAGGCAGGCGACCGAGACCCCCGTCAGGGCCTCCATCTCCACCCCGGTCTGGCCGGTGGTGCGCACCCGGGCGGTGACGGAGAGCCCGCCCTCTGCCGGCGCCACCCTGACCTCGACCTTGGAGAGCGCCAGCGGATGGCACAGGGGGATCAGTTCGCTGGTGCGCTTGGCGGCCATGATGCCGGCGATCTCGGCGGTGGCCCGCACATCGCCCTTTTTGGCGTCCCCCGACAGGGCCAGGGCCAGGGTTTCCGGCGCCATGCGGACAAAGCCCTGCGCCACGGCCTCCCGGGCGGTGACCGCCTTTTGCGAGACATCGACCATATGGGCGCGGCCGGTCTCGTCGATGTGGGTCAGGCCGCTCATCGTTCCATCAGCCGGGGCAGGAGGTCGACCATGTTGCAGGGTCCGTGGCGGCTGTCGAGCTGGGCTGAGATCACCTTGTCCCAGCCGTCCTTCACCGCCCCATTGGAGCCGGGCAGACAGAAGACGAAGACCCCGCCCATGATCCCGGCGGTGGCGCGGCTCTGCAGGGTGGACAGGCCCACGGTCTGGTAGCTGACCATGTGGAAGACCACGGAAAACCCGTCCAGGGTCTTGTCGAACAGGGGCTGCAGGGCCTCGGGCGTCACGTCCCGGCCGGTGATGCCGGTGCCGCCGGTGGTGATCACCGCATCCACCCCGCCCGAGGCGACCCAGGCCTGCACCTGGCGGCGGATGGCTTCAACCTCGTCGCGGACAATGGTCCGGCCGGCCAGGATGTGGCCAGCCCCGGTGATCCGGTCGGCCAGCACCTGGCCGGACGTATCGGTGGCCTCATCGCGGGTGTCGGATACCGACAGCACGGCGATACGGACCGGGACCAGGGTCTTGGCCTCGTCGATCCTACCCCCGGGGGTGAAGGCGGGCGCAGTCATGATCGGTTCCTCTGTAGGTCGAAGGGGGGTCGCCTCACGGGATTCAGGACCAGCGGGCGATGTCCTCGTGGTCCTGGGCCCCGGGCTCTATCCAGCGGGCGCCCCCCGCCCCGTGCTCCTTCTTCCAGAAGGGCGCGCGGCTTTTCAGATAGTCCATCAGATAGTCGCAGGCCTCGAAGGCCGCCCGGCGGTGAGGTGCGGCCGTGGCCACGAAGACGATGGGCTCGCCGGGCGCAATCTGGCCGATGCGATGGACGATCATCAGGTCCTGCAACCCGAACCGCGCCTGAGCCGTCTCGGCGATGGCGCGGATCTGCGTCTCGGTGAAGCCCGCATAGGCTTCCAGCTCCAGGATCTTCGTCCCGCCGCCCTCAGCACGGGCCAGCCCCGTGAAGCTCGCCACCGCGCCGGTCTCAGCCCGGCCGCGGCAGAAGCCCGACAGCAGCGGGCCGGGATCAAAGACCTGATCGGTGAGGTGGATCATCACGTTCCTAGCCCCCGCTCATGGGCGGCAGGAAGGCGACCTCTGAGCGGACCGTAAGGGGGGGGTCTCCGCGGACGAGCACCTGGTCCAGGGCGGCCTGGACGCCAGGCGCCGCGAGCGCCTCGCCCAGGGCGGGGTCTTCGGCTGCCAGCCGCATGCGCAGGTCAGAGAGGCGGGCCGGGGAAGGTTCAAGTCGCCTCTCCCGCCAGCCGGCGATGTCGCTGAGACGCCCAAACAGCAGGACCCGGGCCATGGGCTCAGCCCCCCGTGGTGGACATGTGGCGGGCGACCGCCGGGGCGGCGGCCCGCGCGATGCGGAAGTCATGACCCTTGGGCTTGCCGTCCACAGCCTGACGTATGGCCTCGATCAGCGCCGTGTCGCCGGCGCCGGCGCGGAGCACCGCGCGCAGATCGCTGGCGTCCTCCTGGCCGAGGCAGGTGTGCAGGGTTCCGGTGCAGGTCAGCCGCACCCGGTTGCAGCCCTCGCAGAAATTGTGGGTCATGGGCGTGATGAAGCCCAGCCGCCCGCCGGTCTCGGCGACCCGGACGTAGCGGGCCGGCCCGCCGGTGGAGAGGGGAATGTCCTCCAGGGTCCAGAAGCTTTCCAGATCCTGGCGGACCTTGGCGAGCGAGAGGAACTGGTCGGTGCGGTCGGCCTCGATCTCGCCCAGCGGCATGGTCTCGATCAGGGTGGCGTCCATGCCCTCCCCATGCGCCCAGGCGATCAGGTCGGGAAGCTCGGCGGCATTGTCCTGCGCCAGGGCCACGGCGTTGATCTTGACGGCGAGGCCGGAGCCTTGCGCGGCCCTGATGCCGGCCAGCACCTTGGTCACGTCGCCGCCGCGGGTCAGGCGGCCGAACAGGTCGGGCCTGCGGGTGTCGATGGAGACATTGACCCGGCGCAGGCCGGCCGCCGCCAGGGGTCCGGCGAACTCAGCCAGCCGCGTGCCATTGGTGGTCAGGGTCAGCTCATCCAGCGCCCCGGACTTGAGATGCCGCGACAGGCCCTCGATCAGGGACATGACCCCCTTGCGCACCAGGGGCTCGCCGCCGGTGATCCGCAGCTTGCGCACGCCGAGCGCGATGAAGGCGCTGCTGATCCGGTCCAGCTCCTCGAGGCTCAGCAGGTCCTTCCTGGGCAGGAAGACCATGTGCTCGGCCATGCAATAGACGCAGCGCAGGTCGCAGCGGTCGGTGACCGAGACCCGCAGATAGGTCACCGTCCGGCCAAAGCCGTCGATCAGGGGCGAAGCCGCCGTGGCGGGCGCTTGCGAAGGTGAGGTGTCATAGGGCGTCATGGCGTGGGACCAACATAGGCGAGGCCAGGCGATGGCGACAGGGGCGCAGATCAATCAGGGGGTCTGGGGCGCCATTGTGCTGGCCGCCGGGGCGGGCCGCAGGTTCGGAGGCCGCAAGCTGCTGGCGCCTTTCGAAGGCGGCGTGCTGGTTGAGGGCGCGCTGGCGGCGGCGTTTGCCAGCCCGGCTTCGACCATCATCCTGGTGACAGGGGCTGCGGCCGACGAGGTGGCCGAGGTCGCACGGGGCTATGCGGAACGACATGGCCAGGGTGAGCGCCTGCGGCTCGTTCACGCTCCCGACCACGCCGAGGGCATGGGCGCCTCCCTGCGGGCCGGGGCGGCGGCGCTGCCCGCAGATACGGTCGGCGCCTTCGTCTTCCTGGGCGACATGCCGAGGATTCCGGCGGCCATTCTGCCCCGCCTGGTCGAGGCCATGCAGGCTGGGGCAGCCGCCGCGGCCCCCGCCTGCAACGGTCGCCGGGGTCATCCGGTGCTGTTTGGGCGAGCGCTCTTCGAGCCCCTTCGCCAGGCTTCCGGCGACGAGGGCGCCCGCGCCGCGCTGGCCGGCCTCGGGCCACGCCTGGCCCTCATCGAAACGGATGATGAAGGCGTCCTGTTCGACGTCGACCGGCCTGAGGATCTGGGCGGGTCTTAACCCCTACACCTTCACGAACGGCTGGGCGGTGATCGCCTCACCCGTCAGGGCCAGGAGCGCATTGGCCACCGCCGGGCCGATCACCGGGGTGCCGGGTTCGCCGGCGCCGGTGGGATGGGTTCCGGCCGGATGGGCGACGATATAGGTCTCGACCTTGGGCGCCTCCCCATGGCGCAGCACCCGGTAGGTGTCGAAATTGGTCTGGTCCACCCGGCCTTCGGTGAGCGTCACCTGCCCATAGAGGGCGGCGGACAGGCCATAGCAGGTCCCCCCCTCCATCTGGGCGGCGATCAGGTCAGGCGAGATGGCGGTGCCGCAGTCGATGGCGGTGACCACCCGGCCAACCCTGGGCTCGCCATTTTCCAGCTTCACCTCGGCCACCTGGGCGACCACGGAGCCGAAGCTCTCGTGAACCGCCACGCCACGGGTCCAGCCCTCGGGCGCCGGCTCGCCCCAGCCGGCCTTTTCGGTCGCCAGGTCAAGAACCGCCAGATGGCGCCTGGCGCCGGCCTTCTCATAGAGCGCCCGGCGATAGGCCACCGGGTCCTTGCCGGCCCGGCGGGCCAGCTGCTCGATGGTGTGCTCCATCACATAGGCCGTGTGGGTCGCCCCCACGGCGCGCCACCAGAGCACCGGAACGCCGGCGTCCGGGGTCAGGACCTGGGCGTCCACATGGGGTGTGGCCGCCAGATAGGGGGAGCCCTTGGCGCCTTCCACGGCAGTTTCGTCGACCCCCCCGCCGCCGAACGGCGCGCCCTGCATGATCGACTGGGTGACGATCCGATGGGTCCAGGCGGCCGGATAGCCCTCGGTATCGGTGAGGACCCTGACCCGGTGGTGGACCAGGGGGCGATAATAGCCCGCCGCCATGTCGTCTTCCCGGGTCCAGACCAGCTTCACCGGCCGGTTTCCGCCCACCCTGCGGGCGATCTGGACGCATTCCACCACGAAGTCGGACTGGAAATTCGCCCGTCGGCCAAAGGAACCGCCGGCCGGCAGGGTCTCGATCTCGATGGCGCCGGGCAGGTTGGCCAGGATCCTGGCCACATTCAGCTGGTCCACGGTGGGCGCCTGGGAGGCGAAGGTGAGCTTGGCCTGGTTGCCCTCCACCTGGGCCACACAGTTCATCGGCTCCAGGGCCGCATGGGCGAGATAGGGGAAGTCGTAGGCCACCTCCAGGGTCGGCCCGCGGCCTTGGGCGGCCACATCGCCCTTGGACTCAAATTCTTTCCAGGTTTCCCCCCTGTCCAGGGCCGCGTCGCCGGCGGCCAGGTCCCGGAACCGCGCAGCGATGGCGCCGGAGCTGCGGGTCTCAGCCTGGGTTTCGTCCCAGGTGACGCTCAGGGCGTCCCGGCCCCTTTTGGCGGCCCAGGTGCTATTGGCCACCACGGCCACGCCGGAGGGGATTTCATAAACCTCGACCACGCCAGGGACCGCCTTGGCGGCCGTAGCGTCAAAGCCCGCCACCTTGGCCCCGAACCGGGGGGGATGGGCGACCATGGCCACCAGCAGGGTGTCGGCCTGGACGTCCATGGTGAAGCGCGTCTGACCGGTGCTCTTGGCCAGGCTGTCCTTGCGCCGCACCCGGTCGGTTCCGATCAGGGTGAACTGGGCCGGATCCTTCAGATCAGGCTCGGCCGGCGGCGTCACCTTGGCGGCGTCCTCCAGCAGGGCGGCGAAATCGGCGCTCTGGCCCGAAGCTGTGTGACTGACCACCCCCTCCTTGACGGCGATCTCACCGACCGGAACGTTCCAGCGGTTGGCGGCGGCCTGGACGAACATGGCCCGCGCCGCAGCGCCGGCCTTGCGCAGCTGGTCCCAGGAATTGGAGATCGCCGTGGAGCCCCCGGTCAGCTGTGCGCCAAGGGCGCCATTGGCATAGAGCTTGGCGTTGGCCGGGGCATGTTCCCATCCGACCCGGCTCCAGTCGGCGTCCAGCTCCTCGGCGACGATGGCCGCCAGACCCGCATGGGTCCCCTGACCGAACTCGATGTGCTTGCAGATCAGGGTCACCGCCCCGTCCGGTGAGATTTTCACAAAGGCGCCGAAGGGGCCGGTCTCGCTCTCCGCGCCGACGGCCAGCAGGTCGCTGGGCGAGCAGCCGACCATGAGGGCGCCGCCGACGGCGGTGGCGGTGATGATCAACTGGCGACGGGACAGGCCATCGCCTGGCGCAGGGCTTTGTCGACGAAACAGTGCATTCATGGCTGTGATCCTGTCGCGTCAGGCGTCGGACTGGGGCGTGGCGGCGGGGGTCTGGCCCGAGGCCAGCCTGATCGCCGCATGGATGCGCTGATAGGCGCCGCACCGGCAGATGTTCCCGGCCATGGCCATGTCGATCTCGCTGTCACTGGGGCGCGGCGTCCGGACCAGAAGGGCGACCGCCGACATGATCTGTCCGGACTGGCAGTAGCCGCACTGGGGCACGTCCAGCTGAACCCAGGCCTGCTGGAGCGGGTGATCGCCCCCGAGCCCTTCGATGGTGGTGATCTTGGCGCCGGCTGCAGCCGCCACCGGGGTGAGGCATGACCTGACCGGCGCGCCGTCGGCCAGCACCGTGCAGGCGCCGCATTGGGCCACGCCACAGCCATATTTGGTTCCAGTCAGGTTCAGTTCATCCCGCAGCACCCACAACAGGGGCGTGTCGTCCGCCGCCTCCACCTGAAGCTGCTTTCCATTCACATCGAGGGTGATGGCCATGACAATCCCTGCCGATCTGCGGAGCTTAAGGGCGAGCTTAACGCCGCTTGACTGGGAGGGTAAGCCCCAGGCCGGCAAAGACCGTCTCCACCTGATGCGCCCTTGATCCAACTGCGCTACCTGAATCCCTCGTCCCTTGACCCGCCCCTCCTTGATCGGCCCAGCGCCCGGAGATCCTCATGATCCCAACCCTCCGTCTGCCTGTCCTGCTCGCCGGCCTTGCGCTTGCGGCGGCCCCGAGCCCGTCCGCCGCCCAGGCGCCCGCTTCATCGGCAGGCGCACGGCTGTTCAGCACCCAGTGCGCCGCCTGCCACGGGGAGAAGAGCACCCTGGCCGGACCCACCCTGAGGGGTGTGGCCGGGGCGCCGATCGCCGGGCGGAGCGACTATGCCTATTCTGCGGGCCTCAAGGCCAAGGGCGGGACCTGGACCGACGCCAATCTGGACGCCTATCTGGCGAAGCCGCTGGCGTTTGCGCCCGGTACGCGCATGGTGGTCGCCGTCCCCAACGCCACCAGCCGCGCGGCCCTCGTGACCTATATGAAGACGCTGAAATGACTGAGACTCCAGGGGCCGGGCGCCGGCTGCGTCCCGGGCTGCGGCCGGGGCTGATCGCCGCCGCCGCCGCCGCCCTGGCGGGCTGTTCAACCCTCGGCCCGTCGGCGACCCCCTCGACCTTCTCGCCGCCCCTGCAGGCGGGTCCAGGGCCGGAAGACGCCACCGACGTCCCGATGACCTATGCCTGCCGGGAGGGAAAACGGTTTGTCGCCGCCTTCGCCCTCAGCGGCGACCATGCTGTGGTCCAGGCTGGCGGCCGGTCCTACCGCCTGCCCCATGCGCCGTCGGGTCCCGGCGCCCGCTTCTCCGCCGGGGGGGTCGAACTGGTCACCAAGGGGGTTGAGGCGAGCCTGGACGGGGCCGCCGGGGCGCCCTATCGCGGCTGTGTCACCGGCTGAAGGAGCAGGATTTTGGACGCTTTTCCCGCCTTTTTCCCCCTGGCCGGCGCCAAGATCGTCATTGCCGGGTCCGGTGAGGGCGCCGACGCCAAGGCCCGCCTGTTCGACGGCTCACCGGCCCGGCTGGTGCGGGTGGCCGATGTCCAGGCCTATCTGCCGGCCACCTATGCCGGGGCGAGTCTGGCGTTCATCGCCAGCCCCGATGATCTGTTCGTCCAGGCTGCGGCGACCGCAGCCCGGGCCGCCCGGGTCCCGGTGAATGTGGTCGACCGTCCGCCGCTCTGCGACTTCACCACGCCTGCGGTGATCGACCGGGGCGAGGTGGTGGCCGCCGTGGGCACCGGGGGCGCCTCGCCCATGCTGGCCACCCTCTTGCGCCACACCATCGAGACCCGCATCCCCGAGGGGACCGGCCGTATCGCCGCCCTGTTCCGCAGGATGCAGGACGAGGTGCGCGAAGCCCTGCCTGATCTGCCCCGCCGCCGGGCCTTTCTGCGTCAGGCCCTGGAAAGCCCGGCGGCGGATGCGGCCATGGCGGGCAATATGGAGGCCGCCGAGGCCCTGCTGCGCCGCGCCCTGGCGGACGATGAGCCGCAACCGGGCAGGCTGCAGTTCGTGGCCGGCCGGGGGCCTGCTGACCTGATCACCCTGCGGGCCAGCCGGGCCCTGGCCGCAGCCGACGTGCTGGTGATCCCACCGGACGCCGACCCTGAAATCCTCGGCATGGCCCGGCGGGACGCCGACCGGCTCCCCGGCGAGGCCGCAAGCCCAGACCAACTGATCAACCTCGCCCGCCAGGGGCTCAAGGTGGTCAGTCTGATCACCGTCCTGCCGGACGCCGCCGCCCTGCGGGCCTATGCGGAGTCTGGCCTGGCCGTCGAGGTGATGCTGGCCGCACCCCGGACCTGAGGCGGGCTTCAGTCCAGCGCCTTGCCCTTGGTCTCGGGCAGGAACAGACACACCACCACACTGATGCCGGTGAAGATCACCGGGTACCACAGGCCGGAATAGATGTTCCCGGTCGCCGTCACGATGGCGAAGGCGCTGAAGGGCACAAAGCCCCCCACCCAGCCTGTGCCGATATGATAGGGCAGGGACATGGCGGTGTAGCGCACCCGGGTGGGGAACAGCTCCACCAGGGTCGCGGCCATGGGTCCATAGAGGGCCGTCGCCGCTACGACGAAAACCATCAGTATGCCGAACACGGCCAGAAGGTTGGTCCGCTCCGGGTCAGCAGCGGCAGGGTAGCCATTGGCGGTGATCGCCGCGCGGATCTGGCGGTCCACTTCCGCCCGGGCCGCCTTGAGGGCGTCCGGCGACAGCTGCGACCCATTGATGGAGACCACAACGGTCTGGCCGACCCGAACCTGGGCCGGGGTTCCAGCCGGGGCGGCCAGGTTGTCGTAGGACACCCCGGCATTGGCCAGGGAGGTCTTGGCGATGTCACAGGCTGAGGCAAACTCGGTCCGGCCCACCGGGTCAAACTGCAGGGCGCAGTCGGCGGGGTCGGCCACCACCACCACGGGCGTCGTACGCTGAGCCTCGGCCAGGGCCGGATTGGCTGCCAGAGTCAGGGCCTGGAACCCCGGGAAGAAGGCGATCAGGGCCAGGGTCATGCCGAACCACATCACCCACTTGCGCCCGACCCGGTCCGAGAGCCAGGCGAACAGCACATAGAGGGGCGCACTGGCGACAGTGGCGCAGATCATCAGGGTGTTCACCGTCGCCGGGGCCACCTTCAGGAACCGCTCGAGGAAGATCTGGGTATAGAAGAACGCCGTGTACCAGACCGCCCCCTGGGCGCTCATGAAGGCGAACAGGGCCAGGAGCACCAGCTTGAGATTGCCCCATTGGCCAAAGGCCTCGGCGAAGGGCGCCTTGGATTCCTGGCCCGAGGCCTTGAGGCGCGCAAAGCTCGGACTCTCGGAGAGCTTCAGGCGCATGAAGATCGAGATCGCCAGCAGGCCCGCCGACACCAGAAAGGGTATGCGCCAGCCCCAGTCAGCAAAGGCCTCTTCTCCGACGCTCCGCCGGGTGACCAGGATCACCACCAGGGCGCCGATCAGACCAAAGGCCGCCGAGGTCTGGATCCAGCCGGTATATTCCCCCCGCCGCTTATCCGGAGCGTGCTCGGCCACATAGATGGCCGCACCGCCATACTCCCCGCCCAGCGCCAGGCCCTGAAGGATCCGCATCACGATGAGCAGGGCCGGTCCGATCAGGCCGGCCTGCTCGTAGGTGGGCAGGAAGCCGATGGCCAGGGTGGCGCCGCCCATCAGGGTCACCGTAATCAGAAAGGCCGCCTTGCGTCCGACCCGGTCGCCCATGCGTCCGAAGATCAGCGCCCCCAGGGGGCGGAAGGCGAAGCCCGCGCCAAACAGGGCGAGGGCTGCGATCAGCCCCGCCGTCTCATTGAGGCCGGCAAAGAAGTTTCGGGAAATGACCGAGGCCAGGGCCCCGAAGATGAAGAAGTCGTACCACTCGAAGGCCGTGCCCGCCGAGGAGGCCACCACCACGGTGCGCATGGAGGCCGGCTTGGCGGCCCCAGTCTGTTGAGCGTCTGCGGCGTCCTGCGCCATGAGCGTTCCCCCGAACTTCCCCTTGGTTCAGCAGTAGCACTGGTCGATGATCCGGCGGAAGGCGCGAGCGGTCAGGATCAAGGCGTTGAACCGGACGGCGTGGTGGCGCGGCCACCACATCCCGCGGGAAGCGCGCGCCTCATGCCCCCTGGCGGGGGCTGAGGAGGTCATCGGGGCGGCTAGATTTCCCTGATCCATCAAGGAAATTCCGCAGATCTGCCCACGGCTTGCGCAGGCGGGGGCGAATCTGTCGCAAAAAGTGGAAAAAGCCTGATTGACACAGATGGGGGTGGCGACTAGATACGCCGCTCCCTGCCGCTCCCTGCCGCTTTGGATGAGTTGGCGGGTCTGGCGGAAGCTGGTTTGGTCTTTGACATTGTTGAATTGGAAAGAGAAACGCAGGCGGCGGTGTTCTGGCGATGGTTCTTAGGAGCTATCTGGACGCTGACGAATTC
>CAMTXB010000046.1:0-6771 GCA_947085575.1 uncultured Caulobacteraceae bacterium
CCGCGACGAGGTTGAGATCCCGGCCTCGTTCTGCGACCCCGCCGCTCCCGTCGTCTCCATCTCGCTGTGCCAGCAGAGGGGGTCTTACACGACCTCGCTGGTGGGTTATGGCGTGCGGCTTGATCGCCGGAATGATCCGATCAATCCGACCCGCGGCTTCTATACCGCGCTCAATCAGGATCTGGCCGGTGTCGGTGGCGATGTGAACTATCTGAAGACCGAGCTTGAAGGTGGAATCTATTACGGATTCTCGCCGAGCTTTATCCTCAGCGCCACCGGCTCCGCCGGTTATGTGGATGGCTGGAACGGCGACACTGTCCGGATCAATGAGCGGTTCTACAAGGGCGGTAACAGCTTCCGTGGCTTTGAGACCGCCGGCATCGGCGCGCGGGATCTGAACTCCACCCGCGGCGACGCGCTGGGCGGCAAGGCCTACGCCATCGGTTCATTGGAACTTACGGTCCCGACCTTCCTTCCGGAGCAGTACGGCGTGAAGGCGGCCGTTTTCTCTGACTTCGGCACCTTGGGTATGCTGGACGATGAGGATAAGCTGACGGTCGCAGGCGCTGTCGATCCGAACATCGTCGACGACCTGTCTCTCAGGGCCTCGGCCGGCGTCAGCATCTTCTGGCGCTCACCCATGGGTCCGATCCGCTTCGACTTCAGCCAAGTTTTGGCCAAAGAAGATTACGATAAGACCGAAACCTTCCGGTTCTCCACCTCAACTAGGTTCTGATTTCATGACCACCAAAACCCTCGCCGCCGGCCTCTCCGCCGCGGTGCTCGCGCTCGCGCTCGCCCCGGGCGCACTGGCCCAGCAGGCGCCCGCCGCCCCGCAGGTCTCCCATGGCGCCGCCATTGCGGGGGTGTGCGTGATGGCGCTGGACGGCGCGATTGGCGGCTCCACCGTCGGTCAGTACGTCCAGACCCGTCTGCAGCAGATCGCCACCCAGGTGGAGGCCGAGCTGAAGGGCGAAGAGACCGCCATCACCAATGAGGCCCAGGCCATCGAAACCGGGCGCGCCAGCCTGAGCCAGGACGCCTTCGACAAGCGCCGGGCCGACCTGCAGGTCCGCGTCAACGCTTTCCAGCGCAAGGCGTCCCTTCGGGAGCGCGAACTGGCCGTCACGCAGCAGAAGGCCATCGCCCGCGTCGGCCAGGAGATGGAGCCGCTGATCCGTCAGGTTTATCAGCAGCGCCAGTGCGCCATGTTGGTGAACCGCGACGCCCTGCTGCTTTCCAATCCGCAGATGGATGTCACGGGTGCGGTTGTCGCCGCGCTCAACGGCAAGATCACCCAGTTCGCTTTCGATCGCGAACGGCTGGACCAGCAGGCCGCCGGCGCCCAGACTAGGTAAGCCAGCGACTCGCCCAAGGGGCGCGGGTTGCGCCTGGAATCCATATGCCCGACCCGCGCTTCTTCGAGGACCTCGGTCCTATCGACCTTTCCCGCCTGGCGGAGCTGACGGGCTCCCAGGTATCCTTGGCCGCTGATGGGCGGCGCGAGGTCACCGCGGTCGCGGTGCTTGGCCGCGCCACGCCGGGCGCCGTCACCTTCCTGTCGGATCATCGCCGCACCGAAGAGCTGGCGGCCACCAAGGCGGGCGCCTGTTTCGTTCACCCCAAGCAGGCCGCCGCCGTGCCGCCGGGCTGCGCGGCGCTGCTGACACCGTCACCGCAGGCCGCCTACGCCCTGGCCGCCGAAGCCCTTCATCGCCCCCGCCGCAACCTTTCCGACCTGATGATCTCGTCTTCCGCCCAGCTCGAGGCTGATGTGCGGGTGGAGCCGGGGGCGGTCATTGGGGACGGGGCCCAGATCGGTGCGCGCACGGTCATCGGATCCGGCGCCGTGATCGGCCCTGGGGTGACGATTGGCCGGGACTGCGTGATCGGCCCCAGCGCCGCGATCGCCTTCGCGGTGATCGGCGATCGGGTCCGGGTCTATGCCGGGGCGGTGATTGGTGAGGCCGGATTTGGCGCGACTGTTGGGGCGACGGGGCTGGTGGACATTCCGCAGCTTGGGCGGGTGATCGTGCAGGATGGGGTGACGGTCGGTGCAGGGACCTGTATCGACCGCGGCGCCTTTGACGACACGGTCATCGGCGAGAACACCAAGATCGACAACATGGTCCAGATTGCTCACAACGTCCGCATCGGTCGCAATTGCGCCATCGCCGCTCAGACGGGCATCTCGGGCAGTGTGACGGTTGGCGACGGGGTGCAGTTTGGGGGGCGCGCAGGCGTCGCCGATCACCTGATCATCGGCGAGGGCGCGCGCGTGGCCGCGGCCGCCGGGGTCATGAAGGACATTCCCGCAGGCGAGACCTGGGGCGGATTTCCGGCCCGACCTATCAAGAAATGGATGCGCGAGGTTGCATGGCTGTCGCGGATGGCTGTGCGTCGCGGAGATGGAGCAGGCGCATGAGCCGCAAAGCGCCGGTCAACGAGAACCCCACCGAGATCGATATCTCTGAGATCCTGCGACGGATTCCCCATCGCTATCCCTTCCTGCTCGTCGACCGGGCTGAGGCGTACAAGCCGAGCGAATCGATCGTCGGGATCAAGTGCGTGACCTTCAACGAGCCGTTCTTCGCGGGCCATTTTCCGGAGTACCCGGTGATGCCGGGAGTTCTGATTGTTGAGGCGATCGCCCAGACGGGCGCTGTGCTGATGTCCAAATCCCTGGACGTGGATGTCGCCGGCAAGACGATCCTGTTCATCTCGCTCGACAACTGCCGCTTCCGGCAGCCGGTGCGCCCTGGCGACGTGCTGCGGATGCCGGTGGAAGTCGTTCGCCATCGCGGAGATCTGTTCAAGTTCAAGGGGCAGGCCATGGTGGGCGACAAGGTCGCGGCCGAGGCCGAGTTCGCCGCGATGGTGGTGGCCACCCAATGAGCGTTGAGATCCACTCGACAGCCATTGTCAGCCCCGGCGCCCAACTCGCCGAGGGCGTGAAGATCGGGCCCTACTCGATCATCGGCGAGCACGTGAAGATCGGCCCGCGGACCGAACTGCTGTCCCATGTGGTGATCGAGGGCCACACGACCATCGGCGCCGACTGCAGCGTCCGCAACTTCGCCAACCTCGGCGGGCCGCCGCACCATATGGGCTACAAGGGCGAGCCCACCGAGCTGATCATCGGTGATCGCAACCGCCTGTGGGAGCATGTCACCATGCATATCGGCACCCCCGATGGCGGCGGCGTAACCCGGGTGGGCAATGACGGCATGTATATGGCCACCAGCCATGTGGGTCATGATTGCACAGTGGGCGACAACGTCATTTTGGCGCACTCGGCGACCCTGGGCGGACATGTCGATGTCGGGGAGTATGTCATGGTCAGTGGCTTGGCCGCGGTGCATCAGCACTGCCGCGTGGGGCGCTACTCCTTCATCGGCGGCCTGGCGGCGGTGACCAAGGATGTCATCCCCTATGGTCTGGTCTGGGGCAATCACGCGCACCTGGAGGGGCTGAACCTCGTGGGGCTGAAGCGGCGGAACTTTTCCCGCGAAATGATCGCCGAACTTCGCTCAGCCTATCGGCTGTTGTTCGCCGAAGAGGGCACCTTCCAGGAACGCATCGACGACGCCGTGACCACCTTTGGCCACAGCGCGCCGGTCATGGAGATCATCGATTTCATCCGCGCCGAAGCCAACCGGCCCCTCTGCCTGCCGGAGCGGGAGGTTTAGGCGCTTGTCCAGGCTTGGCCTGATCGCGGGCGGCGGCGGTCTCCCCATCGAGATCGCCATGGCCTGCCAGCAGGCTGGGCGGCCGCTGTTTGTCGTTCGTCTCAAGAGCTTCGCCGGGCCAGAGCTGGCCGAATTCCCGGGCGCCGATATCGGAATCGCTGAACTCGGCAAGTGCATCCGCGCCCTGAAGACCGCACGCTGCGAGGCGATCTGCTTTGCAGGCCAGGTCAACCGGCCCGACTTCGCCGCCCTGCGACCCGATGTGCGTGGGCTGAAGGCCTTGCCCGGCTTGATCGCCGCCGCGCGTCACGGGGACGACGGCCTCCTGCGGGCGCTGCTCCAGGAGTTCGAAAAGGAAGGTTTCCGTATCGAAGGCGCCGACGAAGCCATGGGCGACCTGCGCCTGCCGTTGGGGCCCATGGGGCGGATAAGACCCGGGCCTCACCACCAGGCCGACATCGCCCGCGCCCTCCATGTCGCCCGAGAACTTGGCCGCATGGATGTGGGGCAGGGCGCCGTGGTCTGCGACGGGCTCGTCCTGGCGGTGGAGGCCCAGGAGGGCACTGACGCCATGCTGCGGCGGGTTGCAGACCTTCCGCAGGCGATCCGCGGGGGGGCAGGTGATCTCCGAGGGGTCCTGGCCAAGGCGCCCAAGCCGATTCAGGAGACCCGGGTGGACCTGCCGACCATCGGCCTCGCCACGATCCAGCGCGCCGCCCGCGCGGGCCTTGCCGGCGTCGTCGGCGAGGCTGGCCGCCTGCTGGTGCTCGACCGGGTCGAACTGATCAACCTGGCCGACGACTTGGGTCTGTTCGTGCTCGGCGTAGAGCCAGAGGCGCCATGAGCCGCCCGATCTGCATCATGCTGGTCGCCGCCGAGGCCTCGGGCGACAACCGTGGCGCAGAGCTGATGGCGGCGCTCAAGCGCCGGCTGGGCGAGGGGGCTGTAAGGTTCGTCGGGCTTGGCGGCGCGCGGATGACCGCTGAGGGGCTCGCCAGCCCCTTCGATATGTCTGAGCTCTCGATCCTGGGCCTGGTGGAGGGGCTTAAGGCCTATCCCCGTGTGATCCGCCGGGCAGATGAAATGGCCGCCCTGGCGCTGCGGGAGCGGCCTGATGTGGCGATCCTGATCGATTCCTGGGGGTTCACCGTCCGACTGGCGCAAAGGCTGAAGGCTCAGACGCCAGAGCTCCTGGTCGTGAAGTATGTAGCGCCGCAGGTTTGGGCCTATCGTGAAGGCCGTGCGGCGGCCCTGGCCAAAACCGTTGATCACCTGTTGTCCATTCACACCTTCGATGCGCCGATCTTCGAGAAGGTTGGCCTGCCCACCACCTTTGTCGGCAACAGCACCCTGAACCTCGACTTGAGCGCTGCAGATCCAGATGGACTACGCCGTCGCCTGGGGATCAGTCCTGAGGCGCCCTTGCTTCTGGTGCTGCCGGGAAGCCGGCCCAGCGAAATTGAACGGGTCTTGCCGCCTTTTGCGGAGGCTGTCGCGCTGCTGAAGGCGGCCCGCCCAGGGCTGCAGGTCGTCGTTCCGGCCGCCTCCACCGTCGCCGAGATGGTGCGGACGCGCGTAGCTGGCTGGCCCCACCGGGCCCATGTGGTGGAAGGTGAAGCCGACCGTTATTCAGCCATGAAGGCGGCCACGGTGGCGCTAGCCTGCTCGGGAACCGTGACCACGGAGGTCGCCCTTGCCGGCGCTCCGATGGTGGTGGGTTACCGATTGGCGCCACTGACCTATGCGATCATCAAACGCCTGATCCGCACACGATATGTGACGCTGTTCAACATCGCAGCTGACGCGTTTGTGGCGCCCGAGCTGCTCCAGGAAGCCTGTACGGGTCCCAATCTGGCGCGGGAGCTGGCCTTGCGGCTCGATGATGAGGATATGCGGCGACGCCAGGTCGAGGCCCAGAGCGCGGCGCTGGCCAAAATGGGGCGCGGCGGCCCCGATCCTTCGGAGGCCGCGGCGCTGGCCGTTCTGAAACTCCTGGGTCGGGAGGCGGCTTAGAGCCTGATGCGATCAGACGGTACCGTCTGATCGTTGAATCAGGCTCTAAACTCTAAGTCTTGAGCGCGTTTCGTACCGATAACCGGTTCCCACTTATCGGAACGCGCTCTAGCCGCGCTGGTCGACCGAGGTGTAGTCCCGCTGAGGCGAGCCGGTATAGATCTGACGCGGGCGTCCGATCTTCTGCGACGGATCCTCGACCATTTCCTTCCATTGGGCGATCCACCCGACCGTACGCGCCAGGGCGAACAGCACGGTGAACATTTCCGGCGGGAAGCCAAGCGCCCGCAGGGTGATGCCCGAATAGAAGTCCACGTTCGGATAGAGCTTGCGCTCGACGAAATAGGGGTCGCTGAGCGCGATCTTTTCGAGCTCCATCGCCACCTTCAGCAGCGGGTCGTCGGTGTTGCCGACCTCGGCCAGCACTTCATGGCAGGTGGCCTGCATCACCTTGGCGCGGGGGTCGTAGTTTTTGTAGACCCGGTGGCCAAAGCCCATCAGCCGGTAGCGACGGTCCTTCACGCCCTGAACGTATTCGGGGATGTTCTCCACTGAACCGATCTCGGCCAGCATGTTGAGCGCCTCTTCGTTGGCGCCCCCATGGCTGGGACCCCACAGGCAGGCGATGCCGGCGGCGATGCAGGCGAACGGGTTGGCGCCTGACGAACCGGCCAGACGAACGGTCGAGGTGGACGCGTTCTGTTCGTGGTCGGCGTGCAGGATGAAGATGCGGTCCATCGCCCGGGTCAGGACCGGGTTCGGCTTCCAGTCCTCGGCCGGGACCGAGAAGCACATCCGCAGGAAGTTTTCGGCATAGGACTCGTCGTTGCGCGGATGCACGAACGGCTGGCCCTTGGAGTACTTGAAGGCCCGCGCGGCGATCGTCGGCATCTTGGCGATCATGCGGTGGGCCGAGATCATCCGCTGCTGCGGATCATCGATATTGGTGCTGTCGTGGTAGAAGGCCGAAAGGGCACCGACCGCACCAACCATGATGGCCATGGGGTGTGCATCGCGGCGGAAGCCGGCGAAGAACCGATCGAACTGCTCATGCAACATCGTGTGATAG
>CAMTXB010000047.1:0-11603 GCA_947085575.1 uncultured Caulobacteraceae bacterium
ATGGTCCTGACGCTGGAGCGCGCCAGCCTCATCCGCAGACAGCCGGGCGTCGCCCGAAGCCTCGAACTGCTCGTCGACCCCGCGAGCCTACCGGTCCTGCTCGCTCCCCAAACCGTCAAATCCTCTGTGCAGAGGGACTAGCGCGCCGGCTGGTATGGCCCAGGCGCGGCTGATCTTGCGGATCTGGGCGAGGTTGATTTCGCGCCGGCCGCTCAGGAGTTCAGAGGCCCGCGCCTTGGAGCCCAGAATCTCGACCAGATCGGCTTGGCTGTAGCTGTTGGCGACCATCACGGACTTCAGCACCTCAACCGGCGTCGCGCGAGGAATGGGATAGCGACGGCGCTCATAGTCTTCGATCAAGAGCACAAGGGCGTCAAAATGGGCGGCCTCAGCGGTGTCTTCTGCCGGCTCGTTGTCGAAATAGGGACGGACGGCCTTCAGGGCCGCTGCGTACTCTGCTTCATCCGACAGCGTCCGCAGGGTGGTCAGGTCCAGCATCGGTTTCACCTCTCTACAGATCTCTCACATTGATCCTGTCGTACTGAGCGTGTGTGCCAACGAAAAGAATGAACACACGTTTGGTTCGAAACCCGATTAGGCCAACGATCCGATATTTGTTGCCGCCAACGTCGAAGACCACCTTGCCACCGCTGACATAGTCGGAAGCGTTGAAAGTGGCTTTGACCTCAGCAAAGTTACTCCAGACAGCCTGCGACACCGTCGTGTGCCACTCGATCATGGCTGATTTTGCCACAGCTTGTTCCTTGCCGCGCGGTTGGCTTTCCCAGAACTTAACCAACGCTGACTTCGCGATCACATGCACGCGACCTTATCCCTCGTTTCCACTTTGGGAACAAGCAAATGTTTCCATTTCGGGAACCAGGCGCCGCTTTCTCGACTAACTATTGCACTCCTCAGCCCCTCGCCGGCCACGCCGCCGTGTCGTCGTCGGGGTGCTGGTAGGAGACGATGCTCGCCAGGTGGGCCGCCGCGCGCGGCTCGTCCGCCGCGTGGACCGGCAGGCTCGCAAGCTCTCCAAAGTATGGCACTTGCGACGGTGAGCCGAGCTGCTCGCTCAGCCGCACCTCGGCGGGTCGGTCGAGGGCGCCGATGGCCAGGCTGACGTGCCGCTCGCCAAACTCGAAGGTCAGCGGCGTCCCACAGTCACCACAGAAGCCCCGGCGCACCTTGTTGGAGCTCTGGAAACGCCTGGGCTGACCCCGCGTCCAGAACAGCGCATCAAAGGCTGCTCCGACATAGGACCCAAACAATCCCCCTGTCGCCTTCTGGCACATGCGGCAATGGCAGATGGAGCCTTCGCCCAGCTCCCCCTCGACGCGGAACCGCACCGCCCCGCACTGGCATCCGCCGGTGATGCTCATTGTGCAGCCTCCGTCCCAGATTGTTCGCACCCCACCGCTTCACGGCGTGCAAACCCACGATCAACGAATGGTCTTCCGGTTTCCCGCCGAACTCAAGCGGCGGCGACGGACGGTCGGCAGCCGATGGTTCAGCTCCTGCGAAAGTCTCTGAGGGCCCGCCAGGCGGTCAGGCCCGCGCAGGCCAGGGTCGCCGCCTCGTGGTCGGTGAGGAAGTCCGGGACCTTGGAGACCCCGTCCTGGCTGAACACCGCCAGCTCCCGCCCCGCCCCGGGGATGGGAGAGCCCATGGCCGTCATGGCCTTTTCCACCGTGGGCGGCCCCGAAAGCCAGCCCTGGAAGAACAGGGTCGAGACCCGGTCGCCCACCTTGACCCGGGTGACGCCCTCGCCCACCGCCTCGATGAGGGTCAGATGGTCCAGGCCCCAGGGCTCGGCGGCTTGCAGCGCGCGCATGGTGTTTCCTCCTTGGTGTTCTGCTCAGCTTGGTCGGGCGCCCCTGGGGCATTCAAGGGCGCCGGGGTTATATGGGCGCCATGACCCCGCGCCTGCTCCTTGGCGGCTTCGGCAGCTTCCCCGCCGCCCCGCTCAACCCCTCCGCCGCCGTCATCGCCGCCCTCGCCCGGGAGGGCTGGCGCCCGGCCGGGGCGCAGATCGACTATCTGACCCTGCCCGTGCAATGGCAGGGGGCGGCCGAGACGGTCCTGCGCCAGGTGCAGGCTCGCCCGGCGGACGGCATTCTCGTGGTCGGCGTGGCGGTGGAGGCCGAGGCCTTCCGCATTGAGACCCAGGGCCGCAACTGCGCCAGCCCCGAGCGCCCCGATCAGGCGGGCCGGGTGTGGGGTTCGTCCCGTGTTGCCACGGGCGGTGAAGACGTGATCGCCGCCACTGCCCCCTGCCAGGCCATGGCCTTGGCCCTGGAGGCGGCGGGCCTGCCGGTCACCCTGTCGGAGGACGCCGGCGACTATCTCTGCAACTTCACCCTCTACCGGCTGCTCCATGTCCCGGCGGCCGGCCGGGTCGGCTTCCTGCATGTGCCCCAGGCCAGGGAGTGCGCGGAACAGGCGGCCTTCGACCTGGCCCAGATCCGCCAGGCGGTCTGTGCGGCGGCCAGCGCCTTCTGCGCCGAGCTCAGCCGTCCAGCCGCTTGACGCCGTAGAGCCGCAGGGCGCCGGCCAGGCCCAGGGCCGACATGGCGGCCATGGCGACATAGCCATAGGCGCCCACCGAGTCATACAGGGCCCCAGAGGCGATGGTCGCCAGGCCGATCAGCAGTCCGCCGGAGAAGGCCGAGTTCATGGTCTGGGCCGAGGACGCATTGGCCGGCGTAGACAGCCGCTCCACCAGCTGCAGGGAGGCCATGAAGGTGGCCGCAAAGCTCAGGGCATGCAGGGCCTGGATGGGAAACAGCAGCCAGAGCGGCGGCGACAGGGCCAGCGCCCCCCAGCGCACCACTGCGGCTGCGGCCCCGATGACCAGCAGCCTCCGCGGGCCGATCGCCCGCCGCCAGGGCTCCATGAACCACAGGAAGGCGATCTCGACGGCCACCCCGAAGCCCCAGAGCACCCCGGTCAGGCTCTCGGCTATGCCCTGCGCCTTCCAGACCAGGGCCGAAAATCCGTAATAGAAGGCGTGCGCGGACTGGATCAGCCCCACCGAGACCACGGCCAGCATGAAGCCGCCGTCCTTCACCAGGGCGCCGAGGCCCGCCAGGCTGTCGGACAGGGCGGCCCGTCCGCCCTCCTCCCGCACAGGATCAGCCGGCAGCAGGAACCGGGCGCCGACCGCCGTCAAAAGGGCCGCCACGATGATCCAGATCAGCACCAGGTCTCCGGGACCCTGCACCAGCAGCACCCCCATCACCACATTGGCGAAGATAAAGGCGCCGGACCCGATCCCCCGGGGCCAGCCATAGTTGAAACCGTCCCGCCGGGCCCGCGCCAGGACGATCACGTCGGTGAGCGGGGAGATGGTGGAGATGGCCGAGGCGGCCACGAACCAGACGGCGAACCACCACCAGAATCCGAAGGGGGCGGCCATCAGCACATAGGCCGCCGTGGCCAGGGCGCCCATGAGGATCAGGGGCGTGCGGCGCAGGGCGAAGCTGTCGGCCCACACCCCCAGGGCCGGCGCGGTGATCATCCGCGCCATCATCGGCGCAGACAGGATCAGGCCGATCTCGGCGCCTGAGAGGCCCTGCTGGGCAAACCAGATGGGAATATAAGGGGAGCTTGCCCCGCTGCCGACAAAGATGGCCGAGTAGAACAGGCCCAGACGCAGGGGCAGCGAGGGCATGGCGAAGCCTGTGGGCGGTTGGCGCGACCAAGGTCTAGGGCGAGTCTGGCCCTTCAGGTAGCAGGCCGACCCCAGGAGTCGACAAGGGACGCGGTCAGGCCTATCTCAGTTCCCTCACCGGCCATGGCCGTCGCCGGGGCGGCTGAGGTTTGTCAGGCAGGAGGCCCCATGGGCGTGGCGCCAATCTGGCTCGGGCTTGCCGCCTTGGGCGGACTGGCCTCGGTGGCGATCGGGGCCTTTGGCGCCCACGGGATCGGCGACCCCCAGGCCGAGGCCTGGATGGACACCGGCGCCACCTATCTGATGGTCCATAGCCTGGCGGTGTTCGCGGCGGCCTTTGTGGCCGGTCAGGGCGGCCGATTGGCGCGGCTCTGCCCGGTGTTCTTCCTGGGCGGCGGGGCAGTCTTCTGCGGAACCCTGCTGGCCATGGCCCTGGGCGCCCCGCGCATCCTGGGCGCCGTCACGCCCCTGGGCGGGCTGATGTTCCTGGTCGGCTGGCTGCTGCTGGCCATGGCCGCGCTCCGCCTGCGCGCCCCTAACCAGGATTGAGGTCCCCCCTCCAGACGGGCCAGGGCCATGGTGACGCCCGTCAGGGCTGCCCGAGCCGGGCGCCCATCTGACCGTCTGCGGCGTCGGGGAAGGCCAGCTCCCTTGCGTCCTGCGGGCTTATCCCGCCAATACCGCCGGAGAACCTGACGGAGCACCCCATGGCCCCCGCCCTTCCCGCCGCCCTCACCGCCATGATGCCGCCGGTGCAGACCGCCCCGGTGAACGGGATCGAGATGGCCTATTTCGAAACCGGTCCCAGGGATGGCCCGGCCATCGTGCTCTGCCACGGCTTTCCGGAGACCGCCTTTTCCTGGCGCCATCAGATCCCCGTCCTGGCCGCCGCCGGCTACCGGGCCATCGCCCCGGACCAGCGGGGCTATGGCCTGACGCCCGGTCCCGCCGAGGTGGACGCCTATGACATGGAGCATCTGACCGGGGATCTGGTGGCCCTCCTGGACCACCTGGGGATCGAGAGGGCGGTGTTCGCGGGCCATGACTGGGGCGGGTTCGTCGTCTGGCAGATGCCGCTGATGCACCGGGCGCGCTGCGCCGGCATCATCGGGCTCAACACCCCCTATCAGCCCCGCTACCGGGCCGAGCCCATCGCCCTGTTCCGCGAGCTCTATGGTCCGGACATGTATATCGTCTGGTTCCAGACGCCGGGGGAGGCCGACCAGGCCCTGGCCGCCGACGTGAACAAGACCATGCGCTTCTTCCTGCGCAGGCCTGCGGCCATGCGCGACTCACGGGACAGGAAGTCCGGCGGGTCGAGCTTCGCCTTCGCCGCGGGCCTTGCGGCCTATAATCCCGCTGCCGATCAGGGCCAGTTCCTCAGCGATGAGGAGATGGCGGTCTATGTGGCCCTGTTCGAGGCCAGCGGGTTCACCGGCCCGATCAACTGGTATCGCAACTTCACCCGCAACTGGGAGCGGGGCGCCGACCTGCCCACCCGCATCGACGACCTGCCCTGCCTGATGATCATGGCCGAGAAGGACGCGGTGCTGCCCCCCTCCATGGCCGACAGGATGGGCGAGCACATTTCTGACCTGGAAAAGGTGCTGGTGACCGAGTCTGGCCACTGGACGCAGCAGGAACAGCCCGAGGCGGTGAACCGCCTCATCCTCGACTGGATGCGGCGGCGCTTCCCGGGGTAAACAGACTTATGGATCGCCCCTCCCCCTCCGCCACCATCTCCTCCCCCGCCCATCGCCGGGGCCTGTTCCCGGAGAATGAGCCCTTCGCCCATGGCTGGCTCGCCACCGAGAGTGAGCACCAGGTCTATTACGAGGAGTGCGGAAACCCCGAGGGCAGGCCCTGCCTCATCCTGCACGGAGGGCCCGGCGGGGCGATCAATCCGACCATGCGGCGGTTCTTCGATCCGTCGAAGTGGCGGATGGCCCTGTTCGATCAGCGCGGCTGCGGCCGCTCCCATCCCAATGCGCGGCTGGAGCACAACACCACCTGGACCCTGATCGCCGACATCGAGCGGCTGCGGGTCAAGCTCGGCATCGAGAAATGGGCCGTGTTCGGCGGGTCCTGGGGTTCGACCCTGGCCCTGGCCTATGCCATCACCCACCCTGGCCGGGTCGAGGGTCTGGTCCTGCGCGGGGTGTTCCTGCTGACCGAGCGGGAACTGCGCTGGTTCTATCAGGACGGCGCCGCCATGCTGTTCCCCGACGCCTGGGAGGGCTTTCTGGCCCCGATCCCGGCGGACGAGCGCCACGACCTGATGGGCGCCTATTACCGGCGGCTGACCGATCCGGATCGCCGCATCCAGGCCGAGGCCGCCACCGCCTGGAGCCAGTGGGAAGGCGACACCATCTCCATTCGCGGCCCCGAGGCCCGGCCGTCAAAGTTCAACGAGGTGGACTTCGCCATCGCGTTTGCGCGGATCGAATGCCACTATTTCGTCAATCGCGGGTTTTTCCCCGAGGACGGCTGGATCCTGAAGAACATCGACAAGATCGGTGGCATTCCCGGCTGGATCGTCCAGGGGCGGTTTGACGTGGTCACCCCGATGGACGCGGCCTGGCGGCTGAGCCAGGCCTGGCCGGAGGCCCGGCTCGACGTGGTCTGGGACGCCGGCCATGCCTCCACCGAGCCCGGGGTCGTGGACGCCCTGGTCAGGGCGACCGATCAGGCCTTGGCCGGCGGCGGGGTTCCAGGCGTCCCCCGGTCATAGGTCGGGTGGCTCTTTTCCTCGATGATCTCGGACCCGGTGGCCAGGTTGATCTGGCGTTTCAGGTCCGCCCGATGGTCATTCAGCCTGTAGACCAGCCGGGCCAGCTCGACGAAATCCGGGCCGAATTCCTGCCGGGCCTCGCAGGCCCGCTTGCCGTCCTCGATGTCCCACAGCCGGTCATTGACCTGCCTCAGCTCGGCCGCCAGGGCGTCAATCCCCGAGACGCCGCCCAGGGCTTCGACCCGCACGGCCTCCAGGGCGGCCAGCTCGCGGGCCACATTGGCCAGCTTGGCCGGATCGGACATCCGCCTAAGCTTCACCTGCAGGATGGTGATCTTGTCGATGAGTTCCCCGGCCGAGACCGGGATGCTGATCATCATGGGAAGGCCCCTCGGGTCTTGTTCAGGAGCGACAGGGCCGCAGCCTGGACCGGCGCCACATCCAGGCTGGCCATGTGCGGCTCTGGCCGGTTGAGCTGGGGATCACGGGCCTTATAGGCGGCGAACGGCTGGGCCCGCACCACAGCGCAATGGTCACCCCAGGGCGCATAGAGGCGGTCATCGGTGGGGCCAAACAGCCCCAGGGTCGGAGCCCGGGCGGCGGCGGCCAGGTGCATCATGCCGGAATCGTTGCCGACGAACAGCCGCGCCCGGCGCAGCATGGCGTAGGTGGTGAGCAGGTCTGGCTCCCCCATGGCCCAGATCACCCGCTCAGCCGGCAGGCCGGCCGCCGCCGCCTGTGCGGCAGGGATGTCCGCCCGCCCCCCCAGCAGCAGCAGCCGGGCGGCGGACAGCGGGCCGTCAGGGGCGAGGAGGCCAGCCGCCAGGGCGGAGAAACGCTCAGCCGGCCAGGTCTTGCCGACCCAGTTGGCGGCCGGCGCCATGGCCAGGATCTCGCCGGATCGGCCCAGCCACTGGTCGGCCCGCGCCTGGCTTTCCGGCGCGACAGAAAAGCCCGGTGACGGGGGCGCATCCTTCAGGCCCAGCACCTGAGCATAGGCGGCGACCCGGTGCAGGTCGCGCCCCTGCCCGGTCAGGACATGCCGGGCGCGGGCCCTGAGGCCATAGGCGGTCAGCGAACCGCGCAGGTCGATGACATGGTCCCAGCGGGTCTGTCGGGTCTGACGCCATAGGGTGAGCCAATGCCCGCCATGGGGCTGCTTCACCATGGGCAGCAGGGCCGCAAGTCCCGGCGTGTCTGCAAACAGGCCGATGGGCTGGCCGCCCCCGGCGATGGTGAACCGCGCGCCCGGGTGCAGCTGCGCCATATGGCCGATCAGGCCTGAGCTCAGCACCACATCGCCAATGCGCGTGGCCGTGATGAACAGAATCTGGGCCGGACGGGCGTTCATGACCCGCGCCCTTGCCCGCCGGCGTGGCGATGGTCAAGCCGGCATCAGACGAAGGCGCCCTTGCCGCTGGTGACCTCGCTGTAGCGGTGCACCCGCACCGACTGCACCAGTCCCCAGCCGATCATCACGGTCAGCATCACCGTGCCGCCATAGGACAGCAGCGGCATGGGCACCCCCACCACCGGCGCAAGCCCCATGACCATGGCCCCGTTGATCAGCACATAGAGGGTGAAGGTCGCCGTCACCCCCGCCGCCGCGAGGCGCCCAAAATGGCTGTGCGCCAGGGAGGCCGTGCGCATCGCCATGAATATCAGGGCCGCGAACAGGGCCAGGACCAGGGCGCAGCCCAGGAAGCCGAACTCCTCAGCCAGGGTGGCGAAGATGAAGTCGGTATGCTTCTCCGGCAGGAAGTTGAGCTGGCTCTGCGAGCCCAGCCCGTAGCCCTTGCCGAAAAGGCCGCCGGAGCCGAGCGCGATCTTGGACTGCAGAATATGATAGCCGGACCCTGAGGGATCATTCTCAGGATTGAGAAAGGTCATGACCCGCTTGCGCTGATATTCGTGCATGACGAACAGCACCATGATCGGCACGGCGGCGGCGAAGGAGATCACCGCAGCCCCGATGACCTTCCACGACAGCCCCGCCAGGACCACCACGGCGGCCCCGGTCATGGCGATCAGCATGGCCGTGCCCAGGTCCGGCTGGTGGGCGACCAGCAGCACGGGCGCGGCGATCATGGCGGCAGGGACCAGCAGCCACCAGGACAGCCGAGCGTCATCGGCGGAGATGCCGTGATAGAACCGGGCGAGGGCCAGCACGATGCCCACCTTCATGACTTCCGAGGGCTGGAAACTCATGAAGCCGATGTCCAGCCATCGGGTCGCCCCCATGCGCGTGTCGCCGACGAACTCCACCGCAAGCAGCAGCGCCAGGCCGATGCCATAAATGGGATAGGCCAGGGCGAACCAGACACGCAGGTCAAACATCGCCAGGGCGATCATCAGGACAAAGCAGACGCCAAACCGGAAGAGATGCTGACCCGCCCACGGCTCCCAGGAGCTCCCGGCTACCGAAAACATCATCAGCGACCCGACGCCCGCCAGCAGACAGAGCGCGAAGGCCATGGTCCAGTCGATCTGGGTGAACTTGACGACCAGGCGATCGCGTTCGCCGGGTCGGCGCAGGGCGCTCATGGTCATACGGGATCACCGCCGTCGGGGGATGGGGCTAGCACCGAGCCGTCGGGCGCCATGCCCACCGGCGGCAGGTCGCTGACATCTGGCAGGGGCAGGGGCTGGGTGATCCGGGCGCGGATCTCCGGATCCTTCAGCAGAGCCACCCGCATGACCTCCCGCGCCCGGGGGGCGGCCGCCGTGGCGCCGCCAAGGCCCCCGTGCTGGATGATCACCGAGATCGCATAGCGCGGCTTATCAATGGGGGCGAAGGCCACATAGAGGTTATGATCCTTCAGGCCCCAGCGGACGCTGCGGCTGTCGCGGTCGGCCACCCCGTCAAAGCTGCGCACCTGGGCCGTGCCGGTCTTGCCGGCCATCAGCACGTCGCCGAGGCCAAGCTGGCTCTGGCGGAAGGCCGTACCTCGGGTGTCGTTGGCCACGGCGACCATGGCGGCCCGGACATAGTCCAGGTGTTCCTGCGAGAACGGCAGGTTCGGCGCCTTGTCGCCGGGGGGCATCTCCACCCCGCCCACCGACTTGATGAGCCGGGGATTGAGCTGCTTCCGGCCATTGGCCAGCCGGGCGGTCATCACCGCCAGCTGCAGGCCATTGGCGGTGATGTAGCCCTGGCCGATGCCATAGCTGACGGAATCCCCCGGGTGCCATTTGGGGTCACGCTTGACCCGGGTCCGCTTCCATTCGGTGGAGCCGACCACGCCGGTGCGCTGACCGGGAATGCCGATGTCGAAGGCCAGGCCAAAGCCCAGGGCCTTGGCGGCCCGGGCGATGTGATCTGGCCCGATCCGCAGGGCCACATGGTAGAAATAGATGTCGCAGGAGTTCTTGATGGCCTCGTGCATGTTCTGAGGACCATGGCCGGAATGGCGCCAGCAGCGCCAGGTCCGTCCGCCGAAGCGCCAGCCGCCCGGGCAGTTGATCCGCTCGTCCGGATTGACGCCGGCGCCCAGGGCGGCCAGGGCGGTGGTCATCTTGAAGGTGGAGCCCGGCGGATAGGTGCCGCTCATGGCCTTGTCCAGTAATGGACGGCGCTCATAGTCGGCCAGGGCCCGGTACTCGGCCACCGACAGCCCGCGGACGAAGCGGTTGGCGTCGAAGCTGGGCGCCGAAACCATGCACAACAGGTCGCCCGAGCGGCAGTCCATGACCACGATGGCGCCGCTCTCGTCGTCCATCACCTCCAGGGCGCGCTTCTGAATATCCACATCCAGGGTCAGTTCGACGGTCTTGCCCGGGACCGCCGGGATGTCGCCGCCGGGATCGCTGCGCACCTCGCGCCCACGGGCATCCACCTCGACCTTGCGGGCGCCGGTGCGGCCGCGCAGATCCAGGTCGAAGGCCCTTTCCACCCCCTGGCGACCGATACGGAACCCCGGGTGCAGCAGGATCGGCTCGGAATTGGGACCCGTCTCGGTGAGGTCCTCGCGGTTCACCTTGGCCACATAGCCGATCACATGGGCGAAGGCGCCGCCGTGGGGATAGACCCTTACCTCCCCCATGTCGGCGGTGACATTGGGCAGTTCCGGGGCGCGGATATTGATCGCCGAGAACTGCTCCCAGGTCATGTCCTCCATGACCGAGACCGGGACGCGATTGGGTGTCCGCTCGAACTCCCTGAGCAGCCGCGCCTGGCGAGCCTCGTCCAGGGGCACGAAGTGGGCCAGGGTCTTCAGGGTCGGGCCGGGCTCGTGCTCACCGTCCTTGACCACCAGCAGGCGGAAATTGGGACGATTGGTCGCCAGAACCTCGCCATTGCGGTCCACGATCAGCCCCCGGGGAGGCGGCACCAGCCGGAAGTTGAACTGGTTGGACGCCGAGAGCTTTTCATAGCGTTGCGCTTCGAGAAGCTGCAGATGCGCCAGCCGACCGCCCAGGGCCAGCAGGCCGGCCCCAGCGAACCCCCCCAGCAGGAAGCTCCGGCGATGGAAGGCGCCCTGCCGCTCATTGACCTCGGAGAAGAAGATGGACGGTTCGCTCATCACCCTTGACCCTAGCGGAACCGGACATCGGCGTCATCGAACCGGTCGATGAGCCGATGGGCAAAGGGATAGAGCAGGATTGTGGCAAGGAATTGCCAGAACATCGCCAACAGGTTTGGCGTCGCCCGGACGTCCAGCTGGGTGACGAGGAACCCCACCAGCTGAGCCAGGGCGCAGGCTGCCGCAAACCAGATCCACATCATCGATCGGCTTTGGCCCACCATCATGTTCCGCGCGCCCAGGACCGCCCCATAGGCCACCAGCAGGGACAGGGCCCACAGGCCCATGGGACCACCCCAGAAGATATCGAGAAACAACCCCATGGTCAGCACCCCGAAGGGGGCGGCTATGGAGGGACGGATCATCGCCCAGGCGAAGGCCGGCGCCATGCAGAATATGGGCTCGGGGAGGCCCCAGCCGAATAGCCGCACCGGCAGGCTGAACAGGACTGTGGCGGCCATGCACAGCAGGATCGGTGCGCCAAGCCAGCGCCAGGGATCAAGCCGGGTCGCCGTCAGGCTCAAAACACCGGCTCCTCTACGGCGGGGGGCGCGGGGTATGGGTCTGGGGCCGGGGCCGGGGCCGGGGCGCTCTGGGCGGGGGCCTGCCGGGGCGGCGCCTCGGGGGCAGGCGTCCTGGCCGGCGGCGGGAGATCGGAAGAGCACACGTCTAACTC
>CAMTXB010000048.1:0-11506 GCA_947085575.1 uncultured Caulobacteraceae bacterium
CGCTCTTCCGATCTCCGACTGGGCTGCGTTCTCCGCTGCGCTCGTGGCCGAGCACGCCAAGGCCGACAAGCCCAATGCCACCCGCAAATCCAGTAAGGCGGTGATCGAAGCGCTGGCCGCCAAGCTGCCAGAGCTGCTCGGCGGCTCGGCCGACCTGACCGGCTCGAACAACACCTTCGTCAAGGGCACGCCGGCCTTCGATGCCCCTGACTATGCCGGCCGCTATGTGCATTACGGCGTCCGCGAGCACGGCATGGCCGCGGCCATGAACGGCATGGCCCTGCACCGGGGCGTCATCCCCTATTCCGGCACCTTCATGGTGTTCTCCGACTACAGCCGCCCGGCCATCCGGCTCGGCGCCCTGATGGGCGCGCGGGTGATCCATGTGATGACCCACGACTCCATCGGCCTGGGCGAAGACGGCCCCACCCACCAGCCGGTGGAGCACCTGGCCTCCCTGCGGGCCATGCCGAACCTCAACGTCTATCGCCCGGCCGACGCGGTGGAGGCCGCCGAGTGCTGGAAGCTGGCCCTTTCCACGCCCACCACCCCCTCCATCATGGCCCTGTCGCGCCAGAAGGTCCCGGCGGCCCGGACCGAGCCTGCGGGGGAAAACCTGTCGGCCCGGGGCGCCTATGAGCTGCGCGCCGCCGACGGCGAGGCCCGTGCGACGATCTTCTCCACCGGTTCGGAAGTGTCCATTGCGCTGGCGGCCCGGGACCTGCTGCAGGCCAGGGGCGTGCCGACCCGGGTGGTCTCGGTCCCCTGCTGGGAGCTGTTCTTCGCCCAGACCCCGGACTATCGGGCCTCGGTGATCGGCGCGGCGCCGGTGCGCTGCGCGGTGGAAGCCGCCGTCAGCCTCGGCTGGGAGCGGTTCATCGGCGAGGACGGGGTCTTCATCGGCATGAGCGGGTTCGGCGCCAGCGCTCCCTTTGAGCGGCTCTACACGGAATTCGGCATCACGGCCGAGGCCGTGGCCAACGCCGTCCAGGCCAAGGTCTGAGCCCCATGCGCCTGGGCACGCCGCTGTCGCCAAGCGCTCTGCGGGTCATGCTGCTGGGCGCAGGAGAGCTCGGCAAGGAAGTGGCCATCGAGCTGCAGCGCCTGGGCTGCGAGGTGATCGCCGTCGACCGCTATGCGGGCGCTCCGGCCATGCAGGTGGCCCATCGCAGCCACGTCATCGCCATGACGGACGCGGCCGCCCTGCGCGCCGTGGTCGCGGCCGAACGGCCCCACCTGATCGTGCCGGAGATCGAGGCCATCGCCACCGATGAGCTGGCGGCCATCGAGGCTGCGGGCCTCTCCGTCGTGATCCCCACGGCCCGGGCGGCCCAGCTGACCATGAACCGGGAGGCCATCCGCCGGCTGGCGGCCGAAGAGCTGGGCCTGGCCACCTCGCCCTACGCCTTCGCCGCCACCGAGGCGGAGCTGGCGGCCGGGGCCGAAAGGGTCGGCTATCCCTGCTTCGTCAAGCCGGTGATGTCCTCGTCCGGCAAGGGCCAGTCCTATGTGCAGGACCCCGCCGGAATCGCGGGCGCCTGGCGCTATGCCCTGGCAGGCGGCCGGGTGGAACAGGCCCGGGTCATCGTCGAAGGCCGCATCGATTTCGACTTCGAGATCACCCAGCTGACCGTGCGGGCCCGCGGCCCAGACGGCGAGGTGGCCACCCACTTCTGCGAGCCCATCGGCCACCGCCAGGTCCTGGGGGACTATGTGGAGAGCTGGCAGCCGCAGGCCATGAGCCCGCTGTCCCTGAAACGCACCCGGGAGATCGCCGGCCGCGTCACCGCAAGCCTCGGCGGCCTTGGCCTGTTCGGGGTCGAGCTGTTCATCAAGGGCGATGCGGTCTGGTTCTCCGAGGTCAGCCCCCGTCCGCACGACACGGGCCTGGTGACGCTCGTCACCCAGGTCCAGAGCGAGTTCGCCCTGCACGCCCGGGCGATCCTCGGCCTGCCGGTGGATGTGACCCTGCGCGAGCCCGGGGCCAGCGCTGTGATCTATGGGGGGATGGACGCCAAGGGCGTGGCCTATGAGGGTGTGGCCGAGGCCCTGGCCGTGCCCGGCGCGGACCTTCGCCTGTTCGGCAAGCCCGAGGCCTTCGAGCGCCGCCGCATGGGGGTGGCGCTCGCCCGCGCCGCCACCGTCGAGGCCGCCCGGTCGCGGGCCCTGGAGGCTGCAGCCAAGGTCCGCGTGGTCGCGGGGGACTAGGCTGGCTGTGGCAGGGCGGGCGCGCCAGCCCCGCCCCACGCGGCCTGCAGCGCGTTCGGGCGCTCTCCCCCTTGACTCCCGCGAGCGCCCCCGCACAAAACCCCTGCAAAACAATCGGAAATCGCCGCCTACCGGCTCAGAACTCGCCAGGAGAACATCCCCATGACCGTCCGCGTCGCCATCAACGGTTTCGGCCGCATCGGCAGGCTCGTCCTGCGCTCGATCATCGAGCATGGCCGCACCGACATCGAGGTGGTGGCGATCAACGATCTGGGCCCCGTCGAGACCAACGCCCATCTGCTGCGCTATGACAGCGTGCATGGCCGCTTCCCCGGTGTGGTCACCGTCGCCGGCGACACGATCGATGTGGGGCGCGGACCGATCAAGGTCACCGCCATCCGCGATCCCGCCGAGCTGCCCCACAGGGAGCTGGGCGTCGACATCGCGCTCGAATGCACCGGCCTGTTCACCTCCAAGGACAAGGCCGGCGCCCATCTGCGGGCCGGCGCCAAGCGCGTCCTGGTCTCGGCGCCTTGCGACGACGCCGACAAGACCATCGTCTTTGGCGTCAACCACGACGTCCTGACCAAGGATGACCTCGTGGTCTCCAACGCCTCGTGCACCACCAACTGCCTGGCCCCGATCGCCAAGGTGATCCACGAGCTGTGCGGCATCGAGCGCGGCTACATGACCACCATCCACGCCTATACCGGCGACCAGCCGACCCTGGACACCATGCACAAGGACCTCTACCGCGCCCGCGCCGCGGCCATGTCCATGATCCCCACCTCCACAGGGGCGGCCAAGGCCGTGGGTCTGGTGCTGCCGGAACTGGCCGGCAAGCTGGACGGCTCCTCCATCCGCGTGCCGACCCCCAATGTCTCGGTGGTGGACCTGAAGTTTGTGCCGGGCCGTTCGGTGACCAAGGACGAGATCAACGCCGCCCTGCAGGCCGCCGCCGACGGCGCCATGAAGGGGGTGCTGGCCACCTCCAACGATCCCCTGGTCTCCATCGACCTGAACCACATCGCCGCCTCGTCCACCGCGGCCCTGCCCCAGACCCAGGTCATCGAGGGCCAGCTCGGCCGGGTCCTGTCCTGGTATGACAATGAGTGGGGCTTCTCGACCCGGATGAGCGACACGGCGCTGGCCATGGCCAGGCTGATCTAGAGCCGACCGCCGCCGCTGAGGGCTTTGACCTCGGGCCCCGGGCGGTCCGGCGGGTCGTGGCCCTTGCCCCCGCCTCTCTCGACCGCCTAAGGACCCATGTGACCTTCAAGACCCTCGACGACGCCGACCTGAGGGGCCAGCGCGCCCTGGTGCGGGTGGATATCAATGTGCCCATGGCCGACGGTCAGGTCACAGATGACACCCGCCTGGCCGCCGCCAAACCCACGGTGGACAAGCTGCGGGCCGGCGGCGCCAGGGTGATCCTGCTGGCCCATTTCGACCGGCCCAAGGGCAAGCCCGTGCCGGCCATGAGTCTCGCCCAGGTGGCGGCGCCGCTCTCGGCCATGCTCGGCGTCAAGGTGGCCTTTGCCGCCGACTGCATCGGCGAGGCCGCCGACAAGGCCGTAGCGGCGCTGAAGGACGGCGAGGTGCTGCTGCTGGAAAATGTGCGGTTCCACGCCGGCGAGGAGACGAACGATCCCGATTTCGCCAGGGCCCTGGCCGCCCTGGGCGATCTCTATGTGAACGACGCCTTCTCCGTCGCCCACCGGGCCCATGCCTCCACCGAGGCCGTGGCCCACCTGCTGCCGGCCTATGCGGGCGAGCAGATGCGTCTGGAGCTCCAGGCCCTGGACGCCGCGCTCGGCAGGCCCAAGCGCCCGGTCCTGGGCATTGTCGGGGGCTCCAAGGTCTCCACCAAGCTCGACCTGCTGAACAATCTGGTGGGCAAGCTCGATGCCCTGGCCATCGGCGGGGGCATGGCCAACACCTTCCTGGCCGCCCAGGGGATCGATGTGGGCGGCTCCCTCTGCGAGCACGACCTGGGCGACACCGCCCGCGAGATCATGGCCGCGGCCGAAAAGGCCGGCTGCCGGCTGCTGCTGCCCATCGATGTGGTCACCGCCGCCGCCGTGGCGCCCGGCGTCGAAACCAAGACCCAGGGCCTCGACGCCCTCAGCCCGGACGACAGGATCCTGGACGCCGGGCCAAAGACCCTGGCCCGTCTGATCGACGCCATGGATCAGGCCTCGACCCTGATCTGGAACGGCCCCCTCGGCGTTTTCGAGGTGCCTCCCTTCGACAGGGCGACGGTTTCGGCGGCGAAACATGCCGCAGAACGGACCAGGTCGGGGCAATTGGTGGCCGTGGCCGGCGGTGGTGATACGGTGGCGGCCCTGAACGCGGCGGACTGCGCGGACGACTTCACCTTCGTCTCGACGGCCGGCGGCGCGTTCCTTGAATGGATGGAAGGCAAGACCTTGCCCGGCGTGGCGGCTTTGGGCCAGTAAGAGACAACAAGAGCAACGGATAGGCGGCGATGGCCCGGATTACCCTCAGACAGCTTCTCGATCATGCCGCCGAGCACAGCTATGGCGTGCCGGCCTACAACATCAACAATATGGAGCAGGGCCTGGCGATCATGGAGGCCGCCCATGCGGTCAATGCGCCGGTCATCATCCAGGCCAGCCGCGGCGCCCGATCCTACGCCAATGACATTGTCCTGAAGCACCTGATCGACGCCCTGGCGGAAATGTACCCGCACATTCCGATCTGCATGCACCAGGACCACGGGAACAACGAGGCCACCTGCGCCACGGCGATCCAGTTCGGCTTCACCTCGGTGATGATGGACGGTTCGCTGATGGCCGACGCCAAGACCCCGGCCGACTACGACTACAATGTCAGGGTCACCCGCAATGTGGTGGACATGGCCCACTGGGTCGGCGCCAGCGTCGAGGGCGAGCTCGGCGTGCTGGGCAGCCTTGAGACAGGCATGGGCGAGAAGGAAGATGGCCACGGCTTCGAGGGCAAGCTCGGCCACGACCAGCTGCTCACCGATCCCGACCAGGCGGTGGAGTTCGTGAAGGCCACCCGGGTCGATGCGCTGGCCATCGCCATGGGCACCAGCCACGGGGCCTACAAGTTCACCCGCAAGCCGGACGGCGATGTTCTGGCCATGAACGTGATCGAGGAGATCCATCGCCGTCTGCCCGACACCCACCTGGTGATGCACGGCTCCTCGTCGGTGCCGCAGGACCTGCAGGACATCATCAACCAGTATGGCGGCCAGATGCCCCAGACCTGGGGGGTGCCGGTGGGGGAGATCCAGCGGGGCATCAAGCACGGGGTCCGCAAGATCAATATCGACACCGACAACCGGATGGCCATGACCGGCGCCATCCGCAAGGTGTTCGCCGAGAACCCGTCGGAGTTCGACCCGCGCAAGTATCTGAAGCCGGCCATGGACGCCATGCGGGCGATCTGCCAGCAGCGGTTCGAGGAGTTCGGCGCCGCCGGCTGGGCGGACAGGATCAAGCCCCTGCCCATGTCGGTGATGGCCAAGCGCTACGCCGCCGGCGAACTGGATCCCAAGACCGCCGGAAGCCGCCAGGCGGCCGAGTAGGCGAGGCCGCACGGCTTGTGAAACGAGAACGCCGGCCAGGGCGACCTGGCCGGCGCCTGTGTTCATGCGCCTCGTCAGGGCCGATCAGCCCTCCATCTCACCCATGGCGCTCTGCATGAAGTTGGCTTCGCCAAGCGACGTCATCAGGAGCAGCTGGGTTTCGAGATAGTCGATATGCTCCTCGGTGTCGGACAGAATCTCCCGCAGCAGCTCCCGCGACACATAATCGGCGACGCCTTCGCAGAGCTTGATTCCCTCGACCAGGGTCACCCGGCCGTCGGTCTCCACGGCGAGATCGGACTCAAGACACTCGCCCACGGTCTCGCCGACCTTGAGCTTGTGCAGGTCCTGCAGGTTGGGCAGGCCATCCAGGAACAGGATGCGGTTGATGAGCTTGTCGGCGTGCTTCATCTCACCGATCGACTCTTCATAGACGATCTTGCCCAGGCGGCGCAGACCCCAGTTTTCAAACATGCGGGCATGCAGGAAATACTGATTAACTGCAGTCAGCTCATTGGTGAGCACCGCATTAAGCATTCGGATAACAGCCTTGTCGCCTTGCATGTGTGGCTCCTTTCCTCACGCCGCGCACAGAATTGAGCGCAACCTCATGCGAAGTCGGCGTCGTGTCAAAGGCTATGTTTGCAAGTGATTTGCGCTGTCGAAGATTTCGACCGCAAGACCTTGGATCGCCGGTCTATTCGGCGGCGTAGCGCAGGGTCTGCTGCTGTTCCTGCAGGATTTCACGCATGTCGCAGACGCAGCGGGCGCACTGGGGCTTGGCGTCGCAGGCCTGGAAGATTTCCGACGGCCGGCTGGCGCCCGACGCCACAGCTGCGCGGACTTCGCGTTCCCGAATGCCATTGCAGTTACAGACGTACACGAACGGTGGTGCTCCTCAGGCGACACGGGGAGTTTTACCAGATGCGAACGTCCTTGCAAGTCATTTGCAGATGATTTCGCAATGGGCGCGCAGGAAGGTTGACGGCCAGGCGCGCCCTCCCCTTCCCGCCGTCAGGGCGCTAGAAGCCGCTGCATGACCTCGCCCTCGGACTGCCGCCTCTATCTGATCACCCCGCCGGTCCTCAGCGATCTGGCCGCCTTTGGCCACACCCTGGCCAGCGCCCTGGACGCCGGGGATGTGGCCGCCCTGCAGATTCGGCTGAAGGGCGTCTCTGACGAGATCATCGCCGCTGCGGTAGACGTGCTGACCCCCATCGCCCACAGCCGGGACGTGGCCGTGATCCTCAATGACCGCCCGGACCTGGCCGCGGCCCTGGGGTGCGACGGGGTGCATGTGGGCCAGGATGATCCCCCCTGCCGGGACGCCCGCAGGATCATGGGCAGGCAGGCGATGATCGGCGTCACCTGCCATGACAGCCGCCACCTGGCCATGGAGGCCGCCGAGGCCGGGGCCGACTATGTGGCCTTTGGCGCCTTCCACCCCACCACCACCAAGGACGCCTCAGCCCGGGCCGAACCCGGCCTGCTGACCATCTGGCAGGAGACCATGGAGATTCCCTGCGTGGCCATCGGCGGGATCACCATCGACACCGCAGAGGACCTGGCCGCCGCCGGCGCCGACTTCCTCGCCGTTTCCGCCGGGGTCTGGGCCCATCCGCAGGGCCCAGCCGTCGCGGTGCGGGATCTGAACGCCGCCATCGCCCGCGGGCTGGCCCGGCGGGCCGTGGCCCAGGCCAATGCGGGGAGGGAGGCCTGAAGCCTGCCTGAAGCCTGCCTTGCCATAGGGCGGCGTGGCGACTAGGTTCCGCCGCCCAATTCCCGCCCGAGCGCCGCCCGTCGCCGCCCGTCCCTTGCGCGCACTGGAACAGACCGTGGCCACGCAGACCGCACTTCTGAAAGTCATGTCCGACGCCGCCCGCAAGGCCGCGCGGGGGCTCAACCGCGACTTCGGCGAACTGGCCGAGCTGCAGGTCTCCAAGAAGAGCGCGGCGGACTTCGTCTCGGCCGCCGACATCAAGGCCGAACAGACCATCTTCGAGGCCCTGATGGCCGCGCGCCCGGGCTACGGCTTCCTCGGCGAAGAGCGGGGCATGATCGAGGGCACCGACAAGACCCACACCTGGATCGTCGATCCCCTGGACGGCACCACCAACTTCCTGCACGCCATCCCGCACTTCGCCATCAATATCGCCCTGGAGCGCCAGGGGGCCATCGTGGCGGCCCTGACCTATAACCCCGTGAGCAACGAGCTGTTCTGGGCCGAGAAGGGCAAGGGCTGCTTCCTCAACGACCACCGCCTGCGGGTGGCCGCCCGGACCCGGTTCGACGAATCGGTGATCGCCACCGGCATTCCGTTCCTCGGCCACGGCCAGCATGCGAAGTTCCTGAAGGAACTGCACCAGATCAGCCAGCGGGTAGCCGGGGTCCGCCGTTTCGGCTCCGCCGCCCTGGACATGGCCTATGTGGCCGCAGGCCGGTTCGACGGCTATTGGGAGCGGGATCTCAACCGCTGGGATCTGGCGGCCGGCATTCTTCTGATCACCGAGGCCGGGGGCATGGTGACCGACGCCGACGGGGGCGAGGATGTCCTGGCCACAGGCTCGGTCTGCGCGGCCAATCTGGACCTGCACCCCCTGCTGCTGGAGCGCCTGCGCGCTGCGGCCTGATCCCCTTGATGCAACCGTCACACGGGACGGCTAGATCAGGACCATGAGCGCCATGTCCCGTCGCGCCTTCACGGCCTCCCTCCCCGTCGCCCTCGCGGCAGCCTCTGGCGGCGTCCAGGCCCAGGTCCGAGGGCGGTCGCGGCCCCTGCCCCTGGTGATCGCCCATCGGGGCGCCAGCGGCGAACGTCCTGAACATACTCTGGCGGCCTATCAGCGGGCCATTGATCAGGGGGCCGACTATATCGAGCCCGACCTGGTGATGACCCGGGACGGCACGCTCGTCGCCCGGCATGAGAACGAGATCGCCGGGACCACCGATGTGGCCTCCCGTCCGGAATTCGCCGGCCGCCAGACCCAGAAGGTGATCGACGGGGAAATCTTCAGCGGCTGGTTCACCGAGGACTTCTCCCTGGCCGAGCTGAAGTCGCTCCGGGCGCGGGAGCGCCTGCCCCACCTGCGCCCGGCCAGCGCCGCCTTTGACGGCCAGGACCTGATCCCCACCTTCCAGCAGGTGGTCGATCTGGCGAGAACCGAGAGCGCCCGGACCGGTCGAACCATCGGGGTCTATCCCGAGATGAAGCACCCCAGCTATTTCGCGGGTCTCGGCCTGGCCATGGGCGAGACCCTGGCTGGCGCCCTGAAAGACAACGGCATGGACCGTCGGGACGCGCCGGTCTTTGTCCAGTGCTTCGAGGCTGCGCCGCTCCGGGCCTTCCGCGCCCGCAGCCAGGCGCCGACGGTGATGCTGGTGGGCGAGGGCCAGCTGTCCGACGCCGACATGGCCGACATGGCGACCTTCGCCGATGGCCTGGGGCCGGAGCTGAAGATGGTCCTCAACCTCGACCACTCTGGTCTGCCGCCGACGACCCTGATCACCAGGGCCCATGCGGCGGGGCTGAAGGTCCATACCTGGACCCATCGGGCGGAGAACAACTTTCTCCCGGCCTGGCTGCAGCGGGGCGCCGACCCCGCCGCCCACGGGGACTCCGCCACCCTGCTGCGCGCCCTCTACCGGGCCGGTGTCGATGGGGTGTTCACCGACTTCACCGCCCTGGCGGTCGGGGTCCGACGGGAGGTGTTCGGGGTCTGAAGTCTCAGGCGGCCTGGCCAAACTGCAGGGCCACAAGCCGAGCATAGAGCCCGCCCTGGCCCGACAGCTCGGCATGGGTCCCCTGCTCGACCACCTGTCCCTGGTCCATGACCACGATCCGGTCGGCCTTGAGCACCGTGGCCAGCCGGTGAGCGATGACCAGGGTGGTCCGGCCGGTCATGGCCTCGTCCAGGGCGATCTGCACCAGACGCTCGTTCTCGGCGTCCAGGGCGCTGGTGGCCTCATCCAGCAGCAGGATCGGCGCCTCGCGTAGGAGGGCGCGCGCAATGGCCAGCCGCTGACGCTGGCCGCCCGACAGGGACCGCGCCCGATCCCCAAGTGGGGTCTCAAAGCCCTCGGGCAGGGCCGCGATAAAGGCCTCGGCCTGGGCGGCCCTGGCTGCGGCCAGGATGGCCTCTGGCTCAGCCTCAGGCCGGCTAAAGGCGATGTTTCGGGCCGCAGAGCCGGAGAACAGCGGCGAGTCCTGGGCCACCAGGGCCATGCGCTCTCGCACCTCCCGGGGATCGGCGTCGCGCAGGTCTATGCCGTCCAGGCGGACGGTCCCCTGATCGGGGTCATAGAAGCGCAGCAGCAGCCGGAAGACCGTGCTCTTGCCCGCCCCGGACGGCCCCACCAGGGCCACCCGTTCGCCGGGGGCGACCCTCAGGGTGAAATTCTGCAGGGCCGGCAGGTCCGGACGTCCGGGATAGGCGAAGGTCACGGCCTCAAACGCCACCGCCCCCCGGGGTGGTCGCGGCAGCACGGCCGGCGTGGTCGGGGCGGCGATCCCGGGCCTGGCGTCGAGCAGGTCGGCAATGCGGTCCATGGCGCCTGCGGCCTTCTGAACGTCCCCCCAGGTCTCCCCGAGCGCGCCGACGGAGCCGGCCGCCATCACCGCCAGGAAGGCGAACTGGAACAGCGACCCCCAGCTCATCTCGCCGCGCAGCCCCGCATGGACCCCCAGCCAGAAGATCGCCACCACCCCGCCGAACACCAGGGCGATCACCAGGGCGGTCATCACCGCCCGGGCGGTCATGCGCCGCAGGGAGGTGTCAAAGGCCCGTTCCACCGCCTCATCAAAGGCGCGGGCCGCAGCCGCCTCGCCGCCGAAGGCCTGGACCGTCTCAAGGCCATCCAGGGTTTCCCCGGCCTGGCCCACGGCCTGGGCGAACTGATCCTGGGTGGAGACGGTCAGTCTGCGCACCCGTCGCCCGAACAGGAACAGCGGAGCGATCACGAAGGGGAAGATCAGCAGGACCAGCCCCGTCAGCCCCGGACTGACCCAGACCAGCAGGATCAGGGCCCCGATCAGGGTCAGGAGATTGCGCAGGGCCACCGAGACCGAGGTGGCCATCAGGCTCTCGACGATCTGGATATCGGTGGTCAGCCGCGACAGCACCTCGCCCGTGCGGGTGCGCAGGAAGAAGCCAGGATCCAGGGTCAGTATATGGGCGTAGACCGTTTCCCGCAGATCGGCCACCACCCGCTCTCCGAGCCTGGTGACAAAGAAATAGCGAAGGGCCGAAGACAGGGCGAGCGCCAGGGCGACGCCGCCGATCAGGGCGAACCACAGATTGACCCGGTCAGGGGAAACGTCCGGCAAGGTCAGGGCGTCCACCAGCAGGCGGACGGCGCCCGAGAGGCCAAGGGTCGCCGCAGTGGCCGCCACCAGGAAGATCAGGGCTCCGATGGCCTCGCCCTTGCGCCGGCGCGCGAAGGGGATCAGCCGGCGCAGGACCCCCACATTGCGGCTGCGGGGTCTGCGCTCGACGGCCTCCTGCAGGTTCTGGACAAGCTCAGCCCCGACCCCCGGCCGCCCCTGCGGCCCGGCGGCGGCGTCGGCGGACATGTCAGCGGAATGGGTCATGAAATCCGTGCGCCCTTGCTTCAGGGCCGCCGTTTCTGTATACGCGCGGCTCGTTTGCGCACCGGGCCTGTCAGGTCAGGTGGCGCATCACCCGCTGCTCTTACGTCGGTTGTCCTCGCGATGAAACAAGACACGCA
>CAMTXB010000049.1:0-4817 GCA_947085575.1 uncultured Caulobacteraceae bacterium
AGTTGCAGCGGCAGCTCCTTGGTCATCCCCATGGCGCCGAAGGTCTGCATGGCGTGGTCGACCACCTCCCAGGCCATTTCGGTGGCGTAGGCCTTGATCATCGAGATTTCCACCCGGGTGTCGCGGCCCTGGTCGAGCTTCCAGGCGCAGTCATAGGTCAACAGGCGGGCGGCATGGATGCGGGTGGCGGCATCGGCCACCCACCACTGGATGGCCTGGCGCTCCGACAGCGGCGCGCCGAAGGTTGTCCGCTGCGGGGCATATTCCACCATCATGTCGAGCGCCCGCTGGGCCATGCCGATGGACCAGGCGGCCATCTCGATCCGCCGGGCGCCCAGCCGGATCTGCATGGGCGCAAAGCCCGCGCCCTCCTGGCCGAGCAGTTTCCAGCCCTCCACCCGGCAATCCTCCAGCACCACCTCATAGGTGGACTGGCCGCCGATCATCGGGATCTGGCGCAGGACGTGGAAGCCCGGGGCGTCCTTGTCCACCAGAAAGGCCGAAATGCCGCCCCGGGCGCGCTTTTCGCCGTCGGTCACCGCCATCAGTATGGTGAAATCGGCCTCAGCCGCCCGGGTGATCCAGATCTTGCGGCCATTGATGATCCAGTCGTCCCCGTCACGGACGGCCCTGGTGGTCATGGCCGAGGGATCGGCGCCGGCGCCGGGCTCGGAAATGCCGATGGCCGAGACGGTCTCGCCGCGCACATAGGGGGCGAGATAGGCTTCGCGCTGCCGCTCGTTCACCGTCGCCATCAGCATGCGCAGGTTCGGGCTGTCGGGCGGCAGGGTGTAGGGGGTGATGGTGCGGCCCAGCTCCTCGCCGACGCCGACCATGGCCACATAGGGCAGGTCTGAGCCGCCCACATCCTCCGGCGCGTCCAGGCCCCAGAGGCCGAGGCCCTTGGAGATCTGATCCAGGCGGGCATGGTCCTCGGCGCCCAGGGACAGGCCCTGGCCCCTGGCCTCCCGGTCCAGGACCCCGGCCTCGAGCGGCATCAGCTCATCGCGGACGAACCGGGCGGTCAGCTCCTTGAGCATCCGATGCTCGTCGGCCAGTTGGAAATCCATCTCAGGCTCTCTTCGGGTCACTGACGGTTCGTCGCTTGGCGCAGGGCCGGCGGCGCAGCATAAGCACGCATAGGCGCCCCAGGGGAGAAGGTCCATGGCGGAAGGCAAGCAACTGGGTCAGGCGGCGACCGGACCCCTGTCGGGGGTCCGCATCCTGGACCTGACCAGCGTGGTGTTCGGGGCCTACGCCACCCAGATCCTGGGGGACCAGGGCGCCGATGTGATCAAGCTGGAGGACCCGGGCTCTGGCCGGGGCGACGGCGGCGACATCATGCGCTGGGCCGGCCATCCGCCGGAGGGGGCGCCCAGGGACCTTGGCCCCATCTTCCTGACCATCAACCGCAACAAGCGCTCGGCCCTGGTGGACCTGCGCGACCCTCGGATGCGCCCGGCCCTGGAGGCCCTGATCGCCAGCTGCGACGTGTTCGCCGCGTCCGTCCGCTATGAGGGGCTCAGGCGGCTCGGTCTCGACTATGAGACGGTGAAGGCGATCCGCCCGGACGTGGTCTATGTCCATGCGGCGGGTTATGGGTCCGAGGGGCCCTATGCCGGGGAGCCGGCCTATGATGACCTGATCCAGTCGGCCTCGGGCCTGGCCGACCTGCTGCCCCGCACCGACGGTGATGCGACCCCCCGCCTCCTGCCGACCCTGGTGGCCGACAAGGTCTCTGGCCTCTTCATGTCCCAGGCGATCACGGCGGCCCTGTTCCATCGCGCCCGCACCGGCGAGGGCCAGTTCGTCGAGGTGCCGATGCTGGAATGCGTCACCAGCTTCAACCTGGTGGAGAACCTCTATGACCACGCCTATGAGCCCCCCACGGGCCAGTGGTCCTATCAGCGGGTGACCAACCCCCACCGCAAGCCGTTCAGGACCAGGGACGGCCATATCGGCCTGCTGCCCTATACCGACAGACAGTGGGACCAGTTCTTCGCCGTGGCCGGCTGGACCGAGACGGTGGCCCAGGATCCGCGCTTTTCCGACCACGCCCAGCGGGCCAGGCACACCCGCGAGCTCTACGCCATGGTCGAGGAGGTCACCGCCAGCAAGACCACGGCCGAGTGGCTGAGCCTGCTCAAGGGGCTCTCCATCCCGGTGCAGAAGACCAACCGGTTTGAGGATCTGGAGGGCGATCCGCATCTGGCCGCCGTCGGCCTCTTCGAACGCTACGACCATCCCCATATCGGCCCCTACAAGGCCATCCGCCCGCCGGTGAAGTTCGAAAAGACCCCCTCCAACATCCGCCGCCATCCCCCGCGCCTGGGGGAGCAGACCGACGAGATCTTCGCCGAGGTGACCGGCGCCGCCGTCGGGGCCTGAGGCTTTAGCGGGCGATGCTGGCCGGGGCCTGCTGCAGGCCGGAACGGTTGCGGATGCGGGCGGCGTCGCCCTCATTGAGCGCGGCCAGGAGGGCGGCCTTGAGCGGGGCCAGCGCCTTGGTCTGCGTCACCTTCCAGCCGGCGGCGTCGGTGACATAGAAGGCGTCCACCGCCCGCTCCCCATAGGAATCGATATGGGCCGAGGTGATGGAGAGGCCCGCGTCAGCGATGGTGTTGGCCAAGGCCGTCAGCAGGCCCGGCCGGTCGCGGCCCGAGGCCTCGACGATGGTGGCGCTTTCCGAGGCCTCATTGTCGATCAGCACGGTGGACTTGATGGCGAAGGCCGCCGTGCGCGCCTCGCCCGCGGCCCGGGGCGCTTCCCCATGGGGCATGACCCCCCGGGCGGCGGCTTCCAGCTGCTCGGCCAGCTTGGGCAGGGCCTGGGGATTGTCGTGGCCAAACGGCCGGCCGGCGATGTCCTGCAGATAGAAGACATCCAGGGCCTGGCCCTGGCGGGAGGTGAAGACCCGCGCCCCCAGGACACTGGCGCCGGACACCGTGATCGCCCGGGTCAGGTCAGCAAACAGCCGGGTGCGGTCCTTGGCCGCCACCACCAGCTCGGCGGCGTTCAGGTCCTCGCGCACGTAGCCCATGGCCGCGGCGCCCTCGGCATGGGCGCGCTGGGAGACCGCCGCATGGATGGCGATCTCGTCCTGGCCAAAGCCGGTGAAATAGGCGTCCTCCATGGCCCCACCCCAGGCCACGGCGGCGGGATCGGCCTCGGCCAGGCGGGCGCGGATCTCGGCGGCGGCGAAGGCCTGGCGTTGGCGCACCACGGCCACGGCGTCATCGGCCCGCCCGCCGCGGAACACCGCCGAGGCCGAGGCGTAGAGATCGCGCAGCAGCTGGCCCTTCCAGCCGTTCCAGACGCCCGGCCCCACGGCGCGGATGTCGGCCACGGTGAGCACCAGCAGGAGCCGCAGGCGCTCGGGCGTCTGCACCATGCGCACGAAGTCGGCCACGGTGCGGGGGTCGGAGATGTCGCGCTTCTGGGCGTAGTCGCTCATTTCCAGGTGATGCTCGACCAGCCAGGCCACCAGGTCGATCCGGGTCCGGGGCAGGCCCAGCCGCTCGCAGGCGGCCCTTGCTGCCCGGGCGCCGGCCTTTTCCTGGCCGCCGGCCACGCCGCCCTTGCCGGTGTCGTGCAGCAGCATGGCCAGGTAAAGGACGTCCTTCTCCTGGATCTGCGGCATCAGGGCGGTGGCCAGGGGGTGCTCATCGGCCATCCGCCCGCCGGCGATGTCGGCGATCACGCCCACGGCCCGCAGGGTGTGCTCGTCCACCGTATAGGAGTGGTACATGTTGAACTGCATCTGGGCGACGATGCGGCCGAACTCCGGAATATAGCGGCCGAGCACGCCAGCCTCGGTCATCAGGGTCAGGGTTCGCTGCGGGTCGTGGCCGCCCGCCAGGGTGTCCAGGAAGATCCTGGCGGCCTTGGGGTCGCGCCGCATCTTCGAGGTGATCAGGCTGAGCGACCGGGTGGCGGCGGTAAAAGCGTCGGGGTGCAGATCCAGGTCCCGCCGGTCAGCGATCTGGAACAGCCGCAGGAGGTTCAAGGGATCGGCCTCGAACACCTCAGGCCCGTCCACATCCAGGCGGCCGCCCTCCTCGATGAAGCCCTCCACGTCCAGGGGCTTGCGGGTGGATTTGCGACCCCCGGGGAACAGGCGGGAAATCCCCCGGGGCGCGGACTTGACCCGCTCGGCCTCCAGCTTGGCGGCGAAGACGCGGGTGAGCGCGCCGACCTCCTTGGCGATCAGGAAATAGCGCCGCATGAAGCGCTCAACGGCGGGATTGTCGGCCCGGTCCCCATAGCCCATGCGCTGGGCGATCTCCGGCTGCAGGTCGAAGGTCAGGCGCTCTTCGGGGCGGCCGGTGGCGAAATGCAGGTGCGCGCGCACCGCCCAAAGGAAGTCGAAAGCCCGGATGAAGGCGCGGATCTCGCGGCCCTCGAACATCTCCAGCTGCGGCACCCCGTCCACCGGCTTCGACGGGTTCAGATATTCGGCGATCCAGAAGAGGGTGTTGAGATCCCGCAGGCCGCCCTTGCCGTCCTTCACATTGGGCTCGACCATGTAGCGGCTGGCGCCGGCCCTGGCCTGGCGCTCATCGCGCTCCTTGAGCTTGGCGGCGACGAACTCCGCGCCCGTGCCCTTGACCACCTCGTTGCGGAAGCGGGTCTTCAGCTCCTGGGCCAGGGCCTCGTCGCCGATCAGGCGCCTTGCCTCCAGGATCGAGGTGCGGATGGTGAAGTCTTCCCGGGCGAGCTTGACGCACTCGTCCACCGTGCGCGAGGCGTGCCCTACCTTGAAGCCCAGGTCCCACAGGGCATAGAGCATGAACTCGATCACGCTCTCCACATGGGCG
>CAMTXB010000050.1:0-70316 GCA_947085575.1 uncultured Caulobacteraceae bacterium
CAGTGGGCGTTCTGGAAGCGCAGGCGCAGGAAGGCGTGGTCGTTCCACATATAGTCCCGCCGGGCGCGCTTGCGGCCTTCGGGGGTGCTCAGGTCGAATTGGGCCAAGGGGCGCTCCGGACACTTTCCGCCTACCTAGGCGTTGATGGCCCTCGGCGAAAGCCTCAGTTCTCGCCGAGCAGGCTCAGAACATTGCCACTGGGATCCTTAAAATGGGCGAGCATGCCGCCCCAAGGCATCTTTTCGGGCGGGCCGAGGAACTCGACCCCCTTGGCGGTCCAGTCGGCATAAACGATGTGGATCGCCTCGACCTGGATCGAGACGCCGACGAAGCGGCCGACCAGTCCGCCCTCCTCATCGTCATCATCGGGGGTCACGGCCTCGATGATCAGGGCCGCGCCCAGATCGTAGCCGGCGGCCGGGCCAAAGGCCCACTTCTCGGTCAGGCCAAGGGTCTGACCATAGAACTTCCGAGCTTCATTGATATCGTCCACGAAGACACGAACACCATAGATGCGCATGACGCTCTCCAGACAACCCAAGGCATCCTAGCCCGCCGTTTCGCGCGCGCCAGTAGCCTTGACTTGCGCGCCGTGACGGACGACGCCAGGGCCATGAGCACGACGGCCACATCGGAGCCGCCCAAGACGCCCGCCCGCGTCCTGATCGGCCGCATTGCGCAGGTCTATCTGAAGCCGCGCTGGAAGGGCTTCGCCCTGGCGATGGTCGCCGCCGTGGTCGTCGCCTTCTCCAGCGCCAAGCTGGTGCAGATCCTGGAGCCGGCGATCAATGATCTGCTGGTGGTGCAGAAGCCCGGCGCCATCTGGGCCATCCCCCTGACCATCGCCGCCTACGCCCTGCTGCGCGGCGCCGCCCAGGTGATCCAGGCCTCCCTGGTCAACCGGATCGGCAATGGCGTGGTCGGCGATGTGCAGGTGCAGCTGTTCGGCAAGCTGGTGCGGGCCGACCTTGCCCGCCTGCGGGGGCAGCATTCGGGCGCCTATGTCTCATCAGTCCTCTATGATGCAGGCCTGATCCGCGAGGCGGCGACCTCCGGCCTGGTCAACTATACCCAGCACTTCCTGACCGTGATCGGCGCCGTGCTGGTGATGGTCTCCAATGATCCCGTCCTGACGCTCGCCATCCTGATGGCCGCGCCCCTGGCGGCGGTAATCATGCGGCGGTTCTCGCGGATGACCACCAAGGCGGCCAAGGGGGCCATGGCCGAGACCTCGGCCCTGTCCACCGCCATCATGGAGAGCCTGGACGGGGTCCGGGTGGTGAAGATCGAGAACCGCGAGGCCTTTGAGGAGGCCCGCGTCGCCGAGGTGGTGGCCAGGCGCCAGGGCCATCTGGTCAAGGGCGCCAATGCCCGGGCCGCTGCCGCGCCAGCCACCGAGACCCTGATGACCCTGATCGTGGCCGGCGTCATGGCCTATGCCGGCTGGCGGGCCTCGACGGGGGCGATGAATGTCGGGGCCTTCGTGGCCTTCATCGGCGCGCTCGGCATGGCGTCCCAGTCCCTGCGCCAGCTGGCCAATCTGCAGACCGTCTTCGCCGAGGGCCTGGCCGGCGCGCGGCGCCTGTTCGCCGCCCTGGACGTGGAGCCGCTGATCGGCGAACCGGCCAGTCCCCGCCCCGTCGCCCGCTGCGACGGCGCCATCGCCTTTGAGAATGTCAGCTTCGCCTACGGGGAAGGCACGCCGGCCCTCGCCGGGGTCAGCCTGACCGCCCATCGCGGGGAGACCATCGCCCTGGTGGGGCCGTCCGGCGGGGGCAAGAGCACCATCCTCAACCTGATTCCGCGCTTCTATGACGTGACAGCGGGACAGGTGACCATCGACGGAACCGATGTCCGCGACCTGAGCCTGGCCGCCCTGCGCGACCAGATCGCCCTGGTGACCCAGGAGCCCTTCCTGTTCGACGACACCATCCTGGCCAACATCGCCTATGCGCGGCCGGAGGCCAGCCAGGATGAGATCGAGGCCGCCGCCCGGGCCGCCGCGGCCCATGACTTCATCCAAGCTCTGCCCGATGGCTATGCCACCCTGGTGGGCGAGGCCGGGGCGCGGCTGTCCGGCGGCCAGCGCCAGCGGATCGCCATCGCCCGAGCCTTCCTGAAGGACGCCCCCATCCTGCTGCTGGACGAGGCCACCAGCGCGCTCGACACCGAGAGCGAGGCCCAGGTCCAGGCCGCGCTCACCCGCCTGATGGCCGGGCGGACCACCATGCTGATCGCCCATCGGCTCTCCACCGTGCGCGGCGCGGACCGCATCTATGTGATCGACAGGGGCCAGGTGGTGGAGACCGGCGACCATGCCAGCCTGGTCCGGGCCGAGGGCCTCTATGCCCGCCTGGCCAGGACTCAGGAGCTGGAGACGGAGAGCGCCGCGTGAAGGACCTGTTCCGACGCCCGGGCGTGCAGGGGTTCCTGGGCTGGCTGCTGGCCACCTATCTGCAGATAATCCTCAGGACGGTGCGCTGGCGTCATGTCAATGAGGCCTGCCTCGAGCCGTTTCTCACCGACAGGACCGGGCTGCTGGCCCTGATGTGGCATGGCCGCATTCCCCTGTCCCTGGCTACCGCGCCCAAATGGTGGCCAAGGGGCAAGACCCAGGTGCTGGTCTCCCCCTCCTCGGATGGCGAATTCGTGGCCCAGGCCCTGGAGCGGGTCGGCTTTCCCTCGATCCGCATGTCCTCGGCCAAGAAGGGCGACGCCGCCAAGGCCCGGGCCGCCGTGGCGGGCTTTCGTCAGACCCTGAGCTTTGTGAATGACGGCGGCGCCCTGATCATCAGCCCCGACGGCCCCCGCGGCCCCAACGAGGTCGTGGCGCCCGGCGCGGTGCAGATCGCCAAACGCACCCAGGCGCCGGTGTTTCTGATGGGGCTGGCGGCGGCGCCGGCCCTGCGGCTGGACAGCTGGGATCAGGTGATGCTGGCCGCCCCGTTCGGGCGGGGCGCCGTGGTCTGGGCGGGTCCCCTCTATGCGCCCCCCGACGCCGACGAGGCCCAGGTGGCGGCCCTTTGCGCCGAGTGGTCGGCAAAGCTGTCCGCCGCCACCCGCCAGGCCGAGGCCGTGGTCAGCGCACGGCCGGCTTCGGACGGCAGGGCCTAGGGCCATGGCGCACGATCATCCGGGCGAGGCCCATCCTCATGCGCACGGCCATGACCATGGCCACGATCATCGCCATGGCCTGGGGGGACATCACCACCACATCCCCAAGGATTTTGGCCGGGCCTTCGCCATCGGGGTCGTGCTCAATGCCGGCTTCGTCGCCATAGAGGTGGCCGCAGGGCTCTGGTACGGCTCGCTGGCCCTGCTGGCGGACGCCGGGCATAACCTCTCGGACGTGATGAGCCTGCTGCTCGCCTGGGGGGCGGTGGCCTTGGCCCGGCGCCAGCCCTCGGGCCGCCGGACCTATGGCCTGCGCAAGGCCACCATCCTCGCCGCCCTGGCCAACGCCGTCCTGCTGCTGGTCGCTGTCGGCGCCATCATCTCAGAAGCGATCCGGAGGTTTGCCGAACCCACCGAGGTGGCCGCCGCCCCGGTGATGATCGTCGCGGGCTTAGGCGTGGTCATCAACACCATCACCGCCCTGATGTTCATGGGCGGCGCCAAGGGGGACCTGAACATCCGCGGCGCCTTCCTGCACATGGCCGCCGACGCGGCGGTCTCCCTGGCCGTGGTGGTGGGGGCCGGGGTGATCGCCCTCACCAGCCTCTACTGGCTCGATCCGGCGCTCAGCCTGGTGATCGTCGCCGTCATCCTGGTGGGAACCTGGGGCCTGTTGCGGGACTCCGTCGACCTGGCCCTGGACACAGCGCCCCGGGGGATCGATGTGGAGGCGGTGCGGACCTGGCTGCGGACCCTGCCCGGGGTCACCGATGTCCACGACCTGCACATCTGGGCCATGAGCACCTCCGAGACCGCCCTGACCGTGCACATTACCCGCCCTGAAAACGTCGATTCCGACGCTTTTCTGCACGCCGCCTGCGCGGGGCTGCAGCGCCAGTTCGGCATTGGCCACGCCACCTTGCAGGTGGAGGCCGGCGAGGCCGCCCACTGTCCCCTAGCCCCGGCCGAGGTGGTGTGAGCCGGCCCCTGCGCACCCCCGGCCTCTCGGCCTACCGACTGATCCTCGGGCGGCTGGAACCCCTGGCGCCGGCCCTGCTCCGCGCCCGGGCCCGGCGGGGCAAGGAGGACGCCGAGCGCCTGCATGAGCGGCTGGGCCAGCCCCAGGCCCTGCGCCCGCCCGGCCATCTCGTCTGGCTGCATGGGGTCAGCGTCGGCGAGAGCGTCTCCCTGCTTCCCCTGGCCGAAGCGCTGCGGACCCGCCGCCCGGACCTGACCCTGCTGGTCACCTCGGGCACCCGCACGGCGGCCGAACTGCTGGCCCGGCGGCTGCCGGAAGGGGTGATCCACCAGTATGCTCCAGTGGACGGCCCTCGGGCCGTGGCCGGCTTCCTCGATCACTGGCGGCCGGCGACCGGCATCCTGGTGGAGAGCGAGCTCTGGCCCAACCTGATCACCGCGGCGATCGGCCGGGGAACCCGGCTGGCCCTGGTCTCGGCCCGGATGACGGACAAGAGCGCCCGGGGCTGGGGCCGGGCGCCGGCGGCCGCCCGCGCCCTGCTGCAGGGCTTTGACCTGATCCTGCCCCAGGACGCCGAGACCGAGGCTCGGCTGCGGCGGCTGGGCGCCAGGACCGGGCCGCAGCTGAACCTCAAGCAGGTGGGCGCGCCCCTGCCCTGCGACGGGGGCGAGCTGGCCCGGCTGCGGTCTCTGACCGAGGGCCGGCCGATCATCCTGGCGGCCAGCACCCATCCCGGGGAGGAGGCCCTGATCGCCGAGGCGGTCCAGCCCCTGCGGGCGGCCCAGCCCGGCCTGTTGCTTATCATCGCCCCCCGCCATCCCGAACGGGGCGCCGAGGTGGCGGACATCCTCAGGGCGGCCGGCGCCAACACCGCCCGCCGCAGCGCCGGCGAGCCCCCGGGACCCCTGGTCAGCGCCTATGTGGCCGACACCCTTGGCGAGCTCGGGCTGTTCTTCCGCCTGGCCGATGTGGTGGTGATGGGAGGGGGCTACGCCCCCGGGGTCGGCGGCCATAACCCCCTGGAGCCAGCCCGGCTGGGGGCGGCGATCATCACCGGCCCCCGCGTATTCAATGCGGCGGAGACCTATGGCGCCATGTTCGAGGCGGTGGCGGCGCTCTGCGCCCCCGACCAGGACGCCCTGACCCGGGGCCTGGCCGGACTGCTGGACAATCCCGCCATCGCCCGACGGATGGGGGAGGCGGCCCTGACCCATGCCGCCCAGTATGGCGCAGCCCTGGAGGCGGCCCTGGACCAGCTGGCGCCCCTGTTACCCGCCGAGGAACGGCCATGAAGCTCTCAACGCCGCGCTGGTGGTATGTGCGCGGGCGCGACCGGGCGTCCATGCCCATGACCCGGATGCTGCTCAAGCCCCTGTCCTGGATCTGGGCGGCGGCCACGGCCCGGCGTATCGCCAGGGCGAGTCCCGTCGATCCGGGGGCGCCGGTGATCTGCGTCGGCAACATCACCATGGGCGGGACCGGCAAGACCCCGGTGGTCCGCGAGATCCTGGCCCGTCTGCGGACCTGCGGGATCGCGGCCCACGGCCTGTCGCGGGGCTATGGGGGACGGCTGCAAGGCCCGACGCGGGTCGACCTGGCCGCCCATGGCGCCGCCGATGTGGGGGACGAGCCGCTGATGATGGCCAAGGACGGCCCCATCTGGATTTCCCGGGATCGGGCGGCCGGCGCCGTGGCCGCCGTCCAGGCCGGCGCCCAGGCCGTGGTCATGGACGACGGCCATCAGAATCCGACCCTGGCCAAGCGGCTGTCGCTGATCGTGGTGGACGGCGAGACCCGGGACGGGGAATGGCCCTTCGGCGACGGGGCGGTGTTTCCGGCGGGTCCCCTGCGCGAGCCCCTGGCGGCGGGCCTGGCCCGGGCCGACGCGGTGGTGCTGATGCTGCCGCAGGACGTCGCGGCCGCCGACCCGGAGCTCCTGGCCCTGTTTGGCCAGACCCCGGTGCTGATCGCCCGTCTGGCGCCCGCAGAGCCCCCGCCGGCCGGGCCGCAGGTGGGCTTTGCCGGGGTGGGCAAACCCTGGAAGGTGGAACGCGCCCTGCAGGCCGCCGGCTGCGAGCTGGCCGACTTCGCGCCCTTTCCCGACCATTTCGCCTATGACGGCGCCGTCCTCGCCCGGCTGGCGGCCCGGGCCGAGGACTTCGGCGCCGGCCTGGTGACGACCGAAAAGGACTGGGTGCGGCTGCCCCCGCACTGGCGCGACCGGGTGAGCCCCTGGCCGGTCCGGGCGCAGTTCGAGGACGAGGCCGCGCTCGACGCCCTGCTGTCCGGGGCGCTGACCCCAGTCCCTTAGGCCGTCGCGCCGGCCTTCTGGGCAAAGGTCCAGCCGGCCTTGGCCAGCAGAGGCACCCGCTCGGCCATGGCGGCGGCCTGGGGGCTGTTGGCGGTGCCATCCCGCACCCGGCCAACGATCCCCTGGATGATCCCGCCCAGGCGGAAGATGTTATAGGCGAAGTACCAGTTGAGGTCCGGCAGGCTGTCGCGGCCGGTCAGCCGGCAGTACTCGGCGACATATTCCTCGATGGACGGCACCCCGTGGGCCGCCAGGTCGGGAAGCTGGGCGATGGAGCCATTGACCCAGTTCATCAGCAGATAGGTGAAATCAGCCAGCGGCTCGCCGAGGGTCGAGAGCTCCCAGTCCAGGACCGCCATCACCCGGGGTTCGGTGGGATGCAGCACCATATTGTCCAGGCGGTAGTCCCCATGGACGATGGAGGTGCGCTCCTGGGCCGGCACGGTCCTGGGCAGCCACTCGATCAGCCGCTCCATCTCCGCGAGCTTGACGGTCTCGGAGGCGCGGTACTGCTTGGTCCAGCGGTCCACCTGCCGGCCCATATAGTTGCCGGGCTTGCCATAGTCCCCAAGGCCGATGGCCTCATGATCGGTGTTGTGCAGGTCCGCCAGGGTCTTGAGCTTGGCCATGAAGATCGCCCGGCGCTCGGCGGGGGCGTACTGGGGCAGCTGCTGGTCCCAGAGGATGCGGCCCTCGACCATGTCCATGATGTAGAACATGGTCCCGATGACCTCGTCATCGACGCACAGCCCATAGGGCCTGGCCACCGGGAAGCCGGTGGGGTGCAGGGCGCTGATGACCCGGTATTCCCGGTCCACCGCATGGGCCGATGGCAACAGCTTGCCCGGCGGCTTGCGGCGCATGACGTACGTCCTGCCCGGCGTCACCAGCTGATAGGTGGGATTGGACTGGCCGCCCTTGAACTGGCGGACCTCCAGCGGGCCCTCAAAGCCCTGCACATTGGCCTGCATCCAGGCCGCCAGCCGCGCCTCGTCGAACCGATGGGATTCGGCGACCTCCTTGGTGCCGGTGTTCAGCTGCTCGCGCTGTTGTTCGGCGGCGTCCACGGCCATGGCGGCTCCCCTTTACTCAGGTCCTGGTGCGCGTGTGTCTTACGCTTGTTTGAACCCACCTTACCGACCGGCGCCCCGGACCCGCAAGGCGTAGCGCACCGGCCCGCCAGGTCAGCGGTTCAGGGCCCGCCAGCCGATGTCGGTACGGTGGAAGCCGCCGGGCATCTGGATCTGGGACAGGGCGGCATAGGCCAGGGTCCTGGCCTCGACCAGGTCATCCCCCAGGGCGCAGACATTCAGCACACGCCCGCCGGCCGCCCTGAGGACACCGGCCTCGTCACGGCGGGCGCCCGCATGAAAGACCGCCGTCTGAGGTCCAAAGTCCGCCTCGGCGCCCGTGATCGCCGCGCCGGTCACCGGCGCATCCGGATAGCCTTCGGCCGCCATCACCACGCAGACCGCCGACTCCGGCCGCCAGACCGGGGCCGGCAGACGGTCGAGGCCGCCCTTGGCGCAGGCCATGAGGTAGGGAACCAGGTCGCTTTCCAGGCGCAGCATCAGCACCTGACACTCGGGATCGCCGAACCGGACATTGAACTCCACCAGCTTGGGACCCTGGGCGGTGGCCATGAACTCCACAAACAGCACCCCGCGATAGGGAGCGCCCTCGGCGGCGATGGCGGCCAGGGCCGGCTCGGCCAGGTCCTGGCGCACCTGCTCCACCAGCGCCCCGGTGAACAGCGGCGCCGGGGCATAGGCGCCCATGCCGCCGGTATTGGGACCCTGCTCGCCGTCATAGGCCCGCTTGTGGTCCTGGGCGTGGCCAAAGACCATGGAATGGGTTCCGTCGCACAGGGCGAACAGGGAGCCGATCTCCCCCTCCAGGAACGCCTCGATCACCACCCGGGAGCCCGCCCCGCCAAACCGGCCCCCCAGGGCGTCGTCGATGGCGGCGCAGGCCTCGGCCCGGCTGGGGGCGATCACTACCCCCTTGCCGGCGGCCAGGCCGTCGGCCTTGATCACATAGGGAGGCGCAAAGCCGTCCAGGGCCGCCCGGGCCGAGGCGGCGTCGTCACAGACCACATAGGCGCCGGTGGGCAGTCCATGGCGGGCGCAGAAGTCCTTGGTGAAGGCCTTGGAGGATTCCAGCCGCCCGGCCGCCCGGGTCGGCCCGAAACAGGGCACGCCGGCGACGGCCAGGGCGTCGGCGAGTCCGGCCTCCACCGTCGATTCCGGCCCGATCACCACCAGGTCCGCGGCCATCTCACCGGCCAGGGCGACCAGGGCCGGGACGTCGGTGACCTTGACCGACCTCAGTTCCCCCAGGCTGGCCATGCCGGGATTGCCCGGCGCCATGACCAGGCGGCCGAGCAGGGGCGACTGGGCGATCTTCCAGGCCAGCGCGTGCTCGCGCCCGCCTGAACCGACGAGGAGGATGTTCATAGGGGCGCTTTGCCGCGACAGGCGCCGGGCGTCAAGCTGGGGGCCTCAGCCGTCCAGATCGAGGGAATAGCCCGCCGAACGCACGGTGCGGATCGGGTCGGCGGCGGACTCGCGGTTCAGGGCCTTGCGCAGGCGTCCCACATGCACATCGACCGTCCTGGCCTCAACATAGACGTCCGAGCCCCAGACCGCGTCCAATAGCTGCTCCCGGGAAAAGACCCGGCCCGGATGCTGCATGAAATAGTCCAGCAGGCGGAACTCGGTGGGGCCGAGATGGATCTCCTGCCCGGCCCGGCGCACCCGGTGGGCCACCCGGTCGATCACAAGGTCGCCGATCCGCACCCGGTCCTCCGCCAGGCCCGGCCGCAGCCGGCGCAGCACCGCGCGGATGCGGGCCGAGAGCTCGGACATGGAGAAGGGTTTGACGATGTAGTCGTCCGCGCCGGTGTCCAGACCGCGGATACGGTCGGTCTCCTCCCCCCGGGCGGTTAGCATGATGATCGGGATATTGCGGGTTTCGGTGCGGGCCCGCAGCCGGCGGCAGACCTCGATCCCGGAGACCTTGGGCAGCATCCAGTCCAGCAGGATGAGGTCGGGCAGCCGCTCATTGATCATCATGAGCGCCTCCTCCCCGTCCACCGCCACGCCAACGGCATAGCCCTCCTTTTCGAGGTTGTAGTTCAGGAGGGTGGCCAGGGAGTCTTCGTCCTCGGCAATCAGGATATTGGGCGTCATGGGCCGTCACTCTCTCTACGGACGCTGAGACCGTCAGTCTTGGGACGGGCGGTGGCGAACGCCTCATCCCCGGTGATTTCGTAATGGATGATCTCGGCGATATTGGTGGCGTGGTCGCCGATGCGTTCCAGATTCTTGGCCACGAACAGCAGGTGAGCGCAGGCGGTGATCGTCCGCGGATCGGCCATCATATAGGTCAGCAGTTCACGGAACAGGCTGTTATAATGCTCGTCCACCTCATCATCCCGAGACCAGACGGACATGGCCCGTTCCAGGTCCGAGGCGGTGTAGGCGTCCAGCACCTCCTTCAGCCGGGTGATCACCAGCCGGCCCATGCGTTCAATGGAGCGGGTCAGCGGCACCATGGGGTCGGAGTCGATGATGACGATGGTGCGCTTGGCGATGTTCTTGGCCAGGTCACCGACCCGCTCCAGGTTGTTGGCGATCTTCATGGCCGACACGGTGCGGCGCAGATCATTGGCCAGGGGCTGGCGCAGGGCGATCATGCGGATCGCCTTGCGCTCAATATCGGCCTGCAAGATGTCAAGCCGCTCATCCCGGGCGACCACCGAATCCGCCACCTGCTGATCCCGCCGGACCACAGCCTCCAGGGCGTCGGCCACGGCAGCTTCCGTCAGTCCGCCCATCCGCGCGCATTCGGCGGTCAGCATGTTCAGTTCGTCTTCATAGGCCTTGACGATGTGCTCGTTCATGGCGGCGTCCTTTCGGTCAGCCGAAGCGCCCGGTAATATAGTCCTGGGTGCGGGAGTCCCGGGGGTTGGTGAAGATCTCGTCGGTGGCGCCCGCCTCGACCACCGCCCCCATATGGAAGAAGGCGGTGCGCTGGGAGACCCGCGCGGCCTGGGCCATGGAGTGGGTGACGATGACGATGCAGTACTGACTGCGCAGATCGTCGATCAGTTCCTCGATCTTGGCCGTGGCGATGGGATCGAGGGCTGAGCAGGGCTCGTCCATGAGGATCACCTCCGGACTGACGGCGATGGCCCGGGCGATCACCAGGCGCTGCTGCTGGCCCCCCGACAGGCTGGTGCCCGGCGCCTGCAGACGATCGGCGACCTCCTTCCACAGTCCAGCCCGCTTCAGCGAGGATTCGACGATGTCGGCCAGCTCGGACTTGTTGTCGGCGAACCCGTGGATCCGCGGCCCATAGGCCACGTTCTCAAAGATGCTCTTGGGAAAGGGATTGGGCTTCTGGAACACCATGCCGACCCGGGCCCGGAGCAGCACGGGGTCGACGCTGCGGTCATTGATGTTCTCGCCATCCAGAATGATCTGACCTTCGACCCGCGCGCCGGGGATGGTGTCGTTCATCCGATTGATGCAGCGCAGGAAGGTGGACTTGCCGCAGCCCGAGGGGCCGATCAGGGCGGTGACCATCCGATCGGGCATGTCCAGGACGACATCGAACAGGGCCTGCTTGTCCCCGTAGAAGACGCTGACCTGCCGGGCGGAGACCTTGCCGGGGACGGCCGGGCGGGCGGGCGTCCCGGCGCCTGCAGCCAGGGCGTCATCGCGTTGGGCGGTCATTTTCAGGCTCGGGCTGAGAGGGAACGAAGAGTTCATCTGATCACCACCGGCGTTCGAAGCGACGGCGCACCAGCACCGCGACCAGGTTCATGAGCACCATGAACACCAGCAGGACGATGATCGCCGCAGCGGTCCGCTCATGGAAGGCGCGCTCCGAGGCGTTTTCCCAGATGTAGATCTGTACCGGCAGGACGGTGGCCGCGCTGGTCAGGGTCTCAGGCACCCCGGGCACGAAGGAGACCATGCCGATCATCAGCAGCGGGGCGGTCTCCCCCAGCGCATGGGCCAGGGAGAGGATCACCCCGGTCATCATGCCGGGCATGGCCAGGGGCAGGACATGGTGGAACACGGTCTGGGTGCGCGAGGCGCCCACCGCCAGGGCCGCTTCCCGGATGGAGGGCGGCACCGCCCGCAGGGCCGAACGGGTGGCGATGATGATGGTCGGCAGGGACATCAGGGCCAGGACCAGGCCGCCCAGCAGGGGGGATGAGCGCGGCACCGCCAGCCAGTTGATGAACACCGCCAGACCCAGAAGGCCATAGATGATCGAGGGCACGGCGGCGAGGTTGTTGATGTTCACCTCAATGAGGTCGGTCCACCGGTTCTTCGGGGCGAACTCCTCAAGATAGGTGGCCGCCAGAACGCCGATGGGCGCGGCCAGCAGGGCGGTGACAAACAGCATCATGGCCGAGCCCACCACGGCCCCCCAGACCCCGGCCTGTTCCGGCTCGGTGGAGTCGGCCCTCGACATGAAGGTCCAGTTGAAGCCCCCGGTCACCAGGTCGCGGTCCTGCAGCTCATCGAGCCAGTCCAGCTGACGGTCGCTGAGCAATCGGCCGCCGATCTCGGTGTCCCGGCTGATCTGGCCCTTGTAATAGAGGCTGGCATTGGCCTTCATCGGTCCACGGACCGTAATGGTCTGACCCACCAGGCTCGGATCAGCGCGCAGGCGGTCAAGGATCTGGAAGCCCAGATCCGCCGACAGGATGGCCATCATCTCGGAGCTGGCCGCCCCATAGGGATCGTCAGTCTCGCCCAGCAGGGCCAGGGCCGATTCCGCCACCATCAGATTGAAGTTCGAGCCCCCCAGGTCGGCCATGTCCACCCGTTCGGCGTTCACCTGGACCGGAAGGCTGACGGTGTAGTCGGTGAAGGCCGAATAGCCCTGGAGGCCGATGCGGCCGAGCAGCAGCATCAGGAAGGAGAGCGCCAGGATGATGGCCGCGCGGCCATAGAACCGGAACCGCGCCTCGGCGCGATAACGGCGCTTGAGGCGGGTCTCCGCCTCGGCGCGGGCGCGGGCCTTGGCCGCCTGGGCAGGGGTGAAGGCCGCGTCAGTCATACTGTTCCCGGTAACGCTGCACGATCCGCAGGGCGACGATGTTGAGCAACAGGGTCATGATGAACAGGGTCAGGCCAAGACCGAAGGCCGACAGGGTCTTTGGGCTGTCGAACTCCTGGTCGCCGGTCAGCAGGGTGACGATCTGGACGGTCACCGTGGTTACCGTATCGAGGGGATTGAAGGTGGCGCTCGCCTGGAGGCCCGCGGCCATGGTGACGATCATGGTCTCGCCAATGGCCCGGGACACGGCCAGCAGAAGGGCGCCCATGACCCCCGGCAGAGCCGCCGGCATCACCACCCGGGTGATGGTCTCAGAACGGGTGGCGCCCATGGCCAGCGACCCGTCCCGCAGGGACTGGGGCACCGCATTGATGATGTCGTCCGACAGGGAGGAGACGAAGGGGATCAGCATGATCCCCATCACCGCCCCGGCCACCAGGGCCATCTGATTCTGCACCTGCAGCAGATAGAGGCCCAGAGTGTCGAAAGGGCCGCCGACCAGCTGGGCGCCGATGTCGTTGAAGAAGCCCCGGAAAAGGGGTCCCACGGTCAGGGCGGCGAAGAAGCCGTAGACCACCGTGGGAATGCCCGCCAGAATCTCCAGCAGCGGCTTGACCACCGACCGCACGGTGGAACCGGCATATTCCGACAGATAGATGGCGGCGAACAGACCCACGGGGGCGGCCACCGTCATGGCGATCAGCATGATCAGGAAGGTGCCCATGAACAGGGGCACCGCGCCGAACGCCCCGGACGAGGCCACCTGGTCGGCGCGGATCGCGATCTGGGGGTCCCAGGTCAGGCCGAACAGGAATTCGAAGATCGGCACCGCCTGGAAAAAGCGCCAGCTTTCCCAGACCAGGGAGGCGACAATACCCACCGTGGTCAGGACCGCCACCACCGAGCAGCCGACGAACAGGGCGGCGATCCAGCCTTCCACCCGAGGCCGGGCAGCGAAGTCCGCCCTCAGCCTGGGCCAGGCCATGGCCGCGCCGGCCAGGGTCAGAAAGACGGCGGCGCCCAGGGCGCCCGCTGTCAGATAGCCATGGATGCTCCTGGCCTGATGGAGCTTGTCGGCAAAGGCCTGGCCAAGGGCGCCGTCATAGACGGTCTGGCTCACCTGGCCGCCGGTCGCCGTGGCGATCACGTCGTCATAGAAGACATCCTGGGTGCTGGCCGGCAGGGCGACCACAGCCGGCGGCGGCTGGCCGCGCAGGATGAGTTCCTCGACCTGGGCGCCCAGGAGACTGACCAGTAGAAGCAGAATCACCGCCGGGGCGGCCGCCCACAGGGCCAGATAGGCGCCATGATAGCCTGGGAGGGAGTGAAGCAGGCGCGAACGCCCCCCCGCCGCCTTCAGCACCCGGCGGCGGCCGGCCATATAGGCCGTGACAGAAAACAGGACGAGCCCGACCAGGGCGATCCAGATGAGCATTCAGGCCTTCGTCTCGCCGCTCTCAGCGCGCGTCACACGGTCCGGGCTGCGGGATCGCCGCCCAGGTTCGCGGGCGGAACCTGCCCTCCCTTAGCGGATTGAACGCGACAGTTTCATGACAGCTGAATGACATTGTGAACGTCACGGGTCTTGTCGGCCTGGCGCTCGGCCATCGGGAAGTAGGCGGTGAACACCGTCCCGTGCGCTGGGCGGCTCTCTACCGCCAGCCCGCCCCGGTGACGGTTCATGATGTGCTTGACGATGGCAAGCCCGAGGCCGGTGCCGAGCTTCTCGCCGCTCTTCTGGCCCTCCACCCGGTAGAACCGCTCCGTCAGCCTGGGCAGATGCTCGCGTTCCAACCCGGGGCCGGCGTCCATCACCGTAAGGGCGGCGAATCGCTCGGGTCCGTGGTCGGGGGTCAGGAGGGACAGCCGCGCGGCCGAGTCCATGCGCGAGGCGACGCAGGCCTCGGCGCTCAACGCCGCCTCAAGCCGAATGCGGATGCGGCCGCCTGGGGCAGAGTATTTCAGGGCATTGTCCACCAGGTTCTGGGCGACCTGAATCACCTGGTCCCGATCCCCGGTAATGATCAGCTGGCCCCGGCCCGGCGCATCGGCCTCCAGCGCAACCCCCTTGTCTCGAGCAAGGGGCGAGAGGGCGTCAATGACATCCAGGACGGCCGCGGCAAGATCCACATCCTCCAGGGGACGGACATGTTCATTGAGCTCGATCCGGCTCAGGGACATGAGGTCGTCAATCAGCCGCGACATCCGCTCGGCCTGGACGTGCATGATGGCCAGGAACTTGTCCCGGGCCCCCTCGTCGGCCCGGGCATGCCCCCGCAAGGTCTCGATGAACCCGGCCAGGGAGGCCAGGGGCGTCCGCAGTTCGTGGCTGGCATTGGCCAGGAAGTCCGCGCGCATGCGCTCGACCCGCCGGATGTCGGTCTCGTCATGCAGCACCACCAGGGCCAGCCGTCCCCCGTCAGCCCCGATCCCCAGCGGCCGGGCATAGACCCGGAAGATGCGCTCCTGGGTTCCGCCCAGTTCATAGACCGCCTCGCCATCCAGCCCTCCAAACAGGGCCTCGTCCACCACTTCGAGCACGTCGGGGTCGCGGATGGCCGTGACCAGCAGGCCGGCCTCCCGCTGGATCTTCAGGATCCGTCGTCCGGCGCGATTGACCATGACGAACCGGCGCCCGGTGAGGTCGTCGGGCTCATGGGCGGAGATCACCATGACCGGGTCCGGCAGGGCGTTGAGCACCGAGGTATAGGGCAGGGACAGCGCGCCTTCGGCCACCTCCACATGGGTCCCGGCCACCTCGGCCTGAAGCCTCGCCGCCTCGCCCCTGGCCCGTCGGGCCTGCACGAAGGTGACCGCCGCCACCGGGGCGCTGAACAGCAGGGCGGTCAGCAGATGAGCGTCGCCCACCAGGGCCAGGGCGACCAGGGCCAGGGCGCCGGCCAGGCCCGTGAGCACCACCGGCCGGGCGACAAACCCTCGGCGGAGTCTCAGGGGCAGAGAGGGGGAGGGCTGCGGCAAATCGAATCTCCGTTCGCCTGATCATCAACCAAGCCGGACATATGTGACACTAGCGTGACAGCCTTCCCAGATCGATGACCGGGGCCGTGGGACCTGTCCAGCCTGCGGGGACCCGGGTGGCGGGCCGGCGCCCCTGAGGCGACGCGGTTGGCGCCGGGACGGCGGATCACTAGGATTGACCGACTCCCGCGCCCCCGGGGCGTGGGCGTCAGATACAGCATCCCAGGACCAAGTCATGACTGACCGGATCGCCGAAGCCGAGGCCGCCCTGCGGGCGGGCAATCTCGAAGAGGCCATTGCCCTGACCGAGGCCCATCTGACCGACCAACCCGGCGCGCCCCTGCGGATCTATCAGAACTTCACCAGCCTTCTGTACCGTCGGGGCAGATATGAGAAGGGCGCCCAATGGTGCCGCGCGGGCCTGGAGACCTATCCCCGGGACACCGATCTCTGGAACGTCCTCGGGGTCTGCCTTCGACGGCTGGGGCAGCTCGATGAGGCGCTTGAAGCCCTGAACGCCGGCCTGGCCATCCAGCCGAAGAATGATGGGCTGCTGCAGAATAAGGGCAATATTCTGAACGACCTGAAGGATGGCCCAGGGGCCGTGGCGATCTTCAGCCGGCTGGTCCGTAACGCGCCGGCCAATGCGGATTTGCAGCGCGCCCTGGGGCGCGGCCACTGGCGCGCCGAGGAGTTCGACAAGGCTGAGATGCGCCTGCGGCTGGCCACCCGGCTCAAGCCTGACCTGATTGACCCCTGGCTCGATCTCTCCGCCCTGGTGGCGGAGGTCAGGAGCGCCGATGAGGCGGTCGCCATTCTAGACGACGCCCTGAAGGTCCAGCCCGTTCCCCGGCTGATGGAGGCCAAGGCCGTGGCGATCCGGCGGAGTCAGAAGCTCCGCCAGGCCGAGGCCTATCTGAAGGAAATCCTCGAGACCCACCCGGATGAACCCTGGGCGCACTACCAGCTTGGCGGGGTGATCTCCGATTTCGACCGGCCCCGGGCCAATATCCATCTGCGCCGGGCTGTGGAGCTGAAGCCTGACGACCTCGACTACCGTATGGCCCTGGTGGAGAGCCTGGTGCGGTCGCGGCACGGGAACGAGGCCGCGCACCTTGACGACGCCTATGCCGAACTCAAGGCGGCCAAGGCCCTCGGAACCCTGACCGGGCCTGCCCAGCTCAAGGTCGCCTCCGAGGTGTTGTCCAGGGTGGCCGACTTTGCCGGTCTCGACGAGGTCTGCGACTTCGTGGAGACAGGTCGTCTATGGGCCGAACAGGGTCGCCACACGGCCCTTCTCAGCCAGCTCTCCCGGGTGAAAACCCCTGAGGATCGAGACGAGCTGATCGAGCAGCATCGGGTCTGGGGCCAGTTCGTTCAGGAGCGGGTCAAACGCTATCCCCTGCGCAGGCCTTCGGCCCCAAGACCTGACAATGGAAAGATCCGTGTCGGCATCATGTCCTCGGACCTGCGCATGCATCCTGTGGCCTATTTCTCCCTGCCGCTGTTCGAGAACATCCCCCGCGATCGTTTCGAGGTCTATTGCTACTCCTATTATCAGGGGCAGGAGGACAGCCTGCAGAAGCGGATCACCGACCTGGTGGACGTCTTCCGCTGGCGCCAGGAGATCAGCGACTTCGACGCCGCCCAGATGATCTGTGACGACCAGCTCGACATGCTGATCGAGCTGGGGGGCTCGACCCACATGAACAAGCTCAATGTCATGGCCTGGAAGGCGGCCCCCCTGCAGGCCAGCTGGCTGGGCTATCCCCACTCCTCGGGGCTGGACACCATCGACCACCTCATTCTTGACCCCTATCTCGTCCCGCCTCGCCCAGACCTGTTGATCGAGCGTCCGCTGCTGATGCCCTCGAGCTGGATCGCCCTGGGGGAGCTGGCCTTCCCCGAACGGACCATGGCGGCCGAGCCGCCGGTGGTGACCAATGGCTATGTGACCTTCGGCACCGCCAACAATCCCTACAAGTACAGCCGCGCCATGGTCGCCGAATGGGCCAGGGTGACGGCTGCGGTCCCCGGTTCCCGCTTCATGTTCGTGCGGCCCGAGGGGGGCACGGCCGCCTTCCGTGACAATATCACTGCCATTTTCGAGGCTGAAGGGGTCAGCGGGGACCGCCTGCGGTTCGAAGCCGTCCGCGGGGCGCATATGCCCTTCTACAATGAGATGGACATTTCCCTCGACACCTTCCCCCAGACCGGCGGCACCACCACGTGCGAATCGCTGTGGATGGGGGTTCCGGTGGTCACCCTGGTAGGTCCGGCCCTGTTTGAGCGGCTCAGCTGTTCGATCCTGGGCAATGCCGGCCTGCATGATCTCTGCGCCGGGGATCTGGCGGCCTATCGGAACGCAGCCGTCCAGCTGGCGGGCAATGTGGAGCGCCTGCGCAGGCTCCGCCGGGAGTTGCGGCAGACCTTGAAGGCCAGCCGGCTGGGCCAGACCAGGCAGTTCGCGGCCGACTTCTACAGGATGCTGGAGGCCGCCGTGGCCAGCCACCGCCGGGCGGCGCAGACCTCGGCCGCCGAGCCCCTGGAGCAGGTCAGCTGAGAGGCTGAAGCCCGCCTAAGCCTCAGGGCCGAGATAGAAGCCCGGCGCCGAGAGGGCCTGGGCGATCAGGTCCCGCGGATCGCGGGGCTGAACCCCCAGCGCCCGAAGCCGGTCGGTGGCGCAGCGGGGGGCGGAGGGCATGGGCCGGTCCGGCGCCAGTTTGAGGGTCCAGCCCGCCTGCTCAAACACCAGGGCAAGCTCGGCATTGGAGAGGTTCTGGCCGCTGGCCACATTGACCACCCCCAACGCCCCGGCCTCGCCGTCGGCCAGCCCCATGGCCATCAGGGCGGCGACGACATCATCGGCATGGACATAGTCGCGGACCGCGCCGGGGACGGAGTCCAGGCTCAGGACCCGGACCCGCCGGGCCTTCTGCAACAGCTCGGGCAGGAAGCCGCTGGCCCCGTCGGCCAGATCGAACACATTGGACAGCCGGGCGACGGCGCCGCGGCCCCCGGACCTGGCCAGGGTGAGATTCTCCCCCAGGGCCTTGGAGAGATCATAGACATTTCGCGGCGCGGCCGTGTCAAAGGCGAGGACGTCGTCCTCATGGCCGCCGGCGGCGCCGAGGCTGTCATAGAGCCGGGTGGAGGACAGATAGATCAGCCGCGAGAACCTGGCCCGGGACAACAGCTGGGCCAGGAGGGTGACATGGGCCTCCACCGTATCGAACGGCCGCACGGCAAAGTCTCCGGTCAGCCCCGCGCAATAGACGACGCACCCCAGGTCCCGCTCGAACAGGGCGGGGTCGCCCCGGACAGGAATATGGACCTGCGCCCCCTGATCTCGCAGGGCCTGCCCCAGCCGGCCGCCGATGAAGCCGCCGCCGCCGATGATGGTCCAGCCGCTCACCCCGCGCCACGCTCGCCGATGCGCCGCGCCGGAGCTCCGGCATAGATTCCATAGGGCTCCAGCCGGCCGCGCACCACCGCGCCGGCGGCCACCACACAGCCCTTGCCGATCACCGCGCCGTCCAGGACCACCACCCCGGCGCCCAGCCACACGTCGTCCTCGATGACGATGCCGCCCCGGCTGGCCATGAAGCCCTGGTCGCGGATGCGGGCATGGCGGTCGGCGATCTCGTGATTGGTGGCGGCCAGGGTGCAGTTGGCCGCGATCAGGACCCCTTCCCCCAGGCGCACCCCATTGCCGGTATAGATCACCGTGCCGGAATTGATGGCCGAGTCCGCCCCGATGACCACTTCGCCCGATCCGCCGACCGCCTTGATCTTGACGAAGGAGTCGATGAGCACCCGGGGGCCGATCTCAATCAGGGTGCCCCGGGCCGAGCGCTCGATGTCGGCCAGGGGGGAGATGGTCGCGGTGGGATCAATCTTGAGCATCAGCGTCCTCCGGTCGGGGCGTCGGGCCGGAAGTCCGGATAGGTCGCATCCCGCTCCGACATCACCTGCGGGGCCGACGGCCAGCCGATGGCGAAGGCCGGATCATTCCACCTGACCCCTGCCCCGTGGCCCGGCTGGAACAGGGGCGCAATCTGGTAGAGCACATCGGTGTCCGGTTCCAAGGTCAGGAAGCCATGGGCCACCCCCTCGGGAATGAACAGGGCGCGCGCCCCCCTGGCGTCAAGCTCCACCCCGGTCCAGCGGCCGAGGGTGGCGCTGCCGGGACGCAGGTCAAGCGCCACGTCGAAAATCCGACCACGGACGGCCCGCACCAGCTTGGTCTCGCCGTGGGGGACTGGCTGGTAATGCATGCCCCGCAGGGTCAGGGCTGCGGTGTTCCGCGACAGGCTGGTCTGGGCCGGCGCGAAATCCAGCCCGGCCTCGGCGAACGCCGCCGGGCAGTGCAGCCGGGCAAAGGCGCCGCGATCATCCGGGACGGGGTCGATATCGACCACCACCACGCCCGCGATCTCCGTGGGCGAGAACCGCATCAGTCGAGGACCCGGGTCACCGGCGAGGCGATCACGAAACGACCCCCCCAATCGCGGATATAGGCCAGCTGATCCATGATCTCGTCCTTCAGGTTCCAGGGCAGGATCAGCACATAGTCCGGCTTCACCTCGGCGACCTTGTCGGGCCCGTAGATCGGCGCATGGCTGCCGGGCAGGAAACGGTCCTGCTTGTGCGGATTGGCGTCAAAGGCGCAGACGATGTCGTCGGTTCCCACCCCGGCATAGTTGAGGAAGGTGTTGCCCTTGGCCGCCGCCCCATAGGCCGCCACGGTCTTGCCCTCGGCCCTGGCCGTGGCCAGGAAGGCCAGGAAGCTGTCGCGCACCGCCTCGACCCGGGCGGTATAGCCCTCATAGGTCTCCAGCCGGTCCAGCCCGGCGGCGGCCTCCCGGGCGCGGAGGGTTCTGAGCGCCGCGGTCTCCTGGTGGCTGGACGCCTCATGGGCGCAGAACAGGCGCAGGGAGCCCCCATGGGTGGGCAGCAGCTCCACATCAAACGCCCGCAGGCCGTTGGCCGCCAGCACCCGGGCCACCGCCAGCAGGGACAGATAGGAGAAGTGCTCGTGATAGATGGTGTCGAACTGCACCTGTTCGAGCATGTTCAGGAAGTGGGGGAACTCGAAGGTCAGCACGCCTTCGGGCTTCAGCACCTCGCGGAAGCCGGCCACGAAGCCGCCGATGTCGGGCACATGGGCCAGCACATTGTTCGCCGCCATCAGGTCGGCCCGGACGCCCCGCGCCGCCAGGGCCCTGCCGGTCTCCCCGTGGAAGAACATCACCTCGGTGGGCACGCCCCGTTCGATGGCCGCCCCGGCGGTATTGGCGGTGGGCTCGATCCCCAGCACCGGCACGCCGGCCGCCCTGAAGTGCTGCAGCAGATAGCCGTCGTTGGAGGCCACCTCCACCACCAGGGACTGGGGCCCAAGGCCAAAACGCGCGATCATCGCCAGGGCGTAGCGCCGGGCATGCTCCACCCAGCTGGCCGAATAGGACGAGAAATAGGCATAGCCGCCATCGAAGATCTCATCGGCGGCGACGGGATCCTCCACCTGCACCAGGAAACAGCTGGCGCAGACCCGGGCGTGCAGGGGATAGGCGCGCTCGGCGCCGGCGGCCAGATGCTGCGCGGTCAGATTGCTGTTGGCCAGGGGCTGGGCGCCCAGATCCACCAGGGTGTGGGCGAGCGGCGTGCGGCAGAAGCGGCAGACAGGGATGGTCATCACAGGCCTTCATAGGCTTCGATCTGCGCCAGGCAAAGGGCGCGGGCGGCCTGGCCCTGCCCCTGCCGGCGGTACCAGTCCATGGTCCAGGCCACGGCGGTGGGGCCATCCAGGGCGCTCTCGAAATCGAGGACCCTGCGGGCCAGGCTGGCGTCCACCGCCAGGCTCTTGGCCTCGATGGAGTTCGGGTCCGCCTCATGGCGCCACGGCCTGGCGTCCAGGGCGGCGATGGCCTGGGTGGCCAGATCCCCCACGGTGATTTCCGCCGCGCCGGGACGGGGGCCGAAATTCAGGGCCCGCGGGGTGTCGGGGCGCTGGGCCAGCGCCTGGGCAAACACCAGATAGCCGGCCACGCAGTCGAGCACATGCTGCCAGGGCCGGGTGGCCTCCGGATGGCGCAGCACCGTGGTCTCCCCGGCCCGGGCCGCCCGGACGATATCGGCCACCAGGCGGTCGCGGGAGAAGTCGCCGCCGCCGATCACATTGCCCCCCCGCGCCGTGGCCACCGGCACGCCGGCCCGGTCGAAATAGGAGCGGGCGAAACTGGCGGTGACGATTTCGGCGCAGGCCTTGGAGGCCGAATAGGGGTCCTTGCCCCCCAGGGCGTCCCCCTCCCGGAAGGCGCGGCCGCCGTCATTATTGGCGTAGACCTTGTCCGAGGTGATCACCAGCACGGCGCGCAGGGCGTGCTCGTCCCTCAGGGCCTCCAGCAGGTGGGCGGTCCCCATGATATTGGTCGAAAGCGCCCCCACCGGGTCCTCGATGGCCGTCCGCACGATGGGCTGGGCGGCCATGTGCAGCACAAGGTCGAAGGGCTGGCCTGCGACCATGTCCATCACCGCCCGGCGCTCGCGCAGGTCGACAATGTGCGAGGCCGCCAGATGCTCATGGCCCGCCAGGTCGGCCAGGGCCGGGGTCTGGTCCGGCGGAAGCGCCAGGCCCGTCACCCGGGCCCCCAGGCGGGCGAGCCACAGCCCGGTCCAGGCGCCCTTGAAGCCGGTATGGCCGGTCAGGAGGACCCGCTGGCCGGCCCAGAAGTCCGGATCCGGACGGTTCATGCCCAGACGCGCCAGGGCGCCTCGCCGGACGCCCACAGGCTCTCCAGCTGGTTCTTGTCCCGCAGGGTGTCCATGGCCGCCCAGAAGCCGTCATGGCGATAGGCGATCAGTTCGCCGTCGGCGGCCAGGCCCTCCAGGGGGCCCAGCTCCCAGACCGTGCTGTCGCCGGAGACCCGGTCGATCACCGAGGGATCGAGCACGAAGAAGCCGCCATTGATCAGGCCATTGTCGCCCGGGGGCTTTTCCACGAAGCGGTCCACCCGGTCGCCGGTCATCTCCAGGGCGCCATAGCGGCCCGGCGGCGCCACCGCCGTCACCGTGGCCCGCTTGCCATGGGCGGCGTGGAACCTGGCCAGGGCGGTAAGGTCCACATCGGCCACCCCGTCCCCATAGGTGAAGAAGAACGGCTGGCCGGGATCCAGGAACGCCCGCACCCGGCGCAGGCGCCCGCCGGTCATGGTGTCGGCGCCGGTGTCCACCAGGGTCACCTTCCACGGCTCGTGGTGGGTGGCGTGATAGGCGATGGCCCGGCTGGCCAGGTCGACGGTGAAGTCGGCATTGTGCAGGACGTAGTTGGCGAAATACTCCTTCACCACATAGCCCTTATAGCCCAGGCACACGACGAACTCGTTGAAGCCGTGGTGGGAGAACATCTTCATGATGTGCCACAGGATCGGCCGGCCGCCGACCTCGATCATCGGCTTGGGCCGCAGGTGGCTTTCCTCGGAGATCCGGGTGCCCAGGCCGCCGGCCAGGATGACGACTTTCATCGCAATAGCTCCCCCCGCGTGATGCGGCTCAGGCGATCCGCTTGACGAAGGCGTCGGGCCAGTAGGTCACCCGGTCCTTCACCACCCCTTCATTGAAGGGGAAGGTCGGCTCCTCGATGATGAAGCGCCTGTCCTCAGCGACGAAGTCATGCACCGCCTGGCGGGGATTGTTCCAGGTCCAGTCCGGCGCCGTGCGCGGCGCGCCCGCCACCTGCTCCATGATCCCGTCGGTGGCGACGATATAGGAGCCCACCGGCACCATGTCGGCATAGGCCCGCAGCTCGTCCAGAACGTGGCCCTTGGTGTGGTTGGAATCCAGCACCACCAGCACGGTCTCGCCGGGCCTGATCTGCGCCCTCACCTGTTCGACCACCTCGGGGTCGGTGGACGAGCCCTCGATCAGCTCGATCCGCTTCTTCATCGGATGGGCCTCGATGGCCGTGCGGTTATGCGGCCGGATCTCGATGTCGATGCCGATCACCCGGCCCCTGTTCATCGCCTCGAACAGCGAGGCGTAGAACACCAGCGAGCCCCCATGGGCCACCCCGGTCTCCACCAGCACGTCGGGCTTCAGGTCCCAGATCACTTCCTGCAGACGGACCATGTCCTCCGGCAGCTGAATGATCGGCCGGCCCATCCAGGCGAAGGAATAGACATATTTGCAATCCCAGGTCGCCCGGACCCAGGCCCTGGACGCCGCGGCGAAGCCCTCGGCGGTGGCGAGACTGTGGCGTGTTTCAGCGCCGCCATCGCGGACGACGACTTCGCCCCGCTCTTCATCGATAATGGTGATCAAGACCCCGACCTTGCATGCCGTTTCGCGCGGGCCGATGTTGTCACTGGCCCGCCATGTCGAACCCTCTTATCGCGCATCGGCGCGGCGATGAAGCCGTATCCCGCACGGCGGGTGCAGGAACAGGGGGCGCGCTTGCGGCCAAGGATCGACTTCATCATCGCCGGCGCCCAGAAGGCCGGCACCACGGCCCTGTTCGACTATCTGCGGGACCACCCTCAGGTGGGCCTGTCGGACGTCAAGGAGGTCCATTTCTTCGATGATGAGCGCCAGGACTGGAGCGCGCCGGACTATGGCGCCTATCACGCCCATTTCGACCTGGCCGACACCAGCCGGGTGTGGGGCGAGGCCACCCCGATCTATCTCTACTGGAAGCACAGCCTGGCGCGGATCTGCGCCTACAACCCCGCCATCCGCCTGATCGTCCTGCTGCGCGATCCGGTGGAGCGGGCCTTCTCCCATTGGAAGATGGAGTTCGCCCGGGGTGTGGAGACCCATCCCTTCGACTGGTGCATCCGCGCCGGCCGCCAGCGGCTGTTCGAGGCGCAGCCCTGGGGCTTCCACCGGGAGTTCAGCTATGTGGAGCGCGGCTATTACGGCGCCCAGATCGAACACCTCCTGAGCCTGTTTCCCAGGGACCAGCTGCTGCTCCTGCGGGCCGAGGACCTGGAGGCGCAGCCGGGTCCTGTGCTCGGCCAGATCAGCGGCTTTCTCGGGGTCACCCCCCCGCCCCCCTTCACCCCCCGCCGGGTGCATGTGGGCCGGGATCTGGCCTATCCCTCCCAGCTCACCGCCGCCGACCGGGACCATCTGCACCGGCTCTATGCCCCCGACATGGCCCGGCTCGCCGCCCTCTGCGGCGTCACCTACGGCCCGGAGGCCTGAGGCGGCGGCCATAATTCTGTCAGGGAATGTCGGCATGGCATGGACCATGGTCCGCCCGCTCCCGCTCCCGCCCCTGCCCTTGCCCCTGCGCCCCTCGTCCTGGCTGCCCCTGGCGATCATCGTCCTGGGGGCCTGCTCGGCGCCCCCGGGCGGGGCCAGCGCCGATCCGCCGACGCCGCTCGGACCGGAGCTGGTCCTGCCGGTGGACTGCGTGCTCGGCCAGACCTGCGAGATTCAGAACTATGTGGACCGCGATCCAGGGCCGGGCGTCCAGGACTATCAGTGCGCCACCCGCAGCTATCAGGGCCATAACGGGGTCGATTTCCGCATTCCCGACATGGCCGCCCAGCGGGCCGGGGTCGCCGTCCTGGCCGCCGCTCCCGGCAGGGTGAGCCGGCTGCGGGACGGGGTGGCCGATGTCTCGGTGCGCACCGTGGGGCTGGCGGCCGTGGACGGAACCGAATGCGGCAACGGCGTGGTCATCGACCACGGGGGCGGCTGGGAGACCCAGTACTGTCACCTGGCCCTGGGCAGTCTTGAGGTGGCCGAGGGCGATCAGGTGGCCTCGGGTCAACCCCTCGGGCGGATCGGCCTGTCGGGCCAGACGGAATATCCGCACCTCCATTTCACCGTGCGCAGGGACGGGGTCGTGGTCGATCCCTTCGCCCCCCTGGCCGGTCAGGGGGTCTGTGAGGCGGCCCGCCCCCTCTGGGCCAGGCCGGTGAGCGACCAGATGCCCTATCGGCGCGGGGTGGTGCTCAATACCGGCTTTGCCGCCGGGGCGGTCTCCATGGAGGCGGTGGAACAGGCCGACATCCCCCCCGCCGCCCCCGGCGCGCCCGCCCTGGTGGCCTATGTCCGGGCCATCGGCCTGGAGGCCGGCGACATTCAGCATCTGAGGGTCACGGGACCTGACGGGGGCCTGGTGGCCGAGAGCCGCATCGATCCCCTGGAGAGCCCCAAGGCGCAGTACCTGCTCTATGCCGGCCGACGCACCCCGGCGGAGGCCTGGCCGCCGGGCGCCTACCGGGGGGAATACTGGGTCGAACGGGGCGGCCGGCGGGCCCTTGAGCGGGCATTTTCCGTCCAGTTCGACTGATCGGGCCTGACCGAGCGCTCAATTTTCCGTGAAAACCCCAGGGCCGGTGGCGGACCCTTTTACACGCCCTCAGACTAGGCTACAGTTTCGTGTCAGCTCAACTCTCCAGGGCTGTGTCGCTTCGGCCGAGTCATAGCCACCATGCCAGCTGTGGCTCGGCCTTTGCCCCCCGGCGGACCTTCCTCAGATTTTCAGATCGCCGTCCTGATGGGCGGGTCCGACTGACTGCGTCAGGCGCAGGATGTCGAACTTCATCAGCCAGACGAGGCTGCGCTCCACATAGGGCCGGCGCGGGGCGGGCATGGCGGCGAGGATGGCGCTGACGCTCACCCCTTCGGGGCTGGCGGCGACCTGGGCGAAGACCTGGGCGCATTCCTCGTCCGGGGCCATGGCCCAGCGGCCGCTGACCGCCAGGTTGCGCGCCAGTATGTCCTGGGCGGCGGGCCAGTCGGGGACGGCGCCCAGGCACAGGCGGTCCTCATGGCCGAGGGCGCGGGTGGGATAGCCGGCGAACAGGGTGAACGGGTCGCTGCGCCGGGGATTGACCAGCCGCCGGGCCAGCTGCGGCGGTTCGGCCTGGGCGGCGGCCCGGCGCTCGGCGAGGTCGCCCCAGAAGGCCTGATAGAGGGGGATGACCTTGGACCAGTCCAGATCCTGGCCGATCCGCGCCCGGCCGGCCGCGCCCATCGAGCGGCGCAGATCGGGGTTCTCGATGAGGGCGACCAGGGCTCTGGCCGCCGCAGCCAGGTCCATGGCGGTCATCTGGGCGGCGGCGCCCACATAGTTCTCATAGCTCACCCAGCCATTGTCATGGTTGAAGGCCAGGTCCTCCCCCAGGCCGGGCCTCGGGGTGAAGGTGGGAATCCGGAAGCCGTCCACCCCGTGGCGGACCGTGTCCCGGTAGCCGTCCCAGTCGGTGACCACGCAGGGCAGGCCGGCCGCCATGGCTTCGGCCGGGGTCAGGCCGAAGGTCTCCTGGATATTGTCCGAAAAGGACAGGAACAGGTCCGCCGCCGACCAGATGGAGAACCGGGTGGCGGCCTCCCGGCCATCGACGGGGCGATAGGCGATGGAGGGGCAGAAGGCCCGGGTGGCGGCATGGAAGCCTTCCCAGGCCTCCGGCGTGCCGGCCCAGCCCGAGACGATCCAGTAGAGGGGCCTGCCCGTCTGCCGGGCGGCCTGTTCCAGGGCCATGGCCATCAGGGCCGGGTTCATCTTGGTGCGGGCGGTCAGCCGGCCCACATAGAGGGCGACGACGGCGTCCTCCGGAATGTCCAGGCGCTGGCGCCATGAGGCGCGGGCCGCCGGATCATGGGCGAAGTCGTCCCCATTGATGCCCAGGGGGATGGTCGCCAGCTGCGGGCTGGACAGGCGCGTGGCCCCCAGGCGGACCCGCAGATCGTCGGCGATCAGCGCGAGCTGGGTCTCCACACTGGCCCGGACGGCCGCCGAGGTGCAGATCAGCCCGTCCCAGCGCTCCGTGGGACAGGTGAGCAGCTCCTCCAGGGCGGCGATGGCCCGGTGGGTGGCGGTGGTGTGGGTCAGGCCACAGAGGCTGTAATGGGCGCGGCCATAGCGGCGCCGCCACCAGGATTCCGGGCCGAGGGTCGGGCTGGGCGTGAAGACGCAGCCGGGGTCCGAAAGCCCCGCCCGGTTGCGCGGGGCGATCCAGCGCCCCTCCCGGCGCAGGGGCAGGGCCCCGGCGATCAGGGCCTCATAGGCCTCATGGTCCAGGGCGCCGCCCTTCCAGAAATGGAACCTGTCGACCTCGGCGTGGCGCAGGAACCCCTTCAGGAAGCTCTCCCCGGCCGAATGGCGGCCCAGGAGCTGGGCGCGGTCGGTCCGGTAGCCGTCGGGATGCAGATAGATGGCCGCATTGGTCATGGGGAAGGCAATAGCCGGTCACGGGGAAGGCGCAAGGCCGGGAAGCCGGCCAGGCGGCGGGTCAGGCTGCGGGTCAGGCTGCGGGCGCAAAAAAAGGGGCCGCCCCGAAGGACGGCCCCCAATCTTGGGTCTTGAAGGACTTCGCCCTAGACGACGAAGTTGGTGTGGTCGATGACGGCCGTGGTGATGCCCGTCAGCTGGACCGTGCCGTTCACCGTGTTGGTGCCGCCGATGTCGGCGAACACGAAGACATCGGCGCCCACCTGGACCGCGACGATGTCGCGCGAACCGGTGGAGATCAGCGAGGTCGCATCGGTCAGGGCCTGGGCATAGGTGCCCACCGTGAGTTCGACATAGTTGGTCGTCGTACCCGCGAGACCGAAGCTGATCACGTCCACGCCACCGGTGGTGAAGTCGGTGATGCGGTCGATGGAGCCCGTGGTGGTGGAGGTGTCACCCGCCGCGAACACGAAGCGGTCAACCCCCGTGCCGCCGGTCATGGTGTCGACGCCCGCGCCGCCGGTGATGGTGTCGCCATCATCGCCGCCGAGGATCGAGTCATTGCCCGCGCCGCCCAGGCCGACATTGGAGCCGTTGCCCAGGGTGATGCGGTCATCGCCGTCGCCGCCATTGATGGTGTCGTGGCCAACCGCCGCGATGATGGTGTCGTTACCGCCGTCGCCGAGGATGTTGTTACTGCCACCAGCCGCCGCATCGACGGAGTCGTTGCCATCGCCACCGGAGACGGTGTCATTGCCGGCCCCCGTGGTCAGGATGTCATTGCCGGCCCCGCCCGAAATGCTGTCATTGTCAGCGCCGCCATTGAGGTTGTCATTGCCATTGCCACCCAGCAGGGTGTCATTGCCAGCGTCGCCCTTCAGGATGTCGTTGCCTTCACCGCCGTCCACGGAGTCGTTGCCGCCCCCGCCGTCGAGGTCATCATTGCCGTCTTCACCGAAGATGGTGTCGTTGTCCGCGCCGCCGATGATGGAGTCGCTGCCGAGGTTGCCGTTCAGGAAGTTGGCGCCACCGCCCGCGCCGGAGATGGTGTCATCGCCCTGGCCGCCGAGGAGGGTGTCGTTACCCGCGCCGGCCGTCATGGAGTCATTGCCGAGATTGCCGTTGGCCCAGTCGTTGCCGGCACCACCATCGATCTGGTCGTTGTCTTGACCGCCATAGAGGGAGTCATTGCCATCGCCACCGTTGATGGTGTCGGCGCCGGTATTGCCCTGCAGGGAGTCGTTGCCAGCATCACCGTTGATCACGTCAGCAGCCAGACCGCCCCAGACGGTGTCGTTGCCGTCGCCGCCGTTCACGGTGTCGGTGCCGTCACCGCCGTCGACGGAGTCGTTGCCAAGGCCGCCGGTGATGTTGTCGTTGCCGGCTTCGCCCAGCAGGGTGTCATTGCCGTCGCCGCCCACGAGCACGTCGTCGCCGAGGTTGCCGTTGACGAAGTCATTGCCGGCGCCCGCGGTGATTTGGTCGTTGCCCTGACCGCCCAGGAGGGTTTCAGCCTGGAGGGTGGAGGTGGTGCCGCCGAGGATCGAGTCATTGCCCACATTGCCATGGACGAAGTTGTTGCCGCCGCCGGCCGTGATGGTGTCATCACCCTGGCCGCCATAGAGCATGTCGGCCGAGGTACCGGCGGTGATGGAGTCGTTACCGGCATTGCCCTGGACGAAGTTGGCGCCATCGCCCGCGTTCAGCGTGTCGTTGCCGGTATTTCCGTACATGCCGTCGGCGGCGCTGGTGCCGGCGATCGGGCCGTCATCGCCGGCGAGGCCGATATAGAGCTGCGAGCCCGTGGTGGTGGTCATGAGCTCGCCGAGGATGCCGATGCCGAAGACCTTGGTCACGCCAGCGACGGTCAGGCTCACCCGGGCCGGGTCAGCGCCCGCAGCCGGAATGAACAGGACCGTGATGTTCGAAGCATTAGTGCCCGGCGCGAAGGCCAGGGTGTCGTTCGCGGTGACGTAGGCCAGAGCCTGCGCGTCCGTGATCGTGTCGAATTGAAAGTCAGCCATTCTTCTCTCCAGTCAGTGTCACGTGGACCCCAGAACGCCTGGCCACCATCCGCGGATGGAGCGGTCCTGGCGGTCCCTCTCCGCGCCATTACACATGGACGTGGCGAAGGTTAAAACGAGCCCGGCCAAGAGGTATCGGATGCCGGATCGATACGCAATACGAAAAAGGCCCGGGGGTCCAGCCTGTGGCCCCCGGGCCATCCTAGTCCTCCCGCAGCGCCCTGTCGAAGGTGTCGGTGATCGGGCCGACCAGATAGTTGAGGATCGAGCGCCGTCCGGTGACGATCATCGCCTGGCCCGGCATGCCCGGCGTCAGGGTCGCCCCCCTCGGCAGCTTGGCCAGATCGGCGGGATCGATCCGCAGCTCGGCGAGGAAAAAGGCGGCCCCCGTCTGGGGGTCCACCAGCCGGTCGGCGGACAGGCTGGTGACCTTCGCCTCCAGGGGCGGGGCCTTCTGGGCAAAGGCCGACAGCGCGACCCGGGCGTCCTGGCCGACGGTGATGTCGTCGATGTCATTGGGCGAGACCCGGGCATGGACGATCAGCGGCGCATCGGCCGGCACCACGTCCATCAGGAGCTCCCCGGGCGTCACGACCCCGCCGACGGTGAACTGGGTCAGGTTCAGGACATAGCCGTCCACCGGTGAGGCGACCGTGGTCCTGGCCAGCACCTGGCGGGCCGCCGTCAGGCGGGGACCCACATCGGACAGCTGGTTCTGCATCTGGCGCAGGCCCTCGGCGGCCTCGCTGATCCTCTGGTTGCGCAGGGTCGCCAGCTGCATGCGCGCCTCGCCCTGGGCCTGCCGGAGACGGTTGATCTCCGCGACCAGGGCGCCGCGGCGCCCCCCCAGCTCCGCCAGGCTGCGCTCATAGCGCAGGATCAGGGTCTTGGGGGCGTAGCCCTTCTCGAACAGGGTCTGATAGCCGGCCAGTTCCTCGCGGGTGAAGGCGATCTGCTCATCGACGGAATCCAGCTGCGCCTGGACGCCGACCACCTGGGTGGCCAGCTGGTCCACGCGCTGGCCCAGCACCCCTTCCTGGCTCATGAAGAACTGCATGCGGGAATTGAACAGCAGCTGCTGGTCACGAATCAGCCCCCCGACCCGGGGATCGGCCATCCGCCCGGTGAGCTCGGCCGGCAGGACCAGGGTGCGGGATCCCACCGATTCGGCGGAGAACCGGGCGCTCTGGGCCAGCAGGGCGTCATGCTGGCTCTGCAGCACGTCGACGGCGGCGGCGGCCTGGACGGAATCAAACCGCAGCAGGGGCTGGTCGGCGGTGACCCGCTGGCCTTCGCGGACCAGGATCTCGGAGACCACCCCGCCCTCCCGGTGGCGCAGGGTCTTGCGGCTGGCCTCGACCCGCACCTCGGCCGGGGCCGAGGCGGCCGAGGTGATCTGGGTGAAGCCGGCCCAGATCAGCCCGCCGAACACAAAGACGCCGACCACCACGCAGCCGACGAGGATCGGCCGCCACATGCGCCTGTCCAGGGCCGTGTCGGGGCCAGGCTCGGTGACATCGAATCTCGGCTCCACCGGCGCGACCGGCCCGAGGATGCGCTTGATGGGCTCCAGGTCGAATCTCATTGGCCGGCCTCGACGGGGCGCGCAGGCGCAGGCTGGGTGAAGCGGGCCATGACGGCGTCCTTGGGGCCAAACAGCTCCATGCGTCCATCCCTGAGCGCCAGCATCTTGTCGGCCGAACGCAGGATGGTGGGCTTGTGAGAGACCACGACAATGGTCGCGCCCCTCGCCTTCAGCAGGTCGATGACCCGCATCAGGGCGTCCTCGCCGTCGGCGTCGAGGCTGGCATTGGGTTCGTCGAGCACCAGCAGGCTGGGTTCGCCCAGCAGGGCCCGGGCCAGGCCCACCCGCTGGCGCTGGCCCGCCGAGAGGATGTAGCCCCCGTCGGTCAGCTCGGTCTCATAGCCCTTGGGCAGGCGCAGAATCAGACTGTGCACATCGGCCAGGGTGGCGGCGGCCACCACCTGCTCGTCGGTGATATCGGGCAGGAAGCGGGCGATATTGTCCCGAATGGTTCCGGCGAACAGTTCGGTGTCCTGGGGCAGATAGCCCACATGGCGGCCGAACTCCGCCCGGTTCCAGGAGAACACATCGGCGCCGTCCAGGCGGACATGACCGATGTTCGGCCGCCAGACTCCGACCAGCAGCCGGGCCAGGGTCGACTTGCCCGCGCCCGACGGGCCGATGATCCCCAGCATCTCGCCGGGCTCGATCTTGAAGTTCAGCCCCTGGAGGACGTAGCGGTCGGCGCCGGGCGGGGCGAAGTTGACGCCCTCGATGCTCAGCTGGCCCAGGGGACGCGGCAGGGCGGTGGTGGCGGCGGCCGGCCTGTAGCCCGCCAGCGCCTGGTTCAGGCGGTCATAGGCCCGACCGCCATTGACGATGCCGTCCCAGGCGCCGACCAGCTTCTCGATGGGCTGCAGGGCGCGGCTGGCCAGGATCATGTTGGCGAACAGCATGGCCGGACCGATCGAGCCGTTCAGCACCAGATAGGCCCCGGCCGCGATCACCAGGATCTGGATGAACATGCGGGTGAACTTGGTCAGGTTGCCGAACACGCTGGCCCGCTGCGAGGCCCAGGCGCCGCGCTCGATGGCCAGGACGCGGAAAGCCGTCCACCGGGCGCCGATGGCCTGGAGCATGCCCATGGCGCGGACCACCTCGCCATTGCGCAGGGCCGCGTCGGTAAAGGCATAGCCCTTGATGGCGGCCTCATTGGCCTCCTGCAGGGGGGGGCGCGACAGGCGGTCCTGGAGCATGGCCAGGCCAAACAGCACCAGGGCGCCGATCAGGGTGATCAGTCCCACCGCCGGATCGATGACGAACAGAATGCCGATGAAGATCGGCATCCACGGCAGGTCGAACACGGCCCCGAAGACCGCGCCGGTCAGCAGCTGGCGAAAGCTGTCCAGGTCCCGCAGGGGCTGGGCGCCCCCCTGCCCCTGCCCCCGGGTCTCGGCCTCGAAGATGGCGGCGAACACATGGCTGGACACCTTCTGGTCCAGGGCGATCCCGAAATTGATCAGCACCCGGGTGCGCAGTTCATCGATCACGCCGGAAATGACGAACACCAGCAGGGCGCCGACCGTCAGCACCACCAGGGTGGAGTAGCTGTAGCTGGCCAGCACCCGGCTGAAGATCTGGAAGGTGTAGAGCGGCAGGGCCAGGTAGAGCAGGTTGCTGATCAGGCTGAATCCGGCGGCGAAGGCGAGGGGCGTGGCGCCCGCCTTCAGGGCCCGCGTCAGCAGGTTATCGGGCAGGGACGCAAACGGATTGAGGAGCTTCATGCGCAAGAGCGTCCGTCGGAGTCTGGTCGCCCGGGAATCCCCGGGCGATTGAGGCCGCGAGACATGACGAGGCTCGCAAGGGGAGTCAATGGCGCCCCCCTTATGGGGGGAACATGCTAAGGCCAGGGTTGAAGCCGGCCCGGGGAAGGATTCATGGCCAGGATCGCCGTTATCGGGAGCTGCATCACCCGTGACCTCTGGCCCGTGCGCGAGGCCGCGCCCAGGGACCTGCTCTATGTCTCCCGGACCAGCCTGGCGAGCCTGCTCTCGCCCCCCGCGACCGGCTATCTCCCCCAGGCCGAGCCCCCGGCCGGCCTGACCCGCTATCAGCATATGGCCGTGGAGACCGACCTTCAGAAGACGGGCCTGGCCCAGGTGATGGCCCATCGCCCCGGCCACCTGATCTTCGACCTCATCGATGAGCGCTTCGACCTGCTGCGGCTGGCCTCAGGCGCCCTGGTGACCCACAGCTGGGAGCTGGAAAGCGGCGGCTATCTGGAGCAGGCCGCCCTGGCCGGGGCCGTGGCCATCCCGCGCCTGTCAGGCGCCTGCGACCGGCTCTGGCGCGAGGCGGTCACCCAGCTGGCGGGGCTGTTACAGGTCACTGTCCTGCGCGAGGCCCAGATCATCCTGCACGCGGCCCGGTGGGCCGACCACCAGGCGACGCCCTCGGGGCCCCCGAGGCCCCTGGACGGCCCGCCGCTCATCTGGGACGGCCGCCCGGCCGACCCGGACGCCCATAACGCCTTGCTGGCCCGCTATGAGGCGCACTTCCTGGAGATGATTCCCCGAGCCCGGGTGGTCCGGGCCGGACGCGAGCGCCAGATCGCCGATCCCGCCCACAGGTGGGGGCTCAGCCCGTTTCACTATGTGCCGGCCTATTATGACGAGATCCGCACCGCCCTGGCGGAGCTGGACTGCGCTTAGGGACCCTCAGAGGCCCTGGCTGCGCCGGGCCCAGTGTTCCAGGGGCGTCAGGCCGCTCTGCGCCAGATCGGGATGGGCCGCCAGATAGGCGGCCGGCGCAAAGCCGGGCTGGGCGACATCGGCCAGCCAGGCCCCGCCGGTGAGATAGTCCAGCAGGGGATCGGCCCCCTCGGGCAGATCCGCCCCGCGAGCCTGGCGATGGGCGGCGCCGGAAAACCAGCCGCTCGCCTCCAGCCCCCGGGCCGCCCCCTCCAGGACATAGTGCGTCAAGGGCTCCAGGCCGGCGGCGGCGATCCCCGGGTCCTGGCCCAGATACCAGACCGGATCAAACAGGGGATGGGGCCTGAGCCCGGCCCGCCAGCCACGCAACAGATAGTCGACCAGGGGCGGCCCCCCGGCCCCCGGAGACTGGGCCAGATAGTAGTCCGGGGCAAACAGCGGATGGGGGCTGAGCCCGGCCCGCCAGCCCACAGTCAGATTATGGACCAGGGGATTGGCCCCGCTGGCCGCCAGTTCCGGGTCCTGGGCCACATACCAGTCGGCGTCGAACAGGGGGTGGGGGTTGTAGCCCGCCGCGGCGCCGAGGCGGACATAGTGCTCCAGGGGCCCCAGGCCACAGGCCAGGAGTTCTGCCCCATGGCGCGCGGTGTAGCGCGCCGCATCGAACAGGGGGTGTGGCTCCCGACCTTCCCGTGACCCATTGGCCACATAGTGCAGAAGGGCGGCGGCGGCGCCCGCGGCCACATCGGGGTTCATGGTCCGATAGAAGTCATGATCCACCAGGACCGCCGAAACCGCTTCGGGGCCGGGGTCCTCGGCGAGATGGGCGGTGATTTCACGGATCGGCGATGCCGCAGGGCGCCCGCCCGGGCTGATCCACAGCCCCGACCGCAGGACCACCCTGGCCCGGCCTCGGAGGCCGAGCCGCAGCAGGACCTTGTCGATAGTCTTGGACAGCCGGTTATGCCGCCGGGGTCTGCGCAGGGCCATCCTGCGGTGCAGGGCGACCCGGTCGGCGCGCAGCCTCTGTTCGGCCCGCGCCCGGCCGGCCAGGGCCCGCCAGAGGGCCAGGGTCAGGCGCGCGCGGGTCAGGGCCGTCTCGGTCTCCGCATCCAGCAGGGCGGCTTCCAGGCGACCTTGACGCTGTGCCGCCTCGCGCAGCCGCTCTGCCGCCTCGCCCAGCCGCTCGGCAAGGCGCTCAACCTTGGTGAACAGGGGGTGGGTCGCCTCGGCGACCTGGACCGGGGGCAATCTCATGCGGCGGCTCCGGCCGGCGTGGCCAGGCCCTGGGCGGCCAGCCACTCCAGATAGCTGCCGGGGCCGGCGGCAAAGGGATCGTCGAAATGCGCCTGAAGATCGGGGCTCTGCCGCCACTGCACCCGGTGGGCCTTTTCGATCGGCGTCCCGTCGGCATAGGCGCCATAGGCCCAATGGCGGCCCGGGATCGCAGGGTCGGTCGCCGCCGCCACCTGGCGCTTGTACCAGGCCCAGATCTCATAGACCTCGAAGTTGTCGCCGGCATACTTCTTGGTCATCAGGTCGCCTGTGGGCCCCAGCTTGGTGAAGTGCCAGAAGCGCAGGGGCGCGCCATTGACGGTGATCGCGCCGTCCTGGCCGATGGCCACCCTGCGCTGGGAGAGGTTCCAGCTGGCGACATTATAGCCCGGATCGCGCACCACCTTGACCCCATCGAACAGGGCCGGGACGTGGTCGCACCAGCGTTGGTCCACAAACAGGCCCCGTGGCATGTCGTCGTAGCAGTATTCCAGCAGACGGTCGTTCCACCACCTGGCGAAGCGCGCGCCTTCCCCCGTGGTGCGGATGGCCACGAAGCCCAGATTGAAGATGCCGGTGCGCGAGGCCGACAGGTCGTTGTCGAGGATGGCCGTGCGCTCGGTATTGGGATCGATCAGGTGCGGGGTCAGCAGAATCTGGTGCTCGCCCAGCATCTCGATCAGCGGATCCAGCGGCGCCAGCAGGGCGGTGTCGGGGTCCAGATAGATGGCGATGTCGGCCTGGGCGCAGGCCTGATGGATGAAGGGACCCTTCACCGCCGTGCACACCTCGACCACATCGTGGCGAAACAGCCAGCGGCGGAAGTTCTCGATCCCCAGGTCCTGGGCGTGGACCACCCGGTCGAAGGGTTCGCTGGCCGGGTCAAAGATAAAGCCTGCGGGCGGCTCATCGGTGATCAGGGCCACCAGCTCCCAGTCCGGATGAAAGCGCCGCAGGGTCGAGAACAGCACCCGCGCCCGGTTCAGATAGGAGAAGGTGAAGCTGGAATAGCAGAGCACCTTCATCGGGCGGTCTCCCCGTCGAGCAGGTCGATGGTCAGGCGGCTATGGACCAGGTCGGCCAGGACCGGCTTCCGACGGGCGCGGGACAGCCGCAGGATCTCGCCGCTGTCAAACAGATCCAACAGGGCGGCCTCATCGGCGATGACCTCCCCAAGCCCGGTGGCCCGGACAAAGGCGGCGACATTGCCGCTGTCGGGACCGGTGAGGATCGCGGCCCCTGCGGCGGCGGCCTCATGGGTGGTGAAGGAAAAGGTCTCCCGGCACAGGGACCAGACCATGACCGCGTCCACCTGCAGAGCCTCCAGGCGCGCCTGCATGGCCTTGGGATCCTCCGGCGTCACCGTCACCGAGTGAAAGGTCAGCGGCAGGCCCGACGCAGGGTCGCGGGCCAGGTGCAGGAACTCGTATCGCGGGTCCCCGGCGAACCGCAGCACGAGGTCGCGGAACACCGGCCAGCCCTTCAGCGGACTGGGCAGGCCCGGAAAGGCCAGACGGAAGGGGCGGGGCGGGTGCTCCGTGGTCTGGGCTGATGATGAGGCGCGCGGCGTCAGGGTGGCCAGGGGCGCGACCATCATCTGGCGGGCCGAAAGGCCCGAGCCCCGGCGCCAGGTGTCCAGGGCCGTCTGGCTGGGGGCGGCCACCGACAGGTCCAGGGCGCGGAACAGCCGGGCATGCTCGTCCAGATGAAACTGCCGGTGTCCCCCATAGACGCAGATGCCGCAGGCCGGGCTGTCCACCGGCGGCGCCCCGCAGTCGGCCACGTCATTGCGCAGCAGATGATAGCTGGCGCAGACGCTGGCGAAGTCATGCACCCAGAACCAGCCGGCGCTCAGCCCCGCCGCCCGGACGACGGCCAGGACATCGCTGACACTGTGCCCCAGCAGGCTGTGGATCGCCAGGCTCCGCCGCCCGGGCTCCACCGGGGCCAGCCGAGCCTCCAGGGCGTCGGCCAGGGTGGCGATGCTGAACACCCCGGCCGGGACGCCGTTCCAGACCAGGCCCACCGGCGCGCCATGCCCGGGGCGCCGGAGCAGGGGACGGGAATCCAGGGGATGGACGTGCAGGTGGTCACGTCCGCTGGCGACGGCGGCGGCGGCTTCCCGCTGCAGGCAGAGCTGCACCCCCCCCAGATTGGTGGAATAGTCGTCATGGCTGAAGGTCAGATGCAGGTCCCGCAGGCCAGAACGGGACTCCCCAAACAGGGCCGCCAGCTCGCCCACACCCCCCGGCGTGGCCTGGGAATCATAGACCTCAGCGGCCTCGACCCGGGCCTCCAGGGGCTGCAGGGCGGCGAGAATCCGGTAGCGGAAGCCAAGCTCCAGCCGCGGCAGACGCCCTTCCTGCCGACCGGCCTGAAGATAGTGCACAAACGGCGGTATGTCCGAGGCCGCCACGTCCGGGTTGAGCTCAAGATAGTCCGAGACGGAAAACCAGGGGGCGGGATCGCGGCCCTCCCGCCAGCCGGCCTCCATGAAGTGGATCAGCGGATCCGCGCCGCCGGAGGCCACATCGGAATTCTCCGCCAGATAGAACCGGCGATCAAAGGCTTCGGCGACCAGATCATAGGCGGCCTGATCGGGCGCGACAGATGGGGTTTCAGCGGTCTCCGGGGTATCTGGCGTCGCGGACTCGACCAGAGCCTGGGGCCCGGCCGAAGGCGCAACCGGCCGGTAGGTCCAGGCCGCCCGGCCTGCGGAGCTGCCCCCGTGAGCCGCCGCCAGGGCCGACGGACGGATCCGGGCGCCCTGACCGGCGCCGGACTGGAGAAAATGCGCCAGGGGATTATCCCCGGCGGCGGCGGCATCGGGATGATCCTCAAGATAGGCCGCGCTGGAAAACCAGGGGGCCGGATCGCGGCCCTCACGCCAGCCGACCTCGGCATAGTGCGCAAACGGATCAACCCCGGCGGCGGCCACATCGGGGTAGGCGCGCCGGTAAAAGTCCGGATCGAGGGCGGTGCTGACCAGGACGAAGGTCGGGTCTTTAGCGACCGTGACGGCCATGCGGGGCTCCCTGTCGAGGCCGGAGGGTTGTGTGCAACAGATGGCCGAAGGGATCAACCGCAGCGTTCGCGTCTTGCCGCGCGGCCCGCGCGGCCATAGAGCACCTTGTGTGACCCGCGCCGACCAACAGCCTGAGGACCGCATGGACGCCAGCTCCCCTCCGAGCCGGGCGGCCTATTGCGTACTGGGCATGCATCGGTCGGGCACCTCGGCGATCACCCAGGTGCTGGCCCTGGCGGGGGCCACCCTGCCTGAGAACGTGATGCCGGGGGATGAGCACAACGCCAAGGGCTATTTCGAACCCTGGCGGATCGCGGTGTTCAACGATCAGCGCCTGCGCGCCGCCGGCGGGGCCTGGGATGATCCCTTCGCCTTCCCCTACAGGACCCTGGAGCCTCGGGAGGAGAAGCGCTGGATCACCCGGGCCACGGACCTGTTCGACGAGGAATTCGCCGGGGCGCGGCATCCCCTGATGAAGGACCCGCGGGTCAGCGTCCTGGGCCCCCTCTGGCGGGCCGTGCTGCAGGATCTGGGCCTGCCGGCCCGCGCCGTGATCGCCGTGCGCCACCCCCTGGAGGTGGCCGGCTCCCTGGCCCGGCGGGACGGGTTCCCGGTGGCAAAGTCTCTGCTGGTCTGGGTGGCCTATATGCTGGGGGCGGAGGCCCATAGCCGCGATCTGCCCCGGGCCTTCGTCGCCTATGACGCCCTGCTCGGGGATTGGCGGGGAGAGGTTGCGCGGATCGAGGCGGCCCATGGCGCGCGCCTCCCGGCCCTGACTCCCCGGGCGGCCAAGGCGATCGACGGCTTCCTGACCCGGGAGCTCCGTCACAATGAGGCCGCCGGCGATCTGGCGGCGATCCCCGGGGTCGGTCCCCTGGCCGCCCAGGTCTATGACTGGTTCCTGGCCGCTGCGGCCGACCGGCCAAGGCCCCCCGAGGATCTCGCCGCCGCGGCCGCCGCCCTGGACGCCATGCGCCAGACCATGGGGGTGTTCGTCTCCCCGGTGACCTCGGACCTTGCCGCTGTCCGGGCCGAACTGCTGGAGGCCCGCCAGTTGGCCGCCCTGGAACAGGCCAGGGTCCAGGACCTGGAGGCCAGGCTTGAGGCCCTGCGAAGCGCCCATGAGGCCCAGGCCGAGGTTCAGCGCCAGCTGGATGCGGCCCTGGGCGATCTCCTCGACCATACCCTTGGCGAGAGCTGAAACCCGCTTAGCGACGGATCGCCGTGTCAGACTCCAGACCTCCCTCGCCGAGTGATCAGGCCGCCGAGCTTCTTGCCCGGCGCCGCAGGGGCCATCTGGTCGCCATGGCCACGGCCACTGATCGCTGGCGACGGTACCGGGAAGCCCGGGTCCGTCTGGGCGCGCCCCTTGGCCTGCCTCGCCTGGCCCGGCGCCTGGCCAGGACCCTGGCCCGGGGGAAGTGGGCAGGTCGGGTCCTGCTGATCGCCATGTCCGGGGTCTGGCGGCCGGAGACCCTGTCGGGGCTCGGGGTTGACCCTGGCCTGACCCTTGGCCTGAGGGACTATGTGCAGGCCGGACCTGATGGGGCAGCCCTGCCGCGGACCCTGTTCGATCAGGGCGCCTATCTGGCCAGGGCGCCGGACCTGGCCGGCTCGCGCTGGGCGCCCCTGGCCCACTACCTGACGCTAGGCGACTCTTCGGGACTTGATCCCCACCCGCTGGTCCATGTCGCCGATTACCGCCTGCGCCATGGGGCGGCCCTCGGGACCAGCGGCCTCAGCGTGCTGCAGCACTATCTGCTGGTGGGCGCGGCCCAGGGCTTTGATCCCCATCCCCTGTTTGATCTGCGCCACTATGTCGGCCAGTGCCAGGCGGTGGCCGACAGCGGCGAGGATCCCCTCAGCCACTATCTGCGCGAGGGCTGGCGCCAGGGCCTCGATCCCCATCCCCTGTTCGCCAATGACTGGTATCTCCAGCGCTATCCCGAGGTGGCGGCCAGGGGGATCGCGCCCCTGCTCGACTATGTCGCCGGCGGGGCAGAGCTTGGCCGCGATCCCCATCCCCTGTTCGACGGCGCCTGGTATGGCGAGCGCTACCGCGACCTGCGGAGCCCGGGATTCAACCCGCTGGCCCACTTCGTCCGCCTCGGCGCCCGGGAGCATCGGGACCCCGGCCCGCATTTCGACACCGCCTACTATCTGCAGCAGGAGGGCGCCGTCGGGCTCGGAGGCCGTGACCCCTTGAGCGACTATCTCACCCGAGGCGCCTTTGAGGGCCTCTGGCCGGCGGCGGATTTCGACGAGGCCGCCTATCTGCTGGCCCACCCCGAAGCCGCCGAGGCCAACGGCAGCAGCCTTGAGCACTGGGCCCGGAACGCCGGCGCCAAGCCGGCCCCCCTGCCGGGTTCCGGGGTGCAGGGGGCTGCGGCCCTGTTTGAACAGCTGCGGACCGCCGGCCGCCAGCGGGACCCGGCCGCCTACGACCTGCAGGCCTATGAGGACCTGGCCAGAACCTGGGGCGAAATCCAGGCCGAGCGCATCGAAGGCTTTGCCCCCACCCCGCCCAGGATGGTCTCGCTCAGCGGCGATCTGGCCGCCGCCGCCCGACGGATCAGGCTGCCGGACCCGGCCCGGCCCCGGGTGACCATCATCATTCCGGCCTTCAACAATCTCCGCTTCACCCTGGAATGCCTGGAGGCCCTGGAGCGGGCCGGAGGGCTGGAGGCGGCCGAGACCCTGGTGATCGATGACGCCTCCACCGACGAAACAGCCGCCGTGCTGCCGACGATAATGGGGCTGAAATTCGTCAAGAACGTCGAGAATATGGGGTTTATTCGCACCTGTAATCGGGCCGCCCGCGAGGCCCGGGGCGAGGCGCTGATCTTCCTGAACAATGATGTGCAGGTCCGGCCCGGCTGGCTCGCCCCCCTCCTGGAGGCCCTGGCCGATCCCTCGGTAGGGGCGGTCGCGCCCAAGATGCTGTTTCCCGACGGGCGTTTGCAGGAGGCCGGCGCCCGGATCAATCCCGACGGCTCCAGCGAGATGATCGGCCTGTTCCAGGATCCCGACCTGCCCCGCTGGAACGTCCCGCGCGAGGTGGATTACGCGTCTGGCGCCTGCCTGGCGGTTCGCCGGGCGGACTTCGAGGCGCTGGAGGGATTTGATCTGGTCTTCGCCCCTGCCTATTGCGAGGACGCCGACCTGTGTTTCCGCCTGCGGGAACGGGGCGCAAAAGTCCTCTATGAGCCCCGCTCGGAGATCATCCACCACCTGAGCGTCACGGCCAACTCCATCGACGCCGGCTACAAGCAGCGGCTGGCGACCCGCAACCAGCAGCGCTTCGTCAAGCGCTGGGCCCACCGGCTGGACGCCCTGAACCAGGTCCGCACCATCGCCTTCCATCTGCCCCAGTTCCACGCCATCCCGGAGAACGACCGCTGGTGGGGGGCCGGGTTCACCGAATGGACCAATGTCACCCGCGCCCTGCCCAGTTACCGCGGGCACTATCAGCCGCGCCTGCCGGCCGATCTGGGCTTCTACGACCTTTCCGACCCCGCCGCCCTCAGGCGCCAGGCCGCCCTGGCCGCCCGCTACGGCCTGGGGGGGTTCTGCTTCTACTATTACTGGTTTTCCGGCGGTCGCCGGGTGCTGGAGACCCCCCTCAACCACCTGATGGCCGAGGATGGTCCAGACTTCCCGTTCTGCGTCTGCTGGGCCAACGAGAACTGGACGAGGACCTGGGACGGTCAGGAGCAGGATGTGCTGCTGGCCCAGACCTACGCCCCTGAGGACGCCGTCGCCCTGATCACCGACATGGCGCCGCTCATGGCCCGGCCCAACTATATCCGGATCAATGGACGGCCCCTGCTGGTGATCTACCGCCCTGGCCTGCTGCCCGATGCGGCGGCCTGGACCAGGGCCTGGCGGGAGACCGCCCGGACGCTTGGCCTCGGGGAGATCTATCTGGCCTTTGTGGAAACCTTCGACCTGGCCGGGACCTATCCCGACCCTGCGGCGCTGGGCTTTGACGCGGCCATAGAGTTTCCGCCCATGGGCGCGGCCCAGCCCATCAGCCTGCCCGGGCCGCTGCAGAACAGGGACTTCAAGGGCGTGGTCAGCGACTATCGGGAGCTGGTGCGGCACTTCCTGAGGGCGCCGACCCCTGGCCATACCCGGTTTCGCGGAGTCGCGCCGTCCTGGGACAACAGCGCCCGGCGCCAGGACAACGCCTATGTCTTCCATCACGCGAGCCCCGGCGCCTTCCAGGCCTGGACCGAGGCCATGCTGGCCGAGACCCGCCGGCAGAACTTCGGCGAGGAGCAGATCGTCTTCATCAACGCCTGGAACGAGTGGGCCGAGGGGGCGCACCTGGAGCCGGATGTCCGGTTCGGCCATGGCTGGCTGGAGGCCCTGAGAAACGCCGCCGAGGCCGACCTGCTGGAGCCACGACCATGAGCGCGCCATCCCCGCAGGGCGAGCTTGAGGACCTGGTGGTGGTGGGCCATCCCTTTGCCCCCATCGGCATGGGCGAGCACCTGCGCTCCACAGTCCGGGCCCTGCGGGCCGCGGGCCTGAAGCCGGGACTGCTGGATGTCTATGGCCTGGACCGGGGCCGCGATCCCGACCTGGAGCGGGCCTATGGCCCCGATGTGACCGGCCGGATTTCCCGGTCGGCGAACCTCTTCTGCATCAACGCCAATGAGGTGGACGCGGTCTGCGCCCGGCTGGACAGCGCCGATTTCGCCCGGGCGCACAACATCATCTTCCCGGCCTGGGAACTGCCGGACTATCCCCGGCCCTGGGTGGAGAAACTGGCCATCTTCGACGGAATCTGGGCGCCGACGCGGTTCGTCCAGGACGCCATCGCCCGGGCCACGGGCCGAATGGTGAGCCGGATTCCCCTGGCCGTGGACATGAAGCTCTCAACCTTTCTGGGGCGGCGGTGGTTCAGCATCCCCGAGCACGCCTTTGTGGTGATGTTCGCCTTCGACTTCTCCTCCTACGCCGCGCGCAAGAACCCCTTTGCCGTCCTCGAGGCCTTCGAGCAGCTGGTGCGTCGCCGCCCCGAAGCGCCCCTGCATGCCCTGATCAAGTACAAGGGCGGCGACCCCGACAGCCCCGAGCGCAAGGCCCTGGAGGCGCGCATCGCCCGGCTGAACGGCCGGGTCCAGACCATCACCCGGGAGATGTCGGACAACGAGGTCAAGAACCTGTTCCGCAATGTCGATGTGTTTGTCTCCCTGCACCGCGCCGAGGGGTTCGGCCGCGGCCTGGCCGAGGCCATGGCGCTCGGAACCCCGGTGGTGGCGACCGGCTGGTCGGGAAACATGGACTTCATGGACGCCGACACCGCCCTGCTGGTGGAGCACCGCCTCGTCCCGGTGCAGGCCGGAGAATATCCGTTCGGGGACGGCCAGCACTGGGCTGAACCGGACGTCGCCCAGGCCAGCCAGCTCATCGAACGGGTGATGGACCGCCCGGCCGAGGCCCGGGCCATGGCTGAGCGGGCCCGCAGGCGCATCCGTGTCGAGCTCAATCCCAAGGTGGTGGGGCTGGGGGCCGCAGACGCCCTGCGCGCCTGCTGAACCCAGTTGACCTCAGGTCGCCGGGCGCAGGACCAGGGCGGGCGCCCTGGCCGGAGACGGCGGCGCAGGCGGTTCGGTGATGGCGATCTGGTGGATCAGGAACTCGCCCCCCGCAGCGTCGTCGAAATCCAGGCGGATGCTCTCAATGAGGGACGAGACCCAGTCATCCCCGCCCCTTGTGGGGCTGCGCATGTCATAGGCCAGGATCACGGTCTCATTGACCCCGGGCGTCTCCCCCTGAAGGGGCTTGGCCATGAAGGCTGCGGCCTCGGGATGGGCGGCGGTCACATAGTGCAGCGCCCCGTCCCAGTCCGAGGCCGGCGCCAGGCGGGTGACCCGGACCAGCACGTGGTTGAACTGCGCCCCGTCCAGGGCCAGGTCCGAGGGACTGCGCAGGGCCGGATCAAAGGCCCGGGCCGCCAGGCGCAGGCCGCTGCTGGTCTCGGCGGGCGCCACCTCGCCGCCGGCCATGACGAAACCGTCGGTGGAACCCTCGAAGGTCCAGAGACGACCCGCGCGGAGGGGCCGGCCCTGGAAGGTGAACGCCCGGGCGTCAGGATCCCAGCCATAGGGCCCGGGGCGTTCCACCGCAGCATCCGCCGAGCGGGCGGGCGGCGGCAGGGCCTGGTCATCCGCCGGCTGGGGACGCGGATTGAGCTGCGGCTCCCGGGGGCGGGGATTGTCGCAGGCCGACAGCAGGGCCGCGCACAGGAGAAGCCCCGGCAGGAGGCGGCTCACAGGGACGCAGAGTCTCATGGGTGATGTCCCAAGGTTCAGCGCGACCGCCGGCGCAGGCGGCCATAGGGAAGGTCGAGGGCCAGGTAGAGCAGCCCCGCCATGGCCGCCAGGTCGAGATAATAGAGGTAGCGGTAGTCGCAGGCGATGGAGATCAGGGCGAAGCTGGCGGTAAAGGCCAGGGCCGAGAGCAGCATGGCGGCGATGACGATGTCAGCGGCTTCCCGCCGCCACAGGAGCACGCCGGCGCACACCAGGGCAATCAGGGCGAAGAACACGTGGGAGAACAGCGGGGTGTCCAGGAACCAGGTGCTGTAATTGTAGAGCGCCTGATCCGAGGGCTCCATCAGCGGGGCTATGCCAAGGGCCGTCGTCAGGGTCTCGGGCCCCGCCACCCCCACATAGACCGGCAGGCAGGAGTCGATTTTCGGCGTGGCGAACACCCAGCGGAAGACGTCCCCGCGATGGCTGAGATAGGCGTCGGGATGCTGGGTCAGCACCGCGCCCCACTGCTCGAACACCACCTCGTCGGGCAGGCCCCACAGCGCCAGGCCGATCTGGTCGTCCTGGCCGAGATAGTCGACCCGCTCGGGGGTGTAGAGGGCGGTGGCGCGGTGGCGGATCTGCTGTTCTGCCTCAGGATCATGGGCGCGGATCACATCCAGGGGCAGGGTTGGCTTGGCCGACACCGAGCCGATGATGTCATAGTGCGCCACGATCCGGACGCCGCGGGCGCTCGCCTTGTCGGGTCCCGCCTGCGGGGGCTGTGACAGGGCGCCCATGGCCATGGAGACCGCCAGGGTGGCCACGAGCCCCCCCAGTCCCCAGGCGAGGCTGGATCGCCAGCCCCGGCCATAGGCGATCCAGGCCAGAGCCATGGCGCCGAACACCGGCGCCACCAGGCCGTTCTGGCGGACCTGGGCGGCGGCGGCGAAGGCCAGGAGCGCGCCGACCAGAACCCACCAGGGCCGCCGGGGGCCATCCCAGACCCGGGCGGCCTGGGCCAGGCAGGCAAAGCCCGCCAGGGCCAGGTTGGCGAACAGCACATCCTTCCAGACCACCCCCTGATAGATCAGCAGGGTGGGGGTCAGCACCATCAGGGCGGCGAGGACCACGGCGGCCCAGGACACGTGCCGCCGGAGCTGGCGGAAGGACAGGAGACTGCCGGTGACCAGGAAGCCGCTGGCGGCCACATAGAGCCCGGTCCCCGGAGACACCGAATCGAACGCGCCGAGGATCCAGGCATAGAGGGCCGGACCCCAGGTCTCCCGGACCTTCATCCGGCCTTCATGCAGCTGGGCCAGGGAATCGTAGGACAGGTGCCCCGGCAGGTTGAGCGCCAGCATCAGCACATAGCCGGTGAGCAGCACCGCCCCCAGGGCCTGACTGGCGGTAAATGTCGGGCCTGGAAAGCCCTGTCCTTTGAACACTGGCCGTGGGAAGATTATCATCGCCGTCGTGCCCGCCCCCTGGTGGTCCCCTGGTAGGACGCTGGCGCGCCGGCGCAAAGAGCCAATCGCGCTTTCTTGGCGATGGGCTTCATTCGTGATCAGTTGGCGGCGATGAACACCGCCCCCCTGGACATCAGAGTTTCAAAGACCGCGCCCGAGGCGCTGGACGCCTATGCCGGGCTCCTTTCAGAGGTCTTTGGCGACGGCCCGAAGTTCACCCCTGCGGCGATCGCCTGGCGCTATCGGGACAATCCGGCCGGCGCCGTGGTCGGGGCGGACGCCTGGTCCGGCGACACCCTGGCCGCCCACTATGTGACCTGTCCCCTGCGGGCCAGGGTTGAAGGCCAGGTCCTCACGGGGCTGCTCTCCCTGAACACCGCCACCCATCCGGCCTTTCAGGGTCAGGGCCTGTTCACCCGACTGGCCCGGAGCGTCTATGATCAGGCGGCTGATCTTGGCCATGACTTCGTGATCGGGGTCGCCAACGCCCAGAGCACCCCAGGCTTCCTGGGCCGGCTGGGATTCCAGCATGTGGGCCGGCTGGAGGCAGGGCTGCTGGCCCGCCTCCCGCGCCGATTTGCCCAAGCCGAACTGCAGTTCTGCGGCCTCTGGGACGAGAGGTCCCTGGCCTGGCGGCTGGCCAATCCGGCGGCGGCCTACAGGACCGTCCGGCGGGGGGAGCTCACCGCCGTCTATGCCGACACCCACCTGCCCGGCGTGCGCTGCACGGGCTTTGTGGACGGCCTTGGGGCGCCGGGCACGGCGCCGCCAGGCCTGGGACTCAATCTCTTCCTGGGGCTTGATCCGCGCATACCGCTTGGACGGCTGGGGTTCCTTCCCCTGCCCGATCGCTTCCGCCCCTCGCCCCTGAACCTGATCTATCGCCCCTTGAGCCCCCGGGCGCCCCGCAGCCTGGACCCCAGGGCCACGGCGATCAGCTTCCTCGACTTCGATCCCTACTGATAATGGCGGTCGTCTACATCCTGGCCCATTGCGACGATGAGTACGCAGCCCTGCCGCTGATCCTGGAAGCCAGGGCGGCGGGACGCGAACAGGTCTTCGTCTATGTGGCGGAAATTCGGGGGGAAGCCCTCGCCGCCCGGCGGCTGGCCGAAACCCGGACCTTCCTCAGCGCCCTGGGCCTGCCCCCGGCCAGCGCGGACTATCTGGCCCCGGGGGCCGGCGCCTGGGATGGTCAGGTTCATCTCCACCTGCCGGCCTGCCTGGACGCCCTGCGCCGCCGGCTTGCGACCGTGGCGCAGGTGGACCAGATCGTGATCGCCGCCTGGGAGGGCGGGCATCCCGACCATGACGCCTGCGCGGCCCTGGCGGCGATCCTGGCCGCCGAGCGTGGCGCCCCGATCGAGCAGTTCAGCCTCTATAACCGGCGCGGTCTGAGCGCCCTGCCCTTCCAGGCCTGTGCGCCGATTCCGGAGAACGGACCCATCCGCCGCCTGAAGCTCACCCCGGGCCAATGGCTGCGCTGGGCGCTGCTGGTCAGGTGCTACCCCTCCCAGGCGAGCAGCTGGCTGGGTCTGTGGCCGTCGATGTTTGCGGGCTTCCTGCTGCGGCGGGGCTACGGGGTTCAGAGGCTCGATCCCAGCCGCCTGTTCCAGCGGCCCCATGACGGCGACCTTTTCTATGAGCGCCGGTTCGGGGCGCCCTATGGGACCGTGGCCGCAGCCGTGGCGGCGGTGATCCCGGCGACCCTCAGGTCCGCCCCTGAGCCTGCATGACCACGACAAATCCGGCCAGCATCAGGGCGTAACCCAGGGCGAAGCGCCAGGACATGGGCTCCTTGAACAGCATCCAGGCCAGGACCGGCACCAGGGCCGAGCCCAGGATCGAGAAGACATAGGCCTGGGACAGGGGCACCCGGGTGAGGATGTAGAACCACAGCAGGGCAGTCAGTCCGTACCAGGAGAAGGCGCCGATGAGCGGCAGGTTCTTCACCAGCCGCAGGACCAGGGGGCCGTCCAGCCGCTCATTATAGATCGCCGCCCACTTGAACATGATCTGGCCCAGCGGCAGGGCTGCGGCGAAGACCACGCACAGAAGGGTGTCGCGGAGGGCCATCATGACCGGGGCTCCCGGGCCATCTCAGCCCCGCTGGTTTCGCCCTCCGCCAGGGCCTGGGCCTCGATCCGGGCCAGGGTGCGCAGATAGGGGTGGATGGGGCGGACCGGCACATTGACCACGTCGAAGTTCATGGCCTGAAGCAGCAGCTGGACGCCGATGATCACCGGCAGGGCGGCGGTCATGACCACACCGGCCGAAGCCGCCTGGCCCGGGTCGCGCACCGCCATCCAGTGCAGGGTGTAGAGCGCCCCGAACCCCAGGAACAGGGTTCCGAAGATCAGCTCCAGGGTGGCGACATTGAAGTCGCGGACCAGATACTGCCCCAGGATCCGGCGAATGAAATTGCGCAGATGACGCGCGGCGAAGGGGCCGATCACCTGACGGATCCTGAGATTGCTCACCTCGTCTCCGTAACGGGCCGGGATGGGCACGTCGCGGACCACCGCGCGCAGGGTTCCCAGGTGATAGAGCAGATCGGTCTCGAAGAAGAAGCGACGGGCCACCGGCTTCTGGGCCACCAGGGCCGCCACACTGGCCTCGATGGCGGTGAAGCCGTTGGTGGGGTCAAACACGTTCCAGTAGCCGGTGGAGAGCTTGGCCAGAAAGCTCAAGCCGGCATTGCCGAATATGCGCAGGCCCGGCATGGCCTGCAGATGGCTCACCGAGGAAAACCGGTTGCCCTTGGCGTAGTCGGCCTCCCCCAGGAGGATCGGGGTGACCAGCTGGGGCAGATAGCTGAGGTCCATCTGGTCATCGCCATCGACCTTGACCAGGATCCGTCCCCCCAGGCGGGCGGCCTCCCCATAGCCCGACAGGGTGGCGCCGCCGACGCCCTGGTTCACCTCCAGGCGCAGCACCCGCACCCGGGGATCGGCGCACCGGGCCTCGATGAGGTCCCCGGACCTGTCGGGACAGGCGTCATCGACACAGACTATGCCTTCCACCCAGGCCGGCGCACGGGCGATCACCCGCAGGATGTGGTCGGTGACCTTGAAACAGGGGATCACCAGCCAGACTCCGGCGCCCTCCAGGGCCGGCTCCAGGTGGCGCAGGTCCTGAGGCGGCGCATAGACGGGGCGCGCGAACTGATCCATGGACGACATGCGGCGCGGCCTCCCTCGAGCGTCGTGCGACGGGACGGATGGGTACGGTCGTTGAATCCCGCCCTAGATTCAAGAGTTTGAACCTGCCCCGTCGACAATTCGGTTCGACATTTGCAGACCGCGCTCCGCCCCTGCGCTAACATGGGGTTCACCGTCGGCCAAGTCGCGGAACGGCGCCATGCTTGCGCCGCAAAAATGCACCTGATACCAGCGGCGCTCGCTTTGGGAGACCCTATGGAATCCGGCCAACACATGCTGCGGACCGGACGGCGTGGCACGCTGTTTGAGTTCAGCATGGCAATGAGGGACCTGGTTGCGTCCTATCATCGCCGGGGGCTGGCCTGGTCCCTGGCCTGGCACGACGTGGTGTCGCGCTATCGCGGCTCCATCCTCGGGCCCTTCTGGATCACCATTTCCATGGGCCTGATGGTCCTGGGCATTGGCCTGCTCTACGCCAAGCTGTTCGGGATCTCGGTGGCCGAATTCATGCCCTATGTGGCCATGGGCATCGTCTTCTTCGGCCTGATGGCCGGGACGATCAACGAGGGATGCGACACCTTCGTGCAGGCGTCCAGCATGCTCAGCCAGACCTCCCTGCCGATGTTCACCTTCATCTGGCGGACGGTGCTGCGTAATCTGATCAATCTCGCCCACCATTCCGTGATCATCGTCGCCGTGATCCTGGTGTTCGGGCTGTGGCAGGTCATGGACGTGGCGCCGGCCATGGGCGGACTGCTGCTGACGGTGGTCAACCTGGCCTGGATCAGCATGCTCGCGGCCATCGCCTCGGCCCGGTTCCGGGACATTCCCCAGTTCGTCATGTCGGTGATGCAGTTCGCCATCTTCATGACGCCGGTGTTCTGGAAGCCCGACGCCTTCCCCGATCGCCATGCCTTCCTGACGTTGAATCCGTTCTACCATATGCTGACCACCATCCGGGCGCCGCTGCTGGGTCAGGAGGCGGACGGGCTGTCCTACATCGTCCTGGCCATCATGGCCGTGCTGGGCTGGGCACTTACCTTCTCGGTCTTCGCCATCACCCGCCGCCGGATCGTCCACTTCCTATGACCGATGTCTCCATCAAGGTCACCGACCTGACCCTGCGCTTCCCGGTCTATGGGGTCGACGCCAAGTCGCTGAAGAAGAACCTGGCCCGGGTGACCGTGGGAGGGCGCCTGGGGTCTTCCCAGACCGGCGCCACCGAGGTCACGGCCCTGTCGCACCTGAACCTGAACCTGCGGGCCGGCGACCGGCTGGGGCTGATCGGCCACAACGGGTCGGGCAAAACCACCCTGCTGCGGACCCTGTCCGGGGCCTATGAGCCCGACGAGGGCCAGATCGAGGTCCGGGGACGCATCGCCGCCCTGCTGGACCTGTCCCTGGGCATCGACCCCTCCGCCACGGGGATCGACAATATCCGCCTGCGGGGCCGCATCGCCGGCATGTCCTCCAGGGAGATCGAGGACAAGATGGACGAGATCGCCGAGTTCAGCGGCCTGGGTCCCTTCCTGGCCATGCCCATGAAGACCTATTCGGCGGGCATGCAGGCCAGGCTGGCCTTTGCCGTGGCCACGGCCGTGGAGGCCGACGTGCTGCTCATGGACGAGTGGATCTCGGTGGGCGACGCCGACTTCCAGAAGCTGGCGCACCGGCGACTGCTCAATCTGGTGGAACGGGCCGGCATTCTGGTGCTGTCCTCCCATGACGCGGGCCTGCTGCGCCTCTACTGCAACAAGGTCATGCGGCTGGAGAGCGGGGTGGCCTCTGAGGTCAAGGACATCCGCCGTCTGGACGAACTTCTCGCCGCCGCCTGACATTGCCGGGTCCGTCGGCCCGCTGTTAGACAGACTCAGCCGCCGGGAGCGGGCCCTTGGACGTCGTCTTCACCATCGTATCGCGGAACTACGCCGCCCAGGCCGGCGTGCTCATGCGCAGCCTGGCTGCGGCCGAGCCGGAGGCCGCCCGGGTGGTGATCGCCGCTGACGGCCCGATTCCCGAGCTGGAGGCCCTGGCCCGGGTCATTGAGGCGGCCGACACCGGCGCGCCGATCGGGTCCATGAGCGTCTATTACGACGCGCTCGAGCTGAACACCGCCATCAAGCCCCACGCCTTCCTCCGGCTGCTGGCCGAGCCCGGGGTGACCTCCGTCACCTATCTGGACCCCGACATCTTCGTCTATGCCCCCCTGGCCCAGGTGCGGAAGGCCCTGGACCAGGCGCCCCTGGTGCTGATCCCCCACCTGACCCGGCCCCTGTCGGGGGAGGCCAGTCCCAATGACCACACCATCCTGACCTCAGGCGCCTATAATCTCGGCTTCCTGGCCGCCCGGCGGAGCGGCGAGATCTTCGCCCTCATGGACTGGTGGGCGGAAAAGTGCCGCTTCGACTGCCGGGTGGACTTCGCCCATGGCCTGTTCACCGACCAGAAGTGGATGGACCTCGCGCCGGGGCTGGTGAGCGATGTGGCCATCCTGCGCGAACCGGGTCTCAACATCGCCTATTGGAACCTGGAGAGCCGCACCCTGGCCCACGGCCCCCAGGGGTGGCAGGTCAATGGCCAGCCCCTGGGATTCTTCCACTTCTCCGGCTTCGATCCCCACCGCCCTGAGGTGCTGAGCAAGCATCAGGATCGGATCGGGGTTCCCCCTGAATCGCCCCTGGCCCGGCTGCTGGAAGACTATGCCAAGGCCCTTCTGGACCAGGGCCATGCCCAGGCCAGCCGCATAGCCTATGCCTATGACGCCTATCCCTCCGGTCGGCCGGTCAGCCCAGCCATGCGGCGCGCCGCCCTGCGGGCCGCCCGGGCTGGGACGGGCTTTGACGGGGGTCTGACGCGGGAGGTGGAGACGTGGATGGACGCGCCTGAACCCCTGGCGGCGGTCCACGGCCTGCCCGATGTGAGCCGGGAGATGGACCAGGTCTGGCGGGATGATCGGCGCGCGGCGGCCGGTTTCGCCCGGGAGACCCTCGAGGGCCGCCTGGGGTTCCACGCCTGGTTCGCGGCCAGGCCAGAAAGCCATGCGGCCGCCATCGCCGCCAGCCGGGGGCTGGTGGAGGCCTGGCGGGCCGGAACCCGGCGGGCCGCCCCCTGGCCTCAGGCCGACGCCCCCTGGAGCGGTCCGGCGGCCGCAGTAGGCGACTGGATTTCGGCCCCCGCCGACGGGCCCCTCCCCCGGGCGGCGGCCGGCATGCTCGCCGGGCGGGGCGACCTGCGCGACCGCTTCGCCGAGGCGCCGCCTGAGGCCCTGCTGGCCTGGCTGCTGGGACCCGAGGCTGAGGCCGGCCGGTTTTCCGCCGGCCTGCTGGATGGCCCCAGCCTGTTGGACCTCAGCCAGGAGATCACTCCCATGCTGGAGGCCGCCCGGTTCGCCCGCGCACGGCACGGGGACATCTCTCCCCTGAAGCTGCAGATCTCGGCCGGCTATGGGGTGGCGGTGCGGGGGGGCTGGCCGGAGGCGCTGCGCCGCGCGGTCCGAGGGGACGGCGACCGGCTGGTGAGCAGCCTGTCGAGCCCCTACCCGTTCCCCCGAGTGCTGCTGCGGGTCTGGGACAGCCGCCCCGACCTCCGGCGGCTGTTTGAGCTGCACACCGTGACGGGACGGCTGGCCTATCTGCGCTGGCTGATCGGCGGCGGCTTTGGGGAATATGACATCGAGCCGGCCGGCCTGCCTGACGCCCTGACCCACAGCCTGGCCTTCCGGCTTGCACGGCTCAGCGTGCGCGGCGCACGGACTCCCGGCCGCCGGGCCAGCCTGGGCCGGGCGGCTGCCGTGGTGGTGGTGGGGACCCTCACCCCGGCCATGGCCGAATGGCCGAGCGGCGTCCTGATCTGCGAGGCGCGCTCCGGGCGTCTGCGAAGGCCCGACGGGGCGCCGGTGGGTCAGACCGAGGTGGATACGGTGATCTTCGGATCCTGCCCGGGCTTCATCGCCGCCGATGCGCAGATTCTGTTCGCCCAGGGGGTCAGCTGGGGGCGGGCCGCAGGGGTCTGGAGCCGCGCGACCCTGGCCGGGCTGGACGACGGCCATCCGGCCTGGGGCTTCGTCGACGAGGTATGGAGCGACGCCCCGGCCCCGAGGATCCGCCCCAGGCCCGTCACGATCCTGTCCGAAGACATGCCCCTGCAGGCGCAGCTCGCCGGGCTCATGGTCCGATGAGCCTGGTGAACGGTCTGCGCCGGTCCTGGCGGGGCCTGGCGCCGGAGCGCCTGCGCCGGGCGGCCCAGCCGCTGATTTCGCCGCTGCTGATCGCCCATGTCCGCCGCCAGGCCCTCAGACCCCATGGGGCGGATGGCGCCGCCGGGGGACCCTTGCGGATTGTCGGCTACTTCTCCGGCTCCCACGGGATCGCCGCCTCGGCGCGGCTGGCGGCCCGGGCCTTCGCCGCCCTGGGGACCCCGGTGGAGGAGATCGACGCCACAGACGCGGCCCTGACCTGGGAGGCCGAGGGACCGGCGCCGACCCCGGCCAGCGCCTGGATATTCCATCTCAATCCCCCGGAGCTGCTGGCCGCCCTTGGGCATATGGGCGCCGCCCGGCTGATCGGACCCCGCTATGGCTATTGGGCCTGGGAGCTGCCAAGGGCGCCGGGCGCCTGGCTGAAGGACGCCGCCCTGGTGGACGAGGTCTGGGTTCCCAGCGCCTATGTGGGCCGCGCCCTGGCCGGCGCCAGGGCGCCGGTCCGGGTGGTGCCGCACCCCCTGTTCCTGGAGGACTATGCCGAGGTCCAGCCCCTGCCCCGAATGGCGGCGTTTCAGGCCGTAACCCTGTTCGACTTCAATTCCTCCGTCGCCCGAAAAAACCCCCATGGCGCCCTGGAGGCCTTTGTCCGGGCCTTTGGCGAGGATTCGACGGCCAGGCTGGTGATCAAGACCCAGAACGGCGCACGGTTTCCCGAGGTCCTGGCGGCCCTGCGCCGGGCCGCCCCGGCCAATGTGGAGGTGATCGACGCCGCCTGGCCCTATGAGCGGGTCAAGGGTCTGATCGCCGGCGCCGACGTGCTGATCTCGCTGCACCGGGCCGAGGGCTTCGGCCTCACCCCCGCCGAGGCCCTGGCCCTGGGCACGCCGGTGGTGGCCACCGACTGGTCGGGGGTGACAGATTTCCTGGACGGCGAGGTGGCGGTGATGATCTCGGCTGGACAGGCGCCGGTGGAGGACGCTCAGGGAATCTATGCCGGCCAGACCTGGGCCGACCCCGATATCGGCGAGGCGGCCAGCGCCCTGCGGGCCCTGCGCGCCGATCCCGACCGGCGCGGGCGACTGGCCGCCGCCGGACGCCGCCGGGTGGCCGAGCGCCTGTCGCCCCAGGCCTGGTTCACCACCCTGCCTGAGGCGGTGAAGGCCGCCGCCATGCGGGCGGTGCGGGGGCGCTGATCCTCCTGGCGCCTGATGTGATCAGAACGCGCTAGAGATCGAACCGGACGCCCTGGGCCAGGGGCAGGCTCGCCCCGAAGTTCACGGTGTTGGTCGCCCGGCGCATATAGGTCTTCCAGGAATCAGACCCCGCCTCCCGTCCGCCGCCGGTTTCCTTTTCCCCCCCGAAGGCGCCGCCGATCTCTGCCCCCGAAGGACCGATGTTCACATTGGCGATGCCGCAGTCCGACCCCCAGGCGGAGATGAACTGTTCGGCCTCCCGCAGATCATTGGTGAAAATCGCCGAGGACAGGCCCTGGGGGGCGGCGTTCTGGGCGGCGATGGCCTCCCCCAGATCCCGGTAGCGGGTCACATAGAGGATCGGGGCGAAGGTCTCGCGCAGCATGACGGGGCTCTGGCCGGCCATTTCCACCAGGGCCGGGCGGACATAGACGCCAGGCCCTTCCAGACGCTGTCCCCCATGCACCTCTCCCCCCTGGGCGCGGGCCTCCTGCAGGGCGCGCGCCATGGCCTCATGGGCCTGGCCATCAATGAGCGGCCCCACCAGCACGCCTGCCGCCCGGGGATCGCCGACGCTCACCGTGTCATAGGCCGCCTTCAGCCGGGGGACGAAGCGGTCATAGAGGCCCTCGTGGACAAACAGGCGGCGCAGGGTGGTGCACCTCTGTCCCGCCGTGCCCATGGCCGCGAAGGCCACCCCGCGCAGGGCCAGGTCGAGATCGGCGGTGGGGGCGACAATGGCGGCGTTGTTGCCTCCGAGTTCCAGCAGGGCCCGGGCGAAGCGCGCCGCCAGCTGCGGGGCCACGGCCCGGCCCATGGCGGTCGATCCGGTGGCCGAGACCAGGGGCAGCCGGGGATCCTTCACCAGGGCCTCGCCCACCTCGACGCCGCCGATCAGCACCTGGGACAGGCCCGCCGGCGCGTCCCCGAAGCGGACGGCGGCGCGGTCAAGGGCCGCCTGCACCGCCAGGGCGGTCAGGGGAGTCTTTTCCGAAGGCTTCCAGACCACCGGATCGCCGCAGACCAGGGCCAGGGCCGCATTCCAGGACCACACCGCCACCGGGAAGTTGAAGGCGCTGATCACCCCGACCACGCCCAGGGGGTGCCAGGTCTCCATCATCCGGTGGTCGGGCCGCTCGGTGGCGATGGTCAGGCCAAACAGCTGGCGGGAGAGACCGACGGCATAGTCGCAGATGTCGATCATCTCCTGGACCTCGCCGAGCCCCTCGGAGATCACCTTGCCAGCCTCAAGGGTGACCAGGCGGCCGAGATCATCCTTGGCGGCCCGCAACTCCTCGCCCAGCAGGCGGACCAGTTCGCCGCGGCGGGGGGCGGGAACCTGACGCCAGGCGAGAAAGGCCGCATGGGCGGCGGCGATGGCCGCCTCGACGTCGGCAGGGGCCGCGTCGCGCACCTGGCCCACCGCCTCGCCGGTCACCGGAGAAATGACGGTGCGGCCGCCCTCCCGCCAGAGGGCGGGATCGACCCCCAGACGGGTCAGGGTGGCGGCGACATCATGGGCGGCGTCCTGGGCGGGGGCGGGCTTCAGGGTCAGGGTCATGGGACTGCTTTCAGGCCGTGCGCAGGGCTTGGTCGGCGCCGGCGTACCAGCGGCCGAAGCGGTTGGCGAGGAACCGGTCCAGGGGAATGTCCTCCTGCCGCACAAAGCCACGGGCGGGCAGGTCCCCGGTGGCCAGCATGTCGGCGACGGCGCAGACCGAGGCCGCCGTGGTGATCTGGATGGCGCTCTTCAGGGTCCCGCCCACGGGCTGGGCATAGATCCTGTTCAGATAGGTTTCCTGCATGAGGACCCCGTCCTTCATGCCGCTGACCGTAACGAAGACGATGACCACGTCCTGCAGGGTGGCGGGCACCGCATGTTCGAGGATGTCCTTCAACAGGTCCCGGCGGTGGCGCAGGCCCAGATCATCCAGCAGGGTGCGCATGATCGCCGCATGGCCCGGATAGCGGATGGTCCGATAGTTCAGATTGCGCACCTTGCCGGCCAGGGTCTCGCACAGACTGCCCAGGCCCCCGGAGGTGTTAAAGGCCTCATAGGCCACCCCGTCGAGGGCGAACTCCTCCAGCCCCTCCAGGGCGGCGACCTCCTGGCGGCGGCCCTGGACGATGGCCTCGCAGGGCTCGCAATACTCGTTGATCACCCCCTCGGTGCTCCAGGTCAGATTGTAGTTCAGCCCGTTGGTGGGATAGCGCGGCAGGGCGCCGACCCGCAGCCGCACCTCGTGCAGGTCATCGAACCGCCGGGCCAGGTCGCTGGCGACGATGGAGATGAACCCCGGCGCCAGGCCGCATTGGGGGATGAAGGCGCTGGCGGCGTCCCCGGCCAGGGCGCGCACCTCCCGGGTGGCGGCCACGTCCTCGGTGAGGTCCAGATAGTGCGCACCGGCCATCCTCACCGCCCGGGCGATCGGCACGGTCAGCTGATAGGGGGCGGCGCTGATCACGGCGAAGGCGCCCTCAAGGGCCGCAGCCAGGGCGGCGGGATCGCCCACATCGACGCAGATCCGCTCAACGCCCTCCCCGGCCGACCCCGGCGCCAGGCGGGCCGGGTCCCGGTCGAGCATGGCCACCTGATAGGCGCCCGAGGCGCGGAGCATGTCGACCACGGTCGGCCCGATCTTCCCGGCGCCGACAACGGCGATCCTGCGCATGATGTTCCCCCTGAACGGTGTGCCAGACCCCAGGATCAGCGGGGATCGCGTCGATCTCAATTGTCACTTCGGCGTAATCGAGCGACAGTTTCGGCATATCGTCATATTTCACGGGTGATCTGACATGGACGACCTGGATCAGCACCTGCTGGCCCGCCTGCAGGAGAACGCCCGCGCCCCGGTGGCCGAGCTGGCCCGCGGCCTTGGGCTGTCGAGAACCACCGTTCAGAGCCGGATCGCCCGGCTGGAGCGGCGGGGGATCATCGCCGGCTATGCGGTGCGCACCTCCCCGGCCTATGAGCAGAGCCAAATCCACGCCTTTGTCATGCTGACCGTGCAGCCCAAGTCCGCCGGGGTGGTGGCCGCGGCCATGCGCCGGATGCCCGGGGTGCGGCGCCTGCAATCGGTGAGCGGGGCGTTCGATCTGATCGCCATGGTGTTCGCCGCCGATGTGGCGGCCATGGACGCCCTGATCGACGAGATCGGCGCCCTGGCCGGGGTGGAACGGACCAACTCCTCCATCGTACTGTCCACCAAGTTCGATCGGTAGAACCAGGCTTGCCCCCGCCAGGGTCCAGGGGGGAACGCCACCCCCCGGCGGTGAATTGGGCAAGGGCGGCCATGGGCGCAGCAGGGGTCGATCAGCCGGCTCGAAGGGGCGACGGGCTTTCTGGCGTCCGGGCTGATGTGCGGCTACATCCAGCCCTGCCCCGGCGAGTCGGCGGCTCTGGCATTTCATCAAGGACGGGCCCCCACCGTGACTGACCCTGAATCGCCCCCCGCCGCCGCAGCCAAGACTCACCCCGCCTCGACCGCAGCCCTGAGCGCCAGCTTCGTCCGCCGGGTCCTTTTCCTGGTGGGGGTGGGCCTGGTGCTGGTGGTGGCCTGGAAGCTGCTGGATGTAATGTTGCTGGTGTTCGGCGCGGTGCTGGTGGCGGTGCTGCTGCGCAGCCTGGCCAATCCGATCCACCGCCTCACCCCCCTGCCGGAGGGGCTGTCGCTGCTGGCGGCGGGGCTGATCATCATCGCGGTGCTGACCGGGGCCGGCTGGCTGTTCGGCGCCACCATAACCCAGCAGATCAAGGACCTGATCCTGAGCCTGCCCCAGTCTCAGGAGGAGCTCCAGGCCCGGCTGGCCCACCTGCCCCTGGCCGCCGAGATCACCACCCAGCTGCAGAATCTCGACTTCGAATCGGCCCGCAGCGCCGCAGGGCCAATCCAGGGCATCCTTGGCCAGGTGGGGGGCTTCGCCATGACGGCGGCCGGGGCGGTGACCAATCTGGTGGTGGTGATCTTCGCCGGCATCTATCTGGCCGTCAGCCCCCGGTCCGCCCGGGACGGGGTGCTCAGCCTGATCCCCACCGGCCCCCGGGAGCCGGTCCGTCACGCCATGAATGTCAGCGGCAATGTCCTGCGGCGCTGGCTGCTGGGACAGTTCCTGTCCATGACCATTGTCGGCGTCCTCACCGGGATCGGGGTCTCGCTGATCGGCCTGCCCTCGCCCGTGGCCCTGGGCCTGTTCGCCGCCCTGGCCGCCTTCGTGCCCATTGTCGGGCCCATCGTCTCGGTGATCCCGGCGGTGATGCTGGCCCTGCAGGCCGGGCCGATGATGGTGGTGTGGACCATCCTCGTCTACATCATCGTCCAGCAGGTGGAGAGCAACCTGACCTATCCGCTGATCCAGCGGAAGGCTGTGGACCTGCCGCCGGCCCTGACCCTGTTCTCGGTGCTGGGCTTTGGGGTGCTGTTTGGCCCCCTGGGCGTGATCTTCGCCGCCCCCCTGCTGGTGGTGCTCTTCGTGATGGTGAAGATCCTCTACATCCGCAACACCCTGGGCGAACCCGCCACCGTCCCCGGGGAGTAGGCAGGGGCGTGGGATGAAGCCGGCGCCGCTATTGCGACGAGAACCGCGAGCACCTGGCCGCCTTCGTCGGCGCCTGCTGCCTCACCAAGCGGCTCAAGTCACTCGCAGGCCTCTCGATAGCTTCTGGAATTTAGATAGAACCGGCCTATATTGACGCCATGCTTCTGCCCACCATCCGCCAATTGCAATATCTCAAGCTCCTGGCCGAACATGGCGCCTTCGGCCGCGCCGCCGAGGCCGCCCATGTGACCCAGCCGACCCTCTCGGCCGGCATCCAGGAGCTGGAGCGGACCCTGGGGGCGCCGGTGGCGGATCGGGCGCGCACCGGGGTGATCCTCACCGCCGTGGGCGAGGCCGCCCTGCGCCGGGCCGCCACCATCCTGAATGAGGCCGAAGAGATGGTGCAGGAGGCCCGCCGCGCCGGACAGCCCCTGTCAGGCCGGTTCCGCCTCGGGGTGATACCTACCATCGCTCCCTTCCTGCTGCCTCGGGCCTTCCCCCTGCTGCGGAATCTCTATCCGGATCTGCGTCTGTTCCTGCGGGAGGACCTGACCGCCCGGCTGATCGCCGGGCTTAAGGCCGGCCAGCTGGACGCCGCCCTGATCGCCCTGCCCTATGAGACCGGCGGCCTCGACCTCGCCCATGTGGCCGATGATGAGCTGGTGGCCGCCCTGCCGGCCAACCACCCCCTGACCAGGATGAGCGCCACGCCGCCCGATGAGCTGGAACGGGCCGAGATGATCCTGCTGGAGGATGGCCATTGTCTGCGTGAGCATGCCCTGGCCGCCTGCGGCCTGAAGGCGCCCCGGGCCAATACCGATGACGGCCCCTTCGCCGCCACGTCCCTGCCAACCCTCGTGCAGATGGTCGGATCGGGTCTGGGGGTCAGTTTCCTGCCGGCCATGGCCGTGGCCGCCGGTCTGACTGACGCCGCCGACATCACCATCCGGCCGCTGGCCACCGATCACCCCAGCCGCGAGATCGTGGTCGCCTGGCGCGCGGGCTCCAGCCGCGCCGCCGAGGGCCGGCTGCTGGCCGAGATCATGCGCGACGCGGTGGATCCGCCCCGGCTCTCCTGATCGTTCCTTGAAGTCCGGCCTGTTTCGATATATCTATTATTTCGATAGATCGAAATAGGAACGAAAGCACATGTATGGACACTTTGGATCTTACCCGCACGGCGTCCGGCACAGCCGGCATGGGGTCGGGGGTCATGGGGGCGGTCACGGCCGCCGGGGGGGACCGCGCCTTGGCCGGTTCCTGGAGCATGGGGACCTGCGCTTCGTGCTGCTGGCCCTGGTGGAGGAGGCGCCGTCTCACGGCTACGAACTGATCCGCACCCTGGAGGAGCGCACCGGCGGCGCCTATCGCCCGAGCCCCGGCGCCATCTATCCCACCCTCGCCCTGCTGGAGGACGAAGGCTTCGTGGCCCAGAGCCAGGGCGCCGGGGCCCGCAAGCTCTATGAGATCACACCCGCCGGGCGCGAGGCCCTGGAGCCGCAGCGGCCCGCCGTGGCCGCCATTTTCGCCCGCATGAACGAGACCGGAGACGAGGTCGGCCGACACAAGGTCCGCCGCGGCATGGAGAATGTGAAGACCGCCCTGCGGCTGCGCGCCTCCCGGGGCCTGAGCGAGGCCGAGGCCGAGGCCGTGGCCGCCATCCTCGACGAAGCGGCCGGCAAGATCGAGCGGGTGGGGGCCTGAACATGGGCATGTCCACATCCCTGGCCAGCGTGCCCACGGCGCACGCCCGCCGCTACATGGTCCAGCTGTGCAAGCATTTCGGCCGCAAGGTCGAGACCCGGTTCGATGGCCAGACCGGCGAGATCGTCCTTGACGGCGGCATCTGCCGGCTGGGCGCCGGACCCGTGGCCCTGGACCTGCAGGTCGAGTCCGCCTCGGACGAGACCCGCGCGCGGCTGCAAGGGGTGATCGACAGCCACCTCAGGCGCTTCGCCTTCCGTGAGCCGGCGCTGGCCATAAACTGGCGGCCGGTGGTTTAGGCCGGCAGCACCATCACCCCGTCGGGGTCGGCGGTAGGCGGGGCCTCAGACATGGGACGACCTTGAAGGGCCGGGATTCAGCAGGCCATACCGGGCCGGGGCAAATTCTTCCAGGCCCTTGCCAGGCAAGGCCGGGCTGGGGAAAACTCTCGCCGCCGCCACGGCATTGGGCGGCACACCATTTCACAGGACCGCAGACACCGGAACGAGCTGCGGCCAGACCACTCCGGGGACGAGACCATGGCCGAAGAGATGATTTCCCTGAGCGCGCGCCTGGCGCAGCTGGCGAAGGACAAGGCGGACGCGCCTGCGGTGTCCAGCGGGGACGACACCCTCAGCTACAGCCAGTTCCATCGGCGCACCAATCGCCTGGCCCGGGGGCTCCTGGCCCTGGGGGTGAGGCAGGGGGATCTGGTGACCCTTGGCCTGCCCAACGGCATTGGCTTTGTGGAGGCCTGCTGGGCGCTGTGGAAGGTGGGGGCGACGCCCCAGCCGGTGTCTTTTCGCCTGCCCAAGGCCGAGATCGAGGCGATCATGGATCTGGCCAACACCCCCATCGTCATCGCCGCCTTCGATCATGCCATCGACCGGCCCCTGGTCAGCATCGACGCCATCGCCGCCTTGGCCGGGGACGAGTCCGACCTGCCCGATGCGATCGCGCCGGTGTCCAAGGCGCCCACCAGCGGCGGCTCCACCGGACGCCCCAAGCTGATCCTGGCCGGCCAGCCCGGCGTGACTCCCGCCGAGATACCCGAGGTGGGCGGCTGGCAGCTGCGGGCCGGGTCCATCGCCCTGCTGCCGGCGCCGCTCTATCACAATGCCGGCTTTGGCATGATGATGTCGGCCATCAATATGGGCGCCCACATCGTGGTGATGCCGCGGTTCGACCCCGAACAGACCCTGGCCGAGATCGCCCGCCGGAAGGCCACCTGGGTCTATTTGGTGCCGACCATGATGAACCGGATCTGGCGCCTGCCCGAGGCGGTCCGGACCGGCTACGACCTGTCCTCCCTGCAGACGCTCTGGCATCTGGCCGCGCCCTGCCCGCCCTGGCTGAAGGAGGCCTTTATCCACTGGCTGGGGGGCGAGGTGATCCAGGAGCTCTATGCCGGCACCGAGGCCCAGGCCTCCACCGTCATCTCCGGAACCGAATGGCTGGAACACCGGGGCTCGGTGGGCAAGGTGCGCATGGGCGAGATGATCGCCATGGACGAGGCGGGTAACCCCCTGCCGCCGGGCGAGGTGGGCGAGATCTATATGCGCAGGCCTGAGGGCGCCGGCCCGAGCTACAGGTATCTCGGCGCCACGGCCAAGACCCTGCCCGGCGGCTGGGAGAGCCTGGGGGACATCGGCTGGTTCGACGAGGACGGCTATCTCTACCTGGCTGACCGGCGCACCGACATGATCCTGGTCGGCGGCTCCAACGTCTATCCGGCCGAGATCGAAGCCGCGCTCGACGAGCACGAGGCGGTGATGTCCTGCGCCATCATCGGCATCCCGGACGATGACCTGGGCAACAGGATCCACGCCATCGTCCAGGTGAGCCGGCCGACCACGGACGCCGAGCTGCGCGACTACCTCTCCTCGCGGCTGGTGACCTACAAGCAGCCGAGGACCTATGAGTTCATTGACGAGCCCCTGCGGGACGACGCCGGCAAGGTCCGTCGCTCGGCCCTGCGCGAGGCCCGCATCGAGGCGCTGAAGGCCCAGCCGGCTTAGGCGCCCTTCGCTCCTGAGCTTCTTTTGGGGGGCTTGACAGCGGCTTGTGCGAGGGGATCCCCGCCTACGGCAGGCGCGCCAGTCCCGCCTGGGCGGCCTTCAGGAAGACGCTCGGCAGGGCGGCGAGGTCGCGCCTCGCTGTCCAGATCACACCCTCCGCCTCCCCCTCGGCCCGCAGCAGCCGGAGGCTCAGAGAGAAGTGCGTGAAGATGTGGTCCACCTCGCCCGCGCCTCGCCAGCCGGCCTGAACCGGGGCCGCCGACAGCGCCTCGACATCAGACCAGGACGCATCGCGCCAATCGCTGGTGGGCAGTCCAAGCATGCCGCCCAGCAACCCCTTGGGCGGCCGGCGCACCAGGGCGACCGTGTCGGCGCGGGTCAGGATATAGGCTACCCCGTGGCGACGGGGCCGGGCGGCCTTGGCCGTCTTGCGCGGATAGGTTTCCGGCGCCCCCTTGGCATGCCCGACACAGGCCTCGATCAGAGGGCAGCGATCACACAGGGGCGCCTTGGGCCGGCACACCGTGGCCCCCAGATCCATCAGAGCCTGGGCCCAGTCGCCTGGACGATCCTCGCGGATCAGGTCCGCCGCCAGGGCTTTCAGCTCCGGCTTGGCGGCCGGCAGCAGCGTCTCCACGGCGAACAGCCGGGCCATCACCCGCTCGACATTGCCATCGACCACATTGGCCGCCTCATCGAAGGCGATCGCCGCCACCGCTGCGGCGCTATAGGGGCCAAGCCCTGGCAGGGCGCGTAAGGCCGCCTCGGTATCGGGAAATACCCCCCCATGGTCACGGGCCACCGCCCGGGCGCAGGCCAGCAGGTTGCGGGCCCGGGCATAGTAGCCCAGCCCTGCCCAGGCCCCCATGACCTCGTCATCCGGGGCGGCGGCGAGATCCGATACTGTGGGCCAGCGGGCGGTGAACGTCAGGAAGTAGGGGGCAGCGTGGGGCACGGTGGTCTGCTGCAGCATCACCTCCGACAGCCAGACCCGATAGGGATCTGAGCGCAATCCGCCCTGGCCCGCGGCTGGAGGGACACGCCAGGGCAGGTCCCGGGCATGGGCGTCGTACCAGGTCAGGAGTTGGCGGCGCACTTGTTCAGGGTTCACCGGCAGAGATTTAGGCGCTATATTCGTCCCTGGGCAGGGGGACTCTGACTTCTGAGCGCCTCACTGTCTCCGAGTATCTTGTCTCCGACATGCCCCCGCCTCCCCTGCCCGACCTGGAAGAGACCCGCCGTATCCTGGCCCGCCGCCGCACGCGCCCGGCGCCGCGGCCGCTACCGCCGGCGGGGCGCGGCCTGTCCAAGCTCATCGGCGACCTGGACGCCCGGTTTGGCCAGGGTCCCGGCGCCCTGCAGGCCCGCTGGCGGGAAATTGTCGGCGAACAGATCGCCCGACGTACGGAACCGGTGAAGCTGGTCAAGGGCCGCAACGGGTCCGGCGCGGCCCTGGAGATCCGGGTGGCCGGCCCGGCCGCAGCGCTGATCCAGCACCAGGCGCCTGAGATCCTCGCCCGGGTGAACCTGTTTCTCGGCTCAGGGGCGGTGGAACGCCTGCGGATCGTCCAGGGACCCCTGCGGCCGGCGGCGGTCAGCCCGGCCCAGCCCCCCCGGCGCCGGGACGCCCCCCTCGACGCCGCCCAGGAGGCCGAACTGAACCGGGGCCTGGCCCTGGCGCCGGACGGCCCCCTGAAGGCCGCCTTGCTGGCCCTGGGGCGCGGGGTGCTGCGGAACGCGCAACGGACCCAGCGCCGTTGACATTGATCCGCCAGGACGGTTCTTGCCCTCCAGGGGCGCCCTGGGCGAGGCCCAGGGAATCGCGCTTTAATTCGTCTTCCGGACTCTCATGATCAAAGGGCCGACCTACATGCCGAACCTCAGCCGCCGCCTCATGATGGCCGTCGCCGCTGCGACCCTCTTCCTGGGGGCCTGCTCGGGGCAGTCGTCCGCCGCCGCCGAGGGCGACATGACCATGGGCGACCCCAATGCGCCGGTGAAAATGGTCGAGTACGCCTCCCTGAGCTGCGTCCACTGCGCCAGCTTCCACAAGGAAGTGTTCCCGCTGGTGAAGGAGAAATACATCGACACCGGCAAGGTGCATTACACCTTCAAGGAGTTCCTGACCCCGCCCGCCGAGGTCGCCGCAGCCGGCTTCCTGCTCGCGCGCTGCGCCGGCGAGGACAAGTATTTCAACGTCATCGACTCCATCTTCCACAGCCAGCAGGACATGTTCACCACCGGGGATGTCCGCGGAACCCTGCTGCGGGTGGCCCGCTCGGCGGGCCTTACCGAAGCGCAGTTCCAGACCTGCATCTCCAGCGAGGAGGGCCTGCGCGCCCTCAACGCCCGGATCGAGAAGACCCAGCGCGACGCGCGCATCACCTCGACCCCGACCATCATGTTCAATGGCAAGGTGGCCAAGGCAGGCGTCATGACCATGGCCGAGATCGACGCCGCCATCGCCGCAGCCCAGAAATAGGCCTGAGGGGGACCTAGGCGCCCGTGCGCTTCCAGCGGCTTCGGCTCACCGGCTTCAAGTCCTTCGTCGATCCGACGGAGTTCCGGATCGAGCCGGGGCTGACGGGGATCGTCGGGCCGAACGGCTGCGGCAAGTCGAATCTGCTGGAAGCCCTGCGCTGGGTCATGGGCGCCAACTCGGCCAAGGCCATGCGGGCCGGCGGCATGGATGATGTGATCTTCGCCGGCTCCGCCAAGCGTCCATCCCGCAACCATGCCGATGTCACCCTCACCATCGACAATGCCGAACGCCGGGCGCCGGCGGCCTATAACGACCATCCGGTGCTGGAGGTGGTGCGCCGGATCGATCGGGGTTCAGGTTCAAGCTACCGCATCAATGGCAAGGAGGTCCGCGCCCGGGACGTCCAGCTGCTGTTTGCCGATGCCTCCACCGGCTCCAATTCCCCGGCCCTGGTGCGCCAGGGACAGATCTCCGAGCTGATCGCCGCCAAGCCGCAGAACCGGCGCCTGATCCTGGAAGAAGCCGCCGGCGTCTCTGGTCTGCACTCCAGGCGGCATGAGGCTGAACTTCGCCTGAGGGCGGCTGAGGCCAATCTGGCCCGCCTGGACGACGTGGCCCAGGCGCTTGAGGGCGGGCTCATCCGCCTGCGCCGGGAGGCCCGTCAGGCCGAGCGCTATCGCAGGCTGTCGGCGGAGATTCGCACCCTGCGGGGTGCGGTGCTGCTGGCCCGCTGGAATCAGGCCGGGCAGGCGGCTGAACAGCTCAGGACCGAAGCCGCCGCCGCCGCCCGGGACGTGGAGGCCGCCGCCCGGAGCGCGGCGATTTCGGCCACCGCCGCGGCGGCGGCTGATGCAGGCCTGGCGCCCCTGCGGGAGGCCGAGACCATTGCCGCGGCCGTCCTGGGCACGCTGGCCATCGACCGGGACCGGATTGAGCGTGAGGCCGAAGCCCTGGCCGCCGAGGTCAAGCGCGGCGCGGCCGAGATCGCCCGCATCGACGCCGATCACGGCCGTGAGAGCCAGATGACCGAGGACGCCCTGGCCGCCCTCGCACGCCTGATGGACGACATCAGCCGCCTGGAGACGGAGGTGTCCGGCGCCCCCGAACGAATCCTTGGGCTGAAGGCCGCCCTGGCGAAGGCTGATACGGCCCGGGCGGAGGCGGACGCCGGGGTCGAGCGGCTGGCCGCCGCCGTGGCCGCCGAGGACGCCAGACGCCGCGCGGCGGCGGCCCGAATCAGTGAGGCCGAGGCGAGAGTCGCCCGTTGTCGCCGGACCCTGGACCAGGCCCGCGCCGAGCGCGCCGCCCTGGGGTCCCTGGAGAGCCCGCAGATCGCCGAGGCCAGGGATCAGTTCGAACAGGCCCTGGCGGCCCTGGCCGCCGCACGAGAGACCCAGGCCGGCGCCGAGGACGCCCAGACCGCCGCCCAGGCCGCAGAGGCGCAGGCCCGCGAGGCCGCCCGGCGCGTGGACGAACAGGTTTCGCGCCTCACCGCCGAGGCCAGGGGCCTGGCCCAGATCGTCGCCCCCCAGCTGCGCGGCGGATTCGCCCCGGCCCTGGATGGAGTCGCCCCGGCCCGGGGCTATGAAATGGCCCTGGCGGCAGCCCTCGGGGACGACCTTGAGGCGGCCCTGGACCGCAGGGCGCCCGCCCACTGGGCCGGCGCCGCCGCCCCCGCCCCCACCTGGCCGCCCGGCGCCTCCCCCCTGGCCAACCACGTGCAGGCGCCGCCGCAACTGGCCGCCCGGCTGGCCCATGTGGCCCTGGTGGACCGAGCCCAGGGCGAGGCCCTGGCGCGACTGATATCGCCGGGCTGCCGCCTGGTGTCGCGGGAGGGAGATCTCTGGCGCTGGGACGGTTTCACCGCCCGGGCGGAGGCCAAGAGGCCCGCCGCCGTGCGCCTGGAACAGAAGTCCCGCCTGGCCGAGGTGGAGGCCGAGATCGAGGCCCTGGCGCCCTTCGCCCAGCAGGCCAGGGACGCCCTGACCGCCGCACGTCTGGCGCTGGCCAAGGCCGAAGCCGCCCAGAAGGCCGCTCGCCGTGAGCCGCCGGCCTGCGAACAACGCCTCGGCCAGACACGCGGCGTTCTGGAGCGTCTGGAGCGGGAGGACGCGCGACGGGAGGCCCAGGCCCAGGCCCTGGACAATATGATTGCGCGCTTCACCGCTGAACTGGCCGAGGCTGAGACCCTGCAGGCCGCCGGTCTCGCCGAGGGAGGTGTTGAGGGGGACGGCGAGGATCTCCGCACCGCGCTCATTCGGGCCCGCAGCGACGCCGGCCCGGCCCGGGAGGCCGCCGCCGCGGCCCGATCAGCCCTGGATGCGGAGACCAGGGAACGGGACGGTCGGGTCCGCCGCCTGTCCGCCCTGACCCGGGAGCGGGACGACTGGACCCGTCGGGCCGAGGGCGCCGCCGAACGGCTTAACGTCCTGGAGCGCGACCGGATCGCCGCCCTGAGCGCCCTGGACCTGGCGCGGCAGGCGCCTCAGCAGATCGAGAGCCGGCGGGTCGCCCTGCTTGACGCCTTCGCCGCCGCCGAAACCCGTCGGAGCCATACCCACGACGCCCTGCAGGCCGGCGAGGCCGCCCGAAGCGAGGCCGAGCGGGGCCTGAGGGCCGCGGACGCCGCCGCCGCCCAGGCGCGGGAGAGCCGCGTGGCCTTGGACGCCCGTCTCGAAGCCGCCGTTCAGCGACTGGCCGAGCTCGCCGACCAGATTCGTGAGACCACCCAGCTGGACCCCGACGCCCTGGCCCGCCGCCTGGCTGACGAGGCCGTGGCCATTCCCGCCGACACCGCCGGCCTGGAGGCCCATCTCTCGGCCCTGGAGCGGCAGAGGGAATCGATTGGTCCGGTAAACCTGCGGGCCGAGGACGAGGCGCGCGACAGCGCCGTCCGGCTGGAGACCATGCAGACCGAGCGCGCCGATCTGACCGGCGCCATCGCGCGCCTGCGTCAGGGAATCGAGGAGCTGAACAGCGAGGGCCGTGAACGCCTGATCGCTGCCTTTGATGTCGTCAATGGCCACTTCCAGACCCTGTTTCAGACCCTGTTCGAAGGGGGCCAGGCCGAACTCAGTCTGGTGGAGTCCGAGGACCCCCTGGAGGCGGGCCTGGAGATCTATGCCTGTCCGCCAGGCAAGCGCATGGCCACCATGAGCCTCATGAGCGGCGGCGAGCAGGCCCTGACCGCAGCCGCCCTGATCTTTGCCGTCTTCCTGGCCAATCCCGCGCCGATCTGCGTGCTGGACGAGGTGGACGCGCCCCTGGACGACGCCAATGTCGACCGCTTCTGCAACATGCTCGACGAGATGCGCCGCCGCACGGAGACCCGCTTCATCGCCATCACCCACAATCCGGTGACCATGGCGCGCATGGACCGACTGTTTGGAGTGACCATGGCCGAGCGCGGGGTGTCGCAACTGGTCTCGGTGGACCTTCGTCAGGCCGAGGCCCTGGCCGCAGAGTAGGCTCCGCGGGGGCCGAATCGGCAGACACGCGCGATATCCAATACAAATCAAAGAATTAGATGCAGGCGCCAGCGCCTTGACGCTGTACCCTCGCCCCTTTAGGTTCCGCCGCGATCGAACCAGGGGCGCCGGCCGGCCGCCCATGCCCCGGGAAGGCGTCATCGGCTTATGTCGCAACCGACCGATCCGCACCAAGAGGCGCTAAAACGCCTCAAGGCTCAACTGGACGCCGTCAATGTCCAGCGCGCGGCGCGGGACCGTAAGGGGAGCTTCGACGCGGGCGCGATCGGGGCTGGCTACAAGATGGTGGCCGAGCTGATCGGGGGCGTGCTCGGGGGGCTTGGCCTTGGCTGGCTCTTCGATCACTGGGCTGGGACCTCGCCCTGGGGCTTGCTCCTGGGCGTGCTAGTGGGTACCGCCCTGGCAATGTTCTTGATCTCGCGCTCGGCGGGACGCATGAGCGCGCAGGCGACGACGAAGGCCGGACCGGCCGCTTCGGTCCCCTTCGACGATGACGAAGACGACGACGGCTGGCCCGCAGGGCCTGGCCAGAGCAAGAGGGACTGACGCGTGGCCGATCCGATGAAGCAGTTCGAGATCAAGCAGGTTCTCGAACTTCCTGCCGTGGCAGGCTTCGATCTCTCGATCACCAATTCGGCCCTGTGGATGATCATCTCCGCAGCCACCGTGACCCTGTTCTTTGCAGCGGCCTCGGCCAAGGCTGCGGTGGTCCCGGGCCGGCTGCAGTCGGTGGGCGAACTGATCTATGGGCTGATCCACAACCTCACGGACTCGATCATCGGCCACGAAGGCAAGAAATACTTCCCGTTTGTCTTCACCCTTTTCGCCTTCATTCTGTGCATGAATATGTTCGGACTGATCCCCTACTTCTTCACCTCGACCTCGCAGCTGGCCGTGACCGCCACCCTGGGTCTGCTGGTGATCAGTGTGGTCATCGCCGTGGGCTTCGCCCGAAACGGACTTGGCTTCTTCAAGCTGTTCGTGCCGTCAGGCGTGCCCATCTTCGTCCTGCCCCTGGTGGTGGTGATTGAGATCATTTCCTTCCTGGTCCGCCCCGTGACGCTCGCCCTGCGTCTGTTCGGCAACATGGTTGGCGGCCACGTCGTCCTGAAGGTCTTCGGCGGTTTCGTGGTCTCCCTCGGCGCCCTGGGCGCCGTCGGGGTCGTCGGCGCCCTGGTCACCCTGACCGGCATCGTGGCCGTCACCGCCCTGGAGTTCATGGTCGCGTTCCTGCAGGCGTTCGTCTTCGCCGTGCTGGCCTGCGTCTATCTGAACGACGTCGTGAATCTGGACAGCCACTGATCGCGACCGTCTATTCACCCCGTTTCCCGACCCCATCGCTTACACGGAGCACTTTCGATGGATCCCCTTGCAGCTAAGTATATCGGCGCCGGCCTGGCGATGCTGGGCATGATCGGAGCCGGTATCGGCCTCGGCCTCATGTTCGGCCAGTACCTCAACGGCGCCCTGCGCAACCCGTCGGCCTCGGCCGGCGAGCGTCCGATGCTCTTCCTGGGCATGGCCCTGACCGAAGCCCTCGGCATCTTCGCCTTCGTGGTCGCGCTGCTGATCCTGTTCGCCGCCTAAGGCGAG
>CAMTXB010000051.1:0-31352 GCA_947085575.1 uncultured Caulobacteraceae bacterium
CCAGCTGACCGGCTGGCAGATCGACATCATCACCGAGAGCCAGGACTCCGAGCGCCGCCAGCGCGAGTTCAGCGAGCGCACCGCCCTGTTCCAGGAAGCCCTGGACGTCGATGAGGTCATCGCCCAGCTGCTGGTCACCGAAGGCTTCGCCACGGTCGAGGACCTGGCCTTCGTCGAACCCTATGAAATCTCCGACATCGAGGGCTTCGACGAGGACACCGCCGAGGAAATCCAGGCCCGCGCCCGGGACTTCCTGGACCGGGAAGCCGCCGAGTACGACGCCAAACGCAAGGCGCTGGGGGTCGAGGACGGGGTGCTGGCCATCGCTGGCGTCACCCTGCCCATGGCCGTGGCCCTGGGCGAGGGCGGCGTGAAGACCGTTGAGGATCTGGCCGACCTGACCCCGGACGACCTGCGGGGCTGGTATGAAAGCCGCAATGGCGAGCGGGTCCGGGAAACCGGCGTTCTGGAGAGCTTCAGCCTGGAGCCCGCCGACGCCGAGGCCCTGATCGTCCGCGCCCGGGTGGCCATGGGCTGGATCGAGGCGCCCCCCGAGCCGGAGCCCGACCCGGACGAGGCGGAGCCCGCACTCACCGAGGAGGAGATGGTGTTTGGCCGCGCCGGCGCGGCCAGCTCCGCCGCCGCCGAGGCCGGGGCCGCCGACAAGGAAGACGAGACCTAGACCCCGGTGACCGCGCCCGATCCGAATATGCAAGACTCGGAGCCTGCGGGATCCGATCTCTCGTCCCGGGTCGGGCCGGCCACCCTGGCCCAGGCCGCCAGGGCCCGTCGGGACGTGGTCTCCGGCGAGGTCCGTGAGGAAGCCCGGCTGATCCGCTTTGTCATTGCCCCTGGCGGCGCAGTGACCCCTGACCTGGGCCGCAAGCTGCCGGGCCGGGGGGTCTGGGTGGCGGCCGACCGGGCCTCGGTGGAGACGGCGGCGCGCAAGAACCTGTTTGCCCGATCGGCCAAGACCCCGGCCAAGGCGCCCGCCGCCCTCGCCGACCAGGTGGAGGCCCTCCTGCGGCGCAGGGTCCTGGATGGCCTCGGACTGGCCCGGCGCGGCGGCGGGCTGATCAACGGGTTCGAAAAGGTCTCGGCGGCCCTGGCCTCGGGCCAGGCCGCCTGGCTGATCGAGGCCGCCGATGGGGCTGCCGATGGCCGGCGGAAAATTTTCGCCGCCCTCAAGCGGTCGCCCAGGCCGGTCGGACAGCTCGGCCTGTTCACCTCGGCGGAATTGGGTTTGGCCTTGGGCCTGGAGAATGTGATACACACCGCCTTCCTTGCGGGGCGTACTGCCGATCGCTGGGCGCTGGAAGTCCGGCGCCTGGCGGGATTTCGCCCGCTCCTTCCAGAGAGTTGGCGCGAGGAGCCGTGACGGGACGGGCGGAACCAAGCGGTTCCGCGCGTCGCATCTGTTTGGACGATTAGAAAACGGCTGGTCCTTCCGGTCGGTAAGTAAAGCGAGCGCATGAGCGACGACAACGACAACGGCCGGACCCCTGGCGGACGCCCGCCCCTGACCTTGAAACCCCGCGGCGCGGGTTCGGTCAGTGCGGGGACGGTGAAGCAGAGCTTCAGCCATGGCCGCTCCAAGACGGTGGTCGTGGAGACCAAGCGTCCGCGCACGCATGTGCCGGCCCCCAGCAATCTCGCTGGCCCGTCCTCCGCCGAGCGGCGGGGATCAGACTCCCGTCCTCAGTCCCGCGCCTCAGGCGACGCTTCGGGCCTGTCGGCCGAAGAAGTCCGCGCCCGCCAGGCCGCCATTGATCGCGCCCGCCAGCAGGCCGTAGCCGCCGCCCAGGCCAAGGCCCGGGAGGACCGCGAGCGCGCCGAGCGTGAGGCTGCCGCCAAGGCGGCTGAAGCCGCCCAGGCCAGGGCGGCGCAGGCCGCCAGCGAACCGGCCAGACCTGCCGAGACGGCCCCTCCCGAGGTCAAGCTGGCCGCGGCGCCCGTGGCCCAGGCTGAGCCTGCCCCGCCGGCGGCGCCTTCGGCGCCTGTGGCCGAGGCCCGCCCCCGCCCCGCCCCCCAGGCGGCCCGCACCGACGCAGCGCCCCGAGGGGCGGCCACCGGCGGTGGCCAGACCAGATCCTACACCCCGTCCCCCGAGCGGCGGGATGATCGGGCCAGCACCACCACCTATCGGCCCCCCCGGCCGCGGTTCGACGCCACCAGCTTCAATCAGCGCGCCCCGCGTCCCGAGCGGGATGGCGCGCGCCCTGAGGCGCCTCAGGCTGACCGTCCCCGGGAAGACCGCTCCACCCCCCGGGGTGAGCGGCCCGCCCCCCCGGGCGGAGACACGGTTCGCTATTCGGCCCTGTCCCCCCGGCCGGCGCCGTCGCGGGATGGTCCCCGGGGGGCGGGACGACCGGTGGCCCCCGGCGCGCCGCCGGCCGCCCCTGAGGTTCAGAGGGCCACCCGTCAGCCCCCCCGGCCGGGCGCCCCCAATCTGGATCGCCGGCCCGAGGAAGAGGACGACCGTCGCGGCAAGGCCGCAGCGCCCGGCAAGGCCATCAGCCGCGGCAAGGGCGCGCCCCAGCGCCGCGAAGGCCGGCTCACCATCCAGGCCCTGGCGGCTGGCGATGAGGGCGCGGTCGAGCGCATGCGCTCCCTGGCCTCGGTGCGCCGGGCCCGGGAACGGGAACGGGAAAAGCGAAAGGGCGGCGGCCAGGAAGCCGCCCGGGTGGCCCGCGAAGTGGTCATCCCCGATGTCATCACGGTGGGCGAGCTGGCCAACCGCATGACCACCCGCGGGGTCGAGGTCATCAAGTTCCTGATGCGTCAGGGCGTGATGATGAAGATCAACGACGTCATCGACTCCGACACCGCCGAACTGGTGGCCACGGAGTTTGGCCATACCGTCAAGCGCGTCTCCGAATCTGACGTCGAGACAGGCTTCCTGTCCAATGACACCGACGAGACCGACGCGCCCCTGCGCTCGCCGGTGGTGGCGGTCATGGGCCATGTTGACCACGGCAAGACCTCTCTCCTGGACGCCCTGCGCTCGGCCGATGTGGCCTCGGGGGAACATGGGGGCATCACCCAGCACATCGGCGCCTATCAGGTGCGGCTGGAGGATGGACAGCGGGTGACCTTCCTGGACACCCCTGGCCATGCCGCCTTCTCGGCCATGCGCGCCCGCGGCGCCAATGTCACCGACATCGTCATCCTGGTGGTGGCCGCCGACGACGGGGTCATGCCCCAGACGGTGGAGGCCATCCAGCACGCCAGGGCGTCCGGGGCCCCGATCATCGTGGCCATCAACAAGATCGACAAGCCCGACGCCGATCCGACCCGGGTGATCAACGAACTGCTGCAGCACGAGATCGTCGTCGAGCGCCTGGGCGGTGAAACCCAGGTGGTCGAGGTCTCCGCCCTGGAAAAGCTCGGTCTCGACGACCTGCTTGAGGCCATACTGGTGCAGGCTGAGGTCATGGACCTGCGGGCTGATCCGGGGCGCACCGCCGAGGGCGTGGTCATCGAGGCCAAGCTCGATCGCGGACGCGGCTCAGTGTCCACCGTTCTGGTCAAGCGCGGCAGCCTCAAGCGCGGCGATATCGTCGTGGCCGGCGCCAACTGGGGCCGGGTCCGGGCCCTGTTCAACGAACGCGACGAACAGCTCGACAGCGCCGGCCCCTCCACCCCGGTGGAAGTGCTTGGCCTGGACGGCACGCCCGATCCCGGCGAACCCCTGGCGGTGGTCGAGAACGAGGCCCGCGCCCGGGAGATCACCGAATATCGTCAGCGGATGAAGCGGGAGAAATCCGGCTCGCCGGTGGCGGGCGCCTCGCTCGCCGACATGATGGCCAAGCTCGCCGACAAGAAGGTCTCCGAGCTGCCGGTCATCGTGAAGGCCGATGTGCAGGGTTCGGCCGAAGCCATTGTCGGCGCCCTGGACAAGGTCTCCACCGAGGAGGTGCGCGCGCGCATCATCCTCTCGGGCGCCGGCGCCATCAGCGAGAGCGACGTGATGCTGGCCAAGGGGGCGGGCTCGCCCATTCTCGGCTTCAATGTGCGCGCCTCCAAGCAGGCCCGGGATCTCGCCGAGCGCGAAGGCGTGGAGATCCGCTATTATTCGATCATCTACGACCTGATCGACGACATCAAAGGCGTGCTCTCGGGCATGCTCACCCCGATCCAGCGGGAAACCTTCCTGGGCAATGCCGAGGTCCTCCAGGCCTTCGACATCACCAAGGTGGGCCGTGTCGCCGGCTGCCGCGTCACCGAAGGCGTGGTCCGCAAGGGCGCCCGGGTGCGGATCGTCCGCCAGGACGTGGTGGTGCTGGAACTGGGCGTCCTGCAGACCCTCAAGCGCTTCAAGGACGAGGTCAACGAGGTTCCCAACGGCCAGGAATGCGGCATGGCGTTCCAGGGCTTCCAGGACATCAAGGTCGGCGACACCATCGAGTGCTTCAACCTCGAAGAGGTCAAGCGCTACCTGTAGGCCATCCCAGCCCACCGCGCGCCGGTCAGGATCGGACGTCGAGAGGGTCGGAGCGCCGGTGGTGTTCTGGTCCTCTTGGGTTTCAGCCCTGAGGCTGCTCGGGGAGCCTGGCCTTCAGCTCGTCAAGCCACACCCGGGCCGAGCCGTCCGAGGGCGCCCGCCAGTCTCCGCGGGGCGACAGATTGCCGCCGGAGACCACCTTGGGCCCGTTGGGCATGGCCGAGCGCTTGAACTGGCTGAAGCCAAAGAACCGGGTGAGGAAAACCTCCAGCCAATGGGCGACGGCGGCCAGGTCATAGGCGTTGCGGGCCTCCTGCGGGAAGTGGGGCGGCCAGGCGCCCTCTGCGGCGTCCCGCCAGGCGTGCCAGGCCAGGAAGGCGACCTTGGACGGACGAAGCCCGTAGCGGGTGATGTAGTAGAGATGGAAATCCTGCAGCTCATAGGGGCCGACAATGGCCTGGGTGGACTGAATCGCCCCCTGGGCGCCGGCCGGCACCAGCTCCGGCGAGATTTCAGTGTCCAGGACTGACAGCAGGATCTGGTTGGTGTCGGCCTCGAACTGGCCGTGGGCCGCCACCCAGCGGATCAGGTGCTGGATGAGCGTCTTGGCCACCGATCCATTGACATTGTAGTGGCTCATCTGGTCGCCGACGCCATAGGTGCACCAGCCGAGCGCCAGTTCCGACAGGTCGCCGGTGCCCAGCACCAGGCCCCCGCGCTGATTGGCGGCCCGGAACAGATAGTCGGTGCGCAGCCCGGCCTGCACATTCTCGAAGGTCACGTCATAGACCGGCGCGCCGGCGGCGAAGGGATGGCCCAGGTCCCCCAGCATCTGGCGGGCGGCGGGGGTGATGTCGATCTCCTCGGCGGTGGCGCCGATGGCCCGCATCAGGGCCCAGGCATTGGCCCTGGTGGCCTCGGAGGTGGCGAAGCCCGGCAGGGTGAAGGCCAGGATGTTGCCCCGGGGCAGGCCCAGCTGGTCGCAGGCCTTGGCCGCGACGATCAGGGCATGGGTGGAATCCAGGCCGCCGGAGACGCCTATGACGATCTTCTCGGTGCGGCTGGAGCGCAGCCGCTGGGCCAGGCCCTCCACCTGGATGTTGAACGCCTCATAGCAGTCCTGATCCAGGCGGTCCGGATCATCGGGGACGAACGGGAAGCGGTCGAGACGCCGTATCAGGCCCCGGTCGGCATGGTCGGGCTGGTGGGCGAAGCCGATGCGGCGGAACCCGTACTCCGGATGCCCCTCGCCCGCTGCAGCGTCATTGAAGGTCGGGGTGCGCATCCGCTCCAGGCGCAGGCGCTCCACATCCACATCGGCCAGGGTCAGGCTGCCCTGGGGGGGGAACCGGGCGCTCTGGGCCAGGAGGACTCCGAGTTCATAGATGTCGCCCTGACCGTCCCAGGCAAGATCGGTGGTGCTCTCCCCCGGCCCCGCCGCGGCATAGAGATAGGCCCCCTGGCAGCGCACCGACTGGGAGGCGCACAGCATGGCCCTGTCCCTGGCCTTGCCCACCACCACATTGGAGGCCGACAGATTGGCCAGGATCAGGGCCCCGGCCAGGGCGCCCCGGGTCGAGGGGGGCGTCGGCGCCCAGAAGTCCTCGCAGACCTCCAGATGGAAGACGAAGTCCGCCAGGTCCTCGGCCTCGAACACCAGATCGACGCCAAAGGGGACGGTCTGGCCCGCCAGCCGCACCTCCAGATCGGCGAGGCCTGTGCCCGGTGCGAACCAGCGCTTCTCGTAATATTCCCGGTAGTTGGGCAGGAAGGACTTGGGCACGACCCCGAGTATCCGACCCCGGGAAATGGCGATGGCGCAGTTATAGAGCCGGCCGTTGCGCCGCACCGGGGCGCCGATGGCCAGGACCGGGCTCAGGCCGTCGCAGGCCTTGCAGATCTGTTCCACTGCGGTCTCGACCGCGTCCAGCAGGGCGTCCTGCAGATGCAGGTCATCGATCGCATAGGCCGAGACGCAGAGCTCCGGGAAGATGATCAGGTCGGCGCCCTGCTCATGCCCCTGCCGGGCCAGGTCGAGGATCGCCTGGGCATTGGCCGCCGGATCGCCCACCGCCACCCCCGGCGTGGCCACCCCACAACGGACAAACCCCTGGGCCTGACTGGAATAGAACCGATGCGCCATGCCGTCCCTCAAACCGGAAACCACCCCCTGATTGCCACAGATGCCCGCCGGGCGCGAGGCGGGGCGTCGGGGACGAGCTTCAGGTGAAGGGATGGTGCCGCCTAGGTGACTCGAACACCTGACCTACGCATTACGAATGCGCCGCTCTACCGGCTGAGCTAAGGCGGCCCGTGGCGACGGGGGCTGGGCAGGACCCAGTCGTCCGTCCGGGGCGGCTGTTTAGCGGCTCTTGGGGCGCTCGCCAAGCGTCTGCGTGGTTCCTTGCGCCGTCAGGGGGCCGGGAACCAGACCGGGCCAAGCCACGCCACCCCCAGGCCCGCCAGGACGCAGACCGCCGCAAAGCTGATCAGCAGCCAGAAACGCAGACCGAGCAGAGGCTGCAAGGGGGCCGGCTCTGAGCCTTCACCCGGCGGGGGCTGGGGGGTCAAGGCGCCTGGTCCACCGGCGGGGCGGCCCGATCAATCAGGTTCAGCAGGGCCGATTCCAGGGGCACGGGGGCAAAGGTCCGCGACCCGATCCTGGCCCGGGCCAGGGGCTTGGCCACCGCCCTGGAGAGACACAGGGCCCGCATCTGCGGCGCCGCGCGGCCCCGCATCACCCTGGCCAGCTGCTGGGCGGCCTTGGGGGAATAGACCAGGGCGGCATCGGCCCGCAGGGCGTCGGCCAGGGCCTCCGGCGGCGGCGTCATGGGACAGGTCTCATAGATCGGCCAGGTGCGCAGGACGACCCCGGCCTGGCAAAGGGCGCCGCCGAGGTCGCCGGCCGGCTCGGTGGCCGCCGGGTGCAGGACGCAGCCCTTGAATTCTCCGGCCCGGCTGATGATCCCGGCCGCCAGGGCGGCCACATCCCCGTCGGCCGACAGCACATGACGAAAGCCCACCGCCCGGGCGGCCTGGGCGCAGGCCGCGCCGACGGCGAAGACCGGCAGGGCGCGGTTCGCCGTGAGCCTGGCGAACATCCGCGCCCCATTGGCGCTGGTGAAGGCCAGGGCGCCGACGCCGGCCAGGTCCGGCGGCGCCTCGGTGACCGGATTCACCGCCAGCAGGGGCAGGATCAGGGGTCTGTGCCCGCGCGCCCTGACCCGGGCGGCGGTGGATGTGGCCCCGGGTTCGGCGCGGGTGATCCAGATCAGACGCTGGGGGGAGGCGGTCATGGGGTCAGCAAAGCTCGACAGGCCTCCCGTATGCAAGCCCGCACTGGCCTAGGCGGGAAGGATGATGGCGTCGCCGGCCTCGTCCCGGAGCTCGGCGCCGAGCTTTTGGCCAAGCTCCCGGGCCGCCACGGCGGCGTCGGCGACGGTGGTCAGATCGAGCCCCTCTTGGCGGCGGAAGCGCAAGGCGCCGTCCGGGGACAGGGCCTCGACGATCAGGAAGAGCTGGCCGTCCTTCAGGGTCGCATAGGCGCCGATGGGGGTGCGGCAGGAGCTTTCCAGGGCCGCCATGGCGCCCCGCTCAGCGGCCACGGTGGTGGTGGCGCCCAGGTCGCGGAGGGCATCCAGCCACGGCTGGCCCTGGTCGGCCTCCCGGGTCTCGATGGCCAGCGCCCCCTGGCCCGGGGCCGGCGGGCGTTCCACCGGATCGATGAAGCTCCTGGCCGCCCCGTCCAGCCCCAGGCGCTTCAGCCCCGAGAGGGCGAGAATGATGGCGTCGTATTCGCCCGCCTCCAGCCGGGCCATGCGGGTGCCCACATTGCCCCGCAGCAGCTGCACGTCCAGGTCGGGGCGGGCGTGCAGGCTCTGGGCCTGGCGGCGCAGGCTGGCGGTGCCCAGCCTGGCGCCCTGGGGCAGGTCCTCCAGGGTGCGGGCCGCGTGGCTGAGGAAGGCGTCCCGGGGGTCCTCCCGTTCGGGAATGGCGGCGATGACCAGGCCGGGCGGCAGCACGGCGGGCATGTCCTTCATGGAATGGACGGCGCAGTCGATACGGCCCTCCAGCATCGCCTCCTCGATCTCCTTGGTGAACAGGCCCTTGCCGCCGACCTCCAGCAGGCGGCGATCCTGGATCTGGTCGCCCGAGGTGCGGATGACGATCAGCGGCGCCACCTTCTCGGCGTCTTCCGGCCGGGCGCCCAGGGCCGCGGCGATACGGCGCTGCATCTGGCCGGCCTGGGCGAGGGAGAGCTGGGAGCCTCGAGCCCCGATGCGAACGACGGGCGGTTGCGAAGACACGGTGAGCGGTCTACCTGCGATGCGATGACTGACAACCCGCTGCTACAGGACGGGCGCCCTGGCCGCAACCGAATGACCGCACGCACTGTCCTTGGCCTGGAGACCAGCTGCGACGAGACAGCCGCCGCGGTCGTGCGCCTGGATGATCAGGGTCGGGTGGCCGTGCTGGCCTCGGTGATCGCCAGCCAGGTCGCCCAGCACGCCCCCTATGGCGGGGTGGTGCCGGAGATCGCGGCGCGCTCCCATGTGGAGGCCATCGACGCCATCGCCGCCCAGGCCATGGGCGAGGCCGGCCTCTCCTATGGCGATCTGGACGGGGTGGCGGCCACGGCGGGTCCTGGCCTGGTGGGCGGGGTGATGGTGGGTCTGGCCTTTGGCAAGGCCGTGGCCCTGGCCCGGTCCCTGCCCCTGGTGGCGGTGAACCATCTGGAGGGCCATGCGGTCTCGGCCAGGCTCGGGGCGGAGGTTCCCTACCCCTTCCTGCTGCTGCTGGTGTCGGGCGGCCACTGTCAGTTGCTGGAGGTGGGCGGGGTCGGCGCCTGCCGCCGCCTGGGCGCCACCATGGACGATGCGGCCGGCGAGGCCTTCGACAAGATCGCCAAGACCCTCGGCCTGCCCTATCCCGGCGGACCGGCCCTGGAGAAGCTGGCCGTGGGCGGTGATCCTCACCGATACCCCCTGCCGCGGGCGAGGCTCGGCCACAGGGACTGCGACTTCTCCTTCTCCGGTCTGAAGACGGCCGCGGCGCGGATCGCCGAGGGCCTGACCACGGAGGTCGAGCGCCGGGATCTGGCCGCCGCCGTCCAGGCCGCCATCGCCCGCCAGCTGTGTGAACGCACCGCCCGGGCCATGGAGCTCTATGCCCAGGGTCATGAGGGCCAGGCCCTGCGCTTCGTGGTGGCCGGCGGCGTGGCCGCCAATGGGACAGTGCGGGGCGTGCTGAAGGAGGTGGCCCAAGGCCACGGCTTTTCCTTCACCGCCCCGCCGCTGGCCTATTGCACCGATAACGCCGCCATGATCGCGCTCGCCGGGGCCGAGCGGCTGGCCCTTGGGCTCAGCGACCCCCTGGACGCCCCGGCCCGGCCCCGCTGGCCCCTGGACGCCGCCGCTGCGGCGGCCCATCCCAGTCACCTGGCCGGTCGAAAGGGACCCAAGGCATGAGCCAAGCGTTCAGGCGCGCCGGGGTCATCGGCGCCGGCGCCTGGGGCACGGCGCTGGCCCAGGTCTGCGTCCGGGCGGGCCTCTCCACCACCCTTTGGGCCCGGGAGCCCGAGGTGGTCGCCGCCATCACTGAGGCGGCTGAGAACAGCCTGTTCCTGCCCGGCGTCCCCCTGGACCCGGTCCTGGCCTGCACCAATGATCTGGCCGACCTGGCCGGCAGCGACCTGATCCTGATGGTGACGCCGGCCCAGCACCTGCGCGCCGCGCTCGCCGCCTTTTCCCCCCATGCCCGGCCGGGCCTGCCCATCGTCCTCTGCGCCAAGGGGGTGGAGCAGGGCTCGCTGAAGCTGATGACGCAGGTCCTGGCCGAGACCCTGCCGCAGGCGGCGCCCGCCGTCCTGTCGGGGCCCAGCTTCGCCGGCGAGGTGGCCCGGGGCCTGCCCACGGCCGTGACGCTGGCCTGTCCCCATGAGGCGCTCGGCCGCAGGCTGGCCGAGGCCATCGCCCTGCCGGCCTTCCGCCCCTACTACGCCCCGGACATGGTCGGCGCCGAGGTGGGCGGGGCGATCAAGAATGTCCTGGCCATCGCCTGCGGCATTGTCGAAGGGCGCGGCCTGGGCCGCTCGGCCCATGCGGCCCTGATCACCCGGGGCTTTGCGGAAATGACCCGGCTGGCCGTGGCCCTGGGCGGCGAGCCGGAGACCGTGGCCGGCCTCTGCGGGCTTGGGGACCTGGTGCTCACCTGTTCGAGCCCCCAGTCACGCAATATGAGCGTCGGCCTGGCGCTCGGCGGCGGCCAGACCCTGGACGAGGCCCTGGCCGGCAAGCTTTCGGTGGCCGAGGGCGTGGCCTCGGCGCCCGCCGTGCGCCAGCTGGCCGCCAGGCTCGCCGTGGAGACGCCGATCTGCGAGGCGGTCGCCGCCATACTGGCCGGCGAGGTCGGCGTCGATGTCGCCATCGCCAACCTGCTTTCCCGTCCGCTCAAGGACGAACGCTGAGGACCTGGAATGACCATTTTCGTGCTGATGTGCTTCGACAGGACGAACGCCCTTGCCGAGCGCATGGCCGCGCGCGGGGCGCACCTCGCCTATATCGGCGAGCATCTTGAGCGCGTGAAGCTGGCCGGTCCCCTGCTGGACGAGGCCGGCGAGATGGCCGGCTCGCTGATCCTTTATGAGGCCGACAGCCTGGCCGAGGCGCAGGCCTTCAGCGCGGCCGACCCCTACAGGACCGCCGGCGTCTTCGAGCGGGTGGAGATCTCGGCCATGAAGATCACCCGCGGCGCCCTGGCTTGAGCGGCAACCCCGCCAGGCCCGCCCCCGGGACCGATCTCTGCGCCCTTGAGGAGATCGTCGAACCCGGCGCCAGGAGCTTCCGCTTCCGGGCGCAGGCCGCCATGTTCGCCGGCGTCGTGGTCCGCATCGGCGAAGAGATCCGCGGCTATGTGGATAGCTGCCCCCATGCCGGCTGGCCCCTCTCGGCGCTTGACGACCGCTACCTGACCCGGGATCACCGGCACATCCTCTGCGCCGGCCACGGGGCCCTGTTCCGTCCCCTGGACGGCGAATGCGTCGCCGGCCCCTGCTTTGGCGAACGCCTCACCCCATGGCCGGTCGAGGTCCGCGAGGGCAGGGTGGTGACGGTTTAGGGTCGCAGGACGACGTCCGCCCCCTCTGGCCGGGCGGCCATCCGGCAGCGCCTGCATCCGGGCTAGTCCTGGCCGGCCAGCTTGTCGGCCACGCGGCCGTGCACGGCCTCGGCTTCCGGAGTCATGATCGCTTCGAAGTCGGACATCTCGTAGAAGGGGCGGATCTCGATCTCGCTGGGTCCCGGCATGGGATTGGGGCAGCGCTTCACCCCGGCCACGGCCTCGTCCATGTCACGGACCTCCCAGAGCCAGTAGCCGGCCACCACCTCCTTGGTTTCGGCGAAGGGGCCGTCGATGACGGTGCGGCTGTCCCCGTCGAAGGCGATCCGCTTGCCCTGGGCGCTCGGCTTCAGGCCTGCGCCCTCCTTCATGATCCCGGCGTCCACCAGCAGCGCGTTGTAGCGGCCCATGGCCTCCAGCAAGTCGCTGCCGGGCATGACGCCGGCTTCGCTGTCGACCGTCGCCTTGACGAACACCATAACCCGCATTTCGCATCTCTCCCTGAAACTGGCCGAGGATGGCCGCTCCATGGACTAGGGACGATACAGCCCCGCAGAGTCCGGCAAAGGGCGGAAAAGCACGCCGCGCTGTTTCACTGCGGACGGCTGCGACCCTTCCTTAACGGCTTGGCGGCTATGCCATCTGCAGACCTTTGATGGAGCCTTCGTCTTGGCCGATCCGATCCGCGCGCTCGCCACCCTGAACGGCCGCTTTGCGCCCCAGTTCGCCCAGACCATGCTGGGGCGGCCCCGGTCAGGCCAGGACGCGGCCGCCTTCGCCGCCCACTGCCAGACCATGGGCTTTGAGTTCACCACCGCGTGGGCCGACAACAATATTCCCTATGTGGCGCCGCTGCTGCGGGACTTCGCCGCGACCCGGGGCCAGATCCGCTATCTGGAGATCGGCGCCTATGAGGGCCGCAACCTGGCCTTCATGGACTGGCTGCTGCCGGCCAGGCTGGATGTCACGGTGATCGACCCGTGGTTCAATGAGGCCCTGAATCCGGAAGAAAAGTACCACGCGGTCGAGCCCCGGTTTCACCGCAATGTGGCCAGGCTCGGCCTTACCGGCCTGGCCACCCGCAAGGGCTTCTCCACCTATGAACTGCCCAGGATGCTGGAGCGCGGCGAGCGCTATGACCTGATCTATGTGGACGGCAGCCACACCGCCTGGGCGGTGATGGTCGACCTGGCCTATTGCGCGGCCCTGCTGGAGGTGGGCGGCATGATGGTGCTGGACGACTACTGGCACGATGAGAGCGAGATCGGCGGCCCAGGCGTGAAACAGGCCGTTGATCGCTTCCACGGCGTCTTCCGCCGCTATTTCGAGATCAGCGCCGTCTATCGCCAGGTGGCGCTGACCAAGATCGCCGAGATCCCCCGCTAGGGCTGATCGGACCCGGGCGCCGTGCGGCGCCCAGTTTGCCAGCGGACGGCGTCTGCTGCGACGCGCGCGCCCGAACTGGGTCAATTCTGGACAATGCCGGACCGAATCCTCTGGAATTCGACGGCCGCCGGGCCTATGGGAAGCGTGACGGGGGTGGGCGCGTCAGGGAGCTGAGCGTGCTGAGTTTTCGTCGGTTTTTCGACACCGAACATCGCCATCACCATCTGGCGGGGCTGCAGGTTTTCCTGGTCGCCCTGCTGGCGGGCGGCCTCGCCGTGGCCGCCCCCCATATGGGCGCCGAGCGGACCGGCCCGCGCCTGGCCAAGCTGACCGGCGGCCAGATTGACTCAGCCGCCCTGGAGCGCCTGGCCAGCGCCATGGACCCGGCCATGCGCAGCCTGGCCGACCGGTTCGCCCCGCACGGGATCACGCCCGCCTTCGCCCGGATCGACCGGGAGACCGGCGTCATGAACGCCCTGGACGGCGGCGCGCCGGAGCCGGCCATCCTGCGCCTGCAGGACATGGACGAGGCCCAGGCCCGCCTGTGGAACGCCTCCAACCCCACCTCGGCCCTGCCCAATCCCGCCGCCCGTCCGTTCCGCATTTCCGGCGGCGCGCTGCACCAGGCCCGCGCCCTCGATTGCCTGGCCGCGGCCATCTATTACGAAGCCCGCTATGAGAGCCTGGATGGCCAGCGCGCCGTGGCCCAGGTGGTGCTCAACCGCGTCCGCCACCCGGCCTATCCCAGTTCCGTCTGCGGGGTGGTGTTCCAGGGCTCCAACCGCACTACCGGCTGCCAGTTCACCTTCACCTGCGACGGCGCCATGGCCCGGCCCCCGGAGCCGCAGGACTGGGCGAGAACCCGAAAAATCGCCGAAGCGGCCCTGTCGGGCCATGTGATGAAGGAGGTCGGCAACGCCACCCACTATCACGCCAACTATGTGGCCCCGTACTGGAGCCCGAGCCTGATGAAGGTGGCCACGGTGGGGGCTCACATCTTCTACCGCTGGATGGGGGGCTGGGGCCTGCCCGGCGCCTTTGGCGGCGCCTATGGGGGCGATGAGTCCGCAGGCTTCCAGGTCGCGGCCATGAACCGCCTGGCCACCCCCGCCCTGGTGGAGCTGGTCACCCTGGGCGAGGACATGGAAACCCTGACCCCCACCGGGATTGGCCGCGCAACGGGCGAGGGGGTCCCTGAGGCGGCTGAGGTCCAGGTGATCGAAACCGCCGCCGTGGCCCACGACATCGTGTCCACGCCCGATACGGTGGCTGCCCAGGCCGAGGGGATCGTGCCTGCCGAGGATCTGGACTGGATCGGGCGGGTCAAGCGCCCGGCCCCGCCGCGGCTGGCCATGCCCTCCAGCAGCGGCTTCTGAGGCCTGAGGCCGTCTCGACCTTGAGCCCTCCGGTCGACGGCATCCCCACCGGCTCAGGCCGGCGGGACTTCGGCGGCGAAGGCGGCGACATCCTCCAGCAGGCCGGCGGCGGCGGTCCGCACCAGCTCGCCGCCCTTTTCCGGCGTCGCCTGGGCGGGATCAGACCCCATGCGGCCGTCGGGATAGCGGGCGCGGAAGTCCGCCGCCTCGCGGATCGGACCCGTGGGGGCGATCTTCGGCCCGTAGTCTGCGGTCTTGATGGCGTCCGGATAGGCCCACTGGGTGACGGCGATCTCCGAGGGGGTGGCATGGCTGCCATGGCCGACCGGGAACTGGCTGTTGGCCAGGGCCGTGACCCCCTTCAGCTCCCACCAGTTCTTCAGCCTGCAGGCAAAGCCCCGGGGCTTTCCTGCGAAACTCGCCTCGGCATAGAGCTCGGAAAAGGCCGCCTCGATGGTGGCGACATTTCCCCCGTGGCCGTTCAGGAAATAGATCTTCTCGAACCCGTGGGCCGAGAGCGACCGGCACCAGTCGCCGATGGCGGCGATGAAGGTCGAAGGGCGCAGGGATATGGTGCCTGGAAACCCCAGATGATGCTGGGCCATGCCGATATTGAAGGTCGGCGCCACCAGGATGTCGCCGGTCTTCTGCGCCTCGTGGGCGATGATTTCCGGGCAGAGCCAGTCCGTCCCCAACAGGCCCGTGGGGCCGTGCTGCTCATTGGAGCCGATCGGCACGACCACCGCCCTTGAGCGGGTCAGAAAGCCCTCGACCTCGGACCAGGTGGACAGGTGCAGCAGCATGGGGCGATCTCCGGCGCATCGAGGGCGGTGGTCCGACATAGGCCTTAGGGCCGGAGGAGGTAAAGCCCGACCGGGGGCTCAGATGCCGGCAGACCCCTCATGGCCGCGATCTTCGCAGGACCAGCAGATTGGGCCAGTGGGTCAGGCCCACCAGACGACCATGTCTGGCCCCGGGGCCTGGCCGGCGGCCGGGGGGTGTCTTGGGATCCGCCGGGGCGGTCAGGGGATCGTCTCCGTCGCCCTGCCCAGCCTCTGCCCGATCCGCCCCGAAGGTTTCAGGCCAGGGCGGCGAACCCGATGAGCGCCGCGTCCCGCCAGGGGCGTTGGCGTGGGCGGCGGGCGCCCCTAAGGTCCCCGCGGCGCCCGACATGCGGGCGGCATTGTGGTGTGTTGGGGGGCCTGATGGGCTGGGACGGCGGAACCGAAATCTGGGTCGGCGGGATCAATACCTGGGAATGCGACGAGATGGGGCACCTGAATGTGCGCCATTGGGTGGCCAAGTCCATGGAGGCCCTGGCGGGCCTGGCCGCGGAACTGGGCATGCCCGACGCCTTTTCCGCCCTGGCGCCGTCGACCCTGCTGGTCCGCGAGCAGCACATCCGCTTCCTGCGGGAGGCCAAGCCCGGGGCGGCGCTTTCGGCCCGGGGCGGGGTGGTGGCCATGGGCGAGGACGAGGCCCGGCTGATGATCGTCATCCTGCATTCCGACGGGACCCCGGCCGCCACCTTTCAGACCGTGGTGCGCCACGCCACCGCTGACGCCGGCCGGGTGTTTCCCTGGCCCCGCCGCATCCAGGCGGCGGCCGAGCGCCTGCAGATGGACGTGCCGGACTTCGCCGCGTCCCGCTCCATCACCCTGGACCCGGTGGGGGCCGGCGCGGGCAGCCTGGCGGCGGCCCAGGCCATGGACCTGAAGCGGATTGGCCTTGGGGTCATCGGCGCGCCGGACTGCGACGCCTTCGGCCGGATGCGCACCGAGATCGTCATGGGCAAGATTTCCGACGGCATCCTGCACCTTCTGGGCGCCGGCCGGGGCCTGGGGGAGGGTCCGGGCGCGGAACAGCCGCGCATCGGCGGGGCGGCCCTGGAATATCGCGTGGTCCACTTCGCCTGGCCCCGGGCCGGGGATCGGTTCGAACTGCGCTCGGCCACCGCCCATGTGGAGGAGCGGTTCAGGCGCCTGCGTCACTGGATGGTCGACCCCCACACCGGCCGCCCCTGGGCCAGCGCCGAGAACGTCGCCGTGGGCTTTGATCTCGATACCCGCAAGGTGGTCCGGCTGTCGCCGGAGGCCGTGGCGGCCCTGCGCCCAGCCACCCGCCCGGCCATGGAGCTATAGTGGCCTTCGTGATCGGAAAAAGAGCTCTGATTCCGATACTTAGATCTATCTCAACCCGATATCCGTATCACACCTGTCGGAAACTGCCCTGGGCGGCCGCGGCGCGGGTCAGGACCTCTCGCACCAGCTCCGGGCGCTCCATGGGCAGGAAGTGGCTGGTCCCTGGAACGGTCTCGATCCTGTAGCGGCCGGTGGCCAGCAGGGTGTCGATATGATCCCCGGTCCGGCAGGTGGAGCCGTGCTCTGCCCGCAGAATCTGTACCGGACAGGGGCAGGCGAGCGCCGCCGCCCAGGCCTGATGGTCATAGACCGCGAAGTTGGACGCCTCCCAGGCCGGGGCGCAGGCCAGCTCCACCGACCCGTCCTCCAGATCCACAAATCCCGCCGCCACATAGTCGGTGATCTGGGCAAGGCTCCAGGTCTTGAAGGCCCCGCGGCCTTCATAGGCGGCGACGGCGGCCGCCCGGGAGGGGAACTGGGCCCGGCGGCGCAGGGCGCCTTGAACCATGGGCGACTGGGCGATGTCCCCGGGCGCCGGCCCCCCGCGCTCAGGCATCAGGACAGGATCAAACAGCACCAGGCTGCGGATGACCGCCTGGGCGTGAGGCGCCGCCATCAGGCTGGTGGTCGCCCCCATGGAGTGACCGGCCACCACCACCGGACCCTGGGCCACATGGGACAGGAGGGCCAGCAGATCATCCCGATAGGCGGCCCAGCCCTGGCGGTTCTCCAGATCCGTGGGCAGGGAGGTGGCGCCATGACCGCGCAGATCGACGGCCAGGATCCGCATGGCAGCCGACAGGGGGCCAAGAATGGTCCTGTAGGTCCGGGCGTTGAATCCGTTGGCGTGACAGAACACCAGGTCCAGGGGTCGATCACGGGACCCGAACTCCAGGGCCGCCATCTCGCCGCCGCGGCCGGGCAGGGGGACGCGGCGGGTCCGCGGCGCCTCGGCGACCAGTCCATCCATCGGCGGCTCCTCCTGCCCTGCGCCACCCGGCGCGACGGGCTCCATATAGACTGACTTCCCCCGGACCCAAGGGGTGGAGGCCGGCCGCGACCTCCGGATCGCCGAGAGGCCTTGGCTTTCCCCGGCGTCAGGGCGCGATGATGGGGCGATCCCGCAATCAGCCTCAGGAACGCTCCCATGACCGCCGCCAACGCCAGCACCGCCCCTCCGGCCGCCATACCGGCGCTCGGCCCCTGGACCTGTTTCCAGGTGGAGATCGAGGCGGGGGTGGCCCACATCCGCCTCTGCCGGCCCGAGGCCTATAACAGCATGATCCGGGCCTTCTGGAACGAGCTGCCGGTGATCGTCCGCGACATCAACGACAATGCCCGGGCCCGCTGCATCGTCATCTCCTCCACCGGCAAGCACTTCTCGGCCGGCATGGATCTCGCCGTGTTCGGCGGCGGCGGCGGCACGGCCCCGGACGCCGGCCTGGCGCCTGACCGCCATGTGGCCGCCGAGGGCCAGCGTCACCACGTGCGCTGGCTGCAGGACTGCTTCAGCTGCCTGGACGAGGCCAGGATGCCGGTGCTGGCGGCCATCCAGGGGGGCTGCATCGGCGGCGCCGTGGACATGACCAGCGCCTGCGATATCCGCTACGCCACCGAGGACGCCTTCTTCTGCGTGCAGGAGATCAATATCGGCATGACCGCCGACGTCGGCGCCTTCCCCCGGCTGTGCAAGCTGATGCCCGAGGGCTGGGTGCGGGAGCTGGCCTATACCGGCCGCAGGCTGCCGGCCCGGAAGGCCAGGGAGATCGGCCTGGTCAATGAGGTGTTCCCCACCCACGAGGCCCTGCTGGACCATGTCATGGCCACCGCCCGGGAGATCGCCGAGAAGTCGCCCCTGGCCGTGACCGGCTCGAAGGTGATGATCAACTATGCCCGGGATCACACCATTTCCGACGGGCTGGACTATATCGCCGTCTGGCAGACCGGCATGTTCGCCGGCTCCCATATGGGCGAGGCCTTCAAGGCCAAGGCGGAGAAGCGCCCGGCTGACTTCCCCGACCTGCAGCCCCTGCGCAACGAGATGTAGGCCCGGTCAGGGTTCAGTCACGTCATCTCAGGGGACCAGTTCAGCGCCCCTGAGATCCCTCCGCGCGAATAGCGCGATTATGGCTGGCCGTCAGGGCCAGGGCCGGCGCTGTGTCCGGCAGCCTGCAACAGGGCGGCGATCCGGTCGGTGGCGTCAGCCGCCTGGGTGAGCATCTGCAGAGGACCTGAGCCCGGACGCACCGCCGCCACCATCTGATTGGCGGCCGACTGGGCGACGGTCACAGCGGTGTTCTGGGCCGTGGTGAAGCCTGACCTGGCCAGGGAGGCCGCCGTGGCGTCCTGATAGATGAAGCCATGCACCGGATAGGTGGTCGTGCCGAGGTCGCCGATGGAATCGTACCAGACCTTGACCTGGCTCCAGTCCCCCTTGGGCGACACATCGACCACGGTGACATCACGCTCGATCTGGCCCCGGGCGCCATTGATCCGCGACCAGTTGGCGTGGCTGATCTGGATGACCCGATCAGTGAGCACCTGGCTGACCACAGCCACATGGCCCAGACGCATGGCGCCGGTGGGCTTGAAGCAGAGCACGGCGCCGGCCTGGGGGATGTTGCCGGTGTCGTAACGCCCGGCGGCCTGTTTCCACCAGGTCCAGGCGTCGCCGAAGATCTGCACGCCGGAAATCATCCGGGCAAAGGGCGCGCACTGCCAATAGGTATCGGCAAAGGCGCTGCTGACCGGCGCAAGCGCCATCACCGCCGCCACGGTCATGGAACCCAGGGCCAGACGTGTCCGTTTCAACATGTTGGGCGCAACTCCCGACGCGAACTGGCCTTAGGCATAGTTTCTCACGCCGCCGATGAAAAGAGGGTTTATGCGCCCACAGCCCTCGGCGAGCGGCCGTTCCACAGGCCTGGCCACAGCTTCATCCGCGCCCGGGCAGGCTTCTCGATCAGGTGGTAGGATATAGCCGCCAGTGGAATCACGCCAAACAGCAGCACCAGCCACAGGCCTAAGGGAAGCTGTTCGCCTTCAAGCTCGAGCAGACTGATGACGCCATTCACGAATACGATCTTCCATGGCACACAGATCATGTAGATCGAATAGCTGATCTCGCCCAGATAGGTCAGGGCCGGCGCCGAAAGGGCCCGGGCGCCGGATTCGGCCAGCCGGGCGAGGTAGAAGATCACGCCGCCGGCGGCCAGGACGATCAGGGTGTCGGAGAGTCCGAAACCGGCCGCAACCAGGGCGACGGCGCCTGAAATAGCGGCGCCGAGCCAGGCCTGACCCCGCCCGCCCCCGGTCCGGGCGCGCCACAGGCTGTGCAGGGCGCAGCCAAGGGCGAAGCACGGAACGATCCGCAGGGCGCCCCAGTGAATAGTGGCCAAGGTGAGGGGACGGCCGGCCACGGCCTCGAACCCGGCATAGAGCCCGGCCATGAAGATCGCCGCCAGGGCCACCGCCACCAGGGGCCGCGCCTTCAGGGCCAGCACCCCCCAGGCGAACAGCGGGAAGGTCAGATAGGCGAACCATTCCGCCGAGATCGACCAGGAGGGGTGGTTCCAGGCTGCGGTGGGCGCCAGGCCCCAGGCCTGCACCAGCAGCAGATTGGCCGGCAGGGACTCCCAGGACAGGATGTTGGGGTCGACGGCGAAGCCCGCCGCCGCAGCGCCGGCCGCCAGAACCCCCATGCCGATCAGGGTCGCCAGATGCAGCGGATAGACCCGCGCCAGCCGCGCCCAGAGAAAGCGCCCATAGGCAAAGCGTCCGGCCTCCACCTCTCCCCGATACACATGGCAGAGGATGAACCCCGAGAGGATGAAGAACACCTCGACCCCGAGATAGCCCTTGGCTACCACCAGGGGCGTCGTCGCCGTGGCCAGGGACGGCCAGTAGTGGAACAGCACCACCCAGAAGGCCGCGAAGAACCGCAGGGAGGTCAGGGGGTGGATCTGCTGGGCGTCCGTCATGGATCGAGGCTTTCTGGCGCGTCGTGGTCGCCGATCATGCGCCCGAGGCCTCACCATCTCGTTATCGCCGGGTGATTCTGATACGGTCTGACGATTATCGCCGCGCCTGGGCCGCCCTCCACGGCCGGGACGCGGGCCAGGACATTTGAAAACCGGACGTGCCGGCGATCTCGCGGCCAGCCGGACCAGAACATTGGCGGCGCGCCCACGCCGCCGGGAAACCCCAGTTTGCAAGAGCCCCAATTCATTGACGAGGCCGATCGCCGCCTCACCCTGATCTCAGTCCTGATCATTTTTCTGCTCAGCGCCATGAGCCAGACCGTGGTCGCCACGGCCATGCCGCGGATCGTCTCGGACCTGTCGGGACTGCACCTCTATGCCTGGGCGACCACGGCCTATCTGCTGGCCTCGACGGTCATGGTTCCCATCTGGGGCAAGCTCGGCGACATCTTCGGTCGAAAACCCGTGCTGCTCTGGGGGATCGGGGTGTTTCTCGCCGGCTCCTGGCTCTGCGGCCTGGCCGGAGAGTTTGGCGACCTGCCCCTGATAGGCGGCGGCATGACCCAGCTGATCACCGCCCGGGCCCTGCAGGGGATCGGCGGCGGGGCGCTCTTCACCATCGCCTTCGCCATCATCGCCGACCTCTATGCGCCCCGGGAGCGGGCGCAGTTCGCCGGCCTGTTCGGTTCGGTGTTCGGGGTGGCCAGCATATTCGGTCCGGTGATCGGCGGCTTCTTCACCGACCATGGGACGGTGGTTCTGGCCGGTCATGTGGTCGAGGGCTGGCGCTGGGTCTTCTATGTCAACGTCCCCTTCGCCCTGGCGGCGGTGGCCATGATCACCCTCAAGATGCCGGCCCGGCCGCCCCGGGGGGAAGGCCGCATCGACTATGCCGGCGCGGCCCTCATCGTGATCGGCTTCACCAGCCTGCTGCTGGCCATCACCTGGGGAGGGCAGACCTATCCCTGGGGCTCGCCCCTGATCCTGGGCCTGCTGGCCGGCGGCGCAGCCGCCCTCACGGGGTTCATTCTTGTCCAGCGGGTGGTCCGCGACCCGATCCTGCCCCTGGATCTGTTTCAGAACCGGACCTTCAACACCGCCAATGGCGCGGCCTTCATCTATGCCATGGCCTTCATGGGGGTGACCTCCTTCCTGCCGCTCTACATGCAGGTGGGACAGGGGGCGTCGGCCACCCGCAGCGGCCTGACCATGCTGGCCCTCATGGTGGGACTGGTGGCCGCTTCCACGGTCAGTGGCCGGCTGGTCACAAAGACCGGGGTCTATAAGCCGTTCATGATCGGCGGCGGGGCGGTGCTGATCCTTGGCCTGTTCTCCCTCTGCTTCATCGGTCCCGACACCAGCACCCTGGACCTGGTCTGGCGCCTGCTGATCGTCGGCATTGGCCTGGGGCCAGGGCAGAGCCTGTTTGGCCTGGCGGTGCAGAACGCCGTGCCGCCGCACCAGCTGGGGGTGGCGACCAGTTCGGGCCAGTTCGTCCGGCAGATCGGCTCGACCATGGGGGTGGCCCTGTTCGGGGCGATCCTCACCTGGGGCCTGACCGCCGAGCTTGTCCGGATGTCGGCGGCCAGTCCGGCCGCCCAGATGCAGGCCATGGAGCTCTCCGATCTGCAGCGCATGGCCATGGAGCGGGACGCCGATCCGTCCCTGGCCGAGGCCCGGGCCGCCGACCCCGTCACCCGGGCCGCTGACCAGATCATTCGCCAGAGCATCTCCACCGCCGTGGTCTACGGCATCGTCTTCAGCCTGGTGGTTCTGCTGTTCGGCTTCCTGCTGATGCTGAAGATCCCCGGGGTGCGCCTGCAGGACCGGGTTCCCCCGCCGGTTCCGGTCAAGGCCGAAATCGATCCCGCCCCCTGAGCCCTGCCCGCCCTGCCCGCCCTGGGCCCCCTGGGCGCCCTGCGGCGAGCTACAGGAAGCTGTAGGGATCCACGTCTATCACCACCCGGACCGCACCGGGCGGCCTGACCCGCGCCCGCCAGGCGGCCAGATAGGCCGACAGATCCACCGTCCGATCGGCCCGGACCAGGAACCGCTTGCGCCGGCGCCCCCGCACCAGGGACAGGGGCGCATCAGCCGGCCCATAGACCTCCAGGCCCGGGGCGTTGGGGGCGGCGGCGGCCATGTCCCGGACAAAGGCCTCCAGGGCCTGGGGATTGTCGCTGGAGACGATCACCGCGCCCAGTCGGCCGAAGGGCGGCAGGCCGGCCAGCTCCCGCTCGGCCATCTCGGCGGCGACGAAGGCGTCCCGGTCCTGGGCCGCCAGGGCCTGCATCACCGCATGGTCCGGCGCATAGGTCTGGACCAGGGCGCGGCCCGGACGATCATGCCGTCCCGCCCGGCCCGTGGCCTGGGCCAGCAGCTGATAGGTCCGCTCGGCGGCCCGCAGGTCGCCCCCCCGCAGACCGAGGTCGGCGTCCACCACCCCCACCAGGGTCAGGTTGGGAAAGTTATGACCCTTGGCGGCCGCCTGGGTGGCCACCAGGATATCGATGTCGCCAGCGGCCATGGACTCCACCAGCCGCCGGGCCGCCTGGGCGTCGGACACGGTGTCGGAGGAGAAAACCGCCACCCGGGCGTCGGGAAACAGGGCCCGGGCCTCCTCCTCCACCCGCTCCACCCCCGGGCCGACCGACACCAGGCTGTCGGCGACGCCGCAATGGGGACAGGCCCTGGGCTTGGGCATGGAAAAGCCGGTCAGGTGACAGACCAGACGGCCGGAATAGCGATGCTCCACCAGCCAGGAATCGGTGTTTGGGGCGGTCAGGCGTTCGCCACAGGCCCGGCAGAGCACCAGGGGCGCATAGCCCCGGCGGTTGAGGAACAGGAGCGCCTGCTCGCCGCGGGCCAGGGTCTCACCGACGGCGCCTGCCAGGGGGCCAGACAGCCAGCGGCCGGGCTCCAGGGGCGTCTCCCGCAGATCAATCAGGTCGATCCGGGGCAGGACCGCAACCCCGTGGCGATCGGTCAGCCGCAGCCACCGGTAGCGGCCGGTCTCGGCGTTGCGGAGGGATTCCAGGGAGGGGGTGGCCGAGGCCAGGATCACCGCAGCGGCCTCCATCTTGCCCCGGACCACGGCCAGGTCCCTGGCCTGATAGATGAAGCCCTCCTCCTGCTTGAACGAGGTGTCATGCTCCTCATCGACCACGATGAGCTTGAGATTGGCGAAGGGCAGGAACAGGGCCGAGCGGGCGCCGACGACGATGGAACAGGCGCCGGTGGCCGCCGCCTCCCAGACCCGGCGCCGGGCGGGGGGGGCGATGCCTGAATGCCATTCGGCGGGACTGGCCGCAAACCGCGCGGTGAACCGGCTGAGCACCGCCTGGGTCAGGGCGATCTCCGGCAACAGGACCAGCACCTGGGCGGCCGGGTCGGCGGCGAGTACGGCGGCCACGGCCTCCAGATAGACCTCGGTCTTGCCAGACCCGGTCACCCCGTCCAGCAGGGCCACCTGGAAGCCCTCGGCCCCGGTCATGGCGCTGAGAGCCCCCACGGCCGCCGCCTGGCTGGGGTTGAGCGGGGCCCTTGGCCGGGCCAGGTCGGGGGCCGGGAAGGCGACCGGCGCGGGGGCGAGGCGGACAGCCAGCACCCCCGCCTCGATCAGCCCCTTCACCACCCCGGCTGAGACCTCCGCCCGGCGGGCGAGGTCCGATGGGGTCCCGGCGAAGCCCTCCAGGGCGGCGATCACCCGGTCCCGGGCCGGGGTCTGCCGGGCGGGCGGGCGGCCCGTGGCCACCACCTGGCTGGCAGGCCGGGCCTTGGGCGCGCGCGCGCCGCGCAGGGCGATGGCCAGGGGCTGGCCCGGGGCGTCGACGGCGTAGCGGGCCGCCCACTGGATGAAGTCCAGGGTCCCCGCCGGCAGGGGCGGGTCGTCCAGCCGGGCCTCCAGGGGTTTCAGGGGCCGGTTGCCGCCGGTCGCCTCCCGGAGGGCGAGCACCACCCCGCGCAGGATGCGGGGGCCGAGGGGGGCGGCCACCTGGTCGCCAACCTGCAGCCCCATGCCCTCAGGCTCGGCATAGTCGAAGGCCTCGGGCAGGGGCAGGGGCAGAAGGACCTGGGCGATGCGGCTCATGGGCGGGCGCCCGACCCTGTCACGCCGGCGGGGTGGCGAGGCGCGGTCGCAGCGGCTAAACACCGCCTTCCCATGCGCAAGGAGGCCCAGGCCATGCAGATCTTTCTCGACACCACCGACACGGCCGTCCTGAAGGACCTGACCTCCACAGGCCTGGTGGACGGCGTCACCACCAATCCGTCACTGATCGCCAAGTCGGGCCGTCCCATGCTGGAGGTCATCGCCGAGATTTGCGGCCTCGTCGAGGGGCCGGTGAGCGCCGAGGTCGCCGCCATGGATGTGGCGGGCATGCTGGCCGAGGGCCGCAGGCTGGCCGGCGTCGCCCCCAATGTGGTGGTCAAGGTTCCCCTGACCCGGGCCGGCCTGGCCGCCACGGGGACATTTTCCCGGGAGGGCGTCCAGACCAATGTCACCCTGTGCTTCACCGCGGCCCAGGCCCTGATGGCCGCCAAGGCCGGCGCCACCTACATCTCGCCCTTCATCGGCCGCCTGGACGATCATGGCGCCGACGGCATGGGCCTGATCGCCGAGATCCGCGCCATCTACGACAACTACGACTTCGACACGGAAATCCTCGCCGCCTCGATCCGCACCACCGCCCATGTGACGGCCTCGGCCCTGATGGGGGCGGACTGCGCGACCATCCCGCCGGCGGTCTTCCTCGACCTGTTCAAGCACCCGTTAACCGAGAAGGGTCTTGATCAGTTCATGAGCGACTGGTCCAAGACCGGCCAGTCGATCCTTTAGGGTCGCGCGCGGGCGGCGCAGGGATGGCATGATGGACGGAACCGGGATCGACGGGGCGATGAGGGCCCATGAGGCCAGGGCCGCCGTGCGCCAGTTCCTGCTGGAGAATCCCGCCGTCCTGCTGGACGACCCTGAGCTGCTGCGGCGGCTGGGCCTGCAGACCCTGCCGGAGAATGTGGTGGCATTTGGCCCAGCCGCCCTGGCCAGGGTCCATGCCGCCCACCGCAAGGAGGCGGCGGTCCGCCGGCAGCTGGAGTCGACGGCGCGGGCCAATTTCGCCGCCCAGGCCCAGGCCCATGGGGCGGTGATCGACCTCCTGGAGGCGCGCAATCATGCCGATCTGGCCCGCCGGGTGGATGATCTGGCGCAGCTGCGGTTTGGCCTGCGCTGCGGGGTGATCGCCCTGCAGGGTCCGGAGCGGACGCCGGCCGGCTGGCGGTCCCTGGTCGAGGGCCAGGTGGATATGATCCTGGGGGGCCACCAGAGGCTGACCCGCATGGGCTTCTGGGCGCCTGCGCTCGGCCTGTTCGGCGAGCGGGGGGCGACGATCAAGTCCATGGCCCTGGTCCGCCTGGCCATCTGGGAGCCGGCCCGGGAGGGTCTGGCGGCCTTCGGCTCGGACGACCCCAAGGGTTTCACCGAGGATATGGGAGCCGAACTCGTGGCCTTCCTGGCCCGGGTGATCGAACGCACGGCGGAGCGTTGGCCGGTCCTTTGATCCCCCCAGACCCACAGGCGCCGGCCGCCGAGGCGGTTCAGGCATGGCTGGCCTACCTCACCCAGGAGCGCCGGGCCTCGCCGCGCACGGTGGAGTCCTATGGGGCGGCCGGTCGGCGTTATGTCGCGTTTCTGCAGCAGCATCGCGGCGGCGTCCTCGCCATCGCCGACCTCGCCGGGGTGGAAACCGCCGAACTGCGCGCCTGGCTGGCCCATCTTCGGCGGGGCGAGCGGCCCCTGTCACCCCGCTCCCTGTCTCAGGCCCTGTCGGCCGTGCGGGGGTTCCACAGATATCTTGACCGGCGCCTGGGCGTGGCCAACGCCGCGGTGACCCTGGTGCGCGGCCCCAGGGTCAAGCCGGGCGCCCCCCGGCCGGTGACCGAGGACCAGGCCCTGGGCCTGATCGCCGAGCCGGGGCTCGACCCCGGCCAGGAGGGGTGGGAAGCCCGCCGGGACGCCGCCGTGCTCACCCTGCTCTATGGCTGCGGCCTGCGGATCTCCGAGGCCCTGTCCCTGAGGCGGGCCGACGCCCCCCTGGCCCCGGGCCTGCGGATCACCGGCAAGGGGGGCAAGACCAGACTTGTCCCGGTGCTGCCGGCGGTGGCTGCGGCGGTGGCGGACTATCTCAGCGCCCTGCCCTTTGTCCTGGCGCCCCAGGATTCCCTGTTCCGGGCCAGGCGTGGGGGCCCGCTCAGCCCGCGACATGTCCAGGCCACCGTGCAGGGGCTGCGGGGCCGGCTGGGCCTGGCCGACAGCGCCACACCCCACGCCCTGCGACATTCCTTCGCCACCCACCTGCTGGGGGCCGGGGCGGACTTGCGTTCGATCCAGGACCTGCTAGGCCACGCCTCGCTGTCCACCACCCAGCGTTACACCGAGGTGGACGCCGAGCGGCTGCTGGCCGCCTATGCCAAGGCTCACCCCCACGCATGACCTGCCCCGTCCGCCTTCGCCCCGTCATCCCTGGCGACCTGCTGATCTTCTTCGAGCAGCAGCGCGATCCGGCCGCCAATCGCATGGCGGCCTTCGGCGCCGCCGATCCGGAGGACCGCAGCGCCTTCATGGTCCGCTGGGAGGGGCTGTTGAAGAACGCCGCCGTCACCGCCCGCACCATCGAGGTGGCCGGCGACGTGGCCGGCCATATCCTCAACCACACCACCGCCGGCGCGCCGTCGGTCTCCTACTGGGTGGGCAAGCCCTGGTGGGGCCAGGGGGTGGCGACCCGGGCCCTGCAGGCGTTCCTGGAGACGATCGCCGTGCGGCCGGTGGAGGCCCGGGTGGCCAAGGACAACATCGCCTCCCTGCGGGTCCTGCAGCATGCCGGTTTCGCCATTCGCGGCCAGACCGCCGCCTTCGCCCCGGGCAGGGGCGTCGAGGTGGAGGAATATGTCATGGTGCTTGAGCCGGACGCTCTGGCCGAGGCCAGCTGACGGCGCGGGCCGTTCTCGCCCCTTGTCCGGCTCACCCGACCGGCAGATCGAACATCAGTTGCCGCGACACCCGAACCGGGGGCGAGCCATGACCCAGCAGCGCGTCGTGATAGGCCCTCATGTCAAAGGCCTGGCCGGCCCTGGCCTCGGCCTCCCGGCGCAGGGTCCAGTGCTCGCGCCAGCCGACAAAATAGGTGGGCAGCTGGGCTGAGGAGACCCGCGCCCGGGTCCACTTGCCCGCCGCCTCGCGTTCCTGCTGGAAGGCGTCATGGGTCATCAGGCGCATGGCCTGCGCCTCATCCCAGCCCTCCACATGCACGCCGATATCGAGGATCGCATTGGTGATCACCCGCAGCAGGAACTTCAGGTTCGCCAGCCGGTACAGCGGGTGACCGTCCCGGTGGCCCGCCTCGACCATCACGTCCTGGGCATAGCAGGCCCAGCCCTCGACGAATGTCCCTGACCACAGCACCGACCGCAGCACCGAGGGGTGGCGGTTGGAGATGGCCAGCTGCAGATAGTGGCCCGGGGTGGCCTCATGGACCGTCAGGCCCTCAAGGGTCCAGCTATTGTATTCCCTGAGGAAAGAATCGGCCTGCTCGGCGCTCCAGTGCTCGGGGATCGGCGAGAGCTTGTAGAAGGTGGGCAGGTCCCGATCCAGCGGACCGGGCGGATCGCAATAGGCCACCGCCACCCCGCGCTGGAACTCCGGCGTCAGAACCAGCCGCACCGGCTCGGTGGGCGGGGTGACGATGGGATTGGCCGCCACAAAGGCGATGGCCGCCTCGAGCTGGGCCTGGACCACCGGGATCAGGGTCTCCGGCGTCGGGCGGTCGGCATAGACCAGCTCCAGGGCGGCGGCGATGGCGGCCTGTTCCTGCTCAGGCGTCGGCCGGGGCGGAGTCGGCGGAACCTCCTCGCCCTTCAGGACCTGGCGGGCGATGTCGTACATCTCGGCCCTAACCTCAACCAGGGCCTGCTCGGCGGCGGCCTTGATCTCCGCGCGGCCCAGGGGGCTATCCAGGGCGAAGGCCAGTTTGGCGTCATAGAGATCGGCCCCCAGTCGCCAGTCGCCCGCCGCGCCCGGAGCCAGGACCTGATCGATCCAGGCCTGCTGTTCGGCGATGGCGGCCTTGGCGACGGCGGCGGCGGCCCGCAGGTCGGCCTGGCCCTGCGCATCGAGGGCGCCGGCCTCGGCCAGCAGCAGATCCACCAGGCTTGCCAGGCCCGCATTCTGTCCCGACACCGTCTGGGCGTGAATCTTCGGCGTCCGCTGGGGCTCAAGCACCGCGCGAACCCCGGCCAACAGCTGTGGATAGGCGTTCATCCGGGCGGTGGCCGAGCCCAGCCGCTCGGGCAGGGGCGCGAAGTCCCGGGCGATCAGGCCATAGAGGGCGGATCCGGCCAGGGACTGGTGGATCAAGGGGTCCCAGGCATGAGGCTTCAGGGTCTCACGGGTCCAGACCTCCCCGGCCAGGGCGTTGCGCAGGATGGCGGCGTCGGCCTGGCGCTCGCGGCCGAGGCCCATGGGGTCAATGGCCTGAAGCTGAACAAGCAGGGCCTGGGCGGCGCTCAGCCGGGCGCTCCAGCCGGCGGGGCTGAGATCATCCAGCCGGTCGTTGAACCGGTAGTCCCCCCAGAGGGTGGCGGTGATCGGGCTGAGCCGAAGGCTGGTCTCCAGCCACACCGCAGCCAGGGCGTCGAAGGCCGCGTCAGCCGGGCTCGCCGCCGGGGTCCGGGCCCGGGCCGGCGAGAGCGGCAGGGCCGCGGCGGCCCCAAAGGCCATGAGCATGCGGCGGTTGAGCAGAAAGGTCATGGGGCTTTCCAGTCGCGCCGCGACACCAGGCGCTGCGACACTGTCTGCCAGGCGCAGGGGGTCCGCAAGCCAGTCCCTCGTCTCGTGGCGCTCAGGCCGTCTTCGGCCGGCGTCGCACCCGGGCCAGGCGGCGGAGGCGGCGCCAGAAGCGGGTCTTCTCCGGCTCCGGATAGGGCTGGAGGTTGCGCACGAAGTCCTCGGCGCAGGCGGTCCAGGAGAAGGTTTCGGCAAAGGCCCGCACCGCCCGGCGGTCCAGGGCCAGGGCCTCCATACAGGCTTCCTTCAGGCCCTCGGTGGCCGAGGCGGCCAGGACGCCGGCCCCGGAGCCCGGGATGATGTCGATGGGTCCCGGCGCCGGATAGGCGGCCACCGGCGTGCCTGAGGCCATGGCCTCCAGAATCACCAGGCCGAAGGTGTCGGTGAGCGAGGGGAACACGAACACGTCAGCGCAGGCGAAGTGAGCCGAAAGGTCCTCGCCGAGCCTGGAGCCGGTGAACACCGCCGTGGGATAGCGCTCGGTCAGATCGGCCTTCTGGGGGCCATCCCCCACCACCACCTTGGTTCCCGGCAGGTCGAGGCCCAGGAACGCCTCGATGTTCTTCTCCACCGACACCCGGCCTACATAGAGGAAGATGGGCTTCGGCAGGTGGGCGAAGATATCCGGCTCGTTCTCGGCGCGCGGGCGGAACATCTCGGTGTCGACCCCGCGGGACCAGGAGGAGATGTTGCGGAAACCGTGCCGGGTGAGCTCGTCGCGCATGGTCGGCGTGGCCACCATCAACCGCCCCGAGGGCCGGTGGAACCATCGCATATAGGTATAGCCCACCGACAGGGGCAGCGGCAGGCGGGCCGAGACATATTCCGGGAAACGGGTGTGGTAGCTGGTGGTGAAGGGCAGCTTCCATTCCACGCAGATACGCCGGGCGGCCAGGCCTATGGGCCCTTCGGTGGCGATGTGGATGGCCTCCGGCTCAAAGGCCTTGAATCGTTCCTGCACCGGCTCATAGGCGCCGATGGCGACCTTGATCTCCGGATAGGTGGGCAGGGGCAGGGTCTTGAACTGGTCCGGGCTGATCACCTCCACCTGATGGCCAAGGTCGGTGAGCTCGCGCACCACCCGGGTCAGGGTGCGGACCACCCCGTTGACCTGCGGCTCCCAGGCGTCGGTGGCCAGCAGGATGCGCATGGGCCGCTGGATATCCTCCACCGGCGCGGCGGGCTCCCACATCCGCTGGGCCGGGGACTTGGCGGCCGCCGGCAGGGGGGCGGGTCTGGTCGGCGGGGGCGCCTCGGCTGCCGGGGGCGCCAGGGGCAGGGTGGCCTGGGTCTGAGCCCAGGCGAAATAGGCGCCCAGCAAGGCTTCGCGGGTCGGAAAGTGACGATAGACGGTGCGCTCGCCAACCCCGGCGTCCTTGGCGATGTCGGCAAAGGACAGTTCGTCCAGGGGGCCGCTCTCCAGCCGCCCGCCGACCACCCGCAGGATCTGGTCTCGGGTGGCGGCCTTCTGGCGGTCCCGGGCGTCGCCTTGCATTTCGGATTCGTCGTTCATGACAGTCTCACTGTCATGAGACGCCGGGACTGTCAATCAAGGTCCGCCGGCTCAGGCCGCCGCCGCCCCGGCCACGGGCTCAGGAAGGGGCCGGGGCGCGGGGCCGGCGGGCTGGGGCTCCGGCGCCTCAGGGGCGGTGCGGGCCTCCCGGACCGCGGACCAGCTGCGCAGCTTGGCCCATTCCAGGATCTCCATGCGCCCGTCCATATGCTCCACCAGGGCCGTGCAGCTCTCTACCCAGTCCCCGTCATTGATGTAGAGGATGTCCTCGATCTGGCGCATCTCGGCCTTGTGGATATGGCCGCAGATCACCCCGTCGACCCCGCGGCGGCGCGCCTCCTCGGCGACGGCGCCCTCGAAATTCTCGATGAAGTGCAGGGCGTTCTTCACCTTGGTCTTCAGATAGGCCGACAGGCTCCAATAGCCGAAACCCATGCGCCGCCGCACGCGGTTGAACAGGGTATTGGCCGACAGAAGCGCCCGGTAGGAATAGTCCCCCAGGAAGGCCAGCCACCGGGCGTGCTGCACCACCCCGTCGAACTCATCCCCATGGGTGACGA
>CAMTXB010000052.1:0-42863 GCA_947085575.1 uncultured Caulobacteraceae bacterium
ACTGATCCGCCCGGACCGCATCCTGACGCCTGTCCATCCGGGCCAGGCGCCCAGCCAGGGCGACACCACCTATTTCACAACCGCCGACAGGGACGGGATGATGGTCTCGATCATCCAGTCAAACTATCGCGGGATGGGATCGGGACTGACCCCCGACGGTCTGGGCTTCATGCTCCAGAACCGCGGCGAGATGTTCGCCCTCGAAGAGGGCCACCCCAATGTCTATGCGCCGGCCAAGCGCCCCTTCCAGACCATCATCCCCGGCTTTGCGGTCAAGGACGGCGCACCGTGGCTGTCCTTCGGCGTGATGGGCGGCGACATGCAGCCCCAGGGCCAGGCGCAGATCATCTCCAACATGGTCGACTTCGACCTTTCCCTGCAAGAGGCGGGCGACAGCCCCCGCTGGCGCCACGGCGGCGGCTCGGAGCCGACCGGAGAGGTCACGCCGGGAACGGGCCTGCTGCACCTGGAAACCGGCGTGCCGGCCGCCACCCGCCAGGCCCTGGTCGATATCGGCTGGGCGATCGGCGAGAGCGACGGCAGCTTTGGCGGCTACCAGGCCATCGAACGCTGGCCCGGCCGCTATGCGGCAGCCACCGAGATGCGCAAGGACGGGGTGGCGCTCGCCTACTGACCCTGGAGGTCCCCATGACCGAAGCCGAGATGCGCGCCGTCATCCTGGCCTTCCCCGGCGCCGAGGAAGGCGCGTCCTATGGCTATCCATCCTTCAAGGTGCGCGGCAAGTTCTTCACCCGGCTACGGGCGGAGGACGCCAGCGTCGTGCTGAGCGACATCGGGTTCGACGAGCGCGAGATGCTGATGGCGGCGGAGCCCGCCACCTTCCACCTGACGCCCCACTATCAGAACTATCCCACCGTGCTCGCCCGGATTGAGAGCCTCGATCCGGGGTCGCTGCACAGTTTCCTGGAACGCCGCTGGCGCAAGCTCGTCACCAAGGCGATGGTCAGGGCCTACGAGGCGGCGCAGACGCAGCCCTAGCGGGCGGCGTACTGCTGGTTCATGCCGACGGCGATCCGGGCCTCAGCTAGGGTCTCCTGGTAGCAGTCAGACCGGGTCACTGTTTGTTTGAGCATCCGCACGCTGCCTTCGTGGCCGCCACAGGCGGTGAAGGCGGCGCGTTCCACCCGACGCTCCAGACGCTTGGCGTCATCGGCGTTGGCGGGGTTGAGATTGGCGACAATGACGGTGGCGGACCCCGTCTTGGCCGGTTCGGCCAGGGCCGGAGTCGCAAGAACCGCCGCGGCGAGCGCGGCTGACACAAGCTTGGACATGGTCGTCTCCCTAATGACAGACCCTGCGGCGGCGGCTCTGATGGCAGCTCCTATTCCGTTGGGTCACTTGACGAACATGGGGAGCAAATGGGGCCAGGGGAAGGCCCGCCGCCGCCTACGCCGAGGCGCGCAGCGCCCGCCTCTTACGCCGTCATCCTGGGCCTTGTGCCCAGGATCCCTCGCAACGCTTGCGCCCGCCCCTGACAGGGATGCTCGGCACAAGGCCGAGCATGACGTTGACGGAAACTAGAACTCGTCTTCGATCGCCGAGCGGAACTGTTCGAAAATCTCGGCCGCCCGCTGGTTGTTGTAGGGCTCAGGCTCGTCTTCCACGGCCGGCTCGGGCGGGACGCCGCCGTGCAGCCGGCCGGCCACCGCCCCGCCCTGGACGAGGATCAGTTCCTCGCCCTCGGCGAGGCCGGTAAGCAGCTGGGCGACCCGGGGCGGCAGGTCATCGAGGTCGAGACGCTTCATGGGCGCGAAATCTAGCGGCAAGCCCGCCCGGCGCAAAGGGTGACAGCAGGGCCGCTCATCCCTAAGTCCTGGGACAAGATCACCCAGGAGAGCTCATGGCCTATCGGTCGCTGCGGGAATTCATCGCCAAACTGGAGTCCGCCGGCGAGCTGGTGCGGGTGGCTGAGCCGGTCTCCACCGTGCTGGAGATGACCGAAATCCATCGCCGCCTGCTGCGTCAGGGCGGACCCGCCGTCCTGTTCGAGAACGTGATCCGCGCCGATGGCGAACGCTCGCCCATGCCCTGCCTGGTCAACCTGTTTGGCACGGTCAAGCGGGTGGCCATGGGCGTCACGCTGGAGGGCCGGGAGCGAACCACAGCGGCTGACCTGCGCGAGGTGGGCGAACTGCTGGCCTTTCTGCGGGCGCCTGAGCCGCCCCGGGGGCTGAAGGACGCGCTTGAGATGCTGCCGCTCGCCAAGACGGTCATGGCCATGCGCCCGGCCACGGTGAAGAAGGCGCCGGTGCAGGAGATCGTCTGGACCGGCGACCAGATCGACCTGACCAAGCTGCCCATCCAGACCTGCTGGCCGGGCGAACCCGCCCCCCTGATCACCTGGCCCCTGGTGGTGACCAAGGGTCCCTCCACCGAGCGTGAGGACGACTACAATCTCGGCATCTATCGCATGCAGGTCCTGGGCAAGGACCGCACCATCATGCGCTGGCTGGCCCACCGGGGCGGCGCCCAGCACCACCGGCGCTGGAAGGCGGCGGGCAAGCCCGACGCCCTGCCGGCCTGCGCGGTCCTGGGCGCTGATCCCGGCACCATCCTGGCGGCGGTGACCCCGGTGCCGGAGACCCTGTCGGAGTACCAGTTCGCCGGCCTCATGCGCGGCGCCAGGGTCGAGCTGGTGGCGGCCAGGACCGTACCCCTGATGGTCCCGGCCGAGGCCGAGATCGTCATCGAGGGCCATGTGCTGCTGGACGAATATGCTGACGAAGGGCCCTATGGCGACCACACCGGCTATTACAATTCCGTCGAGAAGTTCCCGGTCTTTCAGGTCAGCGCCATCACCATGCGCCGGGACCCGATCTATCTGACCACCTTCACCGGCCGGCCGCCCGATGAACCCAGCGTGCTGGGCGAGGCCCTGAACGAGGTGTTCATCCCCCTGCTGCGGCAGCAGTTCCCCGAGATCGTGGATTTCTGGCTGCCGCCGGAGGGCTGCTCCTACCGGATCGCGGTGGTGTCCATGAAGAAGGCCTATCCCGGCCACGCCAAGCGCGTGATGATGGGGGTCTGGAGCTATCTGCGGCAGTTCATGTACACCAAATGGGTGATCGTCGTGGACGACGACATCAACGCCCGGGACTGGAAGGATGTGATGTGGGCCCTGTCCACCCGCATGGACCCGGCCCGGGACATCACCGTGGTGGAGGGCACCCCCATCGACTATCTGGACTTCGCCTCGCCCGAGAGCGGGCTGGGGTCCAAGATCGGTCTGGACGCCACCAACAAGTGGCCGCCCGAGACCCGCCGCGCGTGGGGCGAGAAGCTCGACATGGACGAGGCCACGGTCGCCCGGGTGACCGATCGCTGGGCGAGCCTTGGCCTGCCGCCGCTCAAGGGCTGAGGGGTCGGGTCGCCGTCTCACCGCCAATGGCCCTTGCCCTGACGGCGGTTTCGCAGTCCAACTGACCCTGCGCGGGGGTGTCGGGGGGAGTCTTGGACCATGAATCTGGTGACATCGGGACATGCTGCGGCGCTCTGGACGGGCCTGCACATCTTTCTGCTGCTGACCCTCTCCCTGCTGGTGGTCCGCCAGCGGCAGCGCCACAAGGTGGCGTTCGGCGATGACGGCATTCCCGAGCTGGCCCAGGCCATCCGCGCCTTTGGCAACGCCACCGAATATATTCCCGCCGGCCTGGTCGCCATTGGCGTGCTGGCCCTGGTGGAAGCCCCGCCCCTGGCGGTGCATCTGGCGGGCCTGGTGCTGTTCGCCGGTCGGGTGATGCACGCGGTCGGCCTGTCACAGAGCGGCGGCGCATCCTTTCCCCGGGCGATCGGGGTGACTTTGACCTGGATCTCCTATGTCTTCGCCGGGGTCGCCCTGCTGTTCTACGCCATAGCCTGACCCCGCCCCGCGCTTGCCGCGGGAGACGAGGTTCGCCATATGGCAGGCATGGATCAAAACCTGCTCACGGACCTGATCGCCAGCGCCCTCAAGGCGGGCGCCGACGCGGCTGAGGCGGTGACCGCCGAACGCCAGTCACTCTCCATCTCCGTGCGCGCCGGCGCCCTTGAGGAGGTCGAGCGCGAGGAAGGTCGGGACCTGGGCCTGCGGGTCTTTGTCGGCCAGCGGCAGGCGACGGTGTCCGGTTCGGACCTGTCGGCCGAGGCGCGGGCCAAGCTGGTGGAGCGGGCCGTGGCCATGGCGCGGCTGGCGCCGGAGGATCCCTATGCCGGCCTCGCCCCTGCCGAGCGGCTGGCCAAGGGGCCCCACCGCAACCTCGACCTCTTTGATCCCACCGAACTGTCGCCTGAAACCCTCGAAGACCGGGCCAGGTCGGCCGAGGCGGCGGCCCGGGCGGTGGAGGGGGTGGTCAATTCCGACGGCGCCACAGCAGGCTGGTCCACGGCCAGGTGGCTGATCGTCACCAGCCATGGCTTTTCCGGCGCTCACCAGGCCTCTGGCTTCTCCCTGGGCGCCTCGGCCATCGCCGGGGACGGGCAGACCATGGAGACCGGCTATGAAGGCCGTTCCGTGCGCTGGCACGGGGACCTTCCTGGCCCTGAGGGTATCGGCGCCGAGGCCGGGCGGCGGGCGGCTGCGCGGCTCGGGTCGCGCAAGATCGCCTCGACCACCGCCCCGGTGATCTTCGAGAATCGACTGGCCATGTCGATCATCAGCCCGATGATCGGCGCCATCTCAGGCCCGGCGATCGCCCGGGGCTCGTCCTTCCTGAAGGACAAGCTGGGCCAGCCGGTATTCGCCCCTGGCGTGACCATCACCGATGATCCACATCGGCGCCGGGGCCTTGGCTCCAGTCCCTTCGACGACGAAGGGGTGGAGACCCGCGCCATGGACCTGATCCATAGGGGCGTGCTGACCACCTGGCTGCTCAATTCCAGTTCGGCGCGGCAATTGGGCCTGGAGACGACGGGACATGCCTCCCGGGGACTGGCCGGTCCTCCCGGCGTCGGGGTCTCCAACCTGACCCTCCAGCCTGGCGCCGAGGATCAGGCCGGCCTGATGCGGAGCGCCGGAAAGGGGCTGCTGGTCACCTCCATGTTCGGCCCGTCCCTGAACGGCAATACCGGCGACTGGTCTGTGGGATGTTCGGGCTTCTGGTTCGAGGATGGGGAGCTGGCCTATCCGGTCAGCGAGATCACGGTGGCCGGCAATCTGATCGAGATGTACGCCCGCCTGGCGCCCGGATCGGATCTGGAGATCCGCGGGGCGTCCAATGCGCCGTCCATCCTGATCGATGCCCTGGCGATCGCCGGCAAGTGAGCCCGAGCCCGGCCCTGGACCTGGAGCTTCTGGTCGCCGCGGCGGTGGAGGCCGGCGCCTATTGCGGCGGCCTCCCGGGGCGCGGCTCGCCTGTAATGGCCAGAATCCGGCCGAGATCAGCCTGCTTTGCGCCGCGCCGCGATTGGCGCCATTGATCCGGGAGCGTGCCTCGCATATCGCCCTTTCAAGCCAAGCCCTCATCTGAGAATTCCATGCCCGATAGACAGCTGTTGCACATCGTCATAGGCGGCGAACTCGAGGAAGTGGGGCATGTTCGTTTCCGCGACCCCTCCAAGATCGATCTGGTCGGCGCCTATCCCACCTATGAAGAAGCCCTGAGCGTCTGGCGGTCCAAGGCCCTGGCCACGGTGGACAACGCCCTGATGCGTTACTTCATCATCCACGCGCACAAGCTCCTGGACCCTCATCTGGACGGCGAGAAGCCCACGGGCTGACCGTCGGACTTCGACAGTTGAGGCGGTTGTCTGAAAACTGTCATCCGCCGACGTCACAATATGAATCTTGAAGGCTTGGCCCATGGGTCAAGGCGATCTTACGGCTGTCAGCCGGTGCAGCTTGACCCTGCTCGCCGACGATGAGACTGGCGGTTAGTATCGACCACCAGGACCGCCTGGCGCGCCTTCCCTGACGATGCAAGGAGATCGACGATGAAGAAGCTTCTGGGCGTTTGCGCCGCTCTGGCCCTGCTGGGCGGGGCCGGTCAAGCGCAGGCCGCGCGGGACTATGTCTGGGCGGCGGGTTCCTCCACCGTCTTCCCCTTCACGACCCGGGTGGCGGAAAACTACAGCCGCAAGTCCGGCATGAAGGCCCCCAAGGTCGAATCCCTGGGCACCGGAGGCGGCATCAAGCTGTTCTGCAGCGGGGTCGGCGACAACTACCCCGACATCGCCAATGCCTCCCGGCCGATGACCCGGACAGAGTTCGACACCTGTGCGGCCAATGGCGTCACGGATATCGTCGAGCTCAAGGTCGGCTATGACGGCATAGTCATCGCCGCAGACCGGAATGCGCCGGACTACAATTTCCAGCTGCCGCAGCTCTATCTGGCCCTGGGCGCCAACGTGCTGCGGGGCGGCAAGTTCGTGCCCAATCCCTATACCAACTGGAACGAGATCGGCCCGGGCCTGCCCGACAACCGGATCCTGGTCTATGGCCCGCCGCCGACCTCGGGCACCCGCGACGCCTTTGTGGAGCTGGGCATCGAAGCCTCGGCCCTGACCTACCCCACCGCCCGGGCCCTGCGCGAGCGCGACTCCGACGAATTCAAGCAGATGGTCCATCCCCTGCGCCGGGAAGGCTGGGTCGACTCCGGCGAGAACGATAACGCCATCGTTCAGACCCTGACCAAGACCCCCGGCGCCCTGGGGGTGTTTGGCTATTCCTTCCTTGAGGAGAACGGCGACAAGGTGAAGGCCATGTCGATCGATGGCGTCGCCCCGTCAGTGGCCACCATCGCCCAGGGCAGCTACCCCCTGTCTCGCTCGATCTTCATCTATGTGAAGAAGGCCCATGTGGGGGTGACCCTGGGCCTGCAGGAGTTCGTCAATGAGTTCGTCTCCGACGCCGCCACGGGCCGGGGCGGATATCTGCAGAGCCGTGGCCTGATTCCGCTGCTGCAGCCCGAGCATGAGGCGGTCAAGGCGACCGCCAGCCGAATGACCGTCATGGGTCGGCCCGACTAGGCAGGGGGCTCGGCGGGGTCAAGGCCCCGCCGCCTCCGCGCCCATGTCCCCCCAGGCCGATCTCAGCTGGCTGATCGCCGGGATCCTGCTGGGTCCCTTTGTGGGCAGCTTCCTGGGCTTGCTGAGCCTGCGACTGCCGCAGGACCGTCCCGTGGTCTGGTCCCGTTCGGCCTGCCCGGCCTGTGGGCGGGTCCTTGGCCCCCTGGACCTGGTTCCCATCCTTTCCCACCTGTGGCTGCGCGGCCGGTGTCGGTCCTGCGGCGCGCCGATCCCCCGCCGCTATCTGGCCCTGGAGCTCGCCTGTCCGGCCCTCGCCCTGTGGGCCGGGCTGGTCCACCCCTCCGGCGCGGGCTTTCTCGGCGCCGTGCTCGCCTGGCAACTTCTGCTGCTGGCGCTCCTGGACGCCGAGCATTTCTGGCTGCCCCGGCTGCTGACGGTTCCCCTGATCATCGCTGGCCTGGCGGTCGCCGCCGCCCAGGGGCTTCTGGTGGAGCACGCCCTGGGCGCAGCCCTCGGCTTTGCAGGCTTTTCCCTGCTGGCCCTGGCCTATCGCCGGCTCCGGGGCCGCGAGGGTCTGGGGGGCGGCGACGCCTATCTGCTGGCCGGCGGGGGCGCATGGTGCGGGGCCTTGGCCCTGCCCAGCATTCTGCTGATCGCCGCCCTGTCAGGTCTGGCTTTCGTGCTCATTCAGCGGTGGCGGGGAAAGCCCGTCGGCGGCGCCCGGCCCCTGCCCTTCGGCGTCTTTCTTGCCGCCGGCCTCTGGCTGACCTGGCTCTATGGCCCCCTGGGACTCAGCTAGAAGCTGAGCCGGCCCGCCCGGCCGCAGGTCGGACCGGGCCTCATCCGCCCAGGCCGACGAAGGTGGCGTCCACATCCAGCTGCCCCACATCGCCCTTCAGGAGGGTCAGGTGGCGGGCGGCGATGGCATGCTCGCTCTGGAGCCCGGCGATCCAGGGCAGGACCTGGGTGCTGGGACCGGTGACGACGGCCTGCACACTCCCATCCTGGCTAGCCTCGATGCGGATGACCTGCAGCCCGGCCTCTGCGGCGGTGTCCGCCACCAGGCGATCTACCGGTCCGGCGGGCGACTGCGGGGGTGCGGCCTCGCCCGAACGGGCGATCTCCGCCAAAGCCGCGTCCACCACCGCCTCGTCCCCCAGGGCCCGGGTCAGGTGGGCCGAGGCGTCCTGAGCGGCGGTTCGCAAAGGCGCGGCCACCCCGAACCACAGCAGGAGGCCCAGCAGCAAGGCGCCCATCACCCCGAGCAGCGCCTGCTCACGGCGGCTGCGTGTCATCCACCAGTCGATCATCACCGAACTCCCAGAATGATGTCGCTGATCACCCGTCCGCCCTCGTCCCGGGATCCATCGACCTGAACGCTCAATCCCTGGGCCTGCAGCGCCTGGGCCAGCCCTTCCCCGTCGGAGTGGGCGGCATGGCTGAGGGCGGCCCGGGCCAGGCCATCAGGCATGATGATCAGGCTTTCCACCTGCACCTGGTCCATCGGCTCGACGGCGGCGAACAGCCGGGCCGCCATGCCGCTGGCGCCGCCGCCAGAGGCCAGGCTGAGGGCGTCCAGCCTTGCCTGGGCCTGGGCTGCGGGGTCGGTGACCGCCTCGCCCGGGGGGAGCAGAGCCGCCACCTTGGCCTCCGCCCTGGCCTCGGCCTGAAGGGCCCGCATGTGGTCGGCGGCGGCGGCGGCGGCCCACAGCGCCAGGGGGCTGATCAGCAGAACCGCCGCCAGCACAGCGGCCCGGCGAAGGTCCCGGCGCCCCAAGGGCGCGCGGCGGTGCGGATCAAACGCCCCCTGCAGGAGGTTCACCGCCGGACGGCCGGCCATGTCGGCCAGGGCGCGCTCGAGGGCCGATCCGGCCAGGGCCTGGACCGCCCCCTGGTCAAGGATGACGCCGACAAGGTCCGGCTCGCCGGTAAAGGCCAGGCGGTCGCCCCGCACGGCTGTGAAGGGTCCGAAGGCGGCGGTGAAGACCTGTCGCCCGCCGTCCTGATCCTCAGCCGGAGCGGGCAGGGCCAGACAGTCGGGGATGACCAGGTCCGGGGTCACGCCGTGCAGGGCCGCGCTGTCGAGCCAGGCCTGCATCCGCGCGGCGCTGAGGACGGCGATCAGGCGCTGGCCATCGGCCTCAACCGGTCCCAGGGCCACATGGGCGCCGGCCACACTGGTCAGTTGGTCCTCCAGCAGGGCCAGCGCCGCCCCCCGGGCCTGGGGCTCGGACCCCGCCTTGACCATGGCCCAGCGCACCAGGACATCGGCGCCCGGGATCACCAGCACATTGCGCATGGGGGTCAGGGCCTCGGCGTCCTGAATGGGCAGGACGCCACGCCCGACCACGGACCCCAGCTCATCCAGGATCAGATAGGCGGGCTCCGCCTCCGGGGCGGGGCCGGCGATGACGATGCGGGTTCGGTTCATTCGTCGTAGGTCCATCGGCGGGCGGCCAGGCGGACCTGACCGGAAGGGTCGACCTCGAACAGGCTGCTGGCGACCACCTCGGCGTTGAGATAGGTCACCTCGGTCTGCAGGGCAAAATAGCGGCTGGTGGCCTTGATCTGGCCGGGATCGGCGGGGATGTGCTCCACCAGCTGTGGCAGCGCCCAGAAGTCCTCGACGCTCCAGCCTGCGGCGGGCCTGGCCTCGATCACCCGGCGGGCCAGGGGCGGGGCGACCGCGCCCCCGGTCAGCATGGTGATCAGGACGCCCTGATCCGGGGCCAGGGTGTTCACATTGATCGGCGAGAGATCGCTGGTGGGCAGGGCGCAGACATGGGGTCTCAGGCGCCCATAGACCGCCGGGGTGAAGCCGCGGATGGCGCGGAGTTCGCTGACCTCGGCCAGCAGGGTCCCGGCGGTCCGATAGGCCGGGGTCCCAGCCAGATAGGCTTCATCCTCGGCTCCGCCGCTCTCGCGCACCCCATCGCTGTCGATCCAGTCGACCAGGGCTGCGGCCAGCACTTCGGTCTCCTGCGGCGCCTGGCCAAGCGCCGTCAGGAGGGCGCGGAACTGGGCCACGCCGCCGTCCCGGCGGGTGAGGACCTCCCCGGTCCCCTGGACCACGCTGTTGAGATTGAAACAGGCCGCCCCGTCGGTGAGCTGACCCTGGATCAGGCCGTTCTCCACCGGAAAGCTGAACGGACGGTCCGCCCAGCCGCCGTCCCGGGTCAGCCGTTCGGTGGCCTGCGACAGGCGACCGATCTGTCTGGCCGCCAGGGTCTCGGCGCCCAGGGCGTACCATCGGGCCTGCCCCACGGCCTCGGCATTGGCCGTGCGACGCAGGCCAAAGCGGATGTCATCCAGCACCACCGCCGCCAGGGTCGCCAGCACCGCCACCAGCAACAGCACGGTCAGGAGGGCTACGCCGCGCTCCGAGGATCGGGAGAGACGCCGGCTCATGTCCCGCCATCCGGCAGCAGCACCAGCTGGGTGACCTCCCCGAAGGCCTCCAGATCGATCTCCAGACGGACAGCCTGCGGCAGGGGACGGTCGGGGGAAGGCGCCCAGGCCGGGGTCCAGGCGCCCCTGGCATAGAAGGCCACGCCCAGACGGCGTACCCCGCGCAGCATCACCTGCGGCTCCCCCAGAGCCGCCCCGTCCAGGGCCAGGCGCGCCCGTCGCTCCAGGCGATCTTCCACGAGGCGGTACTCCACATACTGCAGGGCGGCCCGCGGCGCGGCGTCGGGATTGTCCCAGCCCCGGCGGGTGAAGGCCAGCACGGGCCCGGCCGGGCTCTCGCCCCCCCCCAGGCTGGGGGTCGGGCCGCCCCCATCGGCGCGGGTCCGACGGTCGGCGACCTGTTCCAGGTCCGTCTTGATCAGAGCCCGGGCGCTCTGCAGGGCGGCGATCTCATCCATCCGCTCGCGGACCACGCCGCGGTTGTCTACGGCAAACCCGAGCACCGCCACCCCCGCCGCCGACAGCAGGCTGAAGACCAGCAAGGCCACCAGCATCTCCACCAGGGTGAAGCCCTTCATGCGCCCCCCCGGAAGACCGTGACCTCGGCCAGGGTGCGCGGCTCATCCGCCCCCCGGACGCGGATTTCGATCCGCAGCAGCCCTGCATCGGCCGGCTCTGTGGTGCGCCGCCAGATCCAGGCCTGGTCTCCCAGCTCAACCAGGCCCTCCGCCTCCCCGAGGGCAGGGGGATCGGGGGCGATCAAGGCCTCGATGGCCGCATTCTCGGCCACCATGGCCGCCAGGGTGCGGGCCTCAAGGACCTGGGCGGTGCGGGTGTTTTCGCCGGCCAGATTCAACAGGGCCAGCACCACCAGGCTGAACACCGCCAGGGCGACCAGAAGCTCGATGAGGGTGAATCCCCGCTCAGCTGGCCGGCGCATCAAGCCGCACCTCGCCGGTGACATCGACGGACACCGTCATCTGCTGGGACGCCCGTGACAGGGTCACCCGGGCCGGGTCCGCCGATCCGGTGGGATCAAACCGCACGGCGTCCCGCCCCGGCGCAGCCTGAAGCTCCGCGCGCAGGCCCTCTGGCCAGGCATGGGCCTCAAAGGGCGCATCCTCCAGAGGAGTCCACGTCCCCCGGCGCAGGACGCGGAAGTCATAGCCCTCTGCCCCCAGACGCACCTCCACGGCGCGGTTGGTGAGCAGGGCCTCCTCCCGCGCCCGGACGAAACGGCCAGCCAGGTTCTCAGCCTCCCGTCGGACCTCGCCCCGACCATCGGGCACGGTCATCACCACGGCGGTCCCCATCAGGCCCAGGATGACAAGCACCACCATCAGCTCCACCAGGGTGAAGCCGGCCTCAGCCCGGTGGGACGCCGCGGGGACGGCCTCAGTTCCAGTTGCCGATATCCGCATCCTCGCCTTCGCCGCCCTTGGCCCCGTCAGCGCCAAAGGAATAGACATCGAACCGGCCCCGCTCGCCGGGATGGGCGTACTGATAGGGATTGCCCCAGGGGTCCTCGGGCAGGCGCCGGATATAGCCCCCCTGCCGATAGCGGTCGGCCCTGGGGACGCCGGCGGGAACCTGGGTCAGGGCCGCCAGACCCTGGCGGGTGGTGGGATAGGCCAGCATCTCCAGCCGATAGGTGTCCAGGGCCTGTTCCAGGGTCGAAATGTCGGCCTTGGCCTTTTCGCGCATGGCGCGGTCCTGGCTCGGCAGCACATTGATCATCACCACCGTGGCCAGCAGGCCGATGATCACCACCACCACCATCAGCTCCACCAGGGTGAAGCCGGCTTCCGAGGCCGGGCGGGCGCGCATTTTGCGTCGGGTCATGACGGCTCCTTTGAACGCGAGACACCTAGCTCAGGGCCAGGGTGTTGATCTGAAGGATGGGCAGCAGGATGGAGAGCACGATCACCGCCACCAGCCCGCCCATGAGAATGATGATGGCGGGCTCCAGCAGGCTCAGCGCCACGGCGGTGAAGGTGGCGAACTCCCGCTCCATGTACTCCGCCGCCCGGCCCAGCATCAGCTCCACCCGGCCGCTGCTTTCGCCGCTGGCGGTCATATAGACGAGCAGGGGGGGAAAGACCGCCACCTTGCGCATGGCCGAGGACAGGGCGCCCCCCTCGCGGATCATTTCGGCCATGTCCAGGGTCGCCTGCCGCAGGACGTGGTTGTGGATGGTCGGGGCGGTGATCTGCAGGCCCTCGAGGATCGGCAGGCCGCTGGCGATCATGGTCGAGAGCGTCCGGGCCAGCCGTGCGGCGTGCAGGTCGCGGGTCAGGCGGCCGAGGATCGGCAGCCGCAGCGCCAGGGCGTCCGCCCGCATGCGAAGGTCGGGCCGGCGCAGGGCCCGGGCCCCCACCACCCCCGCCGCCAGCAGCGCCGCCAGCATGATCAGGCCATGGCTGCGGATCGCCTCGGAGGTCCCGATCACCAGGCGGGTGAGCAGGGGCAGGGTCTGGCCCATGGACTCGAACTGGTCCACCACCTTGGGGACCACGAAGGTCATCAGCGCCAGCACCACCAGCAGGGCGGTGACGGCCAGCACGGCCGGGTAGACCAGGGCGGCGGTCACCTTGCTCTGGGCCTGCTGGTCCCGCTCCTGCAGGTCGGCCAGGCGCTCCAGGATCGAGGGCAGGGCGCCTGAGCCCTCGCCGGCGGCGACCATGGCCCGATACAGAGGCGGGAAGGCCCGGCCCTGTCGCGCCATGGCGTCGGACAGGCGATAGCCCTCCACAACACCCGCATGCACGCCCATCAGGGCGCGGCGCACAGAAGGCTTTTCCGCCTGAACGGCGATGGTGCGCAGGGCCTCCTCCAAGGGCGCCACGGACACCAGGGTGGCGAGCTGGCGGGTGACCAGGGCCAGGGAGCGGGCATCCAGGCGCCCGCCGAGGAGACCCATGGCCGGGGCCCTGGGCCGGGCGAGCGACAGGCGCAGGGGCGCCAGTCGGCGAGCCTCCAGAATCTGGCGGGCGGCGGCCTCGTCCGTCGCCGCCACCTGGCCGGAGCGGCTCCGGCCAGCCAGGTCGAGGGCGACATAGTCAAAGCTGGCCATGTCCGCCGCCCTCCTGCCGGGTGACCCGCAGCGCCTCCTCCACAGTGGTCAGGCCTTCGATGACGCAGGCCCTGGCCTCCGCCGAGAGACTGCCGCCGCCGGACGCCCGTCCGGCCTCGGCGATGGTCGCCTCGTCGGCGTTCCCGCCGATCAGCCGGCGCACGTGATCGTCGATCCAGAGGGCCTCATAGATGCCGACCCGCCCCGCATAGCCGGTCTGGCCGCAGGCGGCGCAGCCCTGGGCGCGATAGAGGATCTGACCCTCGTCCACACCGGCCTGTCGGGCGGCGACGGCGTCGGCGGGCTCAGGCCGGCGGCAGTCAGGGCAAAGCCGCCGCAGCAGGCGCTGGGCCAGGATCAGCCGCACGGTCGAGGCCAGGAGGAAGGGCTCCACGCCCATGTCCCGCAGCCGCGTCACCGCGCCGGCGGCGTCATTGGTGTGGACCGTGGACAGCACCAGGTGTCCGGTCAGACTGGCCTGGACGGCGATCTGGGCGGTCTCCACATCGCGGATCTCACCCACCATGACCACGTCCGGGTCCTGGCGCAGCACCGCCCGCAGGCCGGCGGCGAAGGTCATGCCCACCTTGGCGTTGACCTGGGTCTGCCCCACCCCCGGCACGGCGTACTCCACCGGATCCTCGATGGTCAGAATATTGCGGCTGGCGTCATTGAGCAGGCTGAGGCCCGCATAGAGGGTGGTGGTCTTGCCCGATCCGGTGGGTCCGGTGACCAGGACCACCCCATTGGGCTCGGCCAGGGCCCGCTGAAAGGCCGCCAGCACCGCCGGGCGCATGCCCAGCTCCGGCAGGGGAATGCCCGCCTGTTCCTGATCCAGGATTCGCATCACCACCCGCTCCCCGGCCCGGGACGGCAGGGTGGAGACCCGGACATCCAGGGTGCGACCGCCCAGCGCCAGGGAAATGCGGCCGTCCTGGGGGACCCGCCGCTCGGCGATGTCCAGCCGGGCCATGACCTTGATGCGGCTGACGATCAGCGGACTCAGGCGCGGCGACAGGCTCAGCACCTCGCGCAGGACGCCATCGATCCGCAGGCGAATGACCAGGGCGGTCTCGAAGGACTCGATATGCACGTCCGAGGCGCCGCGGCGGATGGCCTCGGCGATGACCCCATTGATCAGGCGGATGATCGGCGCGTCGTCCTGGCTGTCCAGCAGGTCGGCGGCGGCCGGGATGTCCTCGGCCAGGCTGTCCAGCCCGCCGGGCATGTCCAGATCGTCTGCCCCGCCCGCCGGCAGGCCATCGTCGGCATAGGCCTCCGAAAGGCGACGCTCGAACTCGGCCCGGGGCAGGGTCCTGACGCTCAGGGTCCGGCCCAGGGCCCGGCGGGCCTCCACCAGGGCCAGGGGATCGGCCCCGTCCCGCAGCCCCACATGGGCGACCTCGTCGAGGCCAAGCAGCACCACGCCATGACGCTTGGCGAAGCCATAGGGCAGGAGGGGCGGACCGGCGCGCTCCACCCTCAGAGTCCCGGCGCCGGGGCGGTGATCGGGGCGGCCTGCATATAGTCGCGGACCAGGGCGTCGAGGTTGCTGAACCCGTCGGCGCTGCGGGCGGCCTCCAGATCGCGGATATAGCCGTATCGCGGCACGGTCAGGGCCTGGGCTTCAGCGGCGCTGGTGATGATGGTCGGGCGGATGAAGACCATCAGATTGCGCTGGACGTTCTGGCGGGAGGTGGCCCTGAACAGGTTTCCCAGCACCGGGATGTCCCCCAGCACCGGGGTGCGCTCCACCGTGCTGCGCTCATTGCGGTCCAGCAGGCCGCCGAGGACGACAATGGCGCCATCGTCCACCGCCACGGTGGTCTCGATGGCCCGCTTGTCGAGGATCAGTTCCCCGGACGCTTCGCTTACCGGTCCGGAAATCGACGAGACCTCCTGGCGCAGATAGAGGGTGATGGCCCCGCCGGCATTGATCTGCGGCTTCACGTCCAGCTGGATGCCCACATTCTGGCGCTGGATGGTGCGGAACGGATTGTTGTTGGAGTCCCCCAGAACCTCGCCGGTGGTGATGGGAATTTCCTGGCCCACCAGGATGCTCGCCTCCTGGTTATCCAGGGTCATCACCGAGGGGGTGGAGAGCAGGTTCGAAGCGGTGTCGTTCTTCACCGCATTGATGATGAAACCGAACAGGGCGTCACCGCTCTGGCCATAGCCGCCTGTGATCATGCCCCGGGCGCCGAGCAGGGACTGCAGAGCCGTCTGCCGCAGGGCGGCCAGGGCCGGTGAGTCCTCGGCGAGGTTCTGTTGCCCGGCCGCCGCCCCGGCCAGGGCCAGCAGGTTCGGCGCGGTGTTGGAATAGTTGGTGGCCGAGAAGGGAATGCTGGCGCCATTGCTCCCGGCCAGGGCGAACTGCACCCCGAGCTGCTGGGCGGCGTTGTCGGAGAGCTCCACCACCACGGCCTCCACCAGCACCTGCCGGCGGCGGGTGTCCAGCTGACGGATCACATCCCCCAGCACCCGCTGGGTGTCGGGGTCGGCGGCGATGACAATGGCGTTGGCGCCGGGATAGCGCGCAATACTGGCCCGGCGGCCCATCCCCCCCGCCGTGGCGGTCTGGCCGGGCTGCGCGGCAGCGGGGGCCTCACCTTCCGGGACGGTGGGGGTCTGGCCCACCAGCTGTTGCAGGACAGGCAGAAGCTGCTCGGCGCTGGCGTATTGCAGGTTGATCACCCGGACATCGCCGCTGGCTTCGGCCCGGCTATCCAGGTCGGCGATCAGATCGAGCATGGGCCGCACGGCCTCGGGCTCGCCGCGCAGGATCAGGGAGTTGCTGCTTTCCACCACCACCAGCGAAACAATGGCGTTGCGAGCGGCCGGCTCGGCGCCGGGGGGATTGAGCACCTGATTGACCACCCCGGCGATTTCCCGGGCGGAGCTTGACTTCAGAGTGATGGTTTCGGTCAGGGTGCGATCCAGGTCCACCTGGGCCAGCAGGCTGCGGATCCGGGCCAGGTTGTCCGCATAGTCGGCGACCACGATCAGATTGCCCCGGGGGCTCGGCATCACCACGCCCTGGCGTCCGATCAGGGGCTTGAGGGTTTCGGCCGCCGAGACCGCGTCGATATTCCGTAAACGGAAGACCTGGGTGGAGAATCCGTGACCCCCGGCCCCGCTGAGGCTGGAGGGCTGTGCCGCCGCCCCGTCCTCCGGGGTGATCCGATAGACCCCGGCGCCGGCCGGCACGGCCACAAGGCCATTGGCCCGCAGGGTCGACAGCATCACCTCGAACAGCTCGTTGCGCGACAGGGGCTCACGGCTGCTGATGCTGACCTTGCCCTGCACCCGGGGGTCGATGATGAAGGTCTGGCCCGTGGCCTGGGCCACGTCCTGGATGAACATCCGGATATCGGCGTCCTGCAGATTGAGCACCTGGGACTGGGCAAGGGCCATCGGGGCCGCGGTGAGGCCTGCGCCCAGACTGAGCACGAGGAATAGGGCGATCAGCTTCTTCACGGGGCAGACATCCGCAGTCGGGTGGTCAGGGTCTGGCCGCCGCGCTCATAGCTGAGATCGACATGGGTGGCGGCGGCGAGGATCTGGGGCAGTTCGCTCATGCGCTCGCGGTTGAGCTCAGACCCGTCCAGGGTCAGCAGAACGTCGCCGGGCTGCAGCCCGGCCTGGGCGAGCACGGCGGCCCCCGCAGCGCCCCGGGGCGAGACCGTGTAGCCCGCAGGTCGCCCCTGTCGCAGGCGCGGAGTCAGGGCCAGGGCGGCCATCAACTGGGCGCCTGTGAGGGCTGCGGGGCCATCGGAAGCGGTCTGAGACGCGGCGGGCCGGGCTTCGGGGGCGGCAAAGGCGGCTCGACCCGCCGGACCTGGGAATCCGATCCGGCGCCGGGCCGCGCCATGGGCGATGATCACGTGATCCAGGGAGACCTCGATCAGGGTGATTCCATCGGGACCCTGTTCGCCGATCCGGTAGAGGGTCTGAGCGCCGCCGGGGGGACCCAGAATGGCCGAGGCCGCCGCGCCGCCGCTGCGCACGCCATAGAGCTGGAGATCGCCGGCAGGACCTGCACCGAGATTGGGATCAGACTGAGCCAGGCGAAAAAAGGGGTCAAAGCGCGCGAGGACTTCGGTCTGGGCGGCCGTCGCGGCGGCAGAAGGTCCTGGCCCGACGACCGGTCCCGAGGCGGGCGCCGCCACAAGCCAGATCAGCCGCGCCGCCTGCAGGGCCAGCAGCGCTGCCAGGGCGATCTCCGCCAGCCCCAGCAGGGCGCGGGGGCTGAGGGGAACGCCGCGACGCATGGCGGCTAGATTCACGAGGAAGTCTCCGAAGTCCCAGGGCTCTGCGGGGGGCCGCTTGCGACCAGCTCCGCCGGGGCCTTCATGTAAACTTTCCATGACAGTTACATGACAGCGTCGAGATTGGATGACGCGGTCAGCGCTCGGGCGGAAGTTCAGGCGGGGATGACCGTCTGATCATCCCCGCCCGTGGTTCAGAAGCTGGCCGAAATGCTGAGCGAATAGCTGCGGCCAAGCTCGTACTGGTTCAGAATGATCTTATCCCCAGCCTGGGCCTGGAATTCATCGAATTCCTCCCCCAGCAGGTTGCGGGCTTCGAAGCCGAGGGTGAATTCCGGGCCCCAGAGCTCGAACTTCTGGCGGAAGGTGAAGTCCAGCTTCACGCCGGGCTCCTGCAGGAAGTCCGCCGCCCCCGAGCCGCCCCGGGCCGTCGTCCGCTCGCTGGCATAGTTGGCCAGGATCGTCGCCTGGGTGTCGCCGGTCAGGCTCTCGAACCCGAACTGCAGGTTGGCGATATGCTCGGAGGTGCCCTGCAGGCGGCTGCCGTCGATGACGAAGTTCGCCGCCGGGGCCGGCTGGCCGAGCCCGATCAGCGGGAACACCCGGTCGCCGGCGCTCACCTTCACCTCGGCCTTGGTCCAGGTGTAGTTGGCGCCGATCAGCCAGCGCTGATTGTCGATGAAGGTCATGCCCAGCTGGGGCTCGAAGGTCTTTTTGAACTCGGCCTCAAGGCCGTAGAGCACCGCGCGCGGGGCGTTCAGGAAGGTCTGCTGCAGGCCGCTGCCGGTGGCGTTGACCACCGACTCGATCGGCTTGTCGATGTCCTTGTAGAAGGCGCCCAGGGTGGCGAACTGGCCACGGTCGAAATAGCGCTCATAGCGCAGATCGACATTCACCAGCTCGCTGTCCGCCAGATAGGGATTGCCGATGAAGGTCCGGTCTGATTCCGGATCGAGATAGATCTGCGGCGCCTGCTCGCGGAACTGAGGCCGCGCGATGGTCTTGGAGAGGCCAAAGCGCAGCTGCTGGTCATCGGCGAAGTTCCAGGTGACCGTGCCGGCGGGGAGGAGATACTCGTTCAGCAGCTTCACCGGCGCCGGGTCGTTGGCGGAGAACAGGTCAAGCGCCTGAACCGACTGCTCCCCGTCCTCATAGCGCAGGCCGAGACTGGCGCGGACGGCGGGCAGGATCTCGCCCTCGCCCTGGATGTAGAAGGCGTTGGTCGTCAGGGCCGCCTCATAGGCGGCGGCGCCTTCCGAGCCCGTCACTTCCCGCAGGAAGAGGCCGTCGGTGCGGATGTTGAAGTTCGAATAGAGATAGTCCACCCGCTGCAGCTGGAAGGCCAGGGGCGGCGTCTGATCCATGGTGAAGCGGAAGGCCCGGCTGTCCGAGTAGCGCTCGTTCTCATAGAAGGCGTAGCCGGCCGACACCGTCAGATCGACGATGAGCGGATTGTCCCAGGAATAGCGAACATCGACGCCGGCCCCATAGGTGGTGTCCTCCAGGCTGCTGAACCGCAGGAAGTTCGCGTCAGACTGGGGGTTGTGATAGAAGCGGTTGTCGGCGAGACGGCGGTAGCGAATCTGCGTCTCATAGGGCGCATCGCGGGTGGTGTTGGCATAGGAGCCGCGCCAGTCGACCTCCAGGTCCCCGAACTCGTGGGTCCCGGTCAGCTGGGTGTTGAACAGCTCCCGCTCGTACCAGGCCGTATAGTCGTCCCGGATGAAGTTGCTCGACAGGGTGCTTTCCCCCTCGACCGACCGGGCATCCTTGGTGACGTTGCGGACATAGAAGTTGGTCCACTGGAACTTGTGGGCGTCCAGATCAAGGGCGACGCCGGCCAGGGCGTGCCACTCCACATCCATCTCCGTGGTGTTGGAGACCAGATCCTCGGTGAGGGCAAGACCGCCGAGGCTGACCACGCCGGCCTGCTGGATCGCGCGCTTGGTGTCCCAGCTGCGGTCATAGCCGCCGACCACGACGACGCCCAATGAACCCCAGTCCTGGTTCCAGCGTGTGCCCGCCGACAGGCCGCCGCTGCCATTGATCGGGATGTCATCGGTGGATTGCAGCAGCCGGATATTGGCGTTCTGGAAGCTGCGGCCCATCTGGACAAGGGTGTTGGCGTCGAAGTTGGACTGGTCGATCCGCTTGCCGGTCGCTATGCCCTGCCGGATCAGACCCGGCAGCTCGCGGGTGTTGTCGTCAAAGCCGGTCAGGTCATAGTCGCCGCCGTAATAGGTCAGGCCCTGCTTCAGCGAGGTCTCGTCATTGGCCCCAAGGCTGAAGCTCATGGAGACGAAGGGCTCATCCGGCACGCCGATGGAGCGCAGATCGATGACGCCGCCGCCAAACTCGCCGGGATAGTTCACCGAGTAGGACTTCTGGACGTTCACGCTGGACAGGATGCCGCTGGGGAACAGGTCCAGGGGCACCACACGCTGCAGGGGCTCGGGGCTCGGCAGGGGCGAGCCGTTGAGCAGGGCCGAGGAATAGCGCTCACCCAGGCCGCGGACATAGACGAAGCGACCACTGACGACGCTGAGGCCGGTCAGGCGGGTCAGGGCCTCGGCGGCGGTGCCATCGCCCTGGCGGGCCAGGTCCTCGGCCGTGACGATGGAGGCGACCTCGGCGGTCTCGCGCATCACCTCGGGGATGTAGCGGCCACGGACGACCAGTTCCTGAACTTCCGGCCCGTCAGCGGCCTGGGCGAAAACCACCGCCGGCGCCATGAGCGCTGTGGTGCAGAGAAGAAGGCCCGAGAGCGGGCGGAGCAGGGTGTTCATTGAGGTTCGCCTCGATTGTCGACGGACGCGGAGAAATCGGGGCGGTCCCGATCAGGACCGCCCCGCCTTGGCTCAGATCAGCAGCTGCTGCCGCTGGCCAGACCGCAGGTCCAGCCCTGCCACCAGGTGTCGTTCGCATCGCGGACGGCGCCGATATAGTTGGTGGTGTCGAAGAAGGCATAGACCGCCTTCGGGTCAGCCGCCGGGCGGGCCGCTTCATTCGGGCCATTGATGAACCTGTTCACCAGGCTCGAGGTGAAGGCCGAGTTGTTGTTGGTGCCGGCGTTGAACAGGGCGGCCGCAGCGGCGCCATCCACATCGCTGTCATTGCGGAAGGCCGTGGCGCAGGAAAACACCACCGAGTCCCAGCGGGGCGCAGCGGCCACGGTGGAGGCGGTGTCGATGTCCAGGCACGCCACAGAGGGGTTGGTGGAGACGTGAATGCCGTTGATGAAGCGGCCGCCAGTGCCGGTGTTCAGGATCTGAACATCGCCCGCGCCGGTCCGGGTGGAGCCGATCACGGTGTAGTTGGCGATCCTGGGCTGCGAATTGAGCGCGGCCTGGACGCCGACCGAGCTCATTTCAAACACGCGGTCGCCGCCATTGGGACGCTGGATGACGATCAGGTACTGGATGCCGCCGCGATAGCCTTCATCGGTGTCGACGCTGTCGTCGTCCGCGCCGGTGACCACCACGCGCTTCATATTGGCGGTGCCGCCGAAGAACTCGATGCCGTCGTCCGAGCCATTGTGAACCTGGATGAACTCCAGGGTGGTGCCGGCGCCGACGCCGTTGAAGGTGATGCCGTTCAGCTCACGGTTCGGCTGGACTTCAAAGCCGGCATAGCGGACCTGGACATAGCGCATCCGGCCGGAATTATCGTTCGGGCTGTTGCCGCCGTAGAGGGCGACGCCGCCCTCGAAGGTGGCCACGCAGTTGACGTTCGGCGGGGTGGTGCCGGCAGGGCAGGAGGCGATGGGCGCGCGGCCCGAGATCACCAGGCCGCCCCACTGGCCGATGGAGTCGGGACCGGTGGCGCCTTCGATGTTCTGACGGCTGGTGAAGATGATCGGGCTGGTGGAGGTGCCTTCGGCGAAGATCTGCGAACCGCGCTGCACATTGATATAGTCCAGGCCGGCCGAGCCGAAGATCCGCACGCCGGGCTCGATGGTCAGGATGCCCTGCTGGGCGCCGGCGATCGGCGCGTTCGGATCGGCGCCGCGGTCATCGCCCACATCGGTGCGGCCGCTGATCGAATAGATGGTGCCGGCCCGGGCCGGGACGACCACATTGCCGACGATCTTGGAGGGCAGCTGGCAGTTGCGCAGGGCGCCATTCAGGATGATGCCCACATTGGTGAAGCCGGCGGGGCAGTCGGCTGCGGCCGTGCCGGTGGCGGGGGGGGGGCGGCGGGGCGGGACCCGCCGGCGGGGTCGGGGCGGTCGGCGGGAACGCGCCCACGCCCGGCGAGGCCACATTGTCGGCGCCGCCGCCGCAGGCGGCCAGGGCGATGGCGCTGATCGAGGTGATCAGCAGGTTTCTGAGGGTGGTGGTGCCGGTCATCATGCTCTCCGCCGTCGCGTTGAATTGCGCAGCCGCCGGCTATCCTCAGATCTCACCGTGAGGTCTGAATGCCCGCTTGCCCGACCGCCGTTCTAGGTAGGCTAGGTGACAGGTCCGGAACGTATTGATGACACTTTCATGTCGGCAGGGCCGCGCGACCTTTGCGCCACGCTCGGCATCAAGATGCTGTATTCTATGGAAAAAAGTCGCCGCCCTGAGGTATTCGGCGCGCCGTGAGCCCCTCTGCGCCGGTCAGATTATGTGGCGGACTTGCAGATTCATATAGCCGGCCGCCTCCCGGCGGCGGCGTGGCCCGGGCGCTTCAATCCTCGTTGGGAATGTTCAGCAGGGCGCCGCAGGCCTTACAGTGAACCGCGTCGGGCTCATGCCGGATCAGACCACACACATGGCAGGCAAACCGCACCTTATAGGGCCGGAACAGGGCCTGGGCGAACCGCACGAACAGGGTGATGCCGGCGATCATGATGACGATGGACACCAGCCGGCCGGCAATGCCCGGCAGGATGATGTCGCCATAGCCGGTGGTGGTCAGGGAGGTCACGGTGAAATAGAGGGCGTCCACATAGCCGCTGACGCCCCCCTCCTCCCCCACGAACATGGTGTAGACGAAGCCGGTGGCCACGAAGAGAAAGGTCACCAGGGTCGCCACCGCCCGGGTCACATCCTCCCAGCGGGTGTCATCAAACCGATGTCCGACGGTCTCCCAGAAGAAGTCGCTGTGAAACAGGGTCCAGATGCGCAGCACGCGCAGGAAGGCCAGATTGATCAGAATGGTGGGAAACAGGAGCGTCAGCAGGACGAACAGGTCGACCATCACGATCGGCCGGGTGATCCAGGACTTCAGGCTGCGCCAGGCCAGGGCCCTGGCCGTCATGTCGGCGGCGAGAATGGCGGCCACCGCCAGGTCCACGGGCAGGAACACCGACGTATTCCTGAGGAAGGGGGCGGCGATGAAGAAGACGATCAGGACCAGATCGACCCCGATGACCCCAAGGCGGAACCGCACCGCCCCGGGACTGCCCCCGTGATAGAGCGCGCGCAGCTTCGCCCGCAGGCGCCAGAAAGCCCTTTGGCGGTCTGACGGCTTTTTGGGCTCCGAGGTCAAGCCGCCGCCGCGCCCAGGTCTTGGACTGTCATGGTCCCTGCTCCGCCTCGGCCCCTACTGCGCGATTGCGGCCAGTCTCGGACACGACCTGGCGCACCACACCCTTAGCCGACCTCGCCGGGGAAGGTGAACTCAAAACCTGCGGAGTTCAGATGCTTGAGCCGGCTCTGGCCCGGACGGACCGTCAGAACGGGAAGAACCTCGGGATCGTCCAGACGGCGACGATGGCCGAGATGACATTCAGGGGCAGGCCCACCCGGATGAAGTCCATATAGGCATAGCCCCCCAGCTGATGGACGATGGCATTGGTCTGATAGCCCACCGGCGTCGCAAAGGAGGCGCTGGCGGCCATCATCACCGCCACCACGAACGGGCGCGAATCAACCCCCAGGTTCTCCGCCAGACCAATGGCCAGGGGGGTAATCAGCACGGCCACGGCGGCGTTGGACATGATCTCGGTCAGGATCGAGGTCGCCACATAGATGATCGCCAGGGCGGCGATGGGACCCAGCGGCTGGGTCCAGGCCGCCACGGCGTTGGTGGCCTGGAAGGCCAGCCCCGTCTTCCCAAGGGCTTCCCCCACCACCAGCATGCCGCCGATCATCAGCAGCACCTGGGGCCGAAGGCCGGAATAGGCCTCCTCCGGCCTCATCACCTGAAGGGCCAGCAGCGTCACGGCGCCGACAAAGGCCACCACGGCGATGGGCAGTCCCCCAGCGGCGGCGCCCAGGACGAAGGCGAACACCGTCACGCTGATCAGGGCGGGAACTGGGCGCAAGGGCGGCGGAACCTCCGGCAGAATGCCAGCGCCCCCCGTGTCAGGTCCCTCGTCCGAGGGCAGCAGGCGCGGGGCGATCAGGGCCAGATAGACCGCGCCGACCGCGGCGATCGACAGTCCGACCCCGGTGATCTCAAACAGGGAGAAGGGCGCCAGATGCTGCCGCTGGGCCATGTCGTCCACCAGCAGATTGGTGGAGGTGCCGATCAGCGTGCAGGCGCCCCCCATGATCGAGGCATAGGACAAGGGGATCAGCAGCCGCTTGGCGGAAATGCCCAGCCGGCGGGCTGAGCTCTGCATGATCGGCGCCGCAAGGATCACGAGGGGCGTATTGTTGAGAAAGGCCGACAGGGCGCCGCAGAGGGTGATGATCACAGGCGCGGACGCCGCTCCAAACCTGTCGGTCATTCGCGCTGCGGAACGGATGACCACGCCCATCCCCCCCGTCACATCCAGAGCCTGGGCGATGATGAACAGGGACGCAAGCGCCACCAGGGCCGGGCTGGCCAGCCCACGCCCCAGGTCCTGCAGTGACACCACCCCGAGGCCAAGCAGGGCCGCCGCCGCCGCCATGGCGGCGACATCAGCCCGCACCTTGTCGTTCAGAAGGGCGAGAACGACCGCAGCCAGGACGGCCAGGGTGGCGACTTGCTCGAAGCTCAAGACGGACCTTTCCGGGTCAGGCAGGAACGCCGCGGCGCCGGCCGGGGGGCGCATTCGACCGGGGGCGAACCTAGAGCCGTCCCGTCCTCGGGGGAAGTCCCGACCTGTTTGGCTTCACCGGCGCCTGGACCCCGATCTCCGCCATCATGCCCGGCGCCACGGGCAGGACCCGCATGATCACCAGGTCCCCCAGGCTCGCCCCTTGCGATCTGATCGGCTCAATCAGATCGGACAAAATGGTTCTGGAACAGAAGTTTGGCCCATTCTCGACCCGATCGCCGTTTCACACCTGTCGGAAAATACCCTAGAGGCTCAACAGGGACGGGTCGCCGCCCTGGGCGGCGATATTGACGCTCACAGCCCGCTCGACGGCGTAGCGGGTCAGGGCGTGGGGACCCCCGGCCTTGGGCCCGGTTCCCGAAAGACCCTCGCCCCCGAAGGGCTGGGCCCCCACCACCGCGCCGGTCATGGGGCGATTGACATAGGTGTTGCCGGCCGGGACCCAGGCGCAGACCTGCCGGGCGAAGCCCTCCAGGCGCGAATGGACCCCCAGGGTCAGGCCATAGCCCAGTCCAGCCAGGTCCCGGGCCATGGTCTCCACCTGGCCGGGAGCATAGCGCACCACATGCAGGATGGGGCCAAACACCTCCCGCTGCAGGACGCTCGGGCGGGGGATCTCGGCCAGAACCGGGCCAAAGAAGCTCCCCCCGGCCGGGACGGGCAGGCGATGCAGGATCAGGGCCTCCCGCGCCAGGCGCTGAACATGGGCCTCCAGCCCCGCCCGCGCCCCGGCGTCAATCACCGGCCCCATGTCGGTGGCGGCCAGGGCGGGGTCTGCGATCACCAGGGCGTCCATGGCGCCGATCAGGCCAGCGATCAGATCATCGGCGGTCTCAGCAGGCAGGAACAGGATGCGCAGGGCCGAGCACCTTTGGCCCGCAGACCCGAAGGCCGAGGCGATCACATCGTCGATCACCTGCTCGCGCAGGGCGGTGGTGTCGACGAACATGCCGTTCAATCCCCCGGTCTCGGCGATGAGGGGCGTGATCGGTCCAGGCCGCCGGGCCAAGGCCCCGTTGATGATCCGGGCGGTGTCGGTCCCGCCGGTGAAGGCCACCCCGTCACAGGAGGGATGCGACACCAGGGCCGCCCCCACCTCGTCGCCTGCCCCGGGCAGAAGGGCCAGCAGGTCCGGCGGCAGGCCGGCGGACAGGAACAGGCGGACGGCGGCGGCGGCGATCAGGGGGGTCTGTTCGGCAGGCTTGGCCAGCACCGCATTGCCCGCCGCCAGGGCCGCGCAGACCTGGCCGGTGAAGATCGCCAGGGGGAAGTTCCACGGGCTGATGGCCACAAAGACCCCGCGGCCATGCAGGGACAGGGTGTTGGTCTCCCCCACCGGACCCGTCAGAACCTCCGGCGCGGCAAAGCCGGCTTCCGCCAGATGGGCATAGTAGCGGCAGAAGTCGACGGCCTCGCGGACCTCGGAGATCCCGTCGGCCAGAGTCTTGCCGGCCTCCAGGGCGCAGAGGGCGATCAGCCGGTCCCGGTCGGCCTCCAGGGCCTCCCCCATGGCGCGGAGCACCTGGGCGCGCGCGGCCCCCCCCAGGGCGTCCCATGCGGGCTGGGCCGCCCTGGCGGCAGCGAAGGCCGTCTCGATGTCGGTGGCGCTTGTGGCGATCACATGACCCGCCAGCCGCGTGTGCCTGGCCGGGCAATAGATCGGCCTCGCCTGGCCCTGGTCCTTCAGGAATCCGCCGATCACCGGGCCTGAGGCCGCAGGGGGCAGGCCCCGGGCGCAGGCCTCCAGCCGCGCCGACGTGGCGGCGATGCCGAGATCATCCCCCCGGGAATTGCGCCGCGCCGCGCCATAGAGGTCGAGGGGGGCCGGGATCTTGCCATGCCGGCCAGGTCCGCGCCGGGCGATGTCGGCCAGAGGGTCTGCGACCACCTCTTCAGGGGGGACGCGCTCATCGAGCAGGGCATGGACAAAGGAGGTGTTGGCGCCGTTCTCCAGCAGGCGGCGGACCAGATAGGGCAGCAGGTCCTCGTGTCCGCCCACCGGGGCATAGGCCCGCAAGGACAGCGGGGCCTCGGCCTGGGCTGCGGCATAGAGCGCCTCGCCCATGCCATGCAGGCGCTGGAACTCCACCGCCACGCCGGCCTGGGCCGCCATCCTCCGCACGGCGGCCAGGGAGTGGGCGTTATGGGTGGCGAACTGGGCATAGAGGTCGGGCGCCGCATCAATCAGCCCCCGGGCGCAGACCAGATAGGACAGATCGGTGGCCGGCTTGGTGGAATAGACGGGATAGTCCGCTCGGCCATTGACCTGGGCCCGCTTGATTTCGGTGTCCCAGTAGGCGCCCTTGACCAGGCGCACCATCAGCCGGCGACCGCTCTGCCGGGCGAGCGCCGCCAGGGCGGCGATCACCTGCGGGCATCGCTTCTGATAGGCCTGGACCGCAAGCCCCAGGCCCCGCCAGTCACCGAGCTCCGGCTCCAGGGCCAGCCGCTCCAGCAGCTTGAGGGACAGGACCAGCCGGTCAGCCTCCTCCGCATCGAGGGTCAGGTTGAGATCATGGCCGGCCGCCAGCACCGCCAGGCGCCTCAGCCGGGGATAGAGCTCATCCCAGGCCCGCTCGCCCTGGGTCGCCTCATAGCGCGGCGACAGGGCCGAGAGCTTCACCGAGATCCCGTGGCCGGCTTCCGGCCCCCGGCCTCGATCGGCCCGTCCCACCGCCTCAACCGCCTGGGCATAGGCGGCCTCATAGCGGGCGGCGTCAGCGGCGGTGCGGGCGCCTTCCCCCAGCATGTCGAAGGAGCAGAGATAGCCCTCAGCGGCGGCGCGCCTGAGGGCGGCGTCGATGTTCCGCCCCAGCACGAACTGCTCACCCATGATCCGCACGGCCTGGGCCACGGCGGCCCGGATCACGGGCTCCCCCAGGCGTCCCGTCAGCCGGCGCAGGAAACCGGCCAGGTCCCGGCGGGCCTCCTCGTCCACCTCCACCAGGCGCCCCGTCAGCATCAGGCCCCAGGTGGAGGCGTTGACGAACAGACTGTCGGACTTGCCCAGATGGGCGGCCCAGTCGGCCGGTCCGATCCGCTCGGCGATCAGCCGGTCCCGGCTCGCATCATCGGGGGTGCGCAGGAGGGCCTCGGCCAGACACATGAGCGCCAGCCCCTCCCGGGTGCCGAGGCTGAACTCCTGCAGGAAGCCCTCCACCACCCCCTGCCGGCCGGTTCGGCTGCGGGCGCCCCGCACGAGCGCCTCGGCCTCGGCGCGGATCACGATCTGGTCGGTGGCGTCATAGGGCGGCTTGGCCAGCAGCGCCCGCACCGCCTGAACCTCGTCCTGATACTTGCCGTCGTCCAGACGATCCCAGTCCATCGCCACCTCCATGGAGCCACAGCTCGATGTAGCGCGCGAACTCCCGAAGGTGTTTCGTATATCCTGTCGACTTGCAGAATATTCTGGCGCTCCTCACCCCTGATGACGAAACTTGACGATACCGACCTGCGCCTGCTGCGCGAGCTTCAGGCGGACGGGCGCATCACCAACCAGGCCCTGGCCAGCCGCTGCAATCTCTCGCCTGCGGCCTGTCATGAGCGGGTGCGTCGGCTGAGGGCCGCTGGGGTGATCCTGGGCTATGCCGCCCTGCTCGACCCCCAGGCCATCGACCGGGGACTGCTGATCTTCGTGGAGGTTCAGCTGGAACGGACCACCGGCGACCTGTTCGCCGAGTTCGCCGCCGCGGCCCGGGCGGCGCCTGAAATCCTGGAGTGCCACATGGTGGCCGGGGGCTTCGACTATCTGATCAAGGCCAGGCTGGCCGACATGTCGGCCTATCGCAGCTTTCTGGGGGAGATCCTGGTTCAGATGCCCGGTGTCCGGGAAACCAGGACCTATGCTGTTCTGGAAGAGGTCAAGAACACGGTGCGGCTGCCCCTATAGGCTCCCACGCCTCAGTTTGAGGACTGGATGGCGTGGCGTTCCCGAACCTTGCGCAGACCGTCAAGCACCGGCTCGGCCACCGCGTCCGTCCCGGCCGGCAGATTCCGCAACAGTCGGAGGGCCTGGACATGCACCTGCACACCCTCCCGATCCCAGCGTCCCGTGGTCCCCAGGCGGTCCAGCAGGTCGCAGAGGCTGTGGGCCGCGTTCTCCAGGGCGTCCAGACCGCAAAGGCTGGGCAAGCCGATCAGCCCCGCGGCCAGGCCATAGTGCTCGGCGATGAGCTCGCCGTCGAAGGCGTCTCCGTAGCGGGCGAAAATCAGGTCCATCTGCGCCAGACCGGCGTCGAGCTGCTCGCCGCCGGCCGCCTGCAGGCCCTCCAGGTTGCTGGCGGCCCGCTCCACCGCCTCGGCCACGGTGATCCCCCCGGCCTGTCGCAGCATGGTGGCCAGGGCGTAGTTCGGTCGATGAATGCGCACCGCGCTCACAGGGACACCTTTCGGGTGGAGAAGAGATTGTCGACCTGATCCTGGCTCAGATTGGGTTCCTGGGCATCGCCAACCTCAAGGGGCAGGTCGTCGCGCCGTCGGGGTACGCCATCGGGCGGGCCGTCGTTCCTGTGTCTTCGGTCAGGGCCGACATAGGCGTCGCATTCGATGAAGGGCCGACTTTCCCGCGCGATCCACAGGATGCGCTCAAGCATGACCACCGGGGTGAGGGGCTTCTTGACGATGTAATGGGCGCCGCAGTCCCGGGCGTTCTGCACCATAGTCACCGGGGTATGGGAGGCGGTGACCACCACAGGGGCGAAGCTGTTGGGCTCGCCGGCTTCCCGCCGCAGCCAGGAGACGAACTCATAGCCTTCGCCGGAGGGGGTGATCGCATCGGCGATCACCAGATCTACGGTGTTGCGCATGATCACATCCCGGGCCTCATCCACGTTCTGGCAGCGATGGAGGGATTTGGCGCCAAGCCCGGTGACGATCTGAACAAGAATGTCCATGCCCATGCCGCTGGTCTCCAGCATGAGAATGGTGGCCTTCTCCAGATTGAAGCGGCCCCTGGATGTCGGTTCGAGGGCCATGCGGCGCTCCAGTGGGAAACCGCTCGGCCGCGAACTGGACCTTGCGGCAGGGCCGGCACCGCCCTGGCCGCAAGCAAACACAGCCAGCTCTTAAGAAAGACTTTCGCCCCCTCCGGCGGCCCCTGGACAGGACGATCATTCGACGGCCGCAGGTCAAGCCGCGCCAGAATGCCGCACCTGGGCATTTCCCCAGACTGCCGGCCTTTGAACGCGTCGCACAGACACGAGACAGGCCGGAAGTAACGCTTTCTTCAACGGTAAAGCCTGATGTCAAGACAGAGTTAATGGGCGTGGTTCGAGGCTGCGACCTTGAGCGCGGGCCTCTGGGGCCGGCGCATCGGGCGGCAGCCTCCTGCGGCGGCATTTTCGGCGCAAATGAAGATTGGGATGGCTGACATGTCGTTCAACGACTGGAAAATTTCACGCAAACTGGCGGCCGGCTTCACCCTGATGGTGCTGGTGATCGCCGCCACGGGCGGGATCACCTTCCAGAATCTGGGGCAGCTGACCAAGGCGCGGGGCGCCTATGCCGAGGCCCAGCACGCCCTGGCCTCGATCGCCCAGGCCAATTTTCTCCTGTCTCGCCAGGAGAACAGCTTCCGCGGCTATCTGATCACCCTTGACCCCTACTATCTCGAGCGGGCCGCGACCCATCGGGCGGACTTTGGCAAGGCCATCGATACGCTTCGCACCCAGCTTGGCGATGAGCCCGGACTGGTGGTGAAGGTCGACGCCGCCCAGGCCGCCGCCGACGACTGGTTCGTGCAGGTGGTGGAAGGGGGCGCCGCCCTGGCCGGCAACCCCATGACCTATCAGGACGCCACGGACCTGATCGGGTCCGGGGGTGTCGCTGATCGCCTGATGGCCAAGGTCGAGGAGCCCCTCCAGGGCGTTTTCACCTATGAAACGGAGCAGACGAACGTGCTCAAGGCGCAGCTGGCCTCGATCAATCAGCAGACCGCCCTTCTGATCTCCGGGGCCCTGCTGCTGGCCACCCTGGCCGCCATCGCCATCGGCTGGCTCCTGTCCCGACTGATCGGCGCGCCCATCAGCGCCATGACCACCGCCATGCGCCGCCTGGCGGAGGGCGATTCCTCGGTCGAGGTCCCCGCCCGCGGCCGGAAGGACGAGGTCGGCGAAATGGCCGAGGCCGTCCAGGTCTTCAAGGACGCCGCCATCGAAAAGACCCGGCTGGAGAGCCAGACCGATGAGCAGCGCCGTATCGTCGAGGGCGAACGCGCCCGCAATGAGGCCGATCGCGCCGCCATCGCCCAGGAACAGGCCAGGGTTGTCGCCGGCCTGGCCTCCGGTCTGGATCATCTGGCCCGGGGCGACCTGACCTTCCGCATCACCGAGCCCTTCCCCGGCGACTATGTGAAGCTCCGCGACGATTTCAACGGGGCGATCAGTCAGCTGCAGGACGCCATGACCGTGGTGGCCACCAATGTCCGGGCCATTCGCTCGGGCGCCGGCGAGATCAGCCATGCCGCCGATGACCTGTCCCGGCGCACCGAGCAGCAGGCCGCCAGCCTGGAGGAAACCGCCGCGGCCCTGGACGAGATCACCGCCACGGTGCGCAGGTCCGCCGAGGGGGCCAAGCAGGCGTCCGCCGTGGTCGCCACCTCCCGCGGGGACGCCGAGAGGACCGGCCAGGTGGTGGGCGACGCCGTCCAGGCCATGAGCCAGATCGAAAAGTCCTCCGAACAGATCACCCAGATCATCGGCGTCATCGACGAGATCGCCTTCCAGACCAATCTCCTGGCGCTCAACGCCGGAGTCGAGGCCGCCCGGGCCGGGGACGCCGGTCGCGGCTTTGCCGTGGTCGCCTCCGAGGTCCGGGCGCTGGCCCAGCGCTCGGCCGATGCGGCCAAGGAGATCAAGGGCCTGATCAGCGCCTCCTCCCAGCAGGTGGCCCAGGGGGTCGGCCTGGTGGGCCAGACCGGGGAGGCCCTGCGGCGGATCGTCTCGCAGGTGGCCCAGATCGACGGCCTCGTCTCCGAGATCTCCGCCAGCGCCCAGGAACAGGCCACCGGCCTGCATCAGGTGAACACCGCCGTCAACGAGATGGACCGGGTGACCCAGCAGAACGCGGCCATGGTGGAGGAAACCACCGCCGCCAGCCACTCCCTGGCCAGCGAGGCCGAGAGCCTGTCCCACAGTGTCGGTCGCTTCAATATCGGCGCCGGCGGCGCGGTCCAGTCCGCGCCGCCCCCCCGCGCCCCGGCCCGCGCGCCCCGCAGCGCGACCACCGCAGGGCGCCCCGTGCCGCAGATGAGAGCCACCGCCCAGGCGGGCGGCGCCGCCCGCCGTCCCGAGCCCGCCGCCGAAGGTGAGGGTTGGGAAGAGTTTTAACGATTTCGCCGATATCTAAACCATCAGGTCGGGGGGGAAACGCCGAGTGACGGACACGGACGCCAACTTCGCAGAGGTCAGCCTGGGCCAGATCCTGGACCTGCAGGCCGCCGAGCCTCTGCGCGCCGAACTCATGGCGCTGCGGGGCCGACCCCTGCAGGTGGACGCCTCCCAGGTCAGCCGGCTGGGCGGACTATGCCTGCAGGTCCTGCTGTCGGCGCGGGTCAGCTGGGCGGAGGAAGGACTGCCGCTGCGTATCGAGCAGCCCTCCGAAGGTTTTCTTGAACAACTGGCCGCCTTTGGCGGACCGCAGATCAACTTTGAACCCGAGGGGGCACACCTGTGAGCAAGACCGTTCTGACCATCGACGACTCCCGCACCATGCGCGAGATGCTGAATATGGCCCTGGTCCAGGCCGGATATCGCGTCATTCAGGCCGTTGACGGTGTGGAAGGCCTTGAGGTCCTGCGCGCCGAAGGGGCCGACGTGGTCATTACCGACATCAACATGCCCCGCATGGACGGCTTTGGCGTCATCGAGGGGGTCCGCGCCGACCCCGCTCACCGGGCCACGCCGATCCTTGTTCTGACCACCGAGAGCGACGCGACCAAGAAGGAGCGCGCCCGTTGCGCCGGCGCCACCGGCTGGATCGTCAAGCCCTTCAACCCGGCCAAGCTGGTGGAAGCCATCCGCCGCGTCGCCGCCTGACGGCGGCCAGGGCCTGCGACCTTAGCCGACCTGAGTCCGGAGCACCCCGTGGATCCATTCGAGAGCATCAAGGCGACCTTCTTCCAGGAGTGCGAGGAGCTGCTGACCGACATGGAGTCGGGGCTGCTGGCCATGGAGCAGGGCGATGATGATTCCGAGACCGTCAATGCGGTCTTTCGGGCCGTTCACTCCGTCAAGGGGGGGGCCGGGGCCTTTGGCCTGGAGGAGCTGATCCGTTTCGCCCACGTCTTCGAGACGGTCCTGGACGAGATGCGATCGGGCAGGCTGGCCCTGAGCGACGAGGTGGCCAAGGTCCTGCTTCGCGCCTCCGATGTTCTGGCCGACCATGTGGCCGCCGCCCGCAGCGGCGGCGGGGTCGACGAGGGCCGCACGGTAAGCATGATCGCTGACCTGCAAGGTCTGATCGATCATGAGCGGGCCAATGAACTGGGCTTGAACGTTCATGGGGACGGTTCGGCTGCGGAGGAGGACTTCGGCTTCGTCCCGGTGGTGCTGAGCCTGGATGAACCCGCCGCCGAGGCGCCCGAGACCGATATCGCCGCCCTGCTGTCAGCGGCCGCCGAACCCTCCGTCGCCGCCGAGGCCCCCGAGGCCGCGACCCCGGCCTGGAAAGTGATATTCCGGCCACGGGCCGAAATGTATGCCAAGGCCAACGAGTCCGCCCTGGTCCTGCGCGAACTGGCGCGGCTGGGGGAGGTTGAGGTCAGCCTGGATACCTCCGGCGTTCCGGCCCTGGATCAGCTGTCAGCTGAGGCGGCCTATCTCACCTGGACCATCCGCCTGTCGGGGGACAGGTCCGAGGCCGAGGTCCGCGACGTGTTCGAGTTTGTCGAAGACGACTGCGACCTGACCATGGTCCGGGTCGGCGACGCGCCCGAGAGGGTCGCCGCCGATGGGCCGGATGGCGACGCCCCAGCCAGCGCCGTGGAGGCCGCCGCCGCTGCGCCCCTGGATCTTGCGGCCCTGCTGGCGAGGGTGGCCCCAGCCGCGGAGCCGGCGCCTGCCGCCGCCGCGCCGGCTGCTCCCCCGGCCCCTAGCCCCGCCCCGGCCGATCTCGACGTGGCGGGCCTGATCGCCCTGGCCGAAAAGGCCTCGCAGGATCACGCCCAGGCCGCACAGTCACCCGTCGCCAGGGCCGATCCCAAGCTGGATCAGAAGGCAGAGGCCCGGGCCGCAGCCGGCCCGGCCACCGCCGCCACCCCGACCATCCGGGTGGACCTTGATCGGGTTGATCGCCTGATCAACGCCGTCGGCGAGCTGGTCATCCAGCAGGCCATGCTGTCCCAGCGGGTCTTTGAGAGCGGCCTGGCCCGCTCCTCGGATGTGGCCCTCGGCCTGGAAGATCTGGAACTGCTGACCCGGGAAATCCAGGACAGCGTCATGGCCATCCGCGCCCAGCCCGTGAAGTCGGTCTTCCAGCGCATGCCGCGCCTGGTCCGGGAAGTCGCCGAGGCGGTGGGCAAGAAGGTCCGCCTGGTGATGGACGGGGAAAACACCGAGGTCGACAAGACGGTCATCGAACGTCTGTCCGATCCCATTACCCACATGCTGCGCAACGCCATCGACCACGGGCTTGAGACCCCCGACGAGCGGGAGGCCGGCGGCAAGAGCGCCGAAGGCGCCGTGCGCCTGGCGGCCCTGCACCGGGGCGGCCGCATCGTCATCGAGGTGCAGGACGATGGCCGCGGGATCAATCGCCCGCGGGTGCGCGGCATCGCCGTCGCCAAGGGTCTGATCGCCGAGGATGCCGTCCTGTCCGACGACGAGATCGACAACCTGATCTTCCTCCCAGGCTTCTCCACCGTCGACGTGGTCTCCGACATTTCCGGGCGCGGCGTGGGCATGGATGTGGTCAAGCGCTCCATCCAGGCCCTGGGCGGCCGCATCTCCATCACGTCTGAGCCCGGCAAGGGCTCGAAATTCTCCATGAGCCTGCCGCTCACCCTGGCCGTCCTCGACGGCATGGTGGTCTCGGCCGCCGACCAGACCCTGGTGGCGCCCCTTTCCAACATCGTCGAGAGCCTGACGCCCCGGGCTGAGGACGTGCACCTGATTGGTGGGCGGGATGCGGTGATCTGCATCCGCGACACCTTCGTGCCCCTGATCGATGTCGGCGTCGCCCTGGGCTTCCGCGACACCCCCCTGCCGCCGACCTCGGGCGTGGCCGTGCTGGTGGAGAGCGAAGGCGGCGGCAAGGCCGCCCTGCTGGTCGAGGCCATTCAGGGCCAGCGCCAGGTGGTCATCAAGAGCCTGGAGGCCAACTACCAGCAGATCCACGGGGTCGCTGCGGCGACCATTCTGGGGGACGGGCGGGTCGCTCTGATCCTGGACGTTGACGCTCTGGTGACGACCTCGCGGCGAAAATCGCCCCGAATCGAGAAGCGAATGGCGGTTTGATCATGACAGACACCGTGACCCCAGGCGTCGCCCAGCGGCGCGAACTGATCGCGTTTCGGATCGGAGACCAGGAATTCTGCGTCGACATCATGTCGGTGCGGGAGATCCGTGGGTGGGCCCCGGCGACGCCCCTCCCCCGCACGCCCTCCTTCGTAAAGGGTGTGATCAACCTGCGCGGCGCGGTTCTGCCGATCATCGATCTGGGCGCGCGCCTGGGTCTGAACACGTCGGAACCCACAGCACGGCACGTGATCATGGTCGTGCACATTGGCCAGCGCACCATCGGCCTGCTGGTGGATGCGGTCTCCGACATCATCAATATGAGCGATGATCTGGTCCAGCCGACCCCGGACGTGGCCAGCGACCAGGTGAAGACCTTCGTGAAAGGTCTGTTTGCCCTCGACGGCCGCATGGTCAGCCTGATCGCCCTCGACCGCGTCCTGCCCGAGACCGAAGCCGAGGCGGCATGACGAAGACCACGGATTCACGGCGCGGCGCACAGAGCCAGGGCCTGATCGATGGGGAGTTCCTGCTGACGGCGGAGGACTTCCGCAAGATCGCCCAGATCCTGCATTCCCATGCGGGGATCGCCCTGAATGAAGGCAAGGCCGCCCTGGTCTATTCCCGGCTGGCCAAGCGTCTGCGTACCCTTGGGCTCCGGAATTTCCGCGAGTACTGCGCCCTGGTGGACGACGCCGACAGCCTGGACGAGCGCCAGGCCATGATGGCGGCCCTGACCACCAATGTGACGCGCTTCTTCCGCGAACCGCACCACTTCGACCACCTGCGCGACCAGGTGATGCCTGAACTGGCCGCCCGCGCCCGGGCCGGCGGCCGGGTGCGCATGTGGTCGGCCGCCTGCTCCAACGGCCAGGAGCCCTTTTCCATGGCCATCACCCTGTTGTCGGTCCTGCCCGAGGCCGCCAGGCTGGACGTGAAGATCCTGGCTACCGACATCGACCCCAACATGATCGCCGAGGGCAGGGCCGGCTGCTACCGGGAAGACTCCGTCTCCCCCGTGCCCCTGGACCTTCGCCGCCGCTGGTTTGAAAGGACGTCCGCCGACGACGGGCGCATCTGGTCGGCATCTCCCGCACTGCGGGACCTGGTGTCGTTCCGTGAGCTGAACCTGATCGGTGACTGGCCGATGCGGGGCCGTTTCGACGTGATCTTCTGCCGCAACGTGGTCATCTATTTCGATGAGCCCACTCAGGAGCGGATCTGGAGCCGCTTCGTTCCGGCCATGAACCCCGGGGGCACGCTGTTCATCGGCCATTCCGAGCGGATCTCCGGCCCTGCCGCAGCAAGCCTGGAGACCGCCGGCCTGACCACCTATCGCCTGAGGTCCAGACCATGACCGTGCGCGTCCTCATCGTCGACGACTCGGCGACCATGCGGAGCCTGATCGCCGCCACCCTGCGGCAGGATCCCGAAATCGAAGTCCTGGGATTCGCCAACGACCCCCTGGAGGCCCGGGAGGCGATCAAGCGTCTGAACCCCGACGTCATCACCCTGGACGTTGAGATGCCGCATATGAACGGTCTCGACTTCCTGGAAAAGATCATGCGCCTGCGGCCCATGCCCGTGGTGATGGTCTCGACCCTCACCCAGGCCGGCGCCGACGCCACCTTGTCGGCCATGGAGCTCGGGGCCGTGGATTGCGTCGGCAAGCCCGGCGCCGGCGCCACCGCCGCCGAGGCCTTTGCCGATCTGGCCGAAAAGGTGAAGGCCGCCGCCCGCGCCCGGGTCCGCCCCTTCGCAGGCCCCGTGCTTCGCGCCGAGGAGAACCGCACCTATCGGGCCGAGGACATCATCGTGGCGATTGGCTCGTCCACGGGCGGGGTCGAGGCCCTGATGACGATCCTCTCGGCCTTCCCGGCCACCTGCCCGCCGACGGTGATCACCCAGCACATGCCGGCCACCTTCACCCGCAGCTTCGCCGAGCGCCTGGACCGGGTTTCAGGCGCCAAGGTGGCCGAGGCCTGGGACGGCGCCCGCCTGCAGCCCGGCCATGTCTATCTGGCCCCCGGCGGCGGCGCCCACCTGGAGGTCACCGGCGCCACCCATCCCACCTGCCGGCTTCGCGTCGACGAGCCGGTGAATGGCCACCGACCCTCCGTGGACGTGCTGTTCGAATCCGTCGCCCGCCTCAAGCGCCCGGCGCTGGGGGTCATTCTCACCGGCATGGGCCGCGATGGCGCCCAGGGTCTGCTGACCCTTCGCCAGTCCGGCGCCCATACCCTGGGACAGGATGAGTCGAGCTGCGTGGTCTATGGGATGCCCCGGGCCGCCCAGGAAATCGGGGCGGTGGAGAAGCAGTCGCCGCTTGCTCGCATGAGCGCGGCAATCCTTGGACTATGCGCGGCGACCGAGCTGCGAAGGAGCGCCTGATGCCCGCAGCCGCAGCCATCAAGACCTTGATCGCCGACGATCAGCAGTCCATGCGCTCGCTGATCCGCACCAGCCTGAACGCCCTTGGGATCAATCAGACCCGGGAAGCCGCCGATGGGGAGGACGCCCTGCGCGCCCTTCTGGCCCAGCCGGCCAATCTGGTGATCACGGACTTCAACATGCCCAAGCTCGACGGCCTCGGGCTGTTGCGGGCAATCCGGGCCCATGGCCCCATCTCCAAGACCGCCGTGATCATGCTGACGGGCCGCGCTGATCGAGAGCTGGTGCAGCGCGCCGTGCAGTTTGGGGTCAACAACTACCTGGTCAAACCCTTCACGACCCAGACGCTGAAGGAAAAGATCGAAGCCGTTTTCGGACCCCTGGAATGACCGTTGAAAACATCTCCCAGCGTGCGGGCCGCAGGATTCATGTGGTTCAGGGCGAACATTATGTCACCGGCGATCCGGGTGTGACCCTGACCACAATCCTCGGCAGCTGCGTGGCCGTGTGCCTGTGGGATCCCATGCGCGGCGTCGGGGGCATGAACCACTTCCTGCTGCCTGAAGGGAGAGCCGAGGGGGCCAATGAGGGCCGTCGCTATGGCGCCTACGCCATGGAGCTCCTGATCAACGAACTGCTTCGCCTGGGCGCTCGCCGCGAGCGCCTGCAGGCCAAGCTGTTTGGCGGGGCGCGGATGTTCAGCGGCCTGTCCGATGTGGGCGCCTCCAATGTCGCCTTTGCCGAACGCTTCATGCGCGATGAGACCATTCCGGTCATGGGCACCAGCCTGGGCGGCTTTGGCGCTCGACGGATTCAGTTCTGGCCGACGACCGGTCGCGCGCAGCAGAAGACGGTGACCGACACCCAGGAGCTGACGGTCCTGAAGGAGGTTCCCAGACCCGCCCCGGTGGTGGTCGATGACGGCGCTGTGGAGCTGTTCTGATGCGCCCCGTCCAGGTCGCCGTCCTCGCACCGCCGATGCTCACGGCCCTGGCGGCGGAGATCGACCACGCAGGCGAGCTGTGCGTCCGGCTGGAAGAACTGGTCGCTCGACTGGCGGTCGCCGTGGAAGGCGAATCCCGGGATCTGGTCCTCAGCGAGGCCCAGACCCTGGATGTGCTGAACCAGCATCTGGCCTCCCTGGCGCTGTTCATGCGCGGTCTGTCGGGCCAGTTGACCAGCGCCCGGTCGGTGGACGCTGACGCCGTCCTGGGCCAGGTGACCCTAGGCGACCTGGCTGCTCGGCTGCGCGCCGTCCTTTACAATGTCAGCCAGATCCCGCCACCGCCCGACGGGGCGTCCGGCGACTTCGATCTCTTCTAAGGTCGGCGGAGGTGAGCCTTCACCCCGATGTCCGGCTCAACCTGGCAAGGTCGAACGTCCTGCTCATCGACGACAATGAGCAGGCTCTCGAGGTCCTGGCCTCGATCTTCCGCGGCTTCGGGGTTCACCGGCAGGTCAAGTGCGGTTCGGCGGCCGACGCCCAGGTGATCCTGCGGAGTCGGGAGATCGATCTGATCGTCTGCGACACGGCCATGCCGGACATGGACGGCTACAGCTTCGTGCGCTGGCTGCGCCGCGATGGACCCGAGGAGGCGCGGTTTGCGCCCGTGATCATGCTGACCGGACACGCCGCCCGCTCGACGATCGAGAGCAGCCGCGACTGCGGGGCCAACTTCATCGTCTCCAAACCCTTCGCGCCCGAGGTCCTGCTGCAGCGGATCTACTGGGTGGCCAAGGATGAGCGCGTGATGGTCCGCAGCGACAGCTATGTCGGCCCTGACCGGCGGTTCCGCAATGTCGGCCCGCCCCTCGGCTTGAAGGGCCGGCGCCAGGATGACCTGTCGACCCATGTGGGCATCGCCAAGGATCCCAACCTGGACCAGGACGAGATCGATATGCTGCTGAAGCCGCAAAGGGCCGCCCTATGAGCGACGCCGAAATCTTCAAGGTTCGCAACCGGCTGGCCAGTCATGTGGCCGAGCCCGGCGGGATGACGGCGGGGATGGCCGGCACCCGCGCCGCCCGGGAACTGGCCGCCCAGCAGGGCAAGTCCTATGAGGCCATAGGCGAGGCCCTGGAGACCCTGGAGTGGCTCTGCCAGGACAGGGCCGCCCCCATGGATTCGGTCTATGATCTGTCCACGACGGTTCTCGACCTAGCGGGCCTGTTCGACGACAAGCACCTGTGCCGGGCCGCCTACAGCCTGTGTGAACTGGCCGACAAGCTCCGCACCCGCGGGGCGGCGGACTGGGCGGCGATCAAGATTCACGTGAATGGCATGCGGCTGATCTGCAACACCGCCGAGCCCGACCGCGACGGGCTCAACGCCATGGTCGAGGGGCTCTGGATGCTGACCGAGCGCCTGCGCATCGATGACGGGGACGCCGAAGCGCCCGCCGCCTGAGCTGAAGCGCCGCCGGAGGCGCAATTGGCCCCCGGCGGCAGTCCTGCGGCCGATCAGGCCTCGTTGGTGAAAATGACCGTGCCCGAGGCGGCGAACATGCCGCCGACCCCGTGACTGACGCTGATCCTGGCGCCGTTCACCTGGGCCGGCGCAATGCCGCGCAGCTGACGGACGCTCTCCTGCAGGGCGTACATGCCGTACATCCCCGAATGCATGTAGGAGAGCCCGCCCCCATTGGTGTTCAGGGGCAGCCTGCCGCCGATGGCGGTGTTGCGGCCATTGATGAAGTCCTTGGCCTCGCCCGGCTTGCAGAAGCCGAGGTCCTCCAGGCCATAGAGCGGCAGGTGGGCGAAGGCGTCATAGATCATCAGGTGATCCACATCGGCATGGCTGATGCCGGCCTCGTCAAAGGCCTTCTTGCCCGAGACCCGGAAGGCCTTGGAGGTGGTGAAGTCCTCCATCTGGCTGACCATGGGGGTCTCGACGCTCTCGCCCGTGCCCAGCACATAGACCGGCTTCTGCGGGAAGTCCCTGGCCCGCTCGGCGCTGGTGAGGATGAGCGCCCCGCCGCCGTCGGTGACCAGGCAGCACATCAGCTTGCGGAACGGCCAGGCGATCATGTCCGAGTTGAGGACATCATCGATGGTGATCGGATCGCGGTAGGAGGCGCGGGGGTTCTGGGCCGCCCATTCCCGCTGGATCACCGCCACATTGGCCAGGTCCTCCACGGTCACCCCATAGGTCTTCATGTAGCGAAGCACCGGAATGGTGAACATGGTCGGCGGGGCGGTGACGCCAAAGGGCATTTCGAACTGCCCCATCAGGCTGGAGGACGCCCGGCCAAAGCCCCCGGCGCCGACCCGCGAGCGGCCCGATTCCCCGTGGGTGATGAGGACGGTGGCGCAGTGTCCCGCATTGATGGCGGCGGCGGCATGGCGGACATGCAGCATGAACGAGCAGCCGCCGACACTGGTGCCGTCGGCATAGGTGGGGGTGATCCCCAGATACTGGGCGAGCTCCACCGGCGAGATGCCGGCGCAGGCGACGCCGTCGATATCTGTGGGCTTCAGGCCGGCGTCGGCCAGGGCGTTGAGGGCGGCGTCGGCATGCAGGCCGAGCACCGACACGTCCGGAATCTTGCCCATCTGGGTGGTTTCAGCCGCGCCGACGACGGCGATGGATTTCTGCTTCATGGTCGCCTTACCCCTTGGCCGGCTGGAAGAACGGGAGCGTGATGGTGTCGCTCATCTTCTCGAAGACGACCTCAAGGGGCATGTCGAGCACCAGCGCCTCGGGAGTCTGCGGGCAGCCGACGATGTTGGTCATCATCCGGGGGCCTTCCTCCAGCTGCACCACGGCGATGGCGTGGGGCTCGGTTCCCATGTCCGGGCGGGGACGATGGTTGATGACATAGGAGTAGAGCGTGGCGCGGCCGCTGGCCTTGAAGACCTCCACATTGCGCGATCCGCTCTTTGGCGCGAACGGGCGCGGCGGGAAATAGGCTTCACCGGTCTCCTTGCAGCGCTGGAGCAGTAGCTCCCCGTTGCGGGTCCCGTCCCAGAAATGCTGGGTCTCCGGAGTCGGCTCCGGCAAAATGCGAGGCGGCATTCGTCTCCATCCCTCATCAATGATTGCAAAAATCCCGACCTGTCCGGTCGGGCGGCGCCAGAAAAGACGAGAGTGGCGCGCTTGTCGACCGGCTTAGACCGGGGACCCTGAAAGTCGCCTGCGGACGGCGGCCTCGGTAAGCCCCCGCCAGACCTCGGCCTCGAGCGCCTTGGCCGGAGGATCCTCCCGCCCCTCGATGTCCAGCTGCAGGGCGATCAGGCCGGCGCGCAGGCTTGAATTGGCGCTCTGCAGGGCGCTGAGCCTCAGGCTCTCCTCGACCCCGGCGGAGAGCCTTTCCAGTTCCTGCCTGAGCGCCGGCGTCGAGGCGACCGCCGCGCCCTTGGCCAGAAGGCCGCGAAAGCCGCGGTTCTCAAGGACAAGGCGCTCAGCCGCCCCATCCCACATCTCGGCGGCAAGACCCAGCAGAAGGGCCGAGAGCCCCAGTTCCCCGGCCCGCTCGGCGGCCGGGATCTGAGGGGCGGCGTTGCGCGCCACCCGGGCCGCCAGATCGGCCAGCACCTGGGGAACGGCGGGGGTCATAGGTGTCCCATCACTTTCAGAGCGCCAAGGTCCTGGGCGTTGATCAGGGCCCAGGCCGGATAGACCAGGATCGGGTCGCGGTTGGCGCCGTCCAGCCAGGTCCTGGCGCTGGACACCCAGATCGCCTGACCCTTGACGCAGGCAAACAGCTCCCACCACCTCAGGGCGCTCGGCTCGGCCGTCAGGCCGCTGGCGGCCTCCCAGGCGGCGACCGCCTCGTCCCGGGGCAGCAGGCCGCCGGGATGCTCCCGGCCAAAGGACCAGACGGGATTGAAACTCCAGCCCAGGTCCTCCAGGGGATCGCCCAGGTGGCACATCTCCCAGTCGAGGATGCCGTGGATCCCGCCTTCGGTGTCATAGAGGAAATTGCCGGTCCGGTAGTCCCCGTGCACCACAGCCACCTTCTGAGCCGGGGGCGGCGGGTTGGCCCGCAGCCAGCGGATGGTGCCGCGAATCACCGGCAGGGGCTCGGTCTCATTGGCGTCCAGCACGCCTTCCCAATGGTCGAGCTCCCGACGCCAGACCGTCTCGGCGTCGGTCGCCGGGAGAACCTTGGAAAGTCCCAGGGCCACCGGGTCGGCCCGGGCGATCTGGCCAAGAATGCTCCACTTGCGCCGGCCCAGCGCCGGCAGGCTGTCCAGATAGGGCGCCGTCCACAGGGGCCCTGTCCCGGCCTGGAAGCCGGCGATTTCCTCGGCCACGAAGAAGGGGCTGCCCAGAGCCGCCTCCCCCTCCTCCAGCCAGAGCATTTCCGGCACCGGCACGTCAGAGCCATGGA